>CAZNND010000001.1:0-113386 GCA_964574365.1 uncultured Limnohabitans sp.
CAGGTGTGGCATCTCAAGGTCAGTTGGCCTTTGGATTGTTTAGACATTCCAACTTTTCCAATTCTTCCAGTACTGATGCGTATTCTGGTGGTAACATGAACTACGGAGTGGACGAAAGAAGATACGGAGTTTATACAAACGTAACATTTGATTATTCTGACTACCTATTCTTGAACCTGTCTGCCCGTAACGACTGGACTTCAACTGTTGAAAAGGAAAATAGAAGTATCCTTTACCCAGGTGGATCTATTTCCTTTATCCCAACTACTGCGTTTGCATGGAATTCTTCTACTGTAAATGACTTGAAGTTGAGATTGGGATATGGAACTTCAGCGGGTTATCCTAATCCATATAATACCCGTAACGTATTGGCTCAAAATGCAAGAGCATTTGACCGGGATGGTGTAGTTACTACTACACACTCAGTTTCCAACGTATTGGGTAATCCAAACTTGAAGCCAGAATTGCATGGTGAATTAGAATTTGGTGTTGAAGGTGTTATGTTCAACAACAAGTTGAGATTTGACCTTTCAATTTATGAGAAGAATACTCGAGACTTAATTACTCAATCTCCAATTGACCCGGCAACTGGATTTACTTCGACTGCTATCAATATTGGTAAAATCAGAACCCGTGGTGCTGAATTCCAGGCTACAGTAACTCCAGTTTCTACAGCTTCTGGATTCCAGTGGAACTCTACTTTGAACTGGGGTCTTTACAGAACCACAGTAGTTGAGTTGGGTGGCGGATTGGAAGAAGTGGTTATCGCTGGTTTCACCGATTTGGGTAACTTTGCCATTCCAGGCCAGCCTTTCAACGTGATTAAGGGTATCGGTTTTGACAGAGCACCTGATGGACAGCCAATTATTCTTTCCAACGGTGTGCACAAGCCAACCAACGAGCCAGTTGTTTTGGGTGATCCGAATCCTGCCTGGACTGGATCTTTCATCAATAGCTTCACCTTTAAGGGTTTCACCCTAAGTGCGATGCTAGAATACAGACACAAGGGTGTAATTATGTCAAACACAGTAACTGCTACTTTGGCCCGTGGTGTAACCAAGGATCCTGTTGCAGATCGTGAATTGACCTTCATTATGCCGGGTGTGAGACAAGATGGAACTAATGCGGATGGAACTCCTCGTTACATTCCAAATGACTATCAAATTACTGCTGCTGACTATTTCTTCTCTGGATATCAGGGAGCAACAGATGAGCCTAACGTGTTTGATGGATCTATGATCCGTTTGAGAGAGGTTTCTCTGTCTTATGCTCTGCCTACTTCTTTGGTTTCAAAGACTCCATTCAAGAGAGCCTCCTTGGCATTGAGTGGTACAAACTTGTGGTTCTTGGCCCTTAACTTCCCACCAAACATGAACTTTGATGTTGACGTGTTGGGTACCGGTGTTGGTAACGGTCTTGGATTTGATTTCGTAACTGGACCTAGCTCAAAGAGATTGGGTGGAACGTTGACACTATCATTCTAACCCCAAACTGAAATGACAATGAAAAGATTTATATATGGCTTGACGATGGTTGCCGGAATGGTATTGGCTACGTCTTGTGCTGATAAACTGGATGAGCTGTTGGAAAACCCAAATGCAGTAAACGCAACTACTGCTTCTCCGGATTTCTTGTTGAACAGAATCCAGTTGGATTATCAGAGTTTATGGTATGGAGTTTCCGACCGAGGTGCTCGATTGACTAGAATTATCAATCAAGGTGCTGCTCTTTATGAAGCTGCTTATGGTCCTGTTTCAACCAATGGCACCTGGTCTAATGCCTATGCAAACATTTTGGCGGATATTGACTTCTTGTTGCCCTTGGCACAGACGGCAAATCTCCAAAGACACATGGGTATTGCGAAAACTATCAAAGCAATGGTTTTGATGGATTTGGTGGATACTTATGGAAATGTGCCTTACACTGAGGCTTTGGATCCGTCTAATTTCAACCCAAAGGTAGATGAAGGTGTTACTGTATATGCTGCTGCACTTAAGCTCTTGGATGAAGCTTCCGGTCACTTTACAGTTGCTACGTCTGCAGGTACCCCCAATGACTACTACTACAATAGGAACTATACTCGTTGGAATAAGTTGGTGAATACCCTTAAGTTGAAGTATTTCCTGAATACTAGATTGGTTGATGCCGCTGCATCAAGAGCAGGTATCAATGCCTTGATCTCAGGAAATGCATTATTGGCTACTGGTGATGATTTCGTATTTCGATTTGGTACGACCAATGCAGATCCCGATTCCAGACATCCTAAGTTTGCTGGTCAATACACTGCAGGTGGTGGTGACTATCAGTCCACTGATTTCATGCATCATTTGACTGTAGAAAAAGGGTTTGATGATCCAAGAACCAGATATTACATCTATCGTCAAGTATTGACCAATACTTCGAGTGTTGATGAGCAGGAGTGTATCTCTCAGATTGCACCTCCTCATTATTTGGTAGGAAACTTCCCGTATTGTAATCCTGCCGGTAACAGAGGATATTGGGGTAGAGATCACTTGGATCCGGACGGTATTCCGCCAGATGGTTTGAAGAGATCAGCTTATGGTTCATTCCCCGCCGGAGGTCGATTTGACAATGATTCGGGTGCTCCTGTAAATAACATCAACTTGGGTATGAGAGGCGCTGGTCTTCATCCAATCATGTTGGCTGCGTATGTGGACTTCATGTTGGCTGAGTCTGCCTTGACCCTAGGCACCACAGGAGATCCTAAGACCTTGTTGTTGTCTGGTATTCAAAAGCATATGAACTACGTAAGAGCTTTTGCGGTAGGTGGTGCAGAAGGTGCTTTGATCAACACTTTTGAACCTGCTGCAACCTTCACTGCCCGTGTGAATAACTACCTGGCCTTTATAGGTACTCAATATGATGCTCAGCCAAATAATGATAAGAAAATGAATGTGATCGGAAGAGAATATTGGTTGTCTTTGTTTGGTAATGGCATGGAGGCTTACAACATGTACAGAAGAACTGGTAAACCAGAAAGATTGCAGCCAGCTTTGGAAGAAAAGCCAGGTCCGTTCGTTAGGTCATTTTTGTATCCAAACAACTACATCGTGACTAACACCAATGCGGTTCAGAAACAAAATCTTGCGCAACAAGTGTTCTGGGATAAAAATCCTGCTTCACCTTGGATTTATTAACCAATTAATTTAGAAAAAATGAAAATGCTAAGATATAGTTTCGGCTTGTTGGCAAGTGCAGTCATCTTTCTAAGCTCTTGTAGAGATTTTGTAGAGCCTAATGTGCCTTACAAAGATTTCGATACAGGTGCTTATTTAAGAACCATTTCCAGAACAAGCACAACGTTCAACTTCTTTAATTTGCCTGGATCAAAGTTTGCTCTGACGCTAGAAGCAGTTGACATCGAAGACGGAAAAACTGTGGAGACAGTTGAAATCCGTGTTCGTCATAGAAGATTGATTCCTGGAGTTGGTCTTCGTTACACTCCACAGAGTGATGTGGTTGTTAAAACCCTTCAGGCGTCTGATTTTCAGCCAAACGCTGATTCTCGGTTTTTGAGAGCCTCTTTTGAAGTCACTGCTGCACAGGCTATCTCCGCAGTTGGGTTGACTGCTGCTCAGATTGAAGGAGGTGACGTGTTTGAGTTCAGATTGGTGTTGAACGATAAGTTCGGCAGAAGATTTAGCTCTGATAACGTGACCACCAACGTGGCAGGTGCTCCGTTCTACGCTTCACCATTCCAGTATCCAGTTTCCGTAATTTGTCCTTCTGATTTGGCTGGAACGTATCAGTTCGATCATTTGGAAACTTTCTGCGGTAAAACTTTCTCAGGTTCTACTACTTGGACCGCTGTAGCCGCTTCTCCAGGTTCTTATACAGTGTCCGATGGTACTTTTGGATCTTGGCAAGCTTGTTATCCTGACAGCTGGGGTAGTGGTAATGTTCGAATTAATGATGCTTGTAACAGAATCACCATGTCTGGTACTGATAAGTATGGCGACAGTTATTCCTTAACTTTCAAGAGTGTTACTCCTGAAGTTCTCACTTTCGAATGGAAGAATACTTATGGTGAATTTGGAACCGTAGCTATTAAATCAAATGCTGGTAAACCTTGGCCTGCTTTGAAGTAATAATAAAATCAATCTATTATTTTTAAAAAAGCAACGCCAAAAGGCGTTGCTTTTTTGTTACATTTTTAAAAATAATAGTATATTTGGAAAAACGAATAAGCAGTTTTTTAATTTATTGTTTATCGGTTAGTTTTGTCTCCTTCTCAAATACTAATCATGGATAAATTCTCTTACATAGCAAATGCTCATGTTTCATATATCGATGAGCTTTATGCATCCTATAAAAATGATCCTTCCTCAATAGACCCAAGTTGGAAAGAGTTTTTTGACGGTTTTGATTTTGCGCTAGCTAATTATGATTCCGAAGAAGGTAGTAGCACTCTGGTAAAAGTTTCAGCAACTCAAACTAATGGTATTATGCCTCAAGCTGGTACCATTATGGATATTGTGCAATTGCCAAAGGAAATTAAAGTACGTGCTTTGATACATGCCTACAGATCCAGGGCTCACCTGAGATCTAAAACAAACCCGGTGAGGGAAAGAAGAGATCGAAAGCCTAGGATTGATCCGGAAAATTTTGGGTTGGATCAGCACGATATGTCCACAGTTTTCCAGGCAGGCAATGAAATCGGTATCGGAAATGCTAAACTTTCAGAAATTATTAATGCCTTAAAGACGATCTATGAAGGCCCAATGGGTTTTGAGTTTCTCTATATCCGGGATGCTGAAATTTTGGATTGGTTTAAAACCAAAATCGAAAAGGAGGCGCTTTCCTTTAATCCAAGCAATGAAGAGAAAAAACGAATTCTTTTTAAACTGAACCAAGCAGTAGTTTTTGAGAACTTTTTGCATACCAAATACCTCGGTCAAAAGCGGTTTTCTCTTGAAGGTGGTGAAAGTACCATTCCTTTTCTTGATGCGGTAATCAACACAGGCTCCCAACATGGAGTAGAGGAAGTAATGATCGGTATGGCGCATAGAGGTCGTCTGAATGTGCTTGCCAACATCATGGGCAAAACCTATGAACAAATTTTTTCTGAGTTTGAGGGAACAGCTAAGCCTGATTTGACTATGGGGGACGGTGATGTGAAGTACCACATGGGTTATTCCTCTGATATTGTTACTCCTGAAAATAATAAGGTACACCTGAAGCTTGCCCCAAATCCATCGCACCTGGAAGCAGTCAATCCTGTAGTTGAAGGATTTTTACGAGCAAAAATAGATCATGAACATAAAGGAGATGCCAAAAAAGCCCTTCCAATTCTAATCCATGGGGATGCAGCAGTTGCTGGTCAGGGAATTGTGTATGAAGTGACTCAAATGGCGGGGCTTAAAGGGTACAATACAGGAGGAACTATTCATTTTGTAATCAATAATCAAGTTGGTTTTACCACTGATTTCGATGACGCTCGGACTTCCATCTATTGTACCGATGTAGCTAAAATCATCGATGCACCAGTCATTCACGTGAATGGTGACAATGCAGAAGCTGTTGTTTTTGCTGCAAGACTAGCGGCTGAGTTCCGTCAAAAATTCAGCAAAGATATTTTCGTGGACATGGTCTGCTATAGAAGACATGGACACAATGAATCAGATGAGCCTAAATTTACCCAGCCTGAACTCTACAACATCATCTCCAAGCATCCTAATCCAAGAGAGATTTATGTGAAGAGATTGACTGAGCGTGGTGATTTTGATGCAAAAATTGCTGCACAGATGGATGAAGAGTTTCGCCAGTTGCTTCAGGATAGACTCAATATGGTCAAGGAAAAACCACTTCCCTATCAAGCCACCAAGTTTGAACGGGAGTGGGCAAATCTACGAAGATCCAAGCCAGAGGATTTTGAGCAATCCCCTGAAACAGGAATTCCAACAGAATTCATTGAAAAAGTTGCAAATGCACTCACTTTTATTCCAAAAGGCTTCAAGCCAATAAAACAGATTGAAGCACAAATGAAGCAGAGAAAGGAGATGTTCTTTGAGACCAAAGAACTCAACTGGGCTTCTGCAGAATTGCTTGCTTATGGATCTTTGCTTTTGGAAGGTAAGACGGTTCGAATAACCGGACAAGATGTTCAGAGGGGTACTTTTTCCCACCGTCATGCGGTTATTCACGATGCAAACACAAACCAGCCGTTCAATTCGCTCCGTGAAATGCAGGAAAGAAAGGGGCAGTTTCATATTTATAATTCCTTGCTTTCTGAATATGCCGTATTAGGCTTCGAATATGGATATGCTCTTGCTAATCCCAATTCCTTGACCATTTGGGAAGGTCAGTTTGGAGATTTTGCCAATGGGGCTCAGACCATGATTGACCAATTTATTTCTTCTGGAGAATCCAAATGGCAGCGGATGAACGGGATTGTGATGCTATTACCGCATGGGTATGAAGGTCAGGGACCAGAGCATTCCAATGCCCGTCCGGAGCGATTCTTGCAGCTTTCTGCAGAATACAACATGGTCGTCGCTAATATTACTGAACCTTCTAACTTCTTTCATTTGCTAAGAAGACAGCTCACATGGGAATTTAGAAAGCCTTGTGTGGTCATGTCTCCAAAATCATTGTTGAGACATCCAAAGGTAGTTTCTCCGATTTCTGAATTTACATCGGGAAGATTCAGAGAGGTTTTACCTGATACTACTGTTGCTCCAAATGAAGTCAAGCGAGTTGTTTTATGTACAGGAAAAGTCTATTATGACCTGGAAGAAGCTAGGGAAAGAGATAAGATCAAAAATGTAGCGATTGTTCGTGTCGAACAGCTTCATCCGCTTCCAAAAAATCAGATTTTAGAAGCAATCAAGCAGTACGAAAACGCTGAGGTGGTTTGGGTACAGGAAGAACCTGAAAATATGGGGTATTGGAATTACCTGCTTAGACTGTTGTACAAAGATCTACCAGTGAATGTAATCGCACGTAAGCCAAGTGCTTCTCCGGCAACCGGATACAATAAAGTTCACGTAGAAGAACAAAAAACAATTATTGCTCAAGCGTTGAAACTTTAATCTTACGTATTCCAGAAGTAATTTTCAGTGTTTTTTAAAAAATTAGTGTTAAACATCCTTGCCAAAGAATTGTAAGGGAAAAAAATATAACCATGAACAAAGAAATGAGAGTACCTACAGTAGGGGAGTCAATCTCTGAAGTGACTGTTGGGCAGTGGTTTAAAAAAGACGGGGATCTTGTCCAGTTGGATGAAGTTCTGTGTGAATTGGAATCCGATAAGGCTACTTTCGAGTTTCCTGCTGAGGCAAGTGGAATTTTGAGAATTAAAGCACAGGCGGGGGATACCATAGAAATCGGAGGTTTGATTTGTGTAATTGAAGAAGTTGCAGGAACTACTACAACTACTCCGGTAGCCCAGCCAAGCGCACTTGCCGCTCAAGCAGTAGTTACAAGTGGAGTAAAAGAAATGATCGTTCCTACCGTAGGTGAATCGATCACGGAAGTCACTTTAGCCAACTGGATCAAAAAGGATGGTGATTTTGTGACCTTGGATGAGATCATTGCTGAAGTGGATTCAGACAAAGCGACATTTGAACTTCCAGCTGAAGCCACGGGTATTTTAAGACATGTAGCTAAAGAAGGTGATGTGTTGGAGATCGGAGGGCTGATCTGCCGAATTGAAGTGGCTGAAAATGGTGCAGAGCCTGTTTCACCAGTAATTTCTACACCGGTTGCCGCTGCATCCGCTCCTTCCAGCGAATCTACCTATGTATCAGGACATGCTTCTCCTGCTGCTTCGAAGATTTTGGCAGAAAAAGGAATCCCTGCTACCGCCGTTTCCGGAACCGGAAAAGATGGTAGAATAACCAAAGAAGATGCGATGAGTGCTCAGAAACCAGTAGTGACACCCCAGCCTTCAGCACCCGCTCAAAAAGCAACTGAAGCAGTTCCAACCCCTATTATCCCAGGCTCAAGAAACGTTAGAAGGGAGAAAATGTCTTCTCTGAGAAAAACCGTTTCCCGTAGATTGGTAGCTGTGAAAAATGAAACTGCCATGCTCACCACCTTCAACGAAGTGAACATGAAGCCAATCATGGATCTCAGATCCAAATTCAAAGACCAATTCAAAGAAAAGCATGGAGTGGGATTGGGTTTTATGTCCTTCTTTACAAAAGCAGTTTGTGTGGCCTTGAAAGAGTGGCCTGCGGTGAATGCGCAGATAGATGGAAACGAAATCTTGTTCAATGACTTCTGTGATATTTCTGTTGCCGTTTCAGCTCCAAAAGGATTGGTTGTTCCGGTGATCCGAAATGCAGAATCCATGTCTTTCGATCAAATTGAAAAAGAAATCGTGAGATTAGCAGGCAAGGCAAGAGAAAACAAACTATCTATTGAAGAGATGACAGGGGGTACCTTCACCATTACCAATGGTGGTGTTTTCGGTTCTATGATGTCCACTCCTATTATCAATGCTCCACAGTCTGCTATTCTTGGAATGCATAATATCGTTGAGCGTCCAATTGCTGAAAATGGTCAAGTCGTTATCCGTCCTATGATGTATTTGGCACTTTCTTATGATCATAGAATCATCGATGGAAGAGAATCAGTCAGCTTCCTTGTTCGCGTGAAACAGCTATTGGAAGATCCGACTAGGTTGTTGTTTGGAGTATAGGTAAGTACCAAGTACCAAGTATTGGAAATTAAGGTATGTTTTAGTTAGATTTAGGGGTATAATTTTTCAACCTTAAATTTTTATAAAATGCACCGCTACAAAGAATTAAAAGTTTGGCAAAAGGCCGTTGATTTAGCTGTTGAAGTCTATCGAATTACTGAAAAGCTACCCGCTCATGAACGCTTTGGTTTAATCTTCCAGATTAACAAATGTGTGATTTCTATTCCTTCAAATATAGCGGAGGGAGCAGGTAGAAATACGAAAAAGGATTTTGATAATTTCTTAGGCATTTCTCTTGGTTCTTCTTTTGAATTGGATACTCAAGTGATCATTTCAAATCGGTTGGGATAAATTCAGGATCAGGAATTTCAGAAAATTGAAGATAAGCTCGAGCAAATTCAAAACATGATTGTTCGGCTTAAGCAGAGTTTAAATGTATAACATCTTTGTACTTAGTACTTCGTACTTGGTACATTGTAATACCTCAATAAAATGTACGACGTCATAGTAATCGGTTCAGGTCCAGGTGGTTATGTGGCAGCTATTCGTGCTGCTCAACTTGGGATGAAAACTGCAATCATTGAAAAATATTCCACGCTCGGAGGTACTTGTCTGAACGTAGGATGCATCCCTTCAAAAGCTCTTTTGGATTCTTCAGAGCATTATCACAATGCAGCGCATTCATTCAAAACACATGGGATTAATCTCAGTAATCTTCAGGTAGATTTACCCAAGATGATCTCCCGTAAGGATGATGTGGTGAAGCAAAATGTAGATGGAATCCAATTTTTGATGAAGAAAAATAAAATCGATGTTCATCATGGATTAGGGTCTTTTGTGGATGCTCATACGGTCAAGGTGACTAAGGAAGACGGGACATCCACAACAATTCAAGGCAAAAACATCATCATCGCCACAGGTTCCAAGCCAGCTTCTCTTCCATTCATCAACTTGGATAAACAGCGGGTTATTACTTCCACGGAGGCTCTAAAAATGAAGGAAATTCCCAAGCATCTCATCGTCATCGGTGGTGGTGTAATCGGAATGGAGTTAGGCTCGGTCTATGGTAGAATGGGAGCGAAGGTTTCGGTAGTCGAATTCATGGATTCCATCATACCGACAATGGATAAGTCCATGGGGAAAGAGCTTCAAAAGTCACTCAAGAAAATCGGTTTTGATTTTTATCTCAAACATAAAGTTACTGCTGTAGAAAATTTGGGAGAAGAGGTAGTTGTGAAAGCTGACAATGGTAAAGGAGAAGTGATTGAAATCAAGGGAGACTATGTCTTAGTTTCCATTGGTCGTAAACCATATACCCAAGGCCTCAATGCAGAGGCAGCTGGCGTGAAAATTACCGAAAGAGGTCAGGTAGAAGTCAATGACCACCTTCAGACTTCTGTACCTCACATTTACGCCATTGGTGATGTAGTAAAAGGCGCCATGC
Source organism: uncultured Limnohabitans sp. (assembly GCA_964574365.1). Classification (GTDB taxonomy): domain Bacteria; phylum Bacteroidota; class Bacteroidia; order Cytophagales; family Cyclobacteriaceae; genus Algoriphagus. The sequence goes on from CAZNND010000001.1 coordinate 10,110, forward strand.
TTGCTCATAAGGCTGAGGAAGAAGGAGTTTTTGTGGCAGAAACAATAGCTGGTCAAAAGCCTCATATCAATTACTTGCTCATTCCTGGAGTAGTTTATACCTGGCCTGAAGTGGCCGCTGTAGGTTACACCGAGGAGCAGTTGAAAGAGCAAGGCAGAAAATATAAGGCAGGTAAATTTCCATTCTTGGCCTCAGGCCGTGCCCGTGCTTCCATGGATACTGATGGCTTGGTGAAAGTATTGGCAGACGCGGAAACGGATGAAATTCTTGGTGTCCACATGATCGGGCCACGTACCGCAGATATGATTGCGGAGGCGGTGGTAGCCATGGAATTCCGTGCTTCAGCAGAAGATATCGCAAGGATGTCTCACGCACATCCAACGTACACGGAGGCATTTAAAGAGGCTTGTTTGGCCGCTACGGATAACCGCGCTCTCCACGTTTAGTAGATTATTTAAACTCAAAACAGAGCCATTCTCTTCATTGAGGATGGCTTTTTCTTTACTAGTAAAATTGTTTTATTTAAGGCATGAAGTTCAAAATCGCAATTTTAGGTGCAGGTAATGTAGCCTGGCATTTGGCTCCTGCTCTTGAGGACGCCGGGCATGTGATCACGGAGGTATATGCCAGGGATATTCAAAAAGCAATGGAAATCACAGAACGAGTCTATTCGGCTGAACCTAAGGATGATTTGGATTTTTCTGAGAGTCAAGCGGAGGTTTTTATTTTGGCAGTTAAAGATTCTGCAATCTCCGAATTGGCGGATCAAGTGATTCTTCCAGAAGGAAGTATATTAGTACACACTTCAGGAACAATGTCCCTTGAAATTCTGGGATACAGCTCTGCCAGTTATACAGGGATTTTTTATCCTATTCAATCTTTTACCAAAGACCGAAAGATTGATATGGATGAGGTTCCATTTTTAGTTGAATCGGAAGACGAAGCTACCTTACAAAAATTGAAAAAAATAGCAAAAAGCCTTTCACCGCTAGTTTATCAAGTAAGATCAACGAATAGGAAGGCAATTCATGTGGCGGCTGTTTTTGCTAGCAACTTTACCAATCATATGATTCGGATTGCAGAGGAAATTATGAAGAGGCAAGGTTTGGACTTTGACATGATGAAGCCCTTGATTATTGAAACCATTTCAAAAAGCTTGCAGCTGGGTGCAAAAAAGGCCCAAACCGGGCCTGCTATACGGGAAGATTACGAAACTCTTGAAGAGCATCATAGGTTTTTAGCTTACAACGAGCAACTTGCGGAGATTTATCGATTGATTTCACAGGATATAATGGACAGTTGATTAATGTTCCCACTTGCCAAACTTTCCTGACTGGTAATCTTGATAGGCCTCGTAGATCTGCTGCTGTGTATTCATTACAAATGGGCCCTGAGCTACCATCGGTTCAAGGAATGGCTTGGCATGTCCCAAAATCAAAATGGCATCTTCGAGTGCTTCCACTTCAATTTTTTCTCCGCTATTCGCAAATTCAACCAAGTTGCGAAAGCGTATTTCCTCGCCGTTTACCTCTAGCACTCCTCTGACGATGTAAAAGAAAATATTCTCTATTTCGGGAATTTCTTTTTCAAATTTCCCGCCTTTTTCAAGATAAATCGTACTCATCGTGATCGGAAATGTTTCTTTAAAAGCACCTTTGACTCCATTCCATTCTCCAAAAAGTTGCTGGACGTAGATTTTCCCTCCGTCTAATTCAAACACAGGAATGTTCTCTTTTTGCAATCCGATATAGTTTGGCGTGATCATTTTTTTTATCGCAGGGAGATTGAGCCATAATTGAAGAATCTCTAGGTCTCCACCTTTCTTTTTGAATTCGCTACTCGATACCTCTGCATGGATCAATCCCCGCCCAGCGGTCATGTATTGCACACCACCTGGTCCAATGACCGATTCATGGCCGGAGGAATCCTTGTGCATGATGTCTCCTTCCAAAATGAAGGTAACCGTTTCCATTCCCCTATGCGGATGTGGACCAAAAGGTAGCCCTTGGTTTCGTTCAGGGTAAGTCTGAAATCCATGATGATTTAAAAAAATAAAGGGGTCAATTTGCTGTAATGAACGAGTAGGAAGGGGACTGTATGTCACCAAATCAGCAATAGGTCGATATTCTGCCTTATGGATTTTTTTGATAGGTCTCATCTTTTAAATGGATTGTATAGAAATCAAATCCAAATCAATCTAAAAAGTTTATGGAAGCAGTTTTTACTTTAGTTTTCTGTCCAATTCTAGGATGGTTTGAATTAACACATTGGCACCATTTGCAATGTCTTCTTTGCTAGAATATTCTTCCGGTGCATGGCTGATTCCATCCTTGCTTGGGATAAAAATCATCCCCATTGGCGCGATTCTGGCCATTTCCTGAGCATCATGACCGGCGCCACTAGGAAGATTTTTGGTACTGAAACCCAATTTTTCAGCTTGATTTTTGATGATTTCCCGGATCTGCGGGTCTGCTAAGGCAGGTGTGGAGGCAACTTCAATGTGCTTGATATCCAGGGAAACTCCTGCTTCTTCTGCCAGTTTTTTGGCTCTGCTTTCTATGTCGGCGTAGATGGTCCAGATTTTTTCGGAAGAAAGATCTCTCACTTCTACATTTACTTTTACTTCACCCGGAATGACATTTCCTGCACCCGGAAACGCCTGGATTTTTCCTACTGTAGCCACTTGTCTGCCCTCATATCCAGTTACAATTTCATTAACAGCCAAAACCAACTTGGCTGCAGGTAACATGGGATCCTTTCGCATGTTCATCGGTGTAGTACCGGCATGGTTTGCTTTCCCTTTAAAAGTAAACTCCCACCATTCAATCGCAACGATCCCTTCTACCACCCCGATATCCAATTTTTCATGATAGAGATTGCCTCCCTGCTCAATGTGAAGTTCCAAAAATGCCGCAACATCCCCCTGATTTCTTTTTATTTCTGCAATTCTATCAGGATTTCCACCCAATAATCTGATTCCTTCTGCCTGTGTGACTCCTGCATTACTCACCACCTGAAGCGCTTGCTGACTCAAGGCGCCGACAAGGGCTCGGCTCCCAACTACTCCACCTTCTTCATTGGTAAAAATGATTACTTCCAAGGGATGATTTGTAAGACACCCATTTTCAGAGAGGGTGTTGATTACCTCAATTGCCCCCAAGGAACCTACGGGGCCGTCGTAATCGCCACCATTTGGTACTTCATCGATATGAGAACCGAAAGAAATGGGTTTAAGTGATGGAATTTTTCCAGCCTTTCTTCCGATGATATTTCCTGCGAAATCCACTGATACCTCCAACCCAGCTTCTACCATCAATTCTATGACGAATTTTCTGGCTTCTACATCGTATTTTGAGTACGCAATGCGGTCAGATCCTCCTTTTTCATTCTTTCCGTAGGTGGCCAAGGTCATCAAGGATTGATGAAGACGGTCTGAGTTTATTTTAAGGCCTTGAGCAATGCCATATTCAAAACAAAAGACAAGAATTATCGCAGAGAGAAGTATTTTTTTCATTTGGGAAATGGATTTAACATCGAACATCGAACATCGAACATCTAATTCACTGAACGCATAGGGGTTATAGAAAAAACGGAAAATTAAAATAATGAAAAAAGTCCTTCTGTAATGGAAGGACTTCTGATTCTTATTTCAACCAGGCGAGTTTGACTTCGTCGGGTGCTTTAATCCGATCTGCAAGCCTCATGTATCGATCGGCTAGATTTGCTAGGTAATCTTGAGCTTTTGCGGCGACTGCATCGAGGCCTGTAAGCGTTTCAATTTTCCAAAATTCTACCAGATGTTCAATGATCCTCGCATAGTCCCAACCCGTATAAATCCCCACTTTTTGAGTGATTTCGGAGAAATCTTTGTAAAGACTGGTTCGAGGACTTCCTTCTCCCATCAACACAGCAGGCATGACGATCTGTTTTCTCATCATTTTTTCAAAGGCCTTGATCGCTCCGCTGGGATCAATATCGAAGATGCCTGACATAAACGTCTTGTAAGCCTTTTCATGTCTGGCCTCATCGCCTGCGATTGTTTTGCAAATTTTAGACAACACATGATCTCCTGCCTTGTCAGCAAGTTTACCTGTATTTACGTGGGAGATTTTGGTTGCTCTTTCTTGAAATGAAGTGTAAATCATCGCCTGGTAGGGATCTGCATCGGTATTTGCATCAAATCCGTTGGCAATCAACCGATGAATGGTGCGCTCTACCGCGCCCATATCTACTCGTCCGGTCAAATAAAGATATTTGTTCAGTAGATCCCCGTGACGATTTTCCTCGGCTGTCCATGTTCTGGACCATCTTACCCAACCGGATGGCGAAATAAGCGATCGTTCTTCGTTAATACCCTCCAATAAGTTGAAGTAGGTTTGGTAAGAAGGTAGCGCTTCTTCGGTAATCATATTCCCGATTAGGGAGGTTAGCACGGTGTCAGGAATTCCTTCAGCTCTTTTCTGGAGAAGTTTTACCTCTTCGAATGCTTCAGGATTGGAAAAATCCGGTAAAAAGTCAGCAGGCTGCCAACATTTTTCAGGATCCACTAAAATATTATCTACTGCATCTCCCACCATTGAATCGAGTTGGGAGATAACTTCCATATTTTTTTCTAATTCGTAATTGATTTCGCTGGATTTCATCAATAGGTTTGAATGATCCGATCCTATTCAGGTCAGAAGTTTAACAACTTATATACCGCAAGGTACGAACAAAACATTGCATTAAATCTAAAAATACTTTCAAACCTAATTTTCCTTTCCATAAATGGTCTTAAATTGTCGATAAATAGAGTCCTGAACCTGGCTTTCGAACCTTGAAAGAGAATTTAAGGGTCTTTTGCAAGACATTGGATTGGGCTTGAGACAATGCACCTACTAATTTATTCCCATATGTTCAATAAACTCATTCCTGCACTACTGCTGATCTTTTTTGCTTCTTGCACTCCCGGAGAAAATTCAATAGATTACACTCAACTGTCTGATGAAGAGCGACTTAAAGTTGCTAAGGAAATAGCACAGTCGACCATCATGGTGGACGGTCACGTGGATCTCCCTTACCGGATGAAAGTTGGAGGGTTTACTCTACAAAGAGAAATTCTTGACGTGTCGGTCAGAACACCCGATGGGAATTTCGACTTTCCCCGATCCAAAGAAGGTGGTCTTGATGCACCGTTTATGTCTATTTATATTCCTGCTTCCAACCAGGCTGTTCCCGGTGCCTCTAAAGCCTTGGCGGATTCACTCATCTTAATGACTGAGCGCCTCGCAAAAACTTTTCCCGACAAATTTGCCATGGCCTACAGCCCTTCGGACATTGAAGCCAATTTTGCCAAAGGCCTCATTTCTCTTCCCATGGGAATGGAAAACGGCGCCGGTATTGAAGACAATTTGACCAATGTGGAGTACTTCCACAAGCGCGGAATCCGATACATTACCCTCACCCATGGAAAAGACAACCTGATCGGGGATGCCAGTTATGATACCACAGGTACACATGGCGGATTGAGTGAGTTTGGTATTCAGGTGGTGGCCGAAATGAACCGAGTAGGAATCATGGTTGACTTGAGCCATGTTTCTGACAATACGTTTCGGGATGCTTTGGCCATCACCAAAGTTCCGGTGATTGCGTCCCACTCATCGGTTCGGAAATTCACCCCGGGTTTTGAGCGAAATATGAGCGACGAACTAATTCAGGCTATGGCCAAAAACGGAGGTGTCATGATGATCAATTTTGGAGGCTCCTTCATTGATTCAGCTTATGCAGCCGGTTCCACTCAGGTGCGAGAGCACATCGTGAACTGGCTTGCCGAAAACAGTCTTTCCCGTAGTGATTCTGCCGCGCAGTCCTATATCAAAGCCTATACAGAAAAGAATAATCCTTTTCCATCGGTTCAGCGCGTGGCAGACCATTTTGACCATGTGGTGAAGTTAGTTGGAATCGATTATGTCGGTTTGGGTTCTGATTTTGACGGAGTGGGTGATTCACTTCCAACTGGCTTGAAAGATGTTTCTATGTTTCCGAATCTGATTGCAGAGTTGCTCAAAAGAGGCTATTCCAAAGAAGATATTGAAAAGATCTGTTACAAAAACATTTTTCGAGTTTGGAAGGCGGTGGAAGATTATGCGGCTTCGGGATCTTAATTCAAGGTTAAAATAAACTATGTGTATCAAAAAGATTCTGCACAGTCTTTTTTCGTTGCTGTTTAGTAGCTTTATAAGAAAAAAGAAATAGGTGTATTTGGAAGAGTACCCGTTAGCTCCTAGTATTTTGGCTAGGATTTGAATCAGGGAAAAGGGGATTTCTTGTACTCGATAGTGGATTTTTAAATAGGATGAGATTGAAACGATTTGGCTTCCCAATTAAATGAAAAAGAACAGGAAAAAGGATTAACCACATTAGACACATGGCTCACCTAGGAGATCATATAGAAAAAGTTTTCTAAGGCTGGACACTATCCCGATAAACTATATTTCATTTATTAGTACTTTCCAAATAATTTCGCTTCCCGCTATGTTTTCTATGTGGTTTGTGATTCTATTTGGTTTTTTATTTGTTCACTTTTTGGTGAAATAAAAATCTTTGATCATCTCGTTTATAGAAGCCTACTAAAATAGTTGTAAGTAAGGGTTTGACTACCTTTTTTTGATCTTTTGGCTCAAAAGTGAAAAATTAATAACCAGAATAAAATAACCTGTCTTAGGTTTAATGGAATTCTGAGAAAAAATAGATACGTGGAATTATCCGGATACACATACTTTTTTTTGAAAACCGAATTGTGAATTTTTGGCCAGTTTTTATTCGAAGATCACGATCTAATTCTGTCAATATTTCCGTTTTCTCTGTTTTTCAGTTGCTTTTCCAGTCATTCTGACCTATAAAATCCCTTGGCTGAGCGTTTGATCAAAAGCGTAAAGACTAACTAACCACAATTAGCTACCATGGATTTTAAACAATTCACCATTAAATCGCAGGAGGCAATCCAAAAGGCTGCTGACCTAGCTACGGGTTCTGGTCAGCCCAATATCGAGACTACCCATTTATTGAAGGGGATTTTTTCCGAGGATGAAAACGTAACCGATTTTCTCTTTAAAAAGCTTGGAGTCAACAAGCAGCTGATTAATCAAAAAATCGACGAACAACTCGGAAAGCTTCCCAAAGTGAGCGGTGCCAATCAGCAACCTTACCTTTCAGGGTCAGCCAATCAAGCGCTGACTAAAGCAAAGGATTATCTAAAGACCTTTGGAGATGAGTTTGTTGCCATTGAGCATTTGCTCTTGGGGATTTTGGCTGGGAGTGATTCCACTGCCCAACTATTGAAAGATCAGCGCCTGGCTGAAAAGCCACTGATCGAAGCGATCAAGGAACTAAGAAAAGGAAATAAAGTGACTGATCCCAACGCAGAAAGCAAGTACAGGGCTTTGGAAAAATATTCCAAAAACCTGAACGAACTGGCCAAAAAGGGCAAGATTGACCCGGTAATTGGCCGAGATGAAGAAATCAGACGTGTGCTACAGATCCTGGCAAGGCGAACCAAAAACAACCCCATTCTACTCGGTGAGCCGGGAGTTGGAAAAACCGCCATTGTCGAAGGATTGGCGCAGCGCATCGTCTCTGGAGATGTGCCGGAAAACCTGAAATCAAAAACCTTGATTTCCTTGGATATGGGCCTGCTTGTTGCAGGTGCCAAATACAAAGGAGAATTTGAGGAAAGACTGAAAGCAGTAATCAAGGAAGTGACTGATTCGGATGGTGAAATCATTCTTTTCATCGACGAGATCCACACCCTGATCGGCGCAGGAGGCGGAGGTGAGGGAGCGATGGATGCGGCAAACTTGCTCAAGCCAGCTTTGGCAAGGGGAGAGCTTCATGCCATAGGTGCCACCACCTTGAAGGAATACCAGAAATACATCGAGAAGGACAAAGCCTTAGAACGACGATTCCAAGCCGTCATGGTCGATGAACCGGATGCAGCGGACGCCATTTCCATCCTCCGAGGCATTAAAGACAAGTACGAGCTTCACCACGGCGTGAGAATCAAGGATGATGCGGTCATTGCGGCCGTTGAACTTTCTCAGCGCTACATATCCGACCGATTTCTTCCAGATAAGGCCATTGACTTAATGGATGAGGCTGCCGCCAAGCTGAGGATGGAAATTGACTCCCTTCCTCAAGAGCTGGATGAACTCAATCGCCGGATCATGCAGCTGGAGATCGAGCGAGAGGCGATTCGTCGCGAAAACAACAAGGACAAGGAAGCGATTCTAAGCAAGGAGATTGCCGAGTTGGGTGAAAAGCGACAATCCGTGAAGGCCAAATGGGAAAGTGAAAAGGCGGTGATCATGGGTATTCAGCGGGAAAAAGAAGCCATTGAAAAGCTGAAACTGGAAGCCGAACAGGCGGAGCGTGCGGGTGATTTTGGGAAAGTTGCCGAAATACGTTACGGAAAAATCGGAGAATCAGAGCGAAAACTAGATTCATTTAAATCTCAGTTGGCCGAAATGCAGGCTGGATCTCCACTGCTAAAAGAAGAAGTCGATAATGAAGATATCGCCGCCGTGGTGTCCAAATGGACCGGCATTCCCGTAAGCAAAATGATCCAGTCCGAGCGGGAGAAACTACTCCATCTGGAAGACGAACTCGGAAGACGAGTTGCCGGTCAGGGGGAGGCGATAGCAGCCCTTTCGGATGCAGTACGAAGAAGTAGGGCTGGGTTGCAAGACCCAAAGCGCCCGATCGGTAGCTTTATCTTCATGGGAACCACTGGGGTGGGTAAAACTGAATTGGCCAAAGCCTTGGCGGAGTACCTCTTTAATGATGATAATGCCATGGTTCGAATTGATATGTCTGAATATCAAGAACGTCATTCGGTAAGCAGACTGGTAGGAGCACCTCCGGGCTATGTCGGTTACGATGAAGGGGGGCAGCTTACCGAGGCCGTCCGTAGAAAGCCATACTCCGTCATTCTCTTGGACGAGATCGAAAAAGCCCATCCGGATGTGTTCAATATTCTGCTTCAGGTGCTTGATGATGGTCGATTGACTGACAACAAAGGTCGGATTGCCAACTTCAAGAATACAATTATCATCTTGACAACCAATATCGGTTCGCATCTAATTCAGGAGCGGTTTGCCGAGATGGAGGAGTGGAACAAGGAGGAAATCCTGGAAAAGACTAAGTCGGAAGTGTTTGAGTTGCTGAAAAAATCCGTTCGGCCTGAATTTCTCAACCGGATTGACGAGACGATCATGTTTGAACCGCTCAATAAGCAGGTGATCCGCAAGATTGTGGACATTCAGTGGAGAGAAATCCAGAGGCGATTGTCTGAGTCTAATATCGAAATTGAAGCAACTACTGAGGTGTTGGATTACCTCGGAGAAGTCGGGTTTGATCCGAACTTTGGGGCCAGACCGCTGAAGCGAACCATGCAACGATTGATTTTGAATGAGTTGTCCAAGCAGATTTTGGTCGGATACATCAAAAATGATTCAGCGGTTTTGGTGGATTTGGATGCGGACAAGCAGGTGTATTTCAAGAATGTGGATGCGGCTGTGGAGGTTTGATTAACCATTGAACAACTAATTATAGCCCTCGGGATTTCCTCGGGGGCTTTTGGTGTTCAACTTTTTCATGAAAGGAATTTTCCTATAGGTTGTTTTTTGTTTGAACTCTATTCCAAGTCAACAGTTATTCAACAAAAAGATCACCTTGCTCTTTTCCCAAACAGATACCCCACCCGAAATCTGGCAAGCCATCACACATGAACTGCGACGCGGAGTATTGGATCCCAAGCATCCCTTTCGCTATGTGAATCTGGCGACTAGGGGAAAAGACTTTCCTCAGGTACGAACGGTAGTGCTTCGTGAATTGACCCAAGAATTTGATTTTCTGGTGTTCACCGATCATCGAACTGCCAAAGTGAAGGAAATTCAAGAGTCATCGGCCGTGTCCCTCCATTTTTTCCACCCCAAAAAAATGCTTCAAATCCGCGTGGAAGCAAAGGCTGAGATTAATTTTCAAAATGGTTTTTCCGATCATTACTGGAAAAAAATACCAGAACACCGAAAAGTAGAATATACTGGAGCCCTAGCACCGGGAGAAGTTATTGAACACCCAGAAAAAGGTTGGGAAATTTCTGAAAATTCCTTTTTTACTGTCCTCAAAATGAGCGCTTTCCGGATAGAATCCCTTCAGATCACTAAAAAAGGCCATCTGAAAATTCGATTTGAAAGCCAAAACAACTGGCAGGGTAAGTGGCTTGTACCCTGAGTTGAATGAAAAAAGCTCCGAATTTCTCCGGAGCTATTCATCAGACTTTCATGATGTCCGCCTCTTTTTTCACCAGAAGCTCATCGATCTTGGCGGAGTAATTATCGGTGAACTTTTGCACCTGATCCTCGGCCTTTTTTATTGCGTCTTCAGAAGCCCCCTCCTTTTGAAGCTTTCTAAGCGATTCATTGGTGTCTTTTCGGACTGATCGGATTGATATTTTGCCAGTCTCGCATTCAGATTTTGCCTGCTTCACCAGCTGCACCCGTCTCTCCTGGGTCAATGCGGGAATGGTCAGGATAATGATTTCTCCGTTGTTTTGAGGGGCAAGACCTAGGTCAGAATTGATAATCCCTTTTTCGATTTCAGAAATCAGGTTCCTTTCGAAAGGTTTGATTGCCAGCGTTCTGGCATCAGGTGTGGTCACTGAAGAGACCTGATTTAAAGGGGTAGGAGATCCATAGTACTGCACATAAATTCCATCGAGCAAGTTGGGCATGGCCTTGCCTGCTCTGATTTTCACAAGCTCCGCTGCGGTATGGTCAACCGCCTTTTGCATGAGTTCTTTGGCTTCGTCTAAGAATAATTCGATTTCTTCCATAAGTGTATTCCAGGTTATGCGGTGATCAATGTTCCAATAGTTTCTCCTTTTACCAGTTTGTAAAGATTGTCTTCCTTGTTCATATCAAAAACGATGATGGGAAGGTTATTTTCATGACAAAGGGTAAACGCCGTCATATCCATCACGTTGAGATTTTTTTTGTACACCTCGTCAAAGGAAATGTTTTGATACTTGGTGGCTGTTGCGTCTTTCTCCGGGTCTGCGGTATACACGCCATCAACTCTGGTACCTTTTAGGACAACATCTGACTCAATTTCAATGGCCCGAAGTGCTGCTGTGGAGTCTGTTGTAAAATAAGGATTTCCAATTCCAGCACCGAAAATTACTATCCTGCCTTTTTCAAGGTGACGGATGGCCCTCCTTCTTATAAATGGCTCACAAACACTTTCAATTTTGATACCAGACATTAGTCGGGTAAACATTCCGTTTTGCTCTAAAGCGCTTTGCAAAGCCATAGCGTTGATCAGGGTAGCAAGCATGCCCATGTAGTCTCCTTGTACCCGGTCAATTCCCGATTTTTCTGCCTGCACTCCTCTGAAAATGTTGCCTCCTCCGATGACGATGGCAATTTCGACACCCATTTGCTTTACTTTTTTGATTTCATCAGCGTACTGTTGGAGAATGGCTGGGTCAATTCCATATTTTTTTTCTCCCATGAGAGCCTCTCCACTAAGTTTGAGCAGAATTCGTTTGTATTTCATCGGTTGGATAATGGTTTCTAAAGTTTAATTCTCCACTTGAGAAGAAAATTTGGGATGTTGTTTTCGATGAATGATTCGAATAGGCTTTTTAAAAGCCAAAACAATTCGGCAAATATAAATCCTTCAACTTAGAATGCTAGAATTCCACCCAAAATTGACAGAGTTTCATCTTTCCCTGTATCTTATATTTAATCTAAGTCGTTCATTTATGAAAAAGTGGTCAAAGCCACTTTCTTAAAACTGAATTAAAACCTGGTTTTTCTCAACACTCTGTTGAAGACTCACTTTGACTTCCTTCACGATTCCTTCTCCTGGTGATTTGAGTATGTTTTCCATTTTCATTGCTTCCAGAATTAGTAGTATATCTCCCTTCTTGACCTGGTCTCCGGGTTTCACCTTCAGATCAAGAATCAATCCGGGCATGGGGGCTTTGATTTCTTTAATGCTTCCTGTACCAATGGAAGCCATCCCCATTTTTTCCAACAACAGATCAAATCTATCCTTCAATTGAATAGTTGCAGTTTTATAGCCTAATCGAATCTGCAAGCTTTTTGATTCCATATCGATTGAAATCAACTCAACTTCCAGAGATTGAGAACCATTTATAAGGTGAATCTTTCGCCCATCCACTGACCGGATGTCCCAGTTTATTGGTTTTTCATTGACTTTGATGCCACTAGTTGATTTTTCAACCTGATAAGTGGTATTTTGAAGGTTTACTGAAAACATTCCTGCTAATTTGAATATCCTTATTTCATACTGCTACGCTGAACTCCATAGATTTACCCCAAATATGAATCAAATACCAACCAACCCAAAACGAAATTTAATACCCGACTTCAGAATTTTCGGACTCCTTTGGATTTCTCTTGCAATATGTGCCTGTCAATCTACAACATCGGTAGTCAAGGATAAGCAAATTTCTGATTCTACAGCATTCGGGCGGGAGTCTATAATTTCAATCAATTCAGAGGAGGCTGTCAGGTTTATAAAAGAACAGGAAATTAAAAATTACAAGGCTAGTGCCACCCGGGAATTTGATGTGCTCCATATGGATCTGGATTTGGAGTTTGACTGGCAAAGGCAAGCGGTACTTGGAAAGGCGAAACTCAAAGTCAAACCCTTTTTTTATCCACAAAAAATCTTGGTTCTCGATGCAAAAGATTATGAGATGGGTGTAGTCACTTTCATTGGATCGGACTCCGCGACGAAGCTTTCCTATCGGTACAATGAAAAATCACTGAGTATTTATCTTCCTCGTGAATTCACATCCAAAGATACCTTTGAGATAGCTATTAACTACACCGCTTTTCCAAATAGAAATTCAGGGGATGGCAGTTCGGCAATTACAGATACCAAAGGCCTGTACTTCATAGATCCCATGGATACTATTCCAGAAAAGCCTACGATGATTTGGACCCAGGGGGAGACAGAACACAACAGCAAGTGGTTTCCCACCATAGATCAGCCTAATGAGCGATTTACCCATTCCATCCGATTAACCGTGCCCGATTCTATGCTATCGGTCAGTAATGGTGTTTTGGTAAGGCAGGAAAAATTGGAAAAAGGGATGCGAAGGGATCATTGGGAGATGAAAATCCCCCACGCGCCCTATTTGGTAGCCATAGCAGTCGGGAATTTTGGAAAATCAGCGGCTAATTATGGTTCAATTCCTCTGGGATACTTTGTGGAAAAGGGCTATGAAAAGGCAGCTGCCAAGGTTTTTGAAAATACGCCAAAAATGATGGCATTTTTTGAGGAGAAGTTGGGGATTCCTTTTCCCTGGCCAAAATATGATCAGATAGTGGTTAGGGATTTTGTTTCAGGGGCCATGGAAAACACTACCGCCTCGATTTTTATGGAAGAGTTGAAGTTGGATGAGCGTGAGGCCTTGGATTCCGAGTGGGATTACATCATTGCTCATGAGCTTTTTCATCAGTGGTTTGGTGATTTGGTCACGATTGAATCCTGGGCAAATTTGACATTAAATGAAGCTTTTGCTAATTATAGCGAGTATTTATGGAATGAACATCAGTATGGAAAAGACCAGGCAGCCTTGAAATTGGTTGCCGAAATGGAGGGGTATTTCGCAGAAGCAGAGGAAAAACAGGTGAACCTGATTCGGTTTGATTATGGGGACTCTGAAGACATGTTTGATGCTCACAGTTACAATAAAGGCGGTGTGGTACTTCACATGCTTCGAAATTTTTTGGGAGATGAGGCATTTTTTCTAGGCTTGCAGGAATATTTAAAAAAGCATGCATTTCAGTCAGTGGAGGTGCATGATTTGAGGATGGCTTTTGAAAAGGTTTCAGGCAAGGATTTGAATTGGTTTTTTAATCAGTGGTTTTTGTCCAAAGGACATCCTGAGGTATCTATTGATGTGGATTATTCCGAACCCGAGAATATTTTGATTTCCATTACACAGGTTCAGGATTTGAGTGAGACGCCTTTGTTTCAATTCCCAATTGAAGCGAGTTGGTATGAAGGCACTGAACGCAAGTCTAAACTTTTCATGGTAAAAGAAAGGAGCCAATCCTTTGCTTTGGAAAATGGGAGTCCGGTTAATTTGGTATATGTGGATGAAGGAAAAAACCTTTTGGCTAGAAGAACACAAATACTCACCAATTTACAGTTGATGCAGCAGTTTAAGGAATCACAATTGGGAGCTGCGCGGTACGAAGCTCTGGATAGTTTGATAGCTAGGCAAGCCAAATCCGAGTTGCTTCAGATTATCCCTTTTGCTTTGAAGGATCAGTTTTGGTCGGTTAGGGAGAATGCCTTGGGATTTTTACAATCGGATATAGTTTGGAGGGCTGAGATTTTAGGACTCGAGGATAGCGTTTATGAGTTGGCAGAGGAGGATTCAAAAAATTCTGTTCGGTCAGCAGCGATAGATCTTTTGGGAGAATGGGATCCGGATAAGTACCAGAATACATTCAGGAGGCTAGCCAACCACCCATCGTATTTGGTGGCGGGGTCAGCATTAATGGGATTGGTTAGGGCAAAAGAGGCAAAAGTAGAGTTGAAGGAAATAGAAGCATATTCTGAGGAGCTTAATTTCCGAATGGTGATTCCTGTGGCAGAATATTACATTGGTGAAAACGTGAGGGGGAAAGGTGGGTGGTTTCAAAAAAAATTAAATGAGTTAAATGGTGAGGCTTTATATTATTTCTTGGGATATTTTTCTGAATATTTCAGCCGATTACCGGACGAAGGAAAAAATGAAGCCGTAAGCAGTTTACTTGATTTAATGCGGAAAAACCCTAAGGATTACCTCAGGATGGGAGCCTTTCAAGCTTTATTGGCATTTGCTGACGATAAAGAGTTAATAGGGAAAATAGACAAGGCAATTCAGGATGAGAAGTCTTCAGCGCTTCTTGAATATTTCAGATATTACCTTGAAATGTTGAGAGAATAAAATTAATCTATTGATTTTGAAATGATTGATACGAATTTGCTGAAAAAGTTTTCAATTTTCGTATTAGCACTTTGATACTTTGTGAAAAGGCTATAATTTTGCCATCCGTTAAGGAATCAAGTGATCAAAACTGAAATCTTTAACGCAGTTGGGGGAATACCAAAGCGGCCAACTGGGACGGACTGTAAATCCGTTGACTTATGTCTTCACAGGTTCGAATCCTGTTTCCCCCACACAGTTGCCAAATTGTAAAATTTTTTTCTAGTTTTGCAGGGCAAAAAAAAAACCGGGTTTCCGGTCACAAGCGGGAGTAGCTCAGTTGGTAGAGCGGCAGCCTTCCAAGCTGCAGGTCGCGGGTTCGAGCCTCGTCTCCCGCTCTGTGCTTTTATAAGCACATTGCAAAGTGAAAGCCGACGTAGCTCAGGGGTAGAGTACTTCCTTGGTAAGGAAGGGGTCACGGGTTCAATTCCCGTCGTTGGCTCAACTATAGAAATTATTATCTTAACATATCTTACACACTTAAAACTGAGGATTTTCACGCATGGCAAAAGCAACCTTCGACCGTTCCAAGCCGCACGTTAACATCGGTACGATTGGACACGTAGACCATGGCAAAACTACCCTGACTGCCGCCATCACTACCGTATTGGCTAAAAAAGGTCTTTCTGAATTGAGAGATTTCTCTTCTATTGATAACGCTCCAGAAGAGAAAGAGAGAGGTATTACAATCAATACTTCGCACGTTGAGTATCAGACTGAAAAAAGACACTACGCACACGTAGACTGTCCAGGTCACGCTGACTATGTGAAAAACATGGTAACTGGTGCCGCGCAAATGGACGGAGCTATTCTTGTTGTAGCTGCAACAGACGGACCAATGCCGCAGACAAGAGAGCACATTCTTTTGGCTCGTCAGGTTGGTGTTCCTCAGCTAGTTGTATTCCTTAATAAAGTGGATATGGTTGACGATCCAGAACTGTTGGAACTTGTTGAGATGGAAGTTAGAGAACTACTTTCTTTCTACGAGTTTGACGGAGATAATATTCCTGTGATCTCAGGTTCTGCACTTGGCGCATTGAACGGTGAAGAGAAGTGGGTTGACACAGTGATGCAATTGATGGATGCTGTTGACTCATACATTCCGCTTCCAGAGCGTTTGATCGACAAAGAATTCTTGATGCCAGTTGAAGACGTATTTTCTATCACAGGTAGAGGTACTGTAGCAACCGGTAGAATTGAGAGAGGTGTTGTAAACACAGGAGATGCAGTTGAAATTATCGGTATGGGTGCTGAGGGTTTGAAATCTACAGTTACCGGTGTTGAGATGTTCAGAAAGATACTTGACAGAGGTGAAGCTGGTGATAACGTAGGTTTGTTGCTGAGAGGTATTGAAAAGTCTCAGATCAAGCGTGGAATGATTATTTGTAAGCCAGGTTCTGTTAAGCCACATGCTCACTTTAAGGCTGAAGTTTACGTTCTTTCCAAAGAAGAAGGTGGACGTCATACACCATTCTTCAACAAGTACAGACCTCAGTTCTATTTGAGAACTA
Source organism: uncultured Limnohabitans sp. (assembly GCA_964574365.1). GTDB lineage: Bacteria > Bacteroidota > Bacteroidia > Cytophagales > Cyclobacteriaceae > Algoriphagus. Next base: position 26,673 of record CAZNND010000001.1, read on the forward strand.
CAGACGTTACAGGTGAAATTAAACTTCCTGAGAACGTTGAAATGGTAATGCCAGGTGACAACGTAACCATTGAGGTTAATTTATTGTCAGCAGTTGCGCTTGAAAAGGGACTAAGATTTGCGATTCGTGAAGGGGGTAGAACCGTAGGTGCAGGTCAGGTTACTGAAATTCTTGACTAATAGTTAGATTTGAAATAGCTAATGCGATCCCGAATAATATTTTGGGATCGCATTTGTTTCTAAAGACTTTATTTCTAATTTTGCGTTCCTTTTTAGGGGCGATTTAAATACGGGCATAGTTCAATGGCAGAATAGCGGTCTCCAAAACCGTTGATGGGAGTTCGAATCTCTCTGCCCGTGCGGTAAGAAAACAGACTATGAATCTTAAAAACTTTGTCTTAGACTCGTACGATGAGATGAAAAACAAGGTCACTTGGCCTAAGTTTTCCTTTCTTCAAAATAGCGCCGTCTTGGTGTTGGTAGCTTCTCTAATTTTTGCTCTTTTTATAGGGGTTGTTGATTTGGGATTTGAGAACATGATGACATGGTTTTATGATTTATTTTAACTGAAACTACAGGATGGCTGAACATAAGTGGTACGTACTCAGGGTAGTAGCAGGCCAGGAGAAAAAAACCAAGACCTATCTGGAGAATGAAATCTTCAGGCAAAAGCTTGGTGAGTTTATTCCTGAAGTGCTAATTCCTTCTGAGAAGGTATATGAGATGCGAAATGGCAAAAAACGAGTGCGTGAAAGAAATTTCTTTCCCGGTTACGTTTTGGTCAATGCGGATCTTTCTAATGGAGAAGCTAATCACGTAATTACCAGTATTCCGGGAGTAATCGGTTTTCTTGGATCAAACCAGGGGGGAGCTTCCAAAACCCCTGAACCATTACGTCAATCAGAAGTCAACCGAATTTTAGGAAAGGTTGAGGAGATCGATGAGTTTGCTGAGAAGAAAGATTCACCATTTATAGTTGGAGAGGCCGTTAAGGTAATGGATGGTCCCTTCAGTGGATTTACCGGAACGATTGAGGAGATATTTGAGGAGAAAAAGAAGCTTAATGTTATGGTTAAGATCTTTGGCCGAAATACTCCTGTAGAATTAAACTTTATACAAGTAGAAAAACAAGATTAAGCAATGGCTAAGGAAATCACTGGTTATGTAAAACTACAAGTGAAAGGTGGCCAGGCTAACCCGTCACCTCCGGTAGGTCCAGCTCTTGGTTCCAAGGGTTTGAACATCATGGAGTTCTGTAAGCAGTTCAATGCGCGTACTCAAGATAAAATGGGTACAATCGTTCCAGTACTGATTACAGTGTATTCCGATAAATCTTTTGATTTTGTAGTTAAAACTCCTCCTGCGGCAAATATGCTGTTGGAAGCGGCCAAAATCAAAAGTGGTTCTGCGGAGCCAAACAGGAAAAAAGTTGGTTCTGTCACTTGGGATCAAGTGAGAGTTATCGCTGAGACGAAGATGCCTGACCTGAATGCTTTCAAAATTGAATCTGCAATGAAAATGGTTGCAGGAACAGCAAGAAGCATGGGTATCACTGTATCTGGTAAAGCCCCTTGGGAAGTATAAACTAAAAACAATGGCTAAGTTAACAAAAAAGCAAAAAGAAGCTATTTCTAAGTACGACCCAAGCCAAGAGTACTCCCTGGAGGCAGCTTCTTCACTGGTTAAGGAAATAACCATGACTAAATTTGATGCTTCTGTTGATGTTGACGTTCGTTTGGGCGTAGATCCACGGAAAGCAGACCAAATGGTAAGGGGTGTTGTTGCACTTCCTCATGGGACAGGCAAAGAAATCAAGGTTTTGGTCCTTTGTACTCCTGACAAAGTAGCGGAAGCCACCGAAGCAGGTGCAGACTACGTAGGCTTGGACGATTATATCGCAAAAATAGAAGGCGGTTGGACAGATGTTGATGTTATCATCACTATGCCAAACGTTATGGCAAAAGTAGGTAGGTTGGGTAGAGTATTAGGTCCTCGTGGTCTAATGCCAAATCCTAAATCCGGAACGGTAACTCTTGAAGTCGGAAAGGCTGTTAGAGAGGTTAAGGCTGGTAAAATAGATTTTAAAGTTGATAAATTCGGAATTATTCATGCCGGTGTGGGTAAGGTATCCTTTACGCCCCAGCAAATTCAGGATAATGTCAAAGAATTAATTATGACTATTTCCAAATTGAAGCCTTCTTCCTCTAAAGGTACTTATTTCAAAAGCATTCATATTTCCAGTACTATGTCTCCAGGAATAGCTGTAGATAAGGGTAGTATTCAAGGTATTTAATCATGACTAGAGACGAGAAAAAAGTAATTATCGACAGTCTGACTGAGAAATTGAAGAATAGCCCTTTCTTCTACATCACAGACGCATCAGGATTTTCAGTTGCTGAGGTAAATGCATTCAGAAGAACCTGCTTTGACAGAGGTGTTGAGTATAAAGTTTATAAAAACACGCTTATAGCAAAAGCACTCGAAAATCTTGATGCAGATTATTCCAAGTTGGTATCTGGTGCATTGAAGGGTTTCTCTGGAATTATCTTTTCCAAAGAGACAAGTAACCTTCCTGCTAAAGTTTTGCTTGATTTTAGAAAAAAACAAGGTAAAAAAGAATATAGACCAGTATTTAAAGGTGCAGGAATCGACTCAGATGTAATTCTGGGCGAGAATAACCTTGAAATGCTTTCTAACCTCAAATCTAAGCAGGAATTGCTTGGTGATCTTATCGGATTGCTACAGTCGCCTGCTAAAAATCTCGTTTCTGCATTGCAGTCTGGACAGAATAATATTACAGGTATTCTTAAGACTCTTGCTGAAAAAGAGTGAAAACAATCGTATCAAAACATTCAAAAACAATTAAATAATTAATAAAATGGCAGATCTTACACAACTCGCAGAACAGTTGGTAAACTTGACTGTAAAAGAAGTAAAAGAATTGACAGATATCCTCAAAGATCAGTACGGTATTGAACCAGCTGCGGCAGGTGCTGTAATGGTGGCAGCTTCTGGTGGTGGTGCTGAGGCACCTGTTGAGGAAGAAAAAACCTCCTTTGATGTGATCTTGAAGGCTGCTGGTGCTCAAAAGCTCGCAGTAGTTAAATTGGTAAAAGAATTGACAGGTCTTGGCTTGAAAGAGGCGAAAGATCTTGTTGATGCTGCTCCGAAAGCATTAAAAGAAGGAGTTGCTAAAGATGAAGCTGAGGCTTTGAAAAAGTCTTTAGAAGAAGCTGGTGCTGAAGTAGAGATTAAATAATTTGCTGATCTCTGGCCTGAGGGTTAGGGATTAGCCTAAAGACCTGACTGTTTAGTCAGGTCTTTTCCTGTTTATGCACAGGTTTAAAATTGCATTATTTCAAGTGATAATTGTCACTTTCTAATATTTAATTTAACTATAAACTACACACTACCTTGGCTATCAAGAACCAAACCGAAAGGAAAAGTTTCTCCTCCATTAAGGTGGTCAAAGACTATCCCGATTTTCTCGATATTCAATTGCAGTCTTTTAAGGACTTTTTTCAATTGGATACTCCCGCAGAAAAGCGACGGGCAGATGGATTATTTAAAGTTTTTGCCGAAAACTTCCCCATAAGTGATTCCAGAGAGAATTTCACTTTGGAGTTTATTGATTATGCAGTAGATCCTCCAAAATACAGTGTGGAGGAATGTATAGACCGCGGCCTTACCTATTCTGTTCCATTAAAAGCTAAATTGAAACTTGTCTGTCATGATGAAGACAATGAGGATTTCGAAACAATAGAGCAGGAAGTTTTTCTAGGGAATCTTCCCTATATGACAGAAAAAGGCTCATTTGTAATCAATGGTGCCGAGCGTGTGATTGTTTCCCAGCTGCACCGTTCTCCAGGAGTATTCTTTGCCCAAAGTAAACATACCAATGGAACAAAACTTTATTCTGCAAGAATCATCCCTTTCAAAGGTTCTTGGATCGAATTTGCTACTGACATCAATAATGTCATGTATGCATACATTGACAGAAAAAAGAAGTTTCCTGTAACCACTCTTTTAAGAGCTATTGGTTATGGTTCTGACAAGGATATTCTCGATTTATTCGGTCTTTCCGAAGAAGTTCCTGCTACAAAAAGTGCTTTGAAAAAAGCCGCCGGAAGAAAACTTGCTGCGAGAGTATTGAGATCTTGGGTTGAGGATTTTGTGGATGAAGATACAGGTGAGGTTGTATCCATTGATAGAAATGAAGTATTGCTTGAACGTGATACTGTACTAACAGAGGAGGATATTGAAATGATTTTGGATTCAGGTTCCAAGTCAATTATCCTTCATAGAGAAGATGTAAACGTTGCGGATTTCTCTATCATTTACAATACACTCCAAAAAGACAATTCAAATTCTGAAAAAGAAGCTGTAGAGGTTATCTACCGTCAACTTCGAAATACAGAGGCACCAGATGAAGCTACAGCGAGAGAGGTAATTCAAAGTTTATTCTTTTCTGATAAACGTTATGATCTGGGTGAGGTTGGAAGATATAGAATTAATAAAAAGCTTGGATTAACTATTGAACCTGAAAAAATTGTATTGACTAAGGAAGATATCATTTCCATAGTTAAATATTTGATTGGATTGATCAATTCCAAAGCAGTTGTAGATGACATTGACCACTTATCCAACCGTCGGGTCCGTACAGTTGGAGAACAGTTATATAGCCAATTTGGAGTTGGTTTAGCCAGAATGGCGAGAACCATTCGTGAACGGATGAATGTTCGCGATAATGAAGATTTTAAGCCGGTTGATTTGATTAATGCCAGAACACTTTCTTCGGTAATCAATTCTTTCTTTGGTACTAATCAGCTTTCTCAGTTCATGGATCAAACCAACCCCTTGGCTGAGCTTACACATAAGCGAAGATTATCTGCTTTGGGACCTGGAGGTCTATCAAGAGAACGTGCTGGTTTCGAGGTACGTGACGTACACTACACTCACTACGGACGTTTGTGTACCATTGAAACCCCTGAAGGTCCAAATATTGGTTTGATCTCTTCTCTATGTGTTCATGCTAAGGTGAATTCCATGGGTTTCCTTGAAACGCCATACCGGAAGGTAGAAAATGGTAAAGTGGCGATGAATTCAGAAGACATCATTTTCTTAACCGCTGAGGAGGAAGATAACAATAACATTGCCCAGGCAAATGCGCGCGTTCTAGCGGATGGCACATTTGTTAATGAAAAAGTAAAGGCAAGATTTGAAGGGGACTTTCCTGTGCTTGATCCTAGCGAGATTTCCTACATGGATGTCGCTCCCAATCAAATCGTATCAGTTGCTGCATCCCTAATTCCTTTCCTTGAGCATGATGATGCAAACCGTGCTTTGATGGGGTCAAACATGCAACGTCAGGCGGTTCCTTTGCTGAAGCCAGAAGCACCAATTGTAGGGACAGGATTGGAAGGTAAAGCTGCCAGAGATTCCAGAGCTCTAATCATTGCTGAGGCTGATGGCGTCGTCGATTACGTAGATGCTAGAAAAATCAGGATTAAATACGATTTGACTGCGGATGAGCTTTTGGTCAATTTTTCTGACGAATACAGAAATTATGACTTGATCAAATTCCGTAGGACAAACCAAGATACCACAATCAATCTTTCTCCTTTGGTACTAAAGGGTGAACGTGTGAAAAAGGGACAGGTGTTGGTAGAAGGTTATTCAACCAATAGAGGCGAACTCGCATTAGGTAAAAACCTGAAAGTGGCCTATATGCCGTGGCAAGGGTATAATTTCGAGGATGCGATTGTGATCTCTGAGCGGGTAGTAAGGGAAGATGTATTTACCTCCATCCATGTGGAAGAATTCCAGTTGGAAGTCCGTGATACTAAGCGAGGAGAAGAGGAACTTACTTCTGAAATACCAAACGTTTCAGAGGAAGCTGTTAAGCATCTTGACGAAAACGGAATTATCCGAGTTGGCGCAGAGGTAAGGGAAGGGGATATAATTATTGGAAAGATTACCCCTAAAGGAGAGACAGATCCTACACCGGAAGAAAAACTTCTCCGAGCTATTTTCGGAGACAAGGCAGGTGATGTTAAAGATGCTTCTTTGAAAGCTTCTCCATCACTTAATGGCGTGGTTATTGAAACCAAACTATTTTCCAGACCTAAAAAGGATAAGGATAACAGGGCGAAATCTAAAGCTGAGGTCGAGAAATTGAAGGGTAAGTACGCTAAGGATCTGCTTGGAATACGAGCTCGTATGATTAACAAGTTGCTGACCCTGTTGGATGGAAAAGTTTCGCAAGGAGTGAAGCATAAATTTGGTGATGAGATTATTACTAAAGGAGTGAAATTCAATGCGAAAAACATTGAAAACAATCTTTTCCCCGCCAAAAATCCTTACCGCGACGAGTCCAATTACAATGTACCAGAAGAGGCGAATTTGATTTCAGATATTGTCTTGGATGATTGGACGGAAGATGCACACACCAATAGCCTCATAGTGAAGCTGGTGAAGAATTACACGAATTCCAGGAATGAAATTTCAGGAAGATTTAAGCGTGATAGATTTACATTGGAGGTGGGTGATGAATTACCGGCAGGTATCGTTCAATTGGCGAAAGTGTATATTGCTAAGAAGCGTAAGCTGAAGGTGGGGGATAAAATGGCGGGTCGACATGGTAACAAGGGCATCGTAGCTAGAATCGTGAGGGATGAAGACATGCCATTCCTTGAGGATGGAACGCCAATGGATATTGTATTGAATCCTTTAGGTGTACCTTCTCGAATGAATATAGGACAGATTTTTGAAACCGTACTTGCTTGGGCGGGTCAAAAGCTAGGGAAAAAATATTCTACCCCTATCTTCGACGGTGCCACATTGGAGGAGGTTTCTGCGGAACTCCAAGCAGCAGGACTTCCGGCTTATGGAAGAACCTATCTATACGATGGTCTTAGTGGAAATCGTTTTGATCAGCCAGTCACAGTGGGTGTTGCATACATGCTGAAGCTTGGTCACCTGGTTGATGATAAGATGCACGCCCGTTCTATCGGTCCGTACTCACTTATCACTCAGCAGCCTCTTGGAGGAAAGGCACAATTTGGTGGACAGCGCTTTGGGGAGATGGAAGTATGGGCATTGGAAGCATTTGGTGCGTCGCATGTTCTACAAGAAATCCTTACTGTAAAGTCTGATGACGTTATTGGTAGAGCAAAAGCTTATGAGGCGATCGTGAAAGGTGAAAACCTTCCCAAGCCTAATATTCCTGAATCATTCAATGTATTGGTTCATGAATTAAGAGGCTTAGCTCTTGAAATTACCCTTGATTAATTTGTCTCAAAGGGCGGGTAACCGCCCTGAACATATCTCAAAAAATTATGTCGTTTAGAAAAAATAAAAAACTCAACAACGATTTCTCCCGAGTTACCATCAGCTTGGCCTCTCCGGAATCTATTCTGGATAGCTCAAACGGTGAAGTAACCCAGCCAGAGACTATCAACTATAGAACATACAAGCCTGAAATGGGTGGTCTGTTCTGTGAGCGAATCTTCGGTCCGGTGAAGGATTGGGAATGTCATTGTGGTAAGTACAAGCGAATCAGATATAAAGGCATCATCTGCGACCGTTGTGGTGTGGAAGTGACAGAGAAAAAAGTGCGTCGTGAGCGAATGGGACACATAGAATTGGTGGTACCCGTGGCTCACATTTGGTACTTCAAGTCTCTTCCTAACAAAATCGGTTACCTTTTAGGTTTACCTACAAAGAAGCTGGATCAGATCGTGTACTATGAGCGCTATGTGGTAGTTCAGGCTGGTATCAAGGCTGAGGAGGGGGTTCAATATCTCGACTTCTTGACTGAAGATGAGTACTTGGACATCATGGATAAGTTGCCTAAGGAAAACCACATGCTTGATGATGGCGATCCAAATAAGTTTATAGCAAAAATGGGAGCTGAAGCCCTTGAAATGTTATTGGCTCGGTTGGATTTGGATGATCTTTCGTATTCTCTACGGCATCAGGCAGCTACAGATACCTCCCAGCAGCGTAAGGCTGAAGCCTTGAAGCGTCTGAAAGTAGTGGAGGCATTCCGTGATGCAAGAACCCGTATTGAAAACCGTCCTGAGTGGATGGTAGTTCGTATGGTTCCCGTTATTCCACCTGAATTGCGTCCATTGGTTCCATTGGATGGGGGGCGTTTTGCAACATCCGATTTGAATGACCTCTACAGAAGGGTGATCATTAGAAATAACCGTCTGAAGAGATTGATTGATATCAAAGCTCCTGAAGTTATTTTAAGAAACGAAAAGAGAATGCTCCAAGAGGCAGTTGATTCTCTTTTTGATAATTCAAGAAAAGTAAATGCAGTAAGATCAGACGGCAACCGTGCCTTGAAGTCTCTTTCCGATATGTTGAAAGGTAAGCAAGGTCGTTTCCGTCAAAACTTGTTGGGTAAGCGGGTGGATTATTCCGGCAGATCTGTAATCGTAGTAGGCCCTGAATTGAAGCTGCACGAGTGTGGTCTTCCGAAGAATATGGCTGCCGAACTTTTCAAACCTTTTATTATCAGAAAACTGATTGAAAGAGGTATTGTAAAGACTGTAAAATCCGCCAAAAAAATCGTGGATCGGAAAGATCCCGTTGTATGGGATATTCTTGAAAACGTGTTGAAAGGTCATCCTGTACTTCTTAACCGTGCACCGACACTTCACAGATTGGGAATTCAGGCATTCCAACCTAAATTGATTGAAGGAAAGGCTATTCAGCTTCATCCTTTGGTGTGCACCGCATTTAACGCGGATTTTGATGGTGACCAAATGGCGGTACACGTTCCTCTTGGACATGAAGCAATATTGGAGGCATCTACTTTAATGCTTTCTGCCCACAATATTCTTAATCCTGCCAATGGAGCCCCGATCACAGTTCCTTCCCAAGACATGGTACTAGGGCTCTATTATGTGACCAAAGGTAAAAAGTCCACTCCTGAAGAGGTAGTTTCAGGTGAAGGAATGACCTTTTACAGCCAGGAAGAAGTTATCATTGCCATGAACGAAGGCAAAATTTCAAAACATGCCACGATCAAGTGTAAAGTAAAAGTTAAAACAGCTGAAGGAGAGATTAAAGAACAGCTGATTGATACTGTAGCAGGCCGCCTGATTTTCAATCAATTTGTACCGGAAGAAGTAGGATTTGTAAATGAACTTTTGACTAAGAAGAAGCTTCAACAAATTATTGCCGAGGTAGTAAAAGTTTGTGGGATCGCCAGAACGGCACAATTTCTTGATGACATTAAGAACCTGGGGTTCCAGATGGCGTATCAAGGAGGGCTTTCTATGGGACTCAATGACGTAATTATTCCTGAGGAAAAAGAACCAATGATCGCCAAGGCCAAGGAGGAAGTTGATCAGGTTTGGAATAACTATCTCATGGGTCTGATTACCGATAACGAACGTTACAATCAAGTAATTGATATTTGGACAAGAACCAATTCTCATCTGACCACTAATCTGATGAAGAAGATGGAGGAGGACAAGCAAGGTTTCAATGCTATTTACATGATGATGCACTCAGGAGCCAGAGGTTCAAGAGAGCAAATTCGACAATTGGGAGGTATGAGAGGATTGATGGCTAAGCCTCAAAAAAACCTTCAGGGATCGGTTGGTGAAATTATTGAAAACCCGATTCTTTCCAATTTCAAGGAAGGTTTGGATGTATTGGAATACTTTATTTCCACCCACGGTGCGAGAAAGGGTCTTGCGGATACAGCGTTGAAAACTGCTGATGCAGGCTACCTGACCCGTCGTTTGGTAGATGTTGCTCAAGATATGATCGTTACCGAGGAGGATTGTGGAACTTTGAGAGGTCTAATCGTTCAACCGTTGAAAGATAATGATGAGATTGTAGAGCCACTTTCAGAAAGAATTCTGGGAAGAGTTTCCGTACATGACGTCTATGATTTGGCGACTGATGAATTGATTATTCCGGGAGGAGTTGAAATCACAGATGAAATTGCAAAAAGAGTAGACGAATCTACAATTGAGGAAGTGGAAATCAGATCTGTATTAACTTGTGAAACACGAAGAGGCGTATGCTCCAAGTGTTATGGAAGAAATCTGGCTACGGGTATTATGGTTCAGGCAGGTGAGGCGGTAGGAGTAATTGCTGCACAGTCCATTGGCGAACCTGGAACTCAGCTGACGCTGAGAACCTTCCACGTAGGTGGTACTGCATCCAATATGGCCGTTGACGCAAGCATCAATGCTAAATTTGACGGGGTGGTCGAATTCGATGAAGAATTAAGATATATAGAAACAACAAATAGAGACGGCGAACCTATTACCGTAATTATGGGTCGTTCTGGTGAAATTAAGATAAATGAAGCCAAAACAGGTAAAACACTGGTTTCTAATCATGTGCCATATGGAGCGATTCTTAATGTAAAGGATGGCCAGAAGATTTCCAAAGGAGAATCTCTTTGTACCTGGGATCCATATAACGCTGTAATTCTTTCAGAATTCGACGGATCAGTAGAATTTGAAGCGATTGTCGAAGGAATCACTTACAAGGAAGTAGCGGATGATCAAACTGGTTTCCGGGAAAAAGTGATTATCGAAACCAAGGACAGGACCAAGAATCCAGCCATTTTGATTCAACATGGCGAGGATTCTAAGGCATACAACATTCCCGTTGGAGCTCACTTGGCCGTTGAAGCTGGTGAAAAGGTGAGGTCTGGTCAAATATTGGTTAAGATTCCACGATCGGTCGGCAAGACACGGGATATAACCGGTGGTCTTCCACGAGTTACGGAATTGTTTGAGGCTAGAAATCCTTCTAACCCGGCAGTTGTGTCAGAGATCGATGGTGTGGTAACTTATGGCGGAATCAAACGAGGAAACCGTGAGATTATCATCGAGTCTAAGGATGGGGTAATCAAGAAATATATGGTTTCACTTTCTAAGCATATCCTAGTTCAGGAAAATGACTTTATCAGAGCAGGTGAGCCCTTATCTGACGGTGCGATAACACCAAATGATATCCTTTCGATAAAAGGACCTACGGCAGTTCAGGAATATCTGGTAAATGAAATTCAGGAAGTTTACCGACTACAAGGTGTCAAGATCAATGATAAGCATATTGAGGTTATCGTATCCCAAATGATGCAGAAAGTTGAAATCCTTGACGCGGGAGACACAAATTTCCTTCAAGGACAGGTAGTGGATAAGTGGGCGTTCCGCGAAGAAAACGACAACATACTAGACAAGAAAGTTGTCATGGATGCAGGAGACTCTTCCACACTTAAGCCTGGAATGATTATCTCTTCAAGAAGATTGAGAGATGAGAATTCAAGCTTGAAGCGTAAGGATCTCAAATTGGTTCAGGTAAGAGATGCTGAAACTGCAGTTTCTGCTCCTACCTTGCAAGGAATTACTGCTGCTTCTTTGGGAACTGAAAGCTTTATTTCTGCAGCATCTTTCCAAGAGACGACAAAAGTATTGTCAGAGGCAGCCATACGAGGCAAGCGTGACGAGCTTTTGGGTCTAAAAGAAAACGTAATCGTAGGTCATCTTATTCCTGCGGGAACGGGTCAAAGAAGATTGCAGAACATTATTGTTGGATCTAAGGAAGAATATGAAAAACTTTCAGAAACTATGGAAAGGGGATATTCCAGAAGATCCAGTGAAGCAATGCTTTAAGAAATAGATCATTCATTTTTAAAGGTCTGCACCTACCATGCAGACCTTTTTTAATCCAAATCAATTATGGAAGACAAAGACAGAATCGATGAGCAAATAAATGTTGAGCTCTCGGAAGATGTAGCTGAGGGTGTCTATTCCAATCTGGCGATGATAGCACATTCCAATTCGGAGTTTGTCATAGATTTTATCCGTTTGATGCCAGGTGTACCCAAGGCAAAGGTTAAATCGAGAATAATCATGACTCCTGATCACGCGAAAAGACTACTTGCTGCATTGAAGGATAACATCGAAAAATATGAATTGGCATTTGGAAAGATTAATCAAGGTGGTGGAACGCCGACTTTCCCAATTTCATTCGGTACCCCAGGTGAAGCCTAACAAAAATATAACCCCTTAATTTTGTTACTCTTATTACTTCTTGTACCTTTGCAGTCCAAAATTTAACAGTTTACAAGAAAACTAAATTTTATCAGTTAATGCCTACTATTCAACAACTAGTAAGAAAAGGTAGAAATACACTGGAATTCAAATCTAAATCCAGGGCTTTGGATGCGTGTCCACAGCGGAGAGGGGTTTGCACCAGGGTATACACTACGACTCCCAAGAAGCCTAACTCTGCGATGAGAAAGGTTGCTCGGGTAAGATTGACTAATGGAAAGGAAGTGAATGCTTATATTCCAGGTGAAGGTCACAATTTGCAAGAGCACTCTATCGTACTAATCAGAGGTGGTCGTGTGAAAGATCTTCCAGGAGTAAGATATCACATTATCCGTGGTGCACTAGATACTGCAGGGGTAAAAGACCGTAAGCAAGGTCGATCCAAGTACGGTGCGAAAAGACCGAAGGCAGGTAAAGGTGCTCCGGCAGCTCCAACCAAAGGCGCTCCGGCAAAAAAGAAATAAATAATAACATTAAAGAGAAATGAGAAAAGCGAAACCAAAGAAGAGATATATTCTTCCTGATCCAAAGTTCAATGATACCTTGGTGACCAAGTTTGTAAACTGTCTAATGGTCGATGGGAAGAAGAGTATTGCTTACAACATTTTCTACGATGCAGTGGCAAAGGTAGAAACCAAAGTAGGTGAGAATGGTCTTGAGGTTTGGAAAAAAGCGCTTAACAATATTGCTCCATCCGTAGAGGTGAAGAGTCGTAGAGTTGGTGGTGCTACATTCCAGGTCCCAATGGAAGTAAGACCTGAACGAAAAATGTCCTTAGGAATAAAGTGGATGATCACTTATGCTCGTAAAAGAGGTGAGAAAACCATGATGGATAGACTAGCTGGTGAAATCATCGCAGCTGCAAAAGGCGAAGGTGCCGCAGTTAAGAAAAAGGATGATACGCACAGAATGGCAGAGGCCAACAAAGCATTCTCACACTTTAGATTTTAAGTAGGATGGCAAGAGATTTAAAATTTACCAGAAATATTGGTATTGCTGCTCACATCGATGCAGGTAAGACAACTACAACGGAGCGAATTCTTTATTATTCTGGAAAGTCCCATAAAATCGGTGAGGTACATGAAGGTGCCGCTACAATGGATTGGATGGCTCAAGAACAAGAACGAGGTATTACAATTACGTCCGCAGCCACAACTGTTTTCTGGCCTTATCGCAATAATCAATATCAAATTAATATTATAGACACTCCTGGACACGTCGACTTCACGGTTGAAGTAAACAGGTCCTTGAGAATTCTTGATGGTCTAGTTTTCCTGTTTAGTGCTGTAGATGGTGTCGAGCCACAGTCAGAGACCAACTGGCGATTGGCTGATAATTACAAAGTAGCTCGAATCGGATTTGTGAATAAGATGGACCGTGCTGGTGCAGATTTTCTAAATGTGTGCAAGCAGGTTAGAGAAATGCTAGGAAGTAAAGCCGTTCCTTTGCAATTACCAATAGGTGCGGAAGATAAATTCAAAGGTGTGGTTGATTTAATCAACAACAGAGGAATGGTCTGGAATGAAACAGATATGGGTATGACTTATGAGATCGTGCCTATTCCTGAAGATATGGAGGAGGAAGTAGCCCAGTGGAGGGAGTACCTCCTGGAGGCAGTCGCCGAGTATGACGAATCCTTAATGGAGAAATTTTTTGACGATCCAAATTCAATAACTGAGCGTGAAATTTTGAATGCGCTGAGACAGGCAGTTATTGATATGAAAATCGTACCTATGGTATGTGGTTCTTCATTCAAAAATAAGGGAGTTCAGACCATGCTTGATTTGGTGATGGAATTACTTCCATCGCCATTAGACAAGGAAGATTTGTATGCAACTACCCTTGATTCTGAGGAGGAAATTTTGATCAAGCCTGAATTTACAGAGCCTTTCGTTGGTCTGGCATTTAAAATCGCTACTGATCCGTTTGTAGGGCGTCTTTGCTTCGTTCGAGCCTATTCAGGCATCTTGGAATCCGGGTCATATGTTTTCAATAGCCGATCAGGCAATAAAGAGCGAATCTCCAGGGTATTTCAGATGCATGCCAACAAACAAAACCAAATCGAAAGATTGGAGGCAGGAGACATCGGTGCTGTGGTAGGTTTCAAGGATATTAAAACAGGTGATACTCTTTGCGATGAAAAGCGAAAAGTGGTCATGGAATCTATGGTGTTCCCAGAACCAGTTATCGGATATGCAATTGAGCCGAAGACTCAGGCAGATGTGGATAAGCTGGGAATGGCAATTTCGAAATTGGTTGAGGAAGATCCAACGCTACAGGTTAATACTGACCACGAGACTGGTCAGACAATCTTGAGAGGAATGGGAGAACTTCACTTGGAGATTATCATCGACCGATTGAAGAGGGAATTCAAAGTTGAAATTAACCAGGGTGCTCCTCAGGTTGCATATAAAGAAGCTTTATTCAGTTCTGTTGAACATAAGGAGGTATATAAAAAGCAAACCGGTGGTAAGGGTAAATTTGCTGATATCGTATTTGAACTTGGCCCTAAGGATCCTGATCCAGAGACAGGTGAGATTAAAAATGGACTTGACTTTGTCAATGCGATCGTAGGTGGTGTTATTCCTAAAGAATTTATAGCTCCAGTTCAGAAAGGTTTCCAGGAAGCAATGAAAAATGGTCCTTTGGCAGGCTATCCTATCGAATCAATGAAAGTGAAATTGTTCCATGGTTCTTACCATGATGTGGACTCCGACGCACTTTCTTTCGAATTAGCTGCTAGAATCGGTTTTAAAGAAGCGGCCAAGAAGTGCAAGCCACAGCTGTTGGAACCCATCATGTCCGTGGATGTAGTTACACCTGACGAATATACAGGTCCGATCACAGGTGATCTTAACAGAAGACGTGGATTAATGAAGGGAATGGATACTAAAGGCACTTCTACAGTTGTTAAAGCTAGTGTACCATTGTCCGAGTTGTTTGGCTATGTAACTGACTTACGTACCATTACCTCGGGTCGAGCCACAGCTTCTTTGACCTTCTCTCACTATGAGCCGGTTCCAAATAATATTGCAGAGGCAGTAATTGCGAAAGTAAAAGGTGACAAAGCCTAATTGAAAAGAAAATGAACCAGAAAATCAGAATAAAATTAAAATCATACGATCATAGCCTGGTGGATAAGTCATCTGAGAAGATCGTGAAGGCGGTAAAGGCTACTGGCGCTGTTGTGGTTGGACCAATTCCCTTGCCCACTAAAAAGGAAAAGTTCACTGTGTTGAAATCTCCTCACGTGAACAAGAAGGCTAGAGATCAATATCAGCTTTGTACCTACAAGCGTCTTGTGGATATTTATTCTAATTCCTCCAAAACAGTCGATGCTTTGATGAAAATCGAGCTTCCAAGTGGAGTGGATGTGGAGATAAAGGTGTGACCTGAGAAAATAAGTAAAAAAAGCCTGTATAAAAATACAGGCTTTTTTTTATCAATGTCCGTTCGGAATTTCTTATTCCAGTAGTTTTCGGGATTCATTTTTTTGCTAAATGTTTGAAAATACTAGAGTTGGGATTTGTTACCGAATTATATTTTAGTAACTTTGCAGTCCTTAAAAAGGAGCCGGGAGGATTTACTCTCCGGTATTATCAAATTATCTTCTCTAAGATGTCTGGTATAATAGGTAAAAAAGTTGGAATGACTAGCATTTTCAGTGCCGATGGACGTAATGTCGCATGCACGCTAATAGAGGCTGGTCCTTGCGTAGTGACGCAAGTAAAAAACGTTGAAACAGACGGGTACAACGCAGTGCAGTTGGCATTCGGAGAGCGAAAGGAGAAAAACACTCCTAAGCCTTTAATGGGTCATTTTAAAAAGGCCGGAACCACGCCAAAGCAAAAAGTTGTTGAATTCCGTGACTTCAGGGTCGAATTTGAAGGCCAGGTTGAGCTCGGAAAAACGGTAAGTGCAGGAGAAGTATTCGTAGAGGGTGACTTCGTGGATGCTATTGGTACTTCAAAGGGAAAAGGATTCCAAGGTGTTGTAAAGCGTCATGGGTTTGGCGGTGTAGGTGGACAGACCCACGGTCAGCACAACAGACAAAGGCACCCCGGTTCCATTGGTGCTTGTTCTTGGCCTTCCAGAGTATTTAAAGGTATGCGAATGGCCGGAAGAACAGGGGGAGATCGGGTTAAGGTTGTTAACCTTAAAGTGTTAAAAGTCTACCCTGAGCAAAACCTTCTTTTGGTTTCCGGTTCAGTACCAGGTCCAAAAAATTCATTTGTTATTCTGGAGAAGTAAGCCATGGAATTAGCAGTAATCAATCATAAAGGACAAGAGACAGGTAGAAAGATTAGCCTTTCAGAGGAGATTTTCGGAATCGAACCTAATGACAATGCGATCTACTTGGATGTGAAACAATACCTGGCTAATCAAAGACAGGGTACTCACAAGTCAAAAGAGCGAAACGAAGTAGCAGGATCTACTAAAAAGATCAAGAAACAAAAGGGTACCGGTGGCGCTCGCGCTGGATCTTTGAAAGCTCCTAACTTCCGTGGTGGAGGTAGAGTTTTTGGGCCTAGGCCTAGAGATTATTCATTCAAACTGAATAAAAAATTAAAGCAACTTGCCCGTAAATCGGCTCTTTCTTACAAAGTGAAGGAAAATTGTCTTTTGGTTTTAGAAGACCTATCGTTCGAAGCACCGAAGACAAAAAATTATATTGCTTTGCTTAATGGACTCGCGTTGTCGGACAAAAAAACCTTGTTGGTTTTGCCAGAGGACAATAAGAATGTATTTCTTTCAAGCAGAAATCTTCCAAAGGCTAAAGTTGTAACTGTAAATGATGTAAATACTTACCAACTCCTCAATGCTGACCATTTGGTGCTTTGCGAAGGATCTGTAAGTAAATTAGAAACCATTTTATCGAAATAAGACAATGGATATTCTGAAACAGCCTTTGATCACAGAAAAAGTATCTAAGCTTAATGAAAAGGGAGTATATGGCTTTATAGTTGAAAAAACTGCCGATAAGCTTCAGATCAAATCTACTGTGGAAAAAAAGTATGGTGTTAAAGTTGTGTCTGTTCGCACCATGAGATACGCTGCGAAGCATAAGACAAGGTATACCAAGAACAAAATTGTATCAGGCTTTACCAACGCCTTCAAGAAGGCAATTGTACAAGTGGCTGATGGTCAAGTTATTGATTTTTACGGAGAAATTTAATTGAATCAAAACCATGGCAATTAAAAAATTAAAGCCTGTAACTCCGGGAACCCGATTCAGAGTTGCGCCTGCTTTTGACGAGATTACAAAGTCAAAGCCTGAGAAGTCCCTTCTTGCTCCTATAAAAAAGTCAGGAGGTAGAAATAATGAAGGTAAAATGACTGCTCGTTACATTGGTGGTGGTCATAAAAGAAGGTTGCGAATTGTGGATTTCAAAAGGAATAAGTTTGGTGTACCTGCTACGGTAAAGGGCATTGAATATGATCCAAATAGAACGGCACGACTCGCTTTGCTTTACTATGCAGACGGTGCCAAATCCTATATTATAGCCCCCGAAGGTCTGAAAGTAGGTCAAACTGTTATTTCTGGCGAGCAAGTTGCGCCTGAAGTGGGAAATGCTATGCCAATGGCTAACATTCCAATGGGTACAATTGTGCACAACGTGGAATTGAAGCCAGGCAAAGGCGGAGCAATGGCACGCAGTGCTGGCGGATATGCCCAGATTGTTGCGAGAGACTCCCGCTATGTTACCATTAAACTTCCTTCAGGAGAAATGCGCCTGGTTCTGGGTGTCTGTATGGCGACCGTTGGAACTGTATCTAATGCAGATCACATGAATGTAGTTTTGGGTAAGGCTGGACGTAAAAGATGGTTGGGCGTGAGACCTCGTACCAGAGGTGTAGCGATGAACCCGGTAGATCACCCGATGGGTGGTGGTGAAGGTCGTTCTTCAGGTGGTCATCCAAGATCACGAAAGGGTCTTCTTGCCAAGGGTAAGAAAACCAGAACGCCTAAAAAGTACTCCAACAAATTCATCATCACCAAAAGATCTAAGTAAATATGGCACGTTCTCTAAAAAAAGGTCCTTACATAGAGCACCACTTGTTGAAGAAAGTAGATGTAATGAACGAGTCAGGAAAGAAATCTGTCATCAAGACTTGGTCAAGAAGATCAATGATTTCTCCGGATTTTGTTGGCCACACATTTGCTGTGCATAATGGCAACAAATTCATTCCTGTATTTGTGACTGACAATATGGTAGGTCACAAACTTGGGGAATTTGCTCCGACTAGAAATTTCCGTGGTCACATTGCTAAAAAAGATAAAGGAAAGAGATAATCATGGAAGCAATAGCAAGATTAAATAATGTTCCTACTTCCCCACGTAAGATGCGTCTTGTGGCTGACCTCGTTAGAGGTAAGCGAGTAGGTTTGGCCCTAAGCATTTTAAAATTTACACCTAACCATGGGGCAATAAAGCTGGAGAAACTGCTTTTATCAGCAGTAGCAAACTGGCAATCCAAGAATCCCGATGATAGATTAGAGGATGCTGATCTCTACATAAAGACTATTATGGTCGATGAGGGAAGGTCTCTTAAACGATTAAGACCTGCTCCACAAGGAAGGGGGCATAGAATCCGTAAAAGATCGAATCATGTGACCCTTGTTGTTGATTCATTCAACACTGGAGACGTTACCGCTGATGTATAATTAACAAACGAAAAGGCAAACAAAAAAAGACTATGGGACAAAAAATTAACCCAGTAGGATTTAGACTTGGTATAATTAAAGGCTGGGATTCCAACTGGTATGGTGGGAAAGACTTTGCTGATAAATTGTATGAAGATCAACAAATTCGCAAATATGTCCTTGCCAGAATCCCAAAAGGAGGTATTTCAAAAGTAATCATGGAGCGCACGCTCAAAAGGATTACGTTGACAATACATACAGCCAGACCTGGGGTGGTCATCGGTAAGGGTGGAGCCGAAGTAGATAAGCTAAAAGAAGAGCTTAAAAAGATCACCAACAAGGATATCCAAATCAACATCTTTGAAATCAAAAGACCTGAATTGGATGCAAAACTTGTAGGTGAATCGATTGCGCAACAACTTCAAGCAAGGATTTCGTTTCGAAGAGCAATGAAGCAAGCTATAGCTGCAACTATGCGAGTGGGTGCAGAGGGTATTAAAGTTAAACTTTCCGGTCGTCTGGGAGGTGCAGAAATGGCACGCTCAGAAATGTATAAGGAAGGAAGAATACCCCTTCATACCTTAAGAGCAGACATCGATTATGCGATTTCCGAGGCTTTAACTGTCTATGGTATTATCGGAATAAAAGTTTGGATCTTCAAAGGGGAAGTATATGGTAAAAGAGATTTATCTCCTAACCAAGGATCAGCTAACGAGCCAAAAGGCCAACGATCAGCTCCGCCAAAAGGAAGAGAAAAAGATGGTCCAAAACGTAGAAAAAGAAATAACTAATTTTCACATTTGAAGTGAGAAATCATGTTACAGCCGAAAAGAACTAAATTTAGGAAGATGCATAAGGGCCGTGTCAAAGGCATTGCACAAAGAGGGCATGAGCTTTCTTTTGGCAACTTTGGTATAAAATCCCTTGAGCCAGGATGGATTACTTCACGCCAAATTGAGTCTGCGCGTATTGCAATGACTAGAGCGATGAAGAGAGAAGGTCAGGTTTGGATTAGGATTTTTCCTGACAAGCCGATCACTAAAAAGCCCGCAGAGGTACGTATGGGTAAAGGTAAAGGAGCTCCCGAGTATTGGGTTGCCGTTATTAAGCCAGGTACTATCCTTTTCGAAGCTACAGGCGTGAGCTTGGAGACCGCTCAGGAGGCGTTGAGACTTGCGCAGCAGAAGCTACCCGTGAGTACAAGATTTGTTGTAAGAAGAGACTACGCTGAATAATCAGGGACTATGAAAAATACTGAAATCAGATCACTTTCAGCAAGTGAAATCGCCGAGCGAATTGTCGCCGAGCAGGAGAATCTAAGCAAACTTAAGTTTGCAAATTCGATTTCTCCAATTGAGAATCCTAACAGAATCAGAGAGTCAAAACGTCTTATCGCGAGATTTAAGACTATTTTGCTATCTAAATAACTAGCTAAAAGAAAAAAAAATGGCTACGATTGAGAGAAATCTTCGCAAAGAAAGAGTTGGAAAGGTCGTTAGCAACAAGATGGACAAATCCATCACAGTAGCTGTGGAAAGAATGGTAAAGCATCCGATCTACGGTAAGTTTGTTGCTAAGACAACCAAATTTATGGTTCATGACGAGAACAATGAGTGTAATCCCGGTGACGTGGTAAAAATAAGCGAAACTCGTCCGCTGAGCAAAAACAAGCGTTGGAGGTTAGTTGAAATTATTGAAAGGGCTAAATAATTATGATACAGCAAGAATCCAGACTGAGCGTTGCAGATAACTCCGGTGCCAAGGAGGTATTGGTAATACGCGTGTTGGGAGGGACGAAAAAGCGTTATGCCTCCATCGGAGATAAGGTGGTCGTCACCGTGAAATCAGCCCTTTCTTCCAGCAATATGAAAAAAGGTACCGTATCGAAGGCGGTAATTGTAAGAACTAAAAAAGAAATCCGCAGGAAAGATGGTTCTTACATTAGGTTTGAAGACAATGCTGCAGTGTTACTCAATAACAATGATGAGCCTAGAGGTACCCGTATTTTTGGGCCTGTTGCAAGAGAGCTCAGAGAAAAGCAGTTTATGAAAATTATCTCTTTGGCCCCTGAAGTACTTTAATCATGGAAAGAAAATTAAATAAGCAGACAAAACTGCATATTAAGTCCGGAGATACGGTCAAGGTAATTTCTGGTGATGACAAGGGAAAAACCGGCAAAGTGCTCTCCATTGATACACGCAATAAAAGAGCATTTGTTGAAGGCTTAAATATTGTAACAAAACACGTGAAGCCTACCGCAGCCAAGCCTCAGGGAGGTATCGAGAAAAAAGAAGCTTCACTTCATATTAGTAACCTTATGCTTGTGGATCCTAAAACTGGCGAGGCCACTAGAACTGGTCGCAAAATAGGTGAAAACGGTAAATTAGTTAGGTATTCAAAGAAAACCGGGGAGGTGATTAATGGCTAATCCAAGAATTAAAGAAAAGTATTTGAACGATATCGTTCCTTCTCTCAAGGAAAAGTTCCAATACACCTCTGTTATGCAGGTTCCTAAGCTGACTAAGATTGTCCTCAACAAAGGAATAGGTGCTGCTGTAGCGGATAAGAAGTTGGTTGACCAAGGTGTTGAGGAACTTTCTCTCATTACAGGTCAAAAGGCTGTTTCAACTAAAGCCAAAATAGCTGTTTCTAATTTCAAACTTAGAGAAGGCATGCCAATTGGAGCTAAGGTAACATTACGTGGTGAGAAAATGTATGAATTTCTTGATCGTTTGATGACTGTTGCGCTTCCTCGTGTGCGTGACTTCAAAGGAATTTCTGACAAAGGGTTTGATGGTAGAGGAAATTATACCTTAGGTGTTACTGAACAAATTATTTTCCCTGAGATTTCCATCGAGAAGGTGAATAGAATTTCAGGTATGGATATCACATTTGTTACTACCGCAGGTACAGATGAAGAGGCTTTCGCCTTGTTGAAAGCTTTTGGAATGCCATTCGTAAATAAAAATAATTAAGCACAACCATGGCAAAAGAATCCATAAAAGCTCGAGAAAGAAAAAGAGAACGACTGGTAGCCAAGTATGCTAAGAAGAGAGCTTCTTTGAAAGCAGCTGGTGATTATGAGGCTCTTGATAAGTTACCAAAGAATGCTTCCCCTGTAAGATTGCATAATAGGTGTAAGTTGACAGGTCGTCCGAAGGGATATATGAGGAAGTTTGGAATAAACAGGGTTACCTTCAGAGAAATGGCATCTGCAGGAAAAATTCCTGGATTGACTAAGTCTAGCTGGTAAAATAACGACAGTAATTTTTATAATAGAAATCAATTCGTAACTTTGCACGCCCATTTCGGGTGGCGCTAGACTACAATAAATATGACTGATCCAATAGCCGATTATCTGACAAGATTGAGAAATGCTATAAAAGCTTCTCACAGAATCGTTGAGATACCTGCTTCTAATTTAAAAAAGGAGATCACAAAAGTATTGCACGAAAAAGGGTACATACAGAATTATAAGTTTGAGGAGAACGGGCCTCAGGGTACTATTAAAATTGCCCTAAAATATAATCCTGCTACCAAGCAAAATGCAATTGTGAACCTTGAACGAGTTAGTACTCCAGGTTTAAGAAAATATTCCAAGCACGAAGAACTCCCTAGAGTTATAAATGGACTTGGGATTGCAATCATATCCACTTCAAGAGGTGTGATGACAGACAAAGAAGCCCGTACCGAGGGTATTGGTGGCGAAGTACTCTGCTACGTATATTAAACAATATCATGTCTAGAATAGGTAAAAAACCAATAAATCTACCCAGCGGTGTAACTGTAGACGTGTCAGCTCATGGAACTGTCACTGTTAAAGGTCCAAAGGGTACACTGACTCAGGATGTGAATCCCGATATTCAGGTTAAAGTTGACGGGAAGGATGTAGTTCTTTCAAGGCCTACTGATTCAAAGCGTCACAAATCCATGCATGGTCTGTATAGAGCCTTAATTAATAACATGGTAATTGGGGTATCTCAAGGTTATAAAAAGGATTTGGAATTGGTGGGTGTAGGTTATAAAGCTTCCAACCAAGGTCAAATACTTGAATTAAGCTTAGGTTATTCTCATAGTATTTTCATGGCTTTACCAGGTGAAATAGCTCTCAAGACAGAGACTCCTAAAGGTAAAAATCCTGTAATTACGTTGGAAGGTATTGATAAAGAACTGATAGGTCAGGTTGCAGCAAAAATCCGGTCTCTTCGTAAGGTTGAACCTTATAAAGGTAAGGGTGTTCGTTTCGTTGGTGAAAGTGTTAGACGTAAGGCTGGTAAAACTGCCGGTAAAAAATAATAGGTTATGGCATTTAATAAGAATTCCAGAAGACTTAGAATCAAGCAGGGTATTAGGAAAAAAATTTCCGGTACCGATTTCAGACCTCGTTTGTCAGTTTTCAAAAGTAATACAGGCATTTATGCCCAGTTGGTGGATGACCTTAAGGGGACCACTTTGGCCCAGGCATCTTCAAAAGAGCTTGGAAGCAAATCAAATACTAATGTAACTGTTTCTAAAGAGGTTGGGAAAAAACTGGCCGAAAGAGCAGTAGCATCAGGTGTTTCTGAAGTTGTATTCGACCGAAACGGGTACTTGTATCACGGGAATGTAAAAGCTTTGGCTGAAGGTGCCAGAGAAGGAGGCCTTAAATTTTAATCAATATGTCTCAAATAAGAAGAAAACCCATTAGGGCCACAGATACAGAGCTTAAGGAGAAAGTAGTAGCAATCAACCGTGTTGCCAAGGTGGTAAAGGGTGGTAGAAGGTTTTCCTTCTCTGCCATAGTCGTTGTTGGTGATGGTCAAGGTGTAGTAGGTTACGGTCTCGGTAAAGCAAATGAAGTCACAGATGCCATTACCAAGGGTATTGAAGATGCCAAGAAAAACCTGGTTAAAGTTCCTGTTTTAAAGGGGACAATTCCTCACGAACAGATTGGAAAATTTGGTGGAGGTTTAGTACTGATTAAGCCTGCCGCTGCGGGTACGGGTGTAATCGCCGGTGGTGCAATGCGTGCAGTATTAGAATCTGCCGGTGTTACGGATGTTTTGGCAAAATCTAAAGGATCTTCAAATCCTCACAATGTGGTTAAGGCTACAATAGATGCTTTGGTTCAATTAAGAGATGCAATCTCTGTTTCTCAGCAGAGAGGTGTTAAAATGTCAAAAGTCTTTAATGGATAAGCATCATGGCTAAGATTAAGATAACTCAAGTAAAAAGTACTATCGATAGACCTAAGGATCAAAAAGCGACAATTACTGCGCTTGGTCTTGGTCGTATCAGCAAGTCTGTAGTAGTGGAAAATACACCTCAGATCGCTGGAATGGTAAACAAAGTCAATCACCTTGTTAAAGTTGAGGAGGTACAATTATGAAACTTAATACATTAACACCAGCCGAGGGTTCTACTAAAAATAGAAAAAGAATCGGCCGGGGTACCGGTTCAGGAAGAGGAGGAACTTCAACAAGAGGTCATAAGGGTGCCAAATCAAGATCTGGTTACAAATCAAAGATTGGATTTGAAGGTGGTCAGATGCCACTTCAAAGGAGAGTACCGAAATTTGGATTCAAATCCTTCAATAAGGTTGAATTCAAACCAATAAATTTGGATACCTTGCAGTCACTAGCGGAGCAGTATAGCCTTAATGTCATAACTATGGAGACTTTTGTTGCCCATGGTTTGGCATCCAAAAATGATAAAATCAAGATTTTGGGAGGTGGAGCACTTACTATAAAGTTAGATGTTACCGCAAGTCAATTCTCTGGTTCGGCAATTGCTGCCATTGAGAGCCTAGGTGGCACTGTAAACAAGAATTAAGTAGATGAAAAAGTTTATTTCGACAGTTAGAAATATTTTCTCGATCGAAGATTTAAGAGTGAGAATTCTCAATACAATTGGATTCCTCATCATCTTTAGGTTAGGGTCATTTATCGTACTTCCTGGCGTGGATCCATCAAAGCTTGGTGGTACACCTGAAGGGATTTTCGGTCTGATTGACACCTTTCTAGGAGGAGCATTTAGTAATGCTTCCATATTCGGGTTGGGAATAATGCCTTACATCTCTGCTTCAATTGTTCTTCAATTGCTAACTGTCGGAGTGCCTTATTTTCAGAAAATGCAAAAAGAGGGCGAGTCAGGAAGAAAAAGAATAAACCAAATCACTAGAGTGCTTACCATCGCTATTACTATTGCTCAGGGTATCGGCTACGTTACGGCTACAATTCTACCTACGGGTGCAGTCACGGTAAGTACCTCTCTTTTCATGGTGAGCTCCTTAGTTCTTCTTTCTGCCGGAACTATGTTTTGCATGTGGCTAGGTGAAAAAATCACTGAAAAGGGAATTGGCAATGGAATTTCAATGTTGATTATGATTGGCATAATTTCAAGATTTCCTGGTGCCATTATTGCAGAGGGATTGGAGAAAGGTTCTTCTGGAATGTTACTTTTGATTATTGAGGCTGTTGTCTTGTTTTTTGTGGTTGTAGGAGTAATTGCCCTCACTGAAGCTACAAGGAGAATACCTGTGCAGTACGCGAAACAGGTAGTTGGCGGTAAAGTTTATGGCGGACAAAGGCAATACATTCCCATCAAGGTAAATGCTTCCGGAGTTATGCCAATCATTTTTGCGCAGTCTCTTATGTTTGTGCCAGCACTTGTTGCTCAAATTTGGGCAGGGGAAAGTGACATAGCAAATTACATTGGTACTACTTTCTCGGATTTTACTTCATGGCAGTATAATCTTTTGTTTGCTTCACTTATTATCATATTTACTTTCTTCTATACCGCAATTACAGTAAACCCTGAGCAGATAGCTGAAGATATGAAGCGTAATGGTGGATTTGTGCCAGGGATAAAACCTGGGGCTCCTACGTCTGAATTCATTGATGGAATTATCTCTAAAATTACATTACCAGGATCTGTTTTGTTGGCAGCTGTTGCTATCCTCCCCGCTTTAGCAATAATTGCAGGCGTTGGTGGTGAATTTGCCCAGTTCTATGGTGGCACATCTCTTTTAATTATGGTAGGCGTTATTATGGATACCTTAAGGCAAATTGAAAGCTATTTGCTAATGAGGCATTATGAGGGCATGATGAAAAGTGGTAATGTGAAGAACAACTCTTCTAATTACCAAGTTGCTTAAAATGATTAATTATAAGACTTCGGAAGAAGTCCTAAAGATTAAAGAAAGTGCTGATATACTTGGGAGGACGCATGGTGAAATTTCCAAGTATGTCAAGGAAGGGGTAAAGACTTCTTTCTTAGATAAAATTGCTGAAGAGTTTATTAGGGATCATCATGCAGTACCCTCTTTTAAGGGATACAATGGTTTTCCTTATGCGCTTTGTATCTCTGTGAATGAAATAGTCGTTCATGGATTTCCAAGTGCATATGAATTGAAAGATGGCGATATAATCTCAATAGATTGTGGAGTCTTTCACCAAGGTTTTCATAGCGATTCCGCTTATACTTACCCAGTTGGTGAAGTGTCCCCGTCTGTTATGGGATTGCTTAAAGCTACTAAAGAATCTCTGTATTTGGGGATTGAGCAGGCTAAATTTGGAAATCGTATTGGTGATATTGGCCATTCGATTCAAAAATTTGTTGAAGGTAAAGGCTATACTGTTGTTCGGGAACTTGTTGGACATGGTTTAGGCAGAAAGCTTCACGAAGCCCCTGAAGTCCCTAATTATGGAAAAAAAGGTAGTGGAATCTTGTTGAAAGAGGGCATGGTGATTGCAATAGAACCGATGATTAATCTTGGATCACGGAATATTGTTCAAGAAAAAGATGGCTGGACTATTCGTACCTCGGATAGAAAGCCTTCAGCCCATTTTGAACACACAATTGCGATTTTCGAGAATAGAACGGAAGTCTTAACGACTCATCAATATATAGAAGAGAATTTTAAATTCTAACATGGCCAAACAAACATCGATCGAACAGGACGGTACAATTACGGAAGCCTTATCAAATGCTATGTTTAAAGTAGAGCTTGAAAATGGTCATCAGTTAATTGCACATATCTCTGGAAAAATGAGGATGAATTACATTAAAATTCTTCCTGGGGATAAGGTTAAATTGGAAATGTCCCCATATGATCTAACAAAAGGTAGGATTGTATATCGATACAAATAATTGGATAATTGTGAATTGGGCTGAAAACGTAAAACAGCATCCGGTTTTACAATTTCTGATTTGCAGATCTCACTAGGTAGTATTTCTTCTTTTGTATGGATAAATAAACTGGCAAGAGTATGAAAATGAGTTTTCTGCTAAATGGTATTTGAGTTTTTAAATTCCTGTGGTTGATAACATTGAATTTTGATCTCAACTGAGTAATAAGAGAAAAATTAATAGAAATCATGAAAGTAAAGACATCAGTAAAGAAAAGAAGTGCTGACTGTAAGTTGATCAGAAGAAAAGGAAAACTTTATGTCATCAATAAGAAAAATCCTAAGTATAAACAAAGACAAGGTTAATCATGGCTAGAATTGCAGGTGTAGATATACCAGACAATAAGCGCGGCGAGATAGGGCTTACCTATATTTTCGGTATAGGAAGAAGCTCAGCTCGCGCTATCCTCAGTAAAGCGGGAATCTCTTTCGATAAAAAAGCAGGAGAATGGAATGATGATGAATCCACAGCGATTCGTACCATCATTGCTGAAGGATTTAGAACGGAAGGTGTGCTTAAATCCGAAATCCAGCTAAACATCAAGCGTCTGATGGATATTGGATGTTATAGAGGTCTAAGACACAGAAAAGGACTTCCAGTACGCGGTCAAGGCACAAAAAATAATGCCAGAACCAGAAAAGGTAAGAGAAAGACTGTTGCTAACAAAAAGAAAGCAACTAAATAAAATCTGATTTAGATTATGGCTCAGAAAAGAAACGATAAGGCAAAAAGTAAAAAAAGAGTAGTTAAGGTTGAAGCAGTAGGACAAGCTCATATAAGAGCCTCCTTTAACAACATTATTATCTCTATTACTAACAATGCAGGCCAAGTGATATCCTGGGCTTCTGCCGGTAAAATGGGATTCAGAGGTTCTAAGAAAAACACTCCTTATGCTGCACAGATGGCTGCGCAGAATTGTGGTCAAATGGCTTATGAACTTGGATTAAGGAAGGTTGAAGTATTTGTAAAGGGACCTGGTGCTGGTCGTGAATCTGCGATCAGAACTTTGCAGAATATAGGTTTGGATGTGACTACCATCATTGACGTGACCCCGCTACCCCACAATGGATGTCGTCCACCAAAGCGTAGAAGAGTTTAATATAAAATACAAACAGAATGGCAAGATATACAGGTCCTAAGGCAAAAATCTCCAGGAGATTTGGAGAGGCGATAGAAGGGCACAGCAAGGCACTTCAAAAGAAAAATTATCCTCCAGGTCAGCATGGTCGTGGAAGAAGGAAGAAGCAATCTGAATATGCGGTACAGCTTTCCGAAAAGCAAAAGGCGAAATACATCTATGGCGTATTAGAGAGACAATTTGCAAAAATGTTTGATCTAGCTTCGAGAAAATCTGGTATCACGGGTGAAAACCTTCTACAATTGCTTGAATCCAGATTGGATAATACGGTTTACCGTTTAGGAATTTCTCCTACAAGACGAGGTGCCAGACAACTAGTGGGTCATAAGCATATTTTGGTCAATGGTGAAGTTGTTAATATTCCTTCCTATACTTTAAAGCCTGGAGATGTTATTTCAGTTAGGGAGCGTTCTAAATCATTGGAGGCGATTACCAATAGTCTTTCAGGACGTGGAGCTAATCGATTTCCTTGGCTGGAATGGGATAATTCCTCACTCGCAGGTAAATTTGTAAGTGTTCCAAGTCGAGACGACATCCCTGAGAATATTAAGGTCCAACTTATCGTTGAACTTTACTCCAAGTAATATTTTCCTATTTTCAGCAAAAAAAAAGAACAAAATATGTCCATACTAGCATTTCAAATGCCCGAAAAAGTGGTGATGGAGAAGGCGGATGACTTCAACGGTCTATTTACTTTCAAACCACTGGAAAAAGGCTATGGAGTTACCATTGGTAATGCCTTGAGGAGAATTTTGCTTTCTTCTCTAGAGGGATATGCCATCACTTCCATCAAAATCCCGGGAGTGGTTCATGAGTTCTCTACGATTGAGGGGGTAGTAGAAGACGTGACTGATATTATACTAAATCTAAAGCAGGTAAGGCTCAAGAAAGTACACGATGCGTTTGACGGTAAAATCACTGTAGAAATTAGAAATCAATCCGTGTTTACCGCTGGAGATATTGCCAAATTTACTTCTTCTTTTGAGGTTCTTAATCCTGACTTGGTAATATGTCATACAGACGAGAAGAAAAGTTTTGAAATTGAACTTACCATTGAAAAAGGTAGGGGTTATTTGCCTGCCGAAGAATCCAAACCTAAAGATCAGGTTTTTGGTCAGATTGCAATAGATGCTATTTTTACCCCGATCAAAAACGTAAAGTACAGCGTTGAAAATACACGTGTAGAACAAAAGACTGATTTCGAAAAGTTGATTCTCGAAGTTTCGACTGATGGCTCTATCCACCCGGAAAAAGCACTACAAGAATCTGCCAAAATTTTGATCCAGCATTTCATGTTGTTCTCTGATCAAACCATGGTACTTGATTCCACAGGAGTAGCAGAACCAGAACCTATCGATGAGGAATTTCTTCATATGAGAAAACTTCTGAAAACATCACTTAGTGATCTCGATTTGTCTGTACGCGCGTTCAATTGCTTAAAAGCAGCAGATGTTAAAACTCTCGGGGATCTTGCCAGATTGGAGATTTCAGATATGATGAAATTCAGAAACTTTGGTAAGAAGTCATTAGCAGAGCTCGAGCAACTTATCCAAGAGAAAGGTCTAACCTTTGGTATGGACATTTCTAAGTATAAACTTGATGAAGAATAATAAAAAATGAGACACGGTAAGAAATTTAACCACCTTGGTAGAACTGCTTCTCACAGGAAGGCAATGCTATCCAACATGGCAACTTCCCTGATTCTTCACAAGCGTATTTCTACTACGCTTGCCAAAGCAAAAGAATTGAAGAAGTTTGTTGAGCCTCTGGTTACCAGAGCAAAAGATGATTCAACTCATAATAGACGTATTGCTTTTTCGTATCTGAAAAGCAAAGAAGCTATAAAGGAACTTTTCGGTGAAGTAATCGAAAAAGTCGGAGGACGTCCGGGAGGCTATACCAGAATAATAAAAACTGGGTTCAGACTCGGAGATAATGCCGAAATGTGTATTATCGAATTAGTTGATTTCAATGAATTAATGTTGAAAGAGGCTAAACCTACCAAAAAGACAACTAGAAGATCCAGAAGAGCTTCTAGTAAGGCTTCAGATTCTTCTGAAGGATCTGCTGCCATTGAAGCGAAGTCTGAATCGGAAAACGAATAGAATTAAGTTGAATAATCGACCTATCAAATAAAAGGATTGAACCTAGGTTCAATCCTTTTTTTATTCTCAATCTTAATTTCCTCCTATCCAAGAATTATTAACTTTGGGCAATTTTCTAAAAGATGATCAAACAGAAAGCAACTTTGCTCCTCGAAGACGGAGCTGTATTTCATGGCACCCTAATTGGTAAATCAGGTACCAACGGAGGTGAAATTTGCTTCAACACAGGTATGACGGGCTACCAAGAGATATACACAGATCCATCCTACACAGGGCAAATTGTAGTGACAACTACTTCACATATCGGTAATTATGGTGTTCACCCTGCAGAGATTGAATCCGATCATCCATGCGTCGCTGGAATTGTGGTTAACAGTTTTTCAGAAGTTTTTTCAAGGCTGGATGGGTCCGGTTCCCTCCAAGATTATTTGGTTAATTATGGGATCACTGGAATTGCGGACATAGACACCAGAAAATTAGTTAGGCATCTTAGGTCAAAAGGAGCGATGAATGCAATCATTAGCTCGGAATTTGAAGGAAATTTAGAAGGACTGAAAGTTGAACTGGCAAAAATTCCGGACATGAATGGCCTTGAATTGTCATCAAAAGTCTGTACCCAGGAGCCGTATTTTTTTGGAGATGAGCATGCGCCGTTGAAAGTAGCCTGTCTGGATTTCGGTATAAAGAAAAATATTCTTAGAAATCTGGCATCGCGGGGAGTGTATTGCAAAGTGTATCCGGCAAAAACCAAGCTTTTTGAAATGGAGCAGTGGAGTCCTCAAGCCTATTTTCTTTCTAATGGCCCTGGAGATCCCTCCGTAATGGAATATGCTGTTGATACCGTCAAGGATATCCTTCAAACAGGTAAACCAGTTTTTGGTATCTGCCTAGGGCATCAATTACTGGCCGAATCAATGGGGATTAAAACCTATAAAATGCATCACGGACATCGCGGCTTAAATCACCCTATCAAAAACCTTCGAACAGGTAAAAGTGAAATTACCTCTCAAAATCATGGGTTTAATGTGGTAAGAGAAGATGCCGAGAAGAATTCTGAAGTGGAAATCACTCACATACATCTCAATGATAATACGGTTGCGGGAATACGTTTAAAAAATAAGCCAGCATTTTCTGTTCAATACCATCCAGAATCATCTCCAGGCCCACATGATTCCAGGTATTTATTTGATGAATTCATTACTTTGATTACACAAAACTAAATTTAAAAAACCTTTTAACACTATGACGTTGATTCAATCAATTCATGCAAGACAAATTCTCGATTCAAGGGGAAATCCAACTGTAGAAGTAGATGTAGTGACAGAGAATGGAGCTTTTGGAAGAGCTGCAGTACCAAGTGGTGCATCTACTGGTGTAAATGAAGCCGTAGAACTTCGAGATGGAGATAAAAGTAAATATTTGGGTAAAGGTGTGTTAAAAGCCGTTGCCAATGTAAATGATATCATTGCTCCTGAATTGGTTGGCATGGATGTTTTCGAACAGAATACTATAGACCAGATCATGATTGATTTGGATGGTACTTCTACCAAAAGCAAATTAGGCGCTAATGCTATCTTGGGAGTCTCCCTAGCCGTGGCTAAAGCTGCCGCAATGGAATCTGGTCAACCTCTTTATCGGTACATCGGTGGTGTAAACGCGAATACGCTTCCTGTACCTATGTTGAACATCATCAATGGGGGTTCGCATTCTGATGCTCCGATCGCATTCCAGGAGTTTATGGTTAGACCGGTTGGAGCCGAAAGTTTTTCAGAAGCAATTCGTATGGGGGCTGAGATTTTTCATAACCTCAAGAAAATTCTCCATGATAAGAACCTGAGTACCGCAGTAGGTGATGAAGGTGGATTTGCTCCAAACTTTTCAGGAGGAACTGAAGAGGCTCTAGCCTGCATATTGGATGCCATAGCCAAGGCAGGTTATAAGCCGGGTGATGATGTGACTATTGCTTTGGATTGTGCATCTTCTGAATTCTATAAAGAAGGAAAGTATGATTACTCCAAATTCGAAGGGCCTACCGGAAAAGTAAGATCCATTGAAGAGCAAGTGGCATACCTTGCTGAATTGACTGAGAAATATCCTATTGATTCCATTGAAGACGGTTGTGCTGAAGAAGATTGGGCAGGTTGGGCAATGCTTACTGCCAGAATCGGCGACAAAGTTCAACTCGTAGGGGATGATTTGTTTGTTACTAATGTAAAATTCCTAAAGAGAGGTATTGAAGAAAAGTCTGCTAACTCCATTTTAGTAAAAGTAAACCAGATTGGCACACTAACGGAGACTTTGAATGCAATTAGTATGGCGCATAAGGCAGGATTCACTGCGGTTATGTCTCATAGATCAGGGGAAACCGAAGATTCTACCATTGCAGATCTTGCTGTGGCGGTTAATTGTGGTCAAATCAAGACAGGATCGGCGTCCCGTTCCGATCGAATGGCAAAATACAACCAATTGCTACGCATTGAAGAACAATTGGGTGATGCAGCGGTATTCAAAGGAAGATTGAAGTAAGTCAGCATTACTTCCTATTTATTGACAGCCTGGATTTCCGGGCTGTTTTTTTTGCATCATTTTTGTAGATTGCATAGGTGTAGGTAATCCAATGAAAAAAATTTTTAAATACACTAGAAATTTCTACGTGTTATCCATGCTTTTCTTTCTGTTCTGGGTCATTTTCATTGATTCCAACAGTTTGATTGTACATATCCGCCTGACAAAAAAACTTTGGGATCTGGAAAGTCAAAAGGAATATTACCAGGATAAGAAACGTCAGATCCAAGCAGAACGAGAGGAATTGTTGAGTAATTCAGAACTTTTGGAGAAATTCGCTCGTGAACGATACTTGATGAAAAAACCAACTGAGGACCTCTATGTTATCGTGGAAAAATAAGTTTTTGCCTTTTTTTGTTTTGTGGATAGTTATAATCCAAAATGGTGCTTTTGCCCAGCGTGATTTTGATCCGGAAGCCAGTGCAAAGTTCAAAGACAGAATGTATTACGGAGGAAACTTGGGATTGCAATTTGGAACTGTCACCATGCTGGATATTTCTCCGCTTGCAGGTGTGATGATCAATTCCAAGTTCTCAACGGGGGTTGGAGCGACGTATCAATATTATGATGATAGAAGATTTCAAGGATCAACTGGTTCCTCCTATGGAGGGAGATTTTTCGCGAGATACAATGTGCTTCCCAACATTTTCGCTTATTCCGAGGTGGAATCAATCAATTGGAATGCTTACAACTACTTCAATGACAGATTTCAGCGTACTTGGACCGAGGCTTTTTTTATAGGAGCAGGCTATTTCACTCCGTTTGGCCCAAGGGGTGGGGCTAATTTCACTTTTCTCTACAATCTGAAGCACGACAACCGCAATTCCTACTATAATGAACCTTATGTAATCCGGGTTGGTTTTGTGCTTTGATAGCATCAATTTTCTTCATGAACTCTTTGGTTTCAAAAATATTCCGGACACACCAAGCGTGTTCCGATTGCCCATCACCTAAGGTTATCCAACTTTTTTTCGAGGAATTACTTGGATTGCTTTTTCCCGAATATGCAGTACAAAAAGCCAAAAGCCAAGAGGAAGTAGCAGCCAGGTTGATCTTGTTGAGGGAACAATTGGGTTCCATTCTTTCACGAAATAGACACTTGCATCAAGGAGATGGAGCACACTTGGCAGGGGTCTTTTTTGACCAGCTTGAACGGGTATTTGATTGGGTGCATCAGGATGTGGACGCCATGTATGAAGGTGACCCGGCAGCGAAGTCCAAAACTGAAATTTTGCGCAGCTATCCTGGCTTTTATGCCATTTCAGCCTATAGAATCGCCAATTTATTGCATCAGCTTGGGATCATGCTTATTCCAAGAATGATCACGGAAATAGCCCATAGCCGCACAGGTGTCGATATCCATCCAGGGGCTTCCATTGGCAAGTATTTTTGTATCGATCATGGAACAGGTGTAGTAATTGGGGAGACCACAGTTATCGGAAATCATGTGAAAATTTATCAAGGTGTCACGCTTGGCGCAATGAGCGTGGACAAGGCCGATGCAGATACTAAGCGGCATCCAACCATAGCAGACGGTGTTGTCATCTATGCTGGAGCGACCATTTTGGGTGGGAAGACGGTAATCGGCAAAAACTCCGTAATTGGTGGAAATGTATGGCTTACCAAATCGGTACCAGCCAATTCAAAGGTATATTACCAGACCCAAGTCCATCATGAAGATGGAGTGGTGACAGATCGTTATGTTTTTAAAAATGACCTAGATGAAACTCTTTGAATTGATTGGGAATACTCCTTTGGTTGAGTTGGAACATATTCCAACAAATCACAAAATCAAGATCCTCTGCAAGATGGAGGGCCAAAATCCTGGCGGAAGTGTGAAAGATAGGGCTGCTTTCAATATGCTCCGTTCGGCCATGGATCGAAAAGAGATAAAAAAAGGAGACAAACTTGTCGAAGCTACTAGTGGAAATACGGGAATTGCTTTGGCTATGGTTGCGAAAGTCCTTGGCTTGGAAATGACGCTGATCATGCCTGACAATTCTACCAAGGAACGGGTGCTTTCCATGGAAGCCTATGGAGCCAAAGTGATTCTTACTCCAGCTGCCAAAACCATCGAATATTCCCGTGTTCTTGCAGAGCAAATGAGGGATAAGGAGGGTTATTTTATGCTTAACCAATTTGGGAATCCGGATAATTACCTGGCTCATTACAAGACTACAGGTCCTGAAATCTGGAGGGAAACGGAGGGGAAAGTTACCCACTTTGTTTCTGCCATGGGCACCACTGGGACTATTATGGGGGTTTCTCGCTATTTGAAAGAAAAAAATCCTGCCGTCCAAATTGTGGGTACTCAGCCGACCGATGGCTCGAGTATTCCGGGTATCCGTCGGTGGTCACCGGAGTTTTTGCCTGCGATTTTTGAAAAGGAGCGAGTGGATCGGGTCATTGATGTGAGTCAACAACAAGCGACTGAGATGACCCGGAGAATGGCTAAGGAGGAGGGGATTCTAGCCGGAATGAGCAGTGGAGGCGCACTCCATGCAGCCATCGAACTATCCAAAGAACTGGAAAAGGGACTCATCGTCTGCATCACCTGCGACCGGGGTGATCGGTATCTGAGTTCGGATTTGTTTGGGTGAGACGTGGAAAAATAAAAATTTAAAAAATTGTCAAGAAACTGCTTAGAAAAATACCGAGGAAATTGCTTTTAACAGTTGGTCAATATATGCGGGGAACAAAGGAATCGAGAACATCCTTTTTGAAAACTTTTGGATTTAAACCGTTAAGATTATTGAGAAAATTAACAATTACAGCTAAGTCTTCATTTGGGAAGTTACACTCTTTTTCGCTTTAAATGTAGTTTTTAATTTTCTTCGTGGTTCAAATACATCAAACAGATTTGATTATTCAGTAAGAGAAAAAAAAGTCAAGTGGTAAAAGCGATTTCCCTCAGAAAAACGCCCTTTTTAAACATTGAATCTCACAGTTTGTCTAGCTGTATTTCGATTGAACTAGTCGCATTTACAGGCCTCACATGCTAATTTAGTTTCAAAACCTTTCATACTGCATCCACTGTATCCAATCTGCTCACATTTTTTGTTTGTAGATGTAAAAAACCATCTAGAAAAATAAGCTTCGCAAGCCTCGTTTGAGGGAGGGATTTCTTTGCAGGTGTCAATCTTTATTTCGCAATCTTTATTACAGTTTGTAAACCCCAATAAAGAACCAAGGATAAAAATCAAAGTGGGTATTTTTTTATTCATATTGCATGAGAGGATTGGTGTATTACAAACAATCAATGTTGATGCTCCTCAGTTGTGTTGGAAAATTTGCAGAATATTTTTTCTCTTTTTACGAGGAGATGTATAACTAGTTTCAGCCAATTTTCCACACCTTTAAAAAGTTTAAACTAAGGTCAAAGGTAAATCCCTTCAGGCTTTTGGAAACCTGAAGGGATTTATTTATCAAAAAAACTGCTTGATTTTTTCCAATCCAGTCTTCACGACATACCCCGCATCCATTGCATAATAGGCCGGATTAAAGAGTTCCAAAGAAAGGATAATCTGACCTCCTTTTGATTTCAGGGTATTGGCTAGTTCCTGCATTGGCGCACCTCCATCACCGGGGAATACCCTATCCTTGTCTTGCTGCTCGGTTCTTGGGATTTCCTTTGGGAAATCATTCATGTGGAAGATATCAATCGCATGTCCATCAAGCATTTTCATACCCTCAAAACCGGAACCTCCTCGGAATAAATGGTACACATCTGCCAAAATTTTGGCATCCTTATCATCCGCTGCCGCAGCCACTGCCATGGCCTGTCCAAGATGAAAGAAGGAAGGATATGCTCCCCAAAACTCCAACTGTGGCATCACCCCCGTCTTCCGGCCCAATTCCAACAACTTTTTGTATCGTTCTCCGGCCTTTAGAAGGTCCAAAGGTGCTTCCGTGCCGATTGCAGGAGCAGCTACTCGGGTACAACCTAGTTCGGAAAGAATACCCATTTCTTTTTCCATTTGAGCAAATCCGACTTTACTTTTCTCTTCATCCTGCGCCATCCAAGTAGGGAAACCAATGCAATCAAAAAACTGAAGTCCTGCGTCAGAAGCTAATTTTTTCAGCGAAGCAAGGGTTTTTCCTTCCTTGACATAGGAATCAATTTCCATCATCCAAGGCTCAAAACCATCGTATCCAGCTTTTGCCGCTAGCTCAATGATCTGAGGCAAGCTGAGTTTCTGCCCTCTGATTGTACTTGTGTTCAATGAAAACTTGAACTGTGTGATAGCCGTTGGTGAAGGTGCTGCTTTTACGGAAGTTGTGGATGCAGCAAGAGGCGTCAAAGCCAAGGCTTTTAAGAGTTGTCTTCTGGATGTCATAGGTCAAGGTTTATTGTCCGTTCAAATTTTCATTTAACCGTTAAAACATATTTGGGATAAATGGTAGATATAAGGATTTTCAATCGTAATTTTCGGCATGCGAAAAATACTATTTTTTCTGTGTACCTCCCTTTTTTTTATTAGTAAACCAATTTTTGCCCAAGTAGCAGGTGAAAGTTTGCCCTACATTCCAGCTTATCGTGAACAGATTGCCTATTTTCAGGAATTGATTACCGGAGGTCAATATGCCGAACCTTCCCCTTTGATCAAAGGAGATCCATTTCACTATTCCCGACAGTTTGAACGAGGTAGCCTCCGCATCAATGGAATAACTTATCCAAATGTTCCTTTGATGTATGACACCTACAGAGATCAATTGGTCACTTTCCACCCGATTTTTAACCAAAAAATCCTTATTAAACCGGAGAAGGTCGATGGCTTTATACTCGCCAACGGAGAAGAATTCAGGTATTTTCCAGGAAATGAATCTTATTTCCGTCATGGTAATGGAATATATCAGGTCATTGGTGCAGGAAAAGCTATTGCGCTGGCTAAACGGTATAAAACTACCAAGTCACTCCGTGAAATGTCCCGATTTGATGAGGAATATTCAGAGAAAGTTGAGTTTTTTATTTTAAACGAAAGTGTCTTTTTCCCGGTTAAAAAATCTTCCGATGTGTACTTAGCTCTAGGATTGGAACCTAAAGCAATCAAAAAAGAAATAAAATCGAAGGCACTCTCTTTCAAACAAAACCCGGATAGCTTTTTGAGTTTTCTGGTTTCTTATACAGGTGAAGATTGACGGTTATGAACGGGATCTACAAAACTTTTCTGATTGTATTGACCGCCCTAATTTGGGCTCAATCTTCTTTTGCACAGGAGGAAAACCGGATTTCAGGCTTTTTTCCTGGAATTTCTTTTGGTCGATTTGCCGAATTGGTGGAAAAAGAAACTTCTTACAGGTTCTTTTTCAAGGAAAATGATGTCGCAGGCCTGACCGTTAACCTGCAGGCAAGTAATGACAAACTAGAAGATGTTTTGGGAGTGATATTCATCAAAACTGACCTTAAATTTTCTGTTTCCACACAAAGAGAAGTTTTTATCAGCAAAGGAGAAAAGCTTCAAGTTGATTTTCTTCCAAATTACTTCCAAGCACCCGCAGGAGGATTTTCTGAGTCAGCTGCTGTTCAGGATGAGTTTGTCCGAAACCGTCGCTATGTCATAGGCATTCCCGGTTCCGGGACTGAAGCTAAATTATCCGGTATGGTTAAAAGTCTGGAAAATAATCAGCCTATACAGGGGGCTGTTGTCTATGAAAAGGAATCCATGCGCCAGACCATCACGAATCAGGAGGGCAGGTTTGAACTTAGCATACCCAAAGGAAACAAAACGCTTTTTGTTCAAAACATTGGTGGTTATACGGAACAACGGCTTTTGGATATCCAAGGGGATGGAGTCCTTGATCTCAACATTGGCGAGGGGGTCTTTTCACTCAATGAAGTGGTTGTAAGATCGGGGGCGCTGACCAATGTGTCCCGACCTGAGATGGGGGTTCAGTCTCTTTCCGTACAACAGATGCGCAAGCTCCCCGCAGTGATGGGTGAGGTGGATATCATCAAAGGATTACTCACCATGCCAGGGGTGAATACAGCAGGAGAAGCTAGCGTAGGATTTAATGTTAGAGGTGGGGCAGCGGATCAAAACCTAATTCTATTAGATCAAAATACGCTTTTTAATCCCTCGCATCTTTTCGGATTTTTCTCTGCCGTCAATTCAGATATGGTACAGGGGGTGGAGTTGTACAAGGCTGGGATTCCCGCCAGTCTAGGGGGGAGGCTTTCATCGGTGCTGCAGGTGACTCCCAAAAAAGGTCGAACCGATAAAATAGGAGGTTCGGGTGGAATAGGCCCCATGACTAGCAGGCTTAGCATTGATGGCCCAATTGGGTCTAATACCACATTTATTGTGGGGACAAGACTTACCTATTCCGATTGGCTGCTCGATTTCTTGAAGGATAAAATTGATCTAGGAGCAAGCCGGGCATATTTTGCTGATTTGAATGCTGCGGTCGAGCATCGGTTTAGTGAAAAAGATGCAATCCGAGTTTCAGGCTATTTTAGTAAAGATGAGTTTCAGTTTGATCCCGACACGGTTTACAGTTATTCTAACCGGAATTTTGCCGTTTCCTGGACCCATTATTTCAATGATCAGCTCGAGGCAACTTTTTCGGCGGGTCAGGACGGGTATGACTTTTTGGTGGAGGGAAATGATAATCCGCTCAATGCCTATCAATACCGCTTCGATATCCGACAGCAATTTCTCAAGGCACAGTTTCGACAAGAAAAGGGTGACCGGCACATTTTGAATTATGGAGTTCACGGGATTTATTATCAGCTAAATCCTGGGAAAATCAATCCTTTTGGAAGGGAAAGTATTGTAATTCCTGACTATGTAGCTTCCGAAAATGCGATGGATTGGTCTGTATTTATTGGGGATGAATTTGAAATCAATGACCAATGGACTCTTAGTGGAGGATTGAGGTATAACCTGTACCGGTTCTTAGGACCTCAGACACTTCCTGTATATGCTCCTGGAGAACCTTTCCTATCAGAAAATATAACTGGAGAAACCGTCTATGGATCTGGAGAAAATGTAAAAACCTACCATGGACCCGAGTTTCGCTTTTCAGCCCGATACGCACTCTCCAATTGGGCATCCATCAAGGCGGGAGTTAACTCCATGCGACAGAACATCCATCTTCTGAGTAATTCTTCTGTAATTACCCCAACGGATACCTGGAAGCTGAGTGATCCCTTTCTTAAACCCCAACGAGGGATTCAGTATGCCTTGGGCTATTTCAAAAACATGAAGCAAGGGATGTATGAGCTTTCAACGGAAGTATATTTCCGGACCATGCAAAATCTTTTGGACTACAAGTCAGGTGCGAGTATTGTCCTAAATGACCGGATTGAACAAGATGTTTTAGTTACTCAGGGGAAAGCCTATGGGGCTGAATTTTTCTTGAGAAAATTGCAGGGCAAAATCAATGGTTCATTTGCATACACTTATAGTAGATCTCTATTACAAACGAATCCTAGTGAGCGCAAAGAGCAAATCAACCGGTCAACTTGGTATTCCAGTAATTTTGACCAGCCACATAACGCCAACTTGGTTATGAATCTTGAAGTAAGCCGACGGCTAAATATGACTCTCGCGGGTAAATACAGTACAGGAAGACCAGTGACTTTGCCAATTGCCAAGTTTGAATATGGGGGGGCTGAGCGGGTTTATTTCTCGGACCGGAATTCTTTTAGGGTGCCCGATTATTTTAGGATGGATTTTTCAGTAAATCTAGAGGGAAACCATAAGGTCAAAAAGTTGGCACATGCTTCCTGGTCGTTTGGAGTATATAATATCCTGGGAAGGGATAATGCGTATTCGGTGTACTATGTGCCTGAAGGTGGAAAACTGCAAGGCTACCAGCTTGCAATTTTTGCCGAACCCATTCCATTTATCACCTATAATTTCAGATTCTGATGAAAAGAGGATGGACGATTATTTTATTTATTCTATTGATGACAGGGGCATGTCGGACTCCTTATGATCCTGAGCTTCCGCCTGACGAAATAAGCGTTTTAGTTGTGGAGGCCTATCTCGATACTGAGGGGATGAAAAGTGAATTAAAGCTCAGTCGAACGGCTCCGCTATCATCTGCAAAATCAAGCATCCCCGAGCTTGGTGCCAAAGTTGTTCTGAGAGGAAAGACTGGGGCTGAGTTTACCCTTACAGAAAAAGGAAGTGGAGTGTATCTATTTCAAAGAGATATAGACGAGAGTCAAATCTATGTCTTGGAAATCATACTTAAATCAGGTGAAAGGTATTCGTCTGAGGAATTGAAACCCATCCTAACTCCAGAGATTCTCGATGGAGGTTTCAAACGGGATGAGGAAGGTGTGGAGGTTTTTGTTTCCACTCAGGGAAATTCAGATACTGATGATTTTCTTTGGACTTTTGATGAGACATGGATATATCGTCCCCGAATTAGGACTTCCTATATTTATGATCCAGTACTAAAGGATGTGAGAATAAGAAAAGCATCGGAACAAAACTCGCTATGTTTTAAGACCGAACCCAGTCCAAATATAGTCCTTGAGACAAGTTCTAAATTTCAGGATCAGGTAGTTTTTCAAAAGACGGTAACTGAAATACCGAAAGGTGATGAACGGATCATGGAGCGCTATAGTATTTTGATTTCTCAGAAAGGGATTGCTTCAAAAGATGTGAAATTTTGGGAAGTTTTGAAGAAAAACACTGAAGAAATCGGATCCATATTTAGTCCATTACCTTCATTGATCGGAGGAAATATTAAAAGTGTGGATCCAAACCAAAATCCGGTGATTGGGCAGGTAAGCCTTGGTATCATTCGGCAGAAGAGAATTTATATCAATCTGAGCGATGTCAGCCCCTGGAATTATATTGATCCCATTTTTAATGACTGTGTTATTGGTGAGGTGGCAGTACTGGCAAGGGATTATCAAAATGCCTTCGGTAATGGAGCGGTAGTTCCTACCAGGGAGTTGATGCAGGGGACCACCATAATTGGTTACTTTCCTTCTTCAAAAAGATGCACGGATTGCACCCTGTATGCCTCACCTGTAAAACCTGATTTTTGGCAGGATAACTGATCTGACTATGAATTCAAATTTCATTTGGTGTTTTTCTAAAGAAAGGCTGGGGGTATGGTTGACCTTGCTCTCAATGGTGTATGTAGTGGGTTTCGGATTTGGTCAATCATTCAAAAATCCAGCAGAGCAAGTCGTATTTCACACACCTAAAACACTCTATTTTTCCGGAGAGAAAGTATGGTTGGAGGCAACGGTAAGTATAGCAAATCAACCTTCAGTTTCGCAGGTCTTGTATGCAGAGTTGTTGGATCGCAACTCCGTTTCGATCGCATATGCCAAAATTCCACTCAAAAATGGAGAAGCGATCAACTTTCTTAAACTTCCAAGCCAAATTCCATCCGATAATTACCTGTTGAGAGTTTATACACGAATCAGCCCTCATTTGGATATGAATTTCGGGATTGCACAGCAACTGATTACCGTGATCAATCCACGCATTCCTCCAAAGGTTTCGAAGCCTTCTTTAAAATCTGAACTTTCTCCTCAACAAACCTTTTCCAAGGGTGCCAAAATTGAATTTTTACCCCAAGGAAATCAAGTTGGGAATCGGGCTGAGTTTGGGATTTCCATAGCCAATCACTTTCTTCCCGAAGAACAAAAGCAATTCAGGTCAGAAGAAATCTATGCAGAATTGATTAAAGAAAAGCTTTTGCCGGAGCTTTTTGGACATATTGTAAAGGCCAAAGTTCCTCAGGCAGATACGACACGTACGTACTTTCTTTCCGTACATGGAAAACAGAGCGCTCTCTACACCGATCATCCTGAATCAACTGGGGAAATGCTTTTTGATATCGGAGGTTTGAAACATTGGGATCGGTTGATTCTTCAGCTTGAAAACGGTCAGGAGATGCCGGGGCTAGAAGTTGTTTCTCCTGTCATAAAAACCATTTTTAAGCCAAGCTTCATTCTTCCTGAACTAAGCATCGAAGAAAAGGATCTTGAGGTTTTAAACCGGTTGCTTAAGGCCTCGATGCTTCAGACGTATTACCTTGAAGATTCCAAGTCTGATACTTTGGAAATAGTTACAGGATTTGTCGCTGACTATACCTATAACTTGGATGATTATACTCGATTTGAGGACATTGAGACGGTGATAAGGGAATTTGTACCGAGTGTAGCTGTCCGTACAAGAGAGAAAAAGAAGGAGTTCCGCTTGCTCAATGAGGCCAATAAAAGCGCCTTTGACACAAATCCCTTGATTTTGGTGGATGCTATGCCAGTGTTTGATTCAGATTTGTTGGCATCTTTCAACCCTAAACTTCTTCAAAAGCTTGAGGTATTGAATCGGGAATTTTACCTGAATGATAGAACCTATCCCGGTGTGCTCAGCTTTACCAGTTATGCCAATAATTTCGGGTTGTTTCCTTTAGCTCCTGCATCCCGATTTTTTGATTATCAAGGATTGCAGCCTTGGATCACTCTCGATAAGAATCAATTTACTGGTTCGTTCACCAATACCCGTTTTCCAGATTGGCGAACAGTCCTTTTTTGGGGGAATAATGCGCTTAAGGTGACCACTCAGGCACCTGATTTGGAAGCTGATTTTGTGTTTTGGAAACGTACCGTGGAGGGGGGCATTTCATCCGTAGAGCGAATTTACTTTCGGGTTGGGGATTGAATTTACTTTTCAGTCCGATTTTTTACCTAATTCCTTTGAATAAAATTCTTTAAGAATTCTTTCATAGGAGGATTTTTTCGATTCAACTTGTTCTTGATTTGGGTTTTCTGGCCAAGACTCCAAGTGCAGCGTTTGGGTAGGAAACGCAAAACGTACGCCAAGAACTTGTGCCAGTTTAACGATCTGTAGTAGAATTTCATGTCTTGCCTCAAGTTCCTCCTTGAAAGTGGGGACTTCAAAAAAGATGTAAAACATGATGTCCTGACTGTAGCTTGACAGGTTGTTGAAGTACACGTGATAAAGGTCTTTTCTAGTCTTTGGGTGGGAAAGTATGATTTCCCTCAGCCCCGAGACAAACTGTTGGATAAGCTCCGGCGAGGTCTCATAGGTTAGGGTGAGTGTTGTAGTAAACCTCCGATATTGCCTGAGTCCGTGGTTATCTACTACTGCATCAGCTATTTTTCCGTTTGGAACATACATTAAAGAATTTCGATGGGTTCTAATTCGGGTTGAGCGAAATCCAACTTCCTCAATTATTCCATCTATTTCACCTGAAGTTACCCAATCACCTACCTGAAATGGTTTGTCGATGAAAATCATGACTGAACCAAAAAAGTTTTTTATTGTGTCTTGAGCTGCCAAAGCGATGGCAATCCCGCCAATGGAAAGTCCTGTGAGGAAAGGAATGATATCCAGATTGAATCCATCTTTTAAGATAAAAAGTGTACCCAGTAAAATGACAACGGATTTCATCGTCTTCCTAAGCAAGGGCACCAATTGGTCGTCGAGGGTTGATACTGTTTTAGCTGCAAGACTTGCAAAATAGGCTGCCACCACATCTACGATTTTGTAAAAAATTAAGGTGATCAAAAATGGTTTTAGCGTTCTGAAGACCAAAACAATCCAAGCCCAGATTTCAGCCGGCAATTGCAACACCCTCAAAAGGAAAGATAATACTACCACAAGTAGATAAAAACTGGTAACCTTGGCAATGGGAAGCAAGTAATTTTTCCCAATAGCACCGTATCCCAAACGATTCATCAGGTAAAGCAATACACGATCTACTAAGAAGGTAAATATCCAGAAGAGTAAAAAAGTCAGGAGGGTTAGAATTACCAATCCAAAAATCTGCCACAATTGAAATCCAAAATAATGGTCAGTACCGATCTTAGGCAAAAGGTTGAGAAGCTCGTCTGTTCCAAAGGGATAGGTTTCTGCATGAATGCGGTTGATTTGACTTACTGAAAAGGGGGAAAACTTCCATTGACTCCCACTCTTTTCCAGGTAAATTTCAGGGAGTCTATCTTTATCAAAATAGTATTTATGCGCAGCCTTTGTTGTTGAATCCATGTAATTTGGATCATTCGGGATTTGACTTGCCCGGACGATCACCCCTTTTCCTTCAAAGATCTGTTGGAGTTTGACAG
This sequence comes from uncultured Limnohabitans sp., assembly GCA_964574365.1. GTDB lineage: Bacteria > Bacteroidota > Bacteroidia > Cytophagales > Cyclobacteriaceae > Algoriphagus. The sequence continues at coordinate 71,453 of CAZNND010000001.1, forward strand.
CCAAATCCTCAGGATCTCCTTCCAATCCCCGTTGGTCAAGTGAGCGGGCGGCTAATGCGGGTTTGAAATTCTTGGTATTCAGATTAAAAAAGAAGCTCATCGTGGTGTGATAAGGTGAGCTTAGGTTAACCCCATCTGGAGGTAGTTTTGAATCCTGTTCGTCCACAATCAGCTGGGCAAAGCTCGATAAAAAGCTTAGGATAAGAATCAAAAATGTAAGAGCGGATTTATGGATCATAGAACTGTAAAACTTTCAACTTAAAACGCATTAGAATAATCGATTTTGCAGTTTTTTTGAGAATTGCAAAAGACACTTTAATCGGGAATAATGTATTCCAAGATTCTTTCTCCTGACCGAGTCCGTATGATCAATTGTCCTAGTTTACTGTAATGGGAGATTTCTATTTCTCCATCACTTTCCAAAGGAACGGTGGTCATTAGGTTTCCTTTCAGGTCATGGAGATATCCAAAGCCTTGTTCAGGATCAGTAGCGGCGACATATTTTCTTCCATCGCCGAAGTCAAAATACTTAAACCATGATCTTTCTCCCATAATCGGCAAGGTCATCAAAGTTTCCAGCTGTTGATTTAAAATCAAGGTCTTATTGAATTGTTTTACTCTAATCATGTAACCCTCACTGTTTTGGTCTGGAAGCAGCCCAAACAGATCGTCTTTGTAAGTTTTTATTACTTGCTTTTTATTTAAAATCTCACCAGAAAATGATCCGTTTATCACTTCGCCACCTTTTGAAATTGCGGTCAGCGAAGTGTTTTTGGCAGAGGTTATCAGGATGGGGTAGGTGATGTCTTTACCTAAGTCTAGCGGGAATCCGGGTTGTGTTTCGCCCCTCCTATTGAAGGCATACACTTTACCAGATTTTCCATAGGCGACCATAAAATCACCTTTACCCGGTATGCGAGTATGTAAAGGAGCTCCAATGGTTTGTTCTCCAAGGTTCAAAGGGCTCCATCCTTCCAGTGACTTTCCAGTTTTATCAAAAAGCCACAAGCTCCCTTTAACTGTGGAAACAAAATAGCGGTACTCTTTTTTCTTGTCATAATCGACCAGATTGAGGTTGGCGATTTTTTCATTTGGTATGGAAAAAGGGAACCCGGGCAGACTATTCCCCAGCCTGTCTATTGCGTGCAGTTGATCGGCAGTGGCAAGTAAAACCTGGAGTTTTCCGTTTTTATAAAAATCGATTTGGTAGGTTTCCGAAATTACAGGGCTACCCAACTGCTGACTATATACTTGTTCTCCTGCAGAATTGATCAAATAGAGAGTATGGCTTTCATCCTGTACGATAAGATCTTCTGTATTGTCATTGAAATTTTTGATGATTTTTGGACCGTAAATGATGCGCTTGGGTAAGTTGATTTGTTTGCCGGAGACAAGTTCAAATGATTGGTCATCGACTTTCTCCGTTGGAATTTCCAGCAGATAATGAAAAATCAGGGAGGCTTCCTGTCCTGATGGAAATTGATTGATTTTAAAGGTGACTATTGGAAATGCCTGCAATTCTGTTTTGAATTTTTGGAAGAAAGTGCTCCAAACTGGATTGGATTCCTGAATCCATCTATTCAATATTCTAGGTAGAATAAATGTCTTGCTATACCCTGAGGAGGGTGAAATGATTTGATTTTGAATTCCACTAAACTGTTGTTTCCAGTTTGAATCCATGGAATAACCATCCAATATCCACTTCATCCCTTGAGCTGAATTGGTCATAATCAGGATATCCCCGACGAAGCTGATGTGGGTCTGATCAAACCCCGTAAATTTTCCTTCAAATAAATGAGCGGGGAATTCATTTTCCGGAAAAAAAAGAATTTCATTCTCACTGTAGTAATCAACAGACTGAAAGTCTGCATCTCCTCTAAATTCTTTCAGGAAATCCCTTACCTGTTCAGGCTGAAGAGTTCTAATCAATAGGGCCTTATTTCCCTCTTCATTAGGCTGGGTTTCCAGATCAAGGAGGTACATTTCCCCGGAAAAGTAATCCAAAAATCCCCTTTCAATCAATCTGGATTGGATCTCACCACTTAGGGTTGAAATTGGCGAAAAAGCTTGATTTTTAAGTTTTTGGGTTTCATAAATTCCCCCCAAATTAATTTGGGTTATGGATTGTGTCCTTCTGGAAATCAGTTTTTCAAAATCCTCTAGTTTGGCCTGAAGAGAGGGAAGGAAGTTGCCTGTGAAATCAAGTTTAATCGGGCCTTTGAAAATGAGTTTCTTGTCTTCAAAAGTAAGATTTAGGGCTACCACATGGTCGGAGGAATTAATCTGGTTTAGCAGTGCGGATTCTCTTGATTCTCTCACACCACTAATTAGTTTTGACAGCCCTCGTGAAGTTAAAATTAACCGACCTAAATCAGAATCGTAGGCTAATTGACTTCCAAGTTTATCAGAAATCTGATCTGGACCATCATTTAGAAAAAAACGGATGGCTTCTTCGATTACAAATGAAGAGGAAGAGACCAGTAGAACCTTGTTGAGAATAGTTATCGACCATTTTCTTGTATTTGACGAATCGATATACTCGATGATTTCCTGATCACTATATTTTCGGGTTTGAAATTTAGCCGAGGAAGAAATTTTGGATTTAAGGTCTTGTAGTAACTGAGCGGGATTTTCATTCCCGAAGTTCATCGTGTACAGGAGGCTAAAGCTGTCAGCGCCCGTGGTATGGTAGCTCACGGTGACTTGTTTGGAGCGCAGTTTCTTTGAAAGAAAACCATTCGAACCTAAAAGACTATCTAAGCTTGTCAACTGTGAGGAAAAAGACTCAAATGCAGGGAATTGGCTCAAATGTTTCCATATCGGTTGATCCACAAGGGCATTCCAAGCCTGATCTGCCTGATAGGTTTCAAAAGTAAAAATTGCATCTTCTGAAATTAACTCAAGACTGTTTATTTCATTGGATAGGATAAATTTTTGATAAAATTCATACCCTCCCCAGCCCAAAAGGGAAGTTACAAAAATCACCAAAAGACTCTTCCAGATTTTCATCAGCTGAATTAACGGATGGAATTGGTAGGATGAAAAAGACCTAAGAAACCAGCCTTGCAACGGAAGTTTCTTAGGTCTAAATAACCTAATTAATCAACTTATTTGCCTAGGCGGTCCAGTACGTTCATTACTTCTTTCACGTGCCCTCTGGAGGTTTCAAGCAATGCTTTTTCTTCCGCATTGAGGTCAAGTTCGATTACTTTTTCGATACCATTTCTCCCCAAGACCACAGGGACTCCTAAATAGCAGTCGTCAATGCCGTATTCGCCGTCAAGCTTGATGCAGACAGGGAATACTCTTCTTTGATTTTTCAGGATAGCCTCGACCATCTGTGCCGCAGCAGATCCTGGAGCATACCAAGCTGAAGTACCCATTAATTTCACCAATTCTCCACCTCCAAATTTGGTTCGCTCAATAATGGCATCCAGTTTTTCCTTTTCAACAAGTTCTGTAACAGGAATGCCAGCAACTGTGGTATATCGTGGAAGCGGAACCATGGTATCTCCGTGACCCCCTAACAAAATGGCTTGGATCTCTTTGCCTGAAACGTTGAGTTCTTCTGCTAAAAATGCTCTGTAGCGAGCAGTATCCAGAATTCCAGCCATTCCCATAATTTTTGTCCGAGGCAAGCCAGAGGATAAATGAGCCTGATAGGTCATTACATCCAAAGGATTGGACACCACAATAATAATGGCATTTGGAGAATATTTAATAATGTTTTCGGTTACTGATTTAACTATACCTGCGTTGGTTTCGATCAAATCATCACGCGTCATTCCAGGCTTGCGAGGAAGGCCGGAGGTGATCACTACCACGTCTGAATTGGCAGTTTTACTGTAATCGTTGGTGCTTCCTACAGTACGGCTATCATACTGATTGATTGGCGCTTTTTGCCAAATGTCCAATGCCTTGCCTTCAGCAATACCCTCCTTGATGTCAACCAATACAATTTCCTCTGCAACTTCGCGATAAGCTAATACATCAGCGCAGGTGGCACCTACGTTACCTGCTCCAACTACGGTTACTTTGCTCATGATTTTATAGTTTGTTATTTTTAAACTGCCTTGAAATGCGGCGCTAAGTTAAGAAGCAATGACTAGGATAAGAAACCGTCCAGAGATTAGTTTCTGCCTACTATGGTTTTTTTGAAGAAAAAGACTCGATTGAAGGAGTAGTTTATTCAAACATTTGTTTCAGACTGAAGAAACCAAAGGATTCCCGATATGATCTGAATAATCTTTGATTATTTGCATTGTAAAATTCAGACAGAGAGGTCATCATTTTTGCTTTAATCTTTGGATTGCTGTCAAAAATTTCCTGTATGGCAAAATGGGGAATAACAATCAAGTCCGCTTCGTCAGAGGTTACAAGTGCAGTGTAGGTTCGTTTTGCATTTTCAAGCAGCGAATTTTCTCCAAAGGCCTCTCCACGTTTAAGTTGCATAATGGTTTCAAAGCTTTCCCGTACATCAATGGTCAAATCGATCTGTCCCCTTCTGATCAAATACAAGGCTTGACTCGGATCCTTGCTGAAAAAAACAACCTCATCCCGCACGTATTTCCTTTCATGCATTGCCGGGAGAAATCGTGCAAGCTCTTTTTGTCTCATCCGTTCAAAAAACCGGATTCCTTGCAAAAAATCAAACATCTGTAATTCATGAGGTTCGTATGTTTTGGAAAATGGGTTCCGCATAGTTCAGTTTTTTTTAAAGTGGATGAATTGCCTGGTGGTTAGAGAAACTTTAGCCCAGTCGGCAATCCTCATTCCAATCAACCAGGCAATATTATTTCCTGAAACCAGGACTTTAACTTCCTGTTTTTTCGGGATAGGTATTTTTAGGTCTATAAGAAAATCGGATACTTTTTTTTCGGTTTTCATTCCAAGCGGAACAAAACGATCTCCTACTTTCCAGGTTCTAATTGTCAGTGGGAACTCAAGTTGCTCTTCATCCAAAAGCGCATTTTGCGCATTCAGATCAATTGCTGTATTTTCTGAGAATCTTACAATTTCAAAAATCCCCTCCGGAAGATTTAGCAATTTGTCGTTTTTTTCCACATAGACCGTTTCAAAAACTTCAGAAATCGGTCCTAGAATCATTTCTTGACGGTCAAACCATAGTTGATACCCATTTCCGGTAAAAGCAGCTCCAGATCTGGGGTTTTCAAGGGACTCCCAAATTTGTTGAACTTGTTCGGGATTAAATCCATACCCTCTCAGCCAAAAATAAAGAAGCGATGCCCCCCCAGGAAGAGGGCGAATTGCAGTGAAAGCCAGATAGTGTAAGCCATCTTTTTCCTGAATACTTTTTGCCTTCCATGATTCGAAAAGCCCTAAAAAAGCTTTTCCAGTATCTTTTAATCGGCTTAAGCTGGTGATTAAATTTTTTTTGGCCTCTGGTTCCAAGGCATAAATAGCGGGTAGTCCTCTGTGCCTGAGATTATTCCTTTTATAGTCGGTTTTTTGATTGGAGCTATCTTCCCTCCAGGGTAAATTCTCCGACATCATAAATCCCCTGATTTCATCCCTTGAAAAATTCAAGAGCGGACGGATAAGCCATCCTTTTCGTTCACTCATTCCGGAAACACCTTCTATGCCGGTACCCCTCAGCAAGTTCAGAAATATGGTCTCTAGCTGATCGTCTTGATGGTGCGCCAGGATAATGCCGTCAAGTTGGACCTGTGACCTCAGCTCTTCAAAGAAATCATAGCGGATTTCTCTTGCAGCCATCTGAATGGAAATACCTTTTGAATCAACCAGTGCTAAAGTGTCTGCGATTTTCAAGTGAAAAAGAATTTGATTTGATCTGGCCCATTTTTCGACAAATGTCTGGTCAAGTTCGCTCTCTTCTCCTCTCAATTGAAAGTTGACATGGGCAATCTCAAATGGTATTTTGGCTGACAGAAGCAAATGTGCCAAGGCCATACTGTCCATGCCACCGCTACAAGCCAGGAGGTAGCGTTGATTTGTCTGGATCAGTTGGGATTTTTGAATGTAGGAGATAAAGGCTTCACGCATTGATCAAAAATAGCTTTTTCTGCTAATTTTGTCCACGTTTGCAGACTCATGAAAAATTGTTTTTTGAATTTCCTCCCCCTCTTCCTGATTTTCTCTATTCCTACATTGAATAGTGTGGCCCAGCAGACATCTACCTTAGAAATTCTCAGTGCTGATTTGTTACAGGGAGCCAATAATTTTGAAAGACTCTTGGGCTCGGTGAAAATGAAGCATCAGAATTCTATGATTTTTTGTGATTCAGCCCATTTTTTTCGTGGAGAAAATAGGGCCCAACTTTTTGGAAACGTGAAAATTCAAGATATCCAAGACCCGATTACTACCTCGAGTAAGTATGCCGAATATGATGGAAACACCAAAATCGCCAAGCTTAGAAACCAGGTAGTTTTCACCAATCAAGAAACCACGCTATATACCGAGTATTTGGATTATAATCGAGAAACTAATGTGGCCAATTACTTTAATACCGGCAAGGTGGTGGATTCTGCTAATGTACTGACGAGCCAGGATGGGTTTTACGAAATAAATTATGAGCGAATCAGCTTCAAACGGGACGTTGTTTTAGTCAACCCCGACTACACGTTAAAAACCAATGATCTGATTTATTTGACCATTCCCAAAACAGCAGAGACCGAAGGGTTAACCAACCTGGTCTCAAAGGAGGGATATACGCTTGATGCCCAAAAAGGAAGTTTTTATAACACACAAAAAAAGCAGTTTAGGTTTTATGACGGGATAGTTGAAAATGACGAGAGTAGGGTAAAGGCACAGGAATTATTTTACAACGAGCAAGAAGCCTATTACGAGGGAAGTACCGATGTCAGGGTTCTTAATAAGGAACGGAGGTTGGAGGTATTCGGTGATGTTGGAAAGTATTGGGAAAAGGATAAATACAGCGAAGTATTCGGGAATGCTCTCGTACGTAAGTATTTTGAGTCAGATACGCTTTTTTTAGCGGCTGATTCCTTGATTTCCAAAGATAGCGGGAACGATTCTGTCAAGTATCTGCTAGCCTTTCACCAAGTGAGGATGATTAAATCCGACCTTTCAGGAAAAGCAGATTCTTTATTTTATAATTACTCCGATTCTTCAATACACTTGTTTGATGATCCGGTACTTTGGAACAAAAAAAGTCAGCTTTCTGCGGACAGCATGGTATTTTTTATAGCAAATGAAAAACTTGATCGTGTTTTTTTAAAAAGTAAGGCGTTTTCTATTATGACAGATACTCTCTTGAATTTCAATCAAATGAAAGGAAGGAAAATGACCGGTATTTTTGAAGAAGGGCAGATTCAAAAATTGATCATTGAGGGGAATGGAGAGTCACTTTACTACGCCTTAGAGGCAGACACGCTTACACAGGGGGTCAACCGTATTTTGAGTGCAAGTATTGAATTGACGTTTGAAGATGGATACATTAAAAAATCAAATTTTGGAGTCAGGCCGGATGGAAAATTTATTCCTACACAGAAAATTGACGAAAAGACAGGGAAATTGGAAGGCTTTAAATGGAGGATTGAAGATCGGCCGTTTAAAAAGGATTTGGACAAATGGAGGGCCATTATTGAAATCGATCCCGGAAGGAAAAATTTGTTTGATGATCAAGAGGTAAATTCCAAATTACCTTTCGAAAACCAGAATCAACTTAAAGTAAACCCGCTGAAAAGAAAACCGCCTTCGGATTTGGATAAGAAAGATTGAGATTTTTGACGTTTCCAATTAGGTGGTTCGGTTTATTTTAAGGTTAACAACAATTAACCAGTTTTTTTGAGTTTAAAAATAATCCATTGGGTAATTTTGTTCGTATATTCGGCAAGGTCTGAAAAGGGTTATTTATTTGACTACAATTCTACATGAAACTTATACTTATACATTTACTTGGGCTGTTGCTCGTGTTACCTTGTTTAGGGGTTGCGCAGCAAGTGAATGTATTGAATGAGGTTATTGATTTTTCTGGTGAGATTGGTTCATCCCATAGGAAAACTGTCATTTTGCAAAATGAATCCAATCAACCAAAGACTTTTTTATTGAAAAACCTGCGAGGTGGAATCGGATCATCCCAAAAAGTAAGACTTTGCTTCGGCGACCTATGCTTGGATCCCAAAAAGGATTTGGCAAAGATTTCGATCAAGTTGGGGCCTGGTGAAATTTACACCGATTTTTACCTTGAGTTTGAAATGGGAATAGCAGAAACCAAGGGTAGTTTTGATTTGTTTTTCGCAAATGCTGAAAACATCCGGGAGAACTTTGTAGTGGAGGCAAGATATGAAGTCCTCAGTGTACCAAAATCTGAATTTGCCCATAAGGACGTGAGGTTAAGTGATATTTATCCCAATCCGAGTAACCGTATTGCTCAATTGGATTACGAATTGATTAACCCCAAGGCTAGGGCAAGAATCACGATAAATAGCTTTATAGGTAATCCTGTGGCAGAATACGATCTGGATCCCGAGAGAAATTCACTCCTCATCAATGTATCTGATTTTCAGCCGGGCGTTTATTTCTACACGCTTTTTGTAGAAAATAAAAATATAGTAACCAAAAAACTACAGGTGAAGAAATGAGGTGCTAGCCTCATGTTTTCTATGTTTGAATCCGAATATTAACCTTATATTTGCGGTCTTAATCAGCAGCATGCGAATTTCTGCCTTATTTATTCTGATTGTATTCGGCCTTTTGGTCGCTTGTGGTCCATTTGCCAAACTGGAGAAAAGTACCAATTGGGAAGAGCTCTACAACGGTGCCAACAAATACTACCAAGAGGGAGAATACAATAAAGCTATAATTCTTTATGAAAAGGTATTGCCGGTAATCAAAGGTTCTGAAAAATCCGAGATGGCAGATTATAACTATGCCAACTGCCATTTCAAAACGAAACGGTATATCGAATCAGCAGGCTACTTCAATAATTTTTATAAAACATACAACAGAAGTCCACTTGCCGAAGAGGCCTTGTTTATGCATGCGTATGCTTTGTATCTTGACGCCCCCGATTACAATTTGGATCAGGGAAGTAGTAGGGAGGCAGTTTCGGCCATTCAACAGTTTGTGACCAAATTCCCGAGTTCCGCGAGCTATGAGCGTGCGATAGAGATGCTCAAGGATTTGGAGAGTCGGTTTGAAAAAAAGGCTTACAGTGAGGCGATGATGTACTATCGCTTGAAAGACGGCTTGTTTCCGGGTGATTTTTACAGAGCCTGCATCATCAATTTTCAAAACTTTGTAAAAGATTATCCTGAGAGCAAATACAACGAAGAATTATCTTACAAGCTTGTCGAAGTCAGTTACTTATATGCCAAGAATAGTGCATTTGACAAGAAAGAGGAAAGACTTAACGATGCTGTAAAATTTGCGTCCAATTTCTACAGAAAGTATTCTGGGAGTGGTTATACTGCTGAGGTAAAAAAGTTTGAGTCTCAGACTCGAGAAGAAATTGTTTCGCATGAAAAAGTGAAGAAAGAATACGCAGATCAACTTGCTGCTCAGGCGCAAGCAGAAACTAAGGAAAAAGAAAGTAATAACTAGAATAATAAATCTACTCATCAAAATGGCAGTCAATCCATCCATTATTACCAGAGATCTCGATAAAATCGCTGAGCAAACGGGTAATATCTACGAATCGTTACACATCGTAGGGCAACGGGCGAAACAGATATCCTCCAACCTTAAAGAGGAATTAAGCAATAAGCTTTCCGAATTTGCTTCTTCTGTGGATAACTTGGAAGAAGTTTTTGAAAACAAGGAGCAAATTGAAATTTCTAAGTTCTACGAACGAATGGCAAAACCATCGACATTAGCCTTAGAGGAATTTGTTGAAGGGAAAGTGTACTACAGGTTTCCGGATCAAGAAGGGGCTGGGTAAGTTTTCATGGATCTTTCGGGAAAGCGGATTATTCTTGGCGTGACTGGCAGTATCGCTGCTTATAAGTCAGCCTTGCTTACCCGGTTACTGATCAAAAGGGGAGCAGAGGTGCAAATCGTAATAAGCCCCTCTGCTTCTGATTTTATTACACCTCTTACCCTCGCAACACTTTCAAAGCGTCCAGTACTTTTGGATTTTTTCGATAAGAAATCAGGATTTTGGCATAACCATGTTGATCTTGGTATTTGGGCTGATCTTTTTCTCGTAGCTCCCCTTAGTGCGAATACCATGTCCAAATTTGCCAATGGCCTTTGTGACAATTTGCTGACAGCGGTTTACCTTTCTTCCAAATGTCCTGTTATGGTTGCCCCGGCTATGGATTTGGATATGTACCAGCATCCTTCCGTTAGGGCTAATTTGGAAAAACTCGCTTCATTTGGAAATTTGATATTAGACGCTGAATCTGGGGAATTGGCAAGCGGCCTATCTGGGCAGGGAAGAATGATGGAGCCTGAGCAAATTGTTGAGCAGGTGTTGGATTTTTTTCATTCCGATTTAGAATTTAAAGGGAAGAAGGTGCTGATAACCATGGGACCAACCCAAGAATCCATTGATCCGGTTAGATTTATAAGTAATCACTCCAGTGGGAAAATGGGTCTGGCGCTTGCAAATTCATTTAAAGCAAGAGGTGCAGAGGTTGTTTTGGTTTCAGGACCAGTGAACCTAGATCTTGGAAGGTTTAAAGTTGTGCATGTTCTTTCCGCAAATGAGATGTACGAAGCAGCCCGCTCACTTCATTCCCAAATGGATATCTGTGTGTTTGCAGCGGCGGTTGCAGATTATTCCCCCGCCGATGTTGCGGGTGAGAAAATTAAAAAGCAAGAGAATGAACTTACGCTTAGGCTGAAGAAGAATGTAGATATCGCATTTGAACTTGGAAAAGTAAAAAAGCCTAGCCAAATTCATATAGGATTTGCACTGGAAACTGAAAATGAGGAGGCTTATGCGAAAGAGAAGCTTTTAAAAAAGAATTTTGACCTGTTGGTCCTCAATTCAGCGAAGGAAGAAGGTGTAGGATTCAAACATGAGACAAATAAGGTCACGGTTTTTCATCAAAATGGAAGAAGGTTCCAATCGGCGCTTTTGCCAAAATCTAAAATTTCAGAACTGATCGTGGATGAAGTCAAAAACATCCCGGCTTGGGTTTGATAATAGGAAATACCTAAAGTTTATCTGTATGAAAAGACTTGCATTATTTGTTTTCCTTTGCTTTAGCTTTTCAAATCTTTTTTCACAGGAGCTGAATTTCACCGTGATCATCAACAGCGACAGATCAAGATTTCAGAATACGGATGTGTTTAGCCAAATGAAAGCGAGTTTTGAACAGTTTCTTAATGGCAGATCTTGGACTAATGATGAATTTAGACCCGAAGAACGGATTAAGGGTAATTTGTTGATCACCATAAATGAGGTGCCTCAAATTGGGGTTTATAGTGCAACCGTTCAGGTTCAGGTGGTACGTCCTGTATATGGCACAAACTATGAGTCATTGATTTTCAATTTTGCTGATCGGAACTGGACATTCGAGTATATAGAATCCCAGCCTTTGGAGTTTAACAGGTTTTCTTTTTTGAACAATATCAGTTCCTTATTGGCCTATTATGCGCATATCGCTTTGGGACTTGATTATGATTCGTTTTCCAGTAAGGGGGGGAATCCCTATTTTGAGGTAGCCAATGATATCGTCAACAATGCTCAGCAGTCCGGTCGTCCCGGTTGGATTCAGAATCCCGGTGACCGAAGGAGCAGGTATTGGCTGATCAATGATATCTACGTATCAACAGTGTATTCCGCCATCCGAGAGGCGTATTACCTATACCACCGACAGGGTATGGATTTGATGGTGAACCAGCCTGAGGTAGCGTATAAAAATATTTTGGAGGCCATTCGATTGGTGTCTGAATCCAATAAACTGCAGCCTAATGGAATTTTCACCATCAGTTTTGTTGATGCAAAAAGTGATGAAATTTCCCAGGTTCTTAAAAGTGCTCCTTTTGAAATTCGTGAAGAGGCCGTTAAGCTGCTTTTGGAAGTAGATCCAAATAATGCGAGAAAGTATAATGAGCTTCTCAAAAGCTAAGTTTGGTTTTTTTTAGTTTTGTCTTAAAGCCCGTTTGATCTATGCTTAAATCTCTGAGTATATCCAACTATGCATTGATAGACCAACTTTTGATGCAGCCTAGTTCAATGTTGAGTATGATCACCGGGGAAACCGGTGCAGGAAAATCCATTATGCTTGGTGCTGTAGGTCTTTTATTGGGAAACCGTGCAGATACGAGGGTTTTGTTGCATGAGGATAAGAAATGTGTCGTGGAGGGTGTATTTGAAATTCATGAATATGGACTAAGGGAATTTTTTGAGGAATTGGAATTGGACTACGAAAACACCTGTATTATCCGAAGAGAAATCAGTTCGGGAGGTAAGTCTCGATCTTTTATCAATGACACCCCTGTTTTGTTGGATGTTCTGAAAAATTTGGGTTCAAAGTTGATGGACGTCCATTCTCAGCACGACACCTTGCTTCTGGGTGAAGGAGCCTACCAATTGAGTTTGGTAGACGCCTTTGCGCAAAGTCAGAGGGAACTAGCTTCCTATCAAGAATCCTTCAAGGGATTTAAAAAGTCAAAAAAGGCCTTTGAGGAATTAAAACAAAAGGCGGCTGAACTCCAGAAGGAAGCCGACTTCAACCAATTTCAGTTAAATGAACTGAAAGATTTGTCTTTGGAGCCAGGAGAACAGGCAGATCTTGAATCCATGCAGGAAGTTTTAGAAAATGCAGAAGAGATTAAGTTTAAAATCAATGAAATGCTTTCGATTTTTCAATCGGAGGAATTTGGAGTAATCCAAGGTCTTGGACAGATTCAACATGGATTGCAGGGGCTGGAGCGATTGGCGCACAAATATTCAAGTTATCGTGAGCGATTTAATTCTGTTTTTATTGAATTGAAGGATCTGGAAGAAAGTTTGACTACCGAAGAAAGTAAGGTGGAGGTAGATTTTGGAAAATTGGATCAAATCAGGGCCCGCTTAAGCAAAATATATCAGCTTCAGAAAAAACATGGAGTTCAATCGGTGGAAGAGTTGATTTCCATTCAAAATCGATTGGCTGATAAAGTTTTTCAGTTTTTTAATTTGGATGAAAGTCTTATAGAGGCAGAATCAAACTTTAAGGAATCAGAGAAAAACATGCTCAACTTGGGGAAAATCCTCAGCGAAAAGAGAAGATCATGTTTTCATTCCTTTGAAAAATCTCTACAAGAGTTGTTAGGAGGACTAGGCATGGAAAATGCCAAAATCAAGATTGATCTTCAGGCAATTTCACCTACAAATGTTGGTTTGGACGAAGTGGAGATCATGTTTTCTGCCAATAAGGGAGGAGTGCTTCAGCCTTTGAAAAAAGTAGCTTCAGGAGGTGAATTTTCCCGTTTATTGTTTGCGATCAAATACTTAATGGCGGACAAAATGGCTCTTCCGACTCTGATTTTTGATGAAATTGATACAGGAATTTCCGGGGAAGTGGCACTTCAGATGGTTCGGATGATGAAGGATATTTCCCAAAATCACCAAGTTATCTGCATCACCCACCTTCCACAAGTGGCAGCCAAAGGGGATTCGCATTACTTTGTCTATAAAGACAATTCTTCAGATAAAACGATATCCAAAATCAAACTTCTGAATCCTGAGGAGCGGGTTCAGGAATTGGCAAAAATGATTGCCGGAGCCAATCCTTCATCCTCCGCGATGGCTAGTGCTAAAGAGCTATTGCAAATTTGAGGCGTGAACTTCTAAATTTTCTCTATTTTTACTCCGATTTTTGAAATTAATCAACTAGCGATATGCCAGAAAATTTGCTCAAAGGAAAAGTAGGAATTATTACAGGTGCTCTTGATGAAAACTCCATTGCATGGAAGACAGCACTCAAAGTAAAGGAGCAGGGAGGGAGATTTGTCCTGACTAATGCCCCAATTGCCATGAGAATGGGAGCCATAAAGGAACTTGCTCAGGAGTGCAACACCATTGTAGTTCCTGCCGATGCCACTGTGGTAGAAGATATTGAAAAACTATATGCCGAAGCCAAAGAGTTTTTGGGTTCTGATTTTGATTTTCTCCTACACTCTATCGGAATGTCTCCAAATATCCGCAAGGGGAGGTCGTATGGAGATTTAAACTATGATTGGGCCATGAAGTCTTACGATGTGTCCGCCATTTCTTTCCACAAAATGATGCATGTGGCAGAAAAGATGGATGCCATGAAAGAATGGGGGTCAATTATCGGACTTTCCTACATTGCTGCGCAGCGAGTTTATCCTTTTTACACCGATATGGCCGATGCAAAAGCCTTGCTGGAAAGTATTGCCAGAGGGTATGGTTACCGGTTTGGTAAATTAAAAAAGATACGAGTTAATACCATTTCCCAATCTCCGACCAAGACTACGGCTGGTACGGGTATCGGAGGATTCGATTCATTTTTCAACTTTGCAGATGCACTTTCTCCTTTGGGAAATGCCTCGGCAGAAGCTTGTGCGGATTACATTGTTACCCTGTTTTCCGATATGACCCGTATGGTTACGATGCAGAATCTCTTCCACGATGGAGGATATTCTTTTACAGGGATTTCGGAAGAAATCATGGATAAATTCAAGGATCTGTAAAAAAGAATCTAGCCCTGAAGAAATTTGGGGCTTTTTCATTTAGTATCTAGTAGCTGGTATCAAGTTGCGAGATACAAGAAGCGAGATACAAGAAGCAAGATACAAGAAGCGAGATACAAGAAACGAAAGGTAATTGACTCGAATCCCAGTTCATTTACAGCTTGATCTATTTTCAAAAGCAATTGCAAATAAGCGTTTTACAAGAAAAAAACCTTAGAGGTCATATGTACCAACTTGTCCGCCGTGCCTGTGCGACATCGCATAGCTGAGCCCCTAGTAAGGCGAAGTTCCAATGAGCTTATGCATCCTTCGGTGGACAGGTATCGGCACTTCGACGCCACCCGGTGAAAAAAGAAAAAGCAAGATACCAAGTTCCTTCGCAGTCCATCCCCTATGACATCAATCTCCTTACCTGAAAGAAGGACAGGGAGTAAGAGGTAGGAAAAAAGAGACAAAAATAAAGATAGAAGAGATTGGTGTTAAGAAATACTAAACAAAATAGTAGATAAGGAAACCTTTCGCGTTGATTGTATTCCCTGATTGTATTGGAAAAGGAAAATAGATTTTTTGATTCCTGAATTTACCCTAACTTATCCAAGTATAGAACCACTTGCTTTATGTTTAAGAAAATAACTCTTATCTGCCTGGCTGTCTTTTCGTATGCAGCGGTGGCAATTTCTCAAATTATGCCTTCGCCCAACCGAAGCGAAGGAGATGGTCCCTATGACCGATTGATTATACGGGGAGTCACTTTGATTGATGGAACAGGCGCACCGCCAATCGGGCCGGTAGATATTGTTGTTGAAAAAAACCGGATTACCCAAGTTCAGATCGTCGGTTATCCAGGTTTGGATATTAATGAAAACCGTCGTCCAAAAGCTGATGCCAAAACAAAGGTGATGGATCTGGAAGGCCATTTCTTACTGCCAGGTTTTGTGGATATGCATGGACATATTGGTGGAAATGGACAAGGAACTCCTGCAGAATATGTGTTTAAACTTTGGATGTCCCATGGAATCACCACGGTGAGGGATCCATCCGCAGGGAATGGATTGAATTGGGTATTGGAGCATAAGAATAAATCCGCTGCCAATCAGATTACTGCACCCAGAATTTTGGCTTACACTGCTTTTGGACAAGGAGCTACTTCTCCGATCACTACAGCAGAGCAAGCAAAAGCTTGGGTCAATGAAAATAAGGCTAAGGGAGCCGATGGGATAAAGTTTTTTGGAGCAAAGCCTGAAGTGATGCAGGCAGCAATTTCAGAAAACAAGCGTATTGGATTGGGGTCAGCCATGCATCATCAGCAAATGGATGTAGCTCGCTGGAATGTCCTTCATTCCGCCAGAGCAGGTCTTACTTCTATGGAACATTGGTATGGACTTCCTGAGGCCTTGTTTACGGATCGAACCATTCAGGATTTCCGATTGGATTACAACTACCAAAATGAGCAACATCGGTTTTCCGAAGCAGGAAATCTTTGGAAACAAGCAGCAGCACCCTATTCTGAGCATTGGAACAAAGTGATGAATGAGTTGCTGGAATTGGATTTCACCTTGGATCCAACCTTGAACATTTATGAAGCCAATAGAGATTTGATGCGGGCAAGAACCCAAGAGTGGCATGATGTTTACACGCTTCCATCACTTTGGAGATTTTATGCGCCAAATAGACAGTCCCATGGTTCATATTGGTTTGACTGGACTACCGAGCAGGAAGTGCAGTGGAGGGAAAACTACCGTCTTTGGATGACTTTCGTGAATGAATATAAAAACCGAGGTGGCAGGGTTACAGCGGGTTCTGATTCAGGCTTTATCTATCAGCTTTATGGGTTTGCATATATCAGGGAGTTGGAAATGCTTCGAGAGGCGGGATTTCATCCTCTGGAGGTTATTCGTTCAGCTACCATGTATGGTGCGGAGGCCCTAGGAATGGATAAGGAGATTGGCACGGTAGAAGTGGGCAAATTGGCCGACTTTGTGATTTTGGAAGAAAATCCCCTTCAAAATCTCAAAGTATTGTATGGCACGGGTGCAATTCGAATAAGTGATAAAAATGAACCTGTGCGCGTGGGTGGGGTGAAATATACTGTAAAGGATGGAATTGTATACGATGCCAAGAAAATGCTTCAGGATGTCAAAAAAATCGTTGATCAGCATAAGGCGAGAGAAAAGGCTAGAATCACACAGCCCGGTCTAGATTGGTGATTTGGAATAACTAACTTGTCAAATAGGGATGTAAAATTAGTATTCATCCCTATTTTTTTTTATCTTCCATGCGTATCAATTAATTTTATTTTATGCCTTTTATTTCTGCCAACGGCGTCCGCCTTTTTTACGAAGACCATGGAAAGGGTGGAGAGGTTCTTGTTTTTGCGCATGGTCTTTTATGGAGTCATCAAATGTTTGAGTCTCAGGTTTCCAAATTTTCCAAGGAATATAGGGTCATAGCGTATGATCACAGGGGACAAGGGAAGAGCGAAGCAAAACGTCCCTATGATATGGATACCGTTGCGGATGATGCGATAGCACTTATTGAAACTTTGGGGTTGGGGAAGGTCCATTTTGCAGGCTTGTCGATGGGAGGATTTGTGGGTATGCGAATAGCTGCAAGAAGGCCCGATCTGATCAAAAGCCTGATCTTATTGGAAACTTCGGCAAATGCCGAGCCCATTGAGAATCTTCCCAAATACAAAACCCTAAACGGCATTGTGAAATGGGTAGGAGTTATCCCTCCTGTTGCTAATAAAGTTATGCCGATTATGTTTGCCGAATCTTGGTTGGCAGATAAAGCTAATGCTTCTTCTATCAAACGCTGGAAAAAAGAGCTGATGGGTAATAAAAAAAGTATCACCGGACCAGTAGAAGGGGTGATTTACAGAATGGGGGTTGAGGATGAGTTGGCAAAAATTACCTGTCCGACCTTAGTGATTGTCGGTGATGAGGACGTGGCCACCAAGCCAGAGAAGGCAAAATTCATCCAAAATGCAATAGTAGGAGCAGAACTGCATATCATTACTGGTGCTGGACACAGCAGTTGCATTGAGAAGCCGGAGGTGGTTAATCAGCTAATTTCGGATTGGCTTTTTAACTATCAATTGAATAAAGTAGGAAGTAACGAATAACTACCAATTATGAACCGGCAAAGACTTTTGTCTTTCAAATAAAATTAAAAAAGCCCCTCGGGGCTTTTTTAATTGGGTTGAAACACCCTGACGTAATCCACAATCATGTGTTGTGGAAAGGCAGTTGTCGCATCTGGCGAGCCGGGCCAATTGCCTCCTACAGCAACATTGAAAATAAAAAAGAAGCTTCTTCTGAATTCATCGAGTTGAGCAGGCCTGGTGTCGATCACATGATACTGTTGATTGTCAATAAACCATCTGATGGAGGTTGCATCCCAAACGATGGAATACACATGAAATTTTTCGGATAGGGTACCTGAGGATAGGGAATACTCGCCACCAAATTGGGCGTGCTTCCCATCATGTTCCCAGTGTACTGTGCCGTGGACTGTTTTTTCACGACCATTTCCACCAACCATTTCCATGATATCGATTTCCCCACAGGCAGGCCAACTCACGGCATCAAAGTTGGAACCTAACATCCACAAGGCGGGCCACATTCCCTGTCCTTTAGGTAATGCCGCACGAATATCTACCCTTCCGTATCTAAACTGCTGCTTACCTTTGCTAATAATCCTCGATGAAGTGTATTCCTTCCCACCAAAAGCTTCTTTTTTAGCAGTAATTACCAAATGCCCATTCTGTATGGACGTGTTTTGAGTTCTGTAGAATTGAAGTTCATTATTCCCCCACCCGTTTTGACCATTACCTGTTTCATGAATCCAGTTGGCAGAATTGAGCGAATTTCCATCAAATTCATCTGCCCAAACCAAATTCATTCCAGGATAGGAGCTAGGAGAGGTGGATCCCTGAGTAGGGATGACAACGAGATCAGTTGTCCCTTGTTTTTGGTCATCGTCTGATACGCAACCTGAGAAAACAAAAAAGGGGAGTAGACTGAATAATTGGAGATTTCTCATGTGTAAAGATAATAACCCCTAACAATCCGATTGTCAGGGGTCAATGTTTTAAGCTGAAATCAATTTAAAGGTCCACCAAACGCCAGTACCAGCCTGGATCTGGAGGGTGAGTTTTTTAACTCCATTAATTTCTGTTAGGGAGACTACCTCGTAAGTTACCTCGGCAGGGACAGCCACATTAGGCAATTCACCTGCATTAACTGCTTTTGGCAAGGCTACATGCGCACCCTGTCCTATCAGTCTCAAAGATTGTCCGTTGTACACATAAGTAAAGGAACCTGCCCCATCATGTGGTGCCTTTGGTGCTCCACAACCGTCAGCGGCGATTCCTTGCCAGCCTTCCAGCCAAGTCTGATCACCCATATTGATCGAGAAAGATCCATTCTCTCCAAAAGTATATTCGTCATCAAAGAAGCAAGCTCTTGCAGTCACATCGGCAGTTTTGTTAAACCACCATTCGCTGCTTCCTGCAGTTGGTCCAACACTCATAGCTCCCTCAATGGGTTCCATTTTCCACTTTCCAACAATTGCCGCAGCTGCAGGAGGTCCGGAGATCAATTTGAAATCCCACCAAACTCCACTGCCGGCTTCAATTCTAAGCGTCATCCTTCGAGTATCGCCTGTTTTTGATTGTTCTACAATGGTGTAGGCTATCTGGTTTGCTACAGCAGCACCGTTGGAAATTTCACCAGCATTATTGACTTTAGACAAGCCAACATGTGCACCAGTTCCAATCAAAGTTAGGGTTGTGCTGGTGTAAGTGTAGGTGAAAGCTTTCGATCCATCAAATGGAGCTTTTGGTTCACCACAACCATCTGCTGCCACTCCCTGCCATGTTTCCAACCAAGTAACACCGCCCATGTCTATTGTGAATGCTCCATCGTTGGTGAAGGTATATGTGTCGTCGAAAAAGCAGGCCCTAGCAGCCACGTCTCCGCCTGAATTTTGCCACCACTCGCCGCTTCCTGGAGCAGGTCCAACCTTCATTGCGCCAGCAACAGGTTCCATAGTCCATGTCCCTGAAATATCAAAAGCGGGTCGTAATGTGGCTACTTTGAACGAGAGATTTTCAGCAGATTCATTTCCGTTGGAGTCCTTGGCTTTGATGTCAAGGTTATAATCACCCGCCTCAAAGCCGCCTTTTACTTCGATGGTCACCTTTTGGTCGTCACCGGTGAGATCCTGAGAGCCTGATTTTACAGTTGTTGCTCCTTTTTTTATGGTGTAAGAAAAATTTGCTAAAGTGGTAATTCTACCTTCATCTATTCCATCGGACAGCGTAATTTCTATTTTGAAATCCTGCCCTTCAGTGAGACCGCTGGTAATTGGCCCAAGCTTAATTACAGGAGGCGTATCCACGATAGGCACCTCCGAAAATCCGTTGTCGCAGGCCCAAACCAAGGTTGAGAGCACTGCCAATGTTGCAATGTTTAAGAGTGATTTTTTCATGGGGTTATTTTTTTCAAAACTCTGAAATAGGGTTTTAGAAGCCAAAAAAATTCCATCTACATGTATTCATCAATTCAAACATATCAATACATCAAAAACTCATCAATGGATTTATTAAAATGTATTTGGGCTCTAATTCATTGGATATTCCAAGTTTTATTTATTATTGACAATCATTCGTTTAGATTCCTTAAAAAGCCCAATAGTAACTATCTGATACCAACAAACCCAATTCGGCCTATGAATTCATTCATGAAACCCCTGTACATCGGGATGCTTATTTTTTTGTCCTTTTTTGCTTGTAAGCCCAAAGAATCTCAGGATGGGGAAAATTCAAATGCTACAAGTATTCTCACTCTGATTCAAAAAGATGAAGAGGGTACCCTCTCCGTTGTCAGGCAGGGAGAAACCGAACCTTTATTGGTTCAACATGCAAAAGAGGATTTTCGCCCCTACATTCATCCCCTGCTTGCTCCGGATGGAAAAGGCATACTGACTGAATATAGTCCCGGGCATCATAAACATCAAACTGGCTTGTATTGGGGTTTCACTAAGGTGAATGGTCGGGATTACTTCCATCACCCCGAGGGAGGCTACTGGAAAAAAATAGCGATGAATAGGGTTGAGGAAACCGGAGAAGAGGTGAAATGGCAAACCATCTACCATCTGTTGGATTCTTTGGGTAATCCGGTTTTGCAGGAAACACAAAACTGGAAAATGAGTGAGGTAAATGGGGAATACATTCTGGATTTGGAATGGAAGGGGGAGGCCAAGACTAAAGTAACTATAGGTAAATATGATTATGGAAGCCTTTTTCTTCGAATGCCCTGGAAGGAGGGAATCGATGGAGAGATCATCAATGCGGCGCGACAGAAAAATGCTCAGGCAGAAGGTCAGCCATCCATGTGGGTAAATGTCGGTATGAAGGTGGAAGGAAGGGAAGATAGGGCAAACGTGGTAATTTTTGACCATCCTGAAAATAGGGGCTATCCTAACAAATGGCGTGTCGATGGGCAATTAGGTCTGGGTCCTGCCTTTACTCGGGATGGAGATTGGATCATTCCTGAAGGGAAAACAGAATCTCTCAAACTCCGGCTTCTGGTCTATACCGGAGAGGTCAATGATATAAAATTGACCGAAGACTGGGGGAAGTTTTCAGGTAGGCAGGGGATGTATGGCACCACTGAACTCTGGGGCTTGGCTCAGGAAGAAGGGAGAAAGGCTAAATTTCTCACTGCTCAAGAAGCTGTGGATGTCATGACCATCAAGCCTGGCTACCAAGTGAACGTTTGGGCTTCCGAGCCAATGATGACCCAACCTATGGCTTTTTGTTGGGATGATCGAGGGAGACTTTGGATAGCTGAAAACAAGGATTACGAATCAAGAGGGCATGGATTTTCCAATTCCGGAGAAAGTAGGATTTTGATTCTGGAAGACACAGACAGAGACGGAAAAGCAGATAAACAAACAGTATTTATGGAAGGCCTGGCTTTTCCGGCAGCCCTTGCTGTAGGATTTGATGGGGTTTTCATTGGGGCTCCTCCCAATTTGATTTTTGTCCCCGATAAAGATGCCAATGACAAAGCTGACGTAGACGATATAAAAATTCTTTTGACAGGCTGGGGAATCCGCGACCGTCACGAAACACTCAACAGCCTACACTGGGGTCCTGATGGCTGGCTTTACGGCTTGCAGGGTTTTGCCACACCCTCCAAAATCAGAAAGCCCAAAGGCGAGGGCGATGCTAAATTGTATTACCACAAAGACCAATTCCCTGAGGATCTTTTGGAAAAGGAAGGTGTGGATA
Source organism: uncultured Limnohabitans sp. (assembly GCA_964574365.1). Classification (GTDB taxonomy): domain Bacteria; phylum Bacteroidota; class Bacteroidia; order Cytophagales; family Cyclobacteriaceae; genus Algoriphagus. The sequence goes on from CAZNND010000001.1 coordinate 93,348, forward strand.
TAAATGGTGGGGTATGGCGGTACCACCCGGTAAAGGATCGATTTGAAGTGGTTGCCCATGGATTCAGCAATCCCTGGGGGATCGATTATGATGCCAAGGGTCAATTATTCATGACTGCTTGCGTGATTCCACACCTATGGCATGTAATTCCGGGAGGAATTTACCACAGACAAGGCGGACAACATTTCAATCCGTATGTCTATGAAGACATTAAAACCATAGCGAACCATAGCCATCGGTCTGCCCATGGCGGGGCCCGAGTCTATCAAAGTGATGCTTTTCCCAAGGAAGAACAAGGACGGATTTTTATGGCTAATATCCACGAGCATGGTGTCCTTTCTGATAATTTGATTCCGAAAGGTTCAGGCTTTGAGGGGAAGCACGGTGAAGAATTTATGATGGCTAACAACGCCCAATGGGTAGGTTTCAGCATGGAAATCGGACCAGATGGAGGACTATATGCATTGGATTGGCATGACGCAGACATTTGCGGTAAAGAAGTGCTCAATGAAAAGACAGGTCGAATTTTTCGAATTATGCCTGAAAATTCCCTTGCAAAAGACTTTTCCGGCAGGTTTGCTGATTTGAATAAAATGACCGATATCCAACTAGTAAACCTGCAAACCAATCCTTCCGATTGGCATGCTCGCCGGGCAAGAGGAATTCTTCAGAAACGAGCTTTTCAAAAAAAACTTAAGCCTGACTCTTTTTCAGCATTGAAGAAAATTTTCACAAGTGATAAAAATCCGGATTGGAGGCTTCGGGCCATGTGGACACTGCATCAGGTGGGAGGATTTTCGGAAAAAGACCTAATTAACTCCCTTTCTGACAAAGATGCTTACGTCCGTGCTTGGTCAGTTCAGATGCTTTGCGAAGACCTTAAACCCTCACCGGAAGCTTTGGCGAAATTCAAGGCAATGGCCAAATCAGACCAATCGCCAGTGGTTCGCCTTTACCTCGCTGCCGCTTTACAGCGGATTCCTACCACAGAAAAATGGGAGATTGCCGGAAGTCTAGTTCAGCACATTGAGGATGAAAAAGATCATAACCTCCCCAAAATGATCTGGTACGGGATAGAACCCTTATTTGCTGGGAATCCTGATAAATCACTTGACTTGGCAGGGTCTTCCAAGCTCACCTTTGTCACACAAAATTTGGCACGCAGAGCCGTAGATGGTGATCAGTTGGAAAAATTGGTAGGACTGATCGGAAAAGGAGGGCCTAATACGGAACTGTTACTTTCGGGAATGCTGAGTGGTATGGAAGGTAGAACAGACCTTAAAACTCCCCCAACCTGGAAAACCGTCGCGGAAAAGCTCCAAAAATCAGGAGAAAAACAAGGGACCTTAGCCTCGGAGATCTCCAGCCTATTTGGAGATACCGAAGCTACCCAAAAGGCATTTGCACTATTGAATAGTAAAAATGCCAAAATCGAGGATCGGAAAAAGGCACTTCTGACCCTTTCTGCTCAGCAAAGGAAGGAATTGCCGGAAAAACTTCCCTCCCTGATTCAAGAATCCGGAATGAGATTGGAGGTTATCCGTGCCGTTGCCGCTTTCGACAGTGAGTCTTTGGGTAAATTACTTTTGGAAAACTACAGCAAGTTTTCTGCGAATGAAAAACTGGAAGCCATGCAAACGCTGTCCTCCAGACCGAGATATGGTAATCAACTGATGCAGGAAATTAAAAACAAAAGAATCTCTAAATCTGAGGTGCCTGCCAACGTGGCAAGACAATTACTTCGGGTTGTAGGAAGTGGATTTATCGAAGTTTGGGGACCAATAGAGTCCGTGCCTAGTAATAAGGCTGCTTATGATAAGTACAGAGCGATGCTTACGGATGCTAGCTTGAGATCTGCAAGTCTAAAAGAAGGCAAAGTCGTTTTTGCTAAATCTTGCGGAAGTTGCCATAAAATGTATGGGGAAGGTGGAATTATGGGGCCGGACCTCACCGGATCCAATCGTACAGATCAGGAATACATCCTAATGAATGTACTTGAGCCTAGTGCCGAAATTCAGGATGATTACAAAATGGTGGTCATAAATACCAGAGATGGGAGAACCTACTCAGGAAATATTATTTCGGAAAACCAGCGCCAATTAACACTCAGGATCGTGGGTCAGGATCAAGTGACCATCAATAAATCCAGTATCCTTTCCCGTGAAGTTACGGATGTTTCCATGATGCCTACCGGCCTATTTGAAAACCTTAGCCAAAAAGAAATTATAAACCTTGTTGGCTATCTTAAGACAACCCGGCGGGTGGATTGAAAAGATGCTCAAAACCTTGCTGGATCCAAAATGAAAATTAAATCTGGATTATGCATTAGAATTCGTGGTGAGAGCTTATAATGCAAGAAAACCACCTAGTTAAGGAATGAAGTATACGCCTTTGGTGAAGGTGATCAATCCAACCAAATGATAGATGTTATCCGCGGCGGCGGAGAGACTGTAGTAGATTTTCTAAGATATAGTTTGGGTTAATTACCACATGGCTTGTTTTGCCACATGGAGAAACTTTCCCTGCCCAGGGATGATTCACTTTTATTTTTAAAGTGAATCGATAAGAAATAGGGTTTTTGGAATTCAGGCAATGAAAAACCTATTTTGGGTAGAATTTATCATTTCTCCTTATCTGAATTACAAGTTGTAGATATAAAAATTGGGTAAAAGTTGAGGATCCAGCTATTCAAGTGGTATGTTTTATACATGAGGACACCGTCGGTACGCTCCATTAATTCTGGATTAAAACCGATGAAATCATTAATCATTTTTCGATATGATTACGCCCGAATAAACATATATCTAAATCGCAGGTTCTCTGGGAAAAATGATTCGTCAATGAGGCATAAGTCATTTGGGATTATCTTATTGGGATGGTACTTTTTTTGGGTGCTTATTCAGCAGGTAAATGGACAGGCAAAAAAGGACTTTCAAGGACTACCTTTTATCTCAAATTATGATCCACTGACCTATCAGGCCGGAATCCAGAATTTTGATATCATTCAGGATGACTTAGGTAGAATTTTTGTTGCCAATAATTTAGGACTTCTTGAATACGATGGAAAAAATTGGACGAGGTATGGGCTTAATAATACAAAAGTAAGATCCGTCTTTTTGGGCCCCGACCGAAGAATTTATGTGGGAAGTCAAGCCGATTTTGGATATCTGGAAAATGATGATTTTGGCAAATTGGTTTATACTTCCTTGGCAGATAGCCTTCCGGATAAACTTCGTGATTTTGATGAAACCTGGAGGATATTCGGATCTGGGAGTCTCGTTTACTTTTGCACTTTTAAACGAATTTTTTCGTACGACGGTAAGAGTTTAAGCGTTTTGGATCCGGGGAAAAGACTGGACATTTCCTTTCAGGTAGATGATCAGCTTTATACACAAATACCCGGCGAAGGCCTTTTCAAGGTTGATCGGGATCGTTTTGAACCTATTAAAAACGGTAGTTTTTTTAAGGATAAAAGGGTTTCCAATATTCTTAGCTATGACCGAAACCGGTTGTTGATTACTACAATTTCTCATGGAATTTTTTTGTACAACGGTGAATTACAACCTTTTCTCATAAATGATGATTCATGGGACAATCAATTTTTAATCAATTACAGTACCCGCTTGCGGAATGGAAATATTGCGCTTGCCACCCAAAATGCGGGGCTATTTGTTCTGGATAAGGAAGGTAATGTGCTAAGACACTTGGATAAAAAATTCGGCTTATTGGATCTGACTGTCAATTACGTCTTTGAAGACAGGCAAAATAATCTTTGGCTGGCGATGAACAATGGAATTGCAAGGGTAGAACTGTCATCTCCTTTTTCGTTGATTGATGACCGTCAGGGACTGACCGGTGCCGGTTATGCCGCATTAAAATTGGATGGAGCGATCTATTTGGGTACGAATAATGGCCTTTTCATTTGGGAAAATGGGAAGATTTCTTTCATTAAAGGGACTGAAGGTCAAGTGTATTCGATTCAGGAAATACAGGGTGAAGTGATCCTCAACCATCATAACGGGACTTTTTCCATAAAAAACAATAGGGCAACACAGATTTCAATTGCGCAAGGAGCTTGGATCATGAGGCAGCATCCAACCCAATTGGATTATTTTATTCAAGGCACGTATTCTGGACTTAGTTTATTTAAAAGAAAAAATGGATCCCTAGCTTTCGAGCGGAAAATAGTTGGATTTGATGAATCATCGCGGGTGATGGAATTTGATGGAACGACCCTTTGGGTTGCTCATGGATACAAAGGGGTATTCAAATTGGATTTGAGCAAAGACCTGTCCAAAGTAGATGAAATTAAACTTTACAATAGTGCTCAGGGCTTTCCAAACAATGATTTAATCAATGTTTATAGAGTAAATAACAAACTTATTTTTCCAGCAAATGGCGGATTTTACGCTTACCAATCAGAAAAAGACCGATTCGAGCCGCTTGCCGAATTAAATAATCTTTTTGGTTATGGAACAGTGGTTGCGGATGTAGAAACCGATGAATTGGGGAATAGTTATTTTATTGAGCAATCTAGGCTTGGTGTCATCAAACCTGAGAGTAACTTCAGAATGAGTCTTCATTATGCACCTTTCAATAAGGTAAAAAAACTCTGGAATGATGACTTGGCAAATGTCATCGTTCTGGACAACCAAAACATATTGATCGGTGCAAAACAAGGTTTTATTCATTATTCGCCAACACTAGATCTACCAAGGAATGATCTGCCAAAAGCTTTTTTTCGGCAGATTGGAAACCAAGGCAAGGAATCAACGCTTATTTTTTCAGGTCATGGATCTTATGAAGATCCGGAAGAAAGGAAAATGATTACTTTTCCATATTCCCAAAATTCCTTCTTTTTCGAATTTGGAGCCGCTCACTTCGAAAGTAAAGATGAAATTCAATACCAGGTTTATCTGGAGAATTATGATCAGGACTGGTCATCCTGGTCTTCTGATTTCAAAAAGGAATATACAAATCTGAGGGAGGGAGAGTATACGTTTAAAGTTAGGGCAAAGAATGTTTTTGATCAGGTGAGTGTGCCCATTGAGTTTAGCTTTTCGGTTACTCCTCCAATTTACAGGTCTTTGTTTGCGTATTGCCTCTATGGTTTATCGCTCATTGCCTTTCTTTTTACCGGATTTAAATGGATTGATAGGCAGCATCAAAGTCAAACGCTTAAACTAAAGCAGGAAAAAGAGCTGCAGCTGAAGCAAAAGGATACAGTGATTGAATCTATTACTATTCAGTCCGAACAAGAAATAATGAGATTGAAGAATGATCAGCTCCAAGCTCAGATTGAGTTCAAAAATCAGGAGTTGACTTCTTCGGCCATGAACCTGATCCAAAAAAACAAATTGTTGAATACGATAAAGTCTGCACTCAAAAATCTCCAAGGGGAAGACAAAAACAAAGACTTAAATACCCAACTCAGTCGATTGATCAGAACCATTGATAAGGATCTGGAAGGTGTTGGGGATTGGTCGGCTTTTGCAGAAAACTTCGATCAGGTGCATGGGAAATTTATTACCCGCCTTAAGGAAAAATTCCCCGAGCTTACTCCTCAAGAAATCAAATTCAGTGCGTATATCCGAATGAACCTAAACACCAAGGAAATTGCCAACCTGTTGGGTATTTCTGTGAGAGGGGTTGAAATTGGGAGATACCGTGTCCGTAAGAAGCTTGGTTTATCCCGACAGGATAGTCTTAGCGATTTTTTATTGAGATTCTGATTTTTGAAATTAAAGTACTGAAAATCAATATTTACTAGGATGTTCAAGAAGATTTTTTCATAGATTGGAACCTTTTAACCAATTTAAATGTATATACATTAAATTCATCTGTAGGAATAATGGGAAAGATTGAAGAAGCCATTCAGCAAAAGGAATTTAAGAATCCGTTCAATAAGGCAGTTGTGAATTTGCTATTTACTCATAGCTACTTAGTGACAGCCCAAAATTTCCTATTAAAGCCCCACGACCTCTCCCCCGAGCAATACAACGTCCTGAGAATCCTCCGAGGGCAGCAAGGAGTCCCGACTACGGTCTCCTCAATACAGGATCGCATGTTGAATAAAATGTCCAATGCTTCGAGGTTGGTCGAAAAACTAAAATTGAAGGATCTAGTGAAACGGGAAGAATGTCCTTCCGATAGGCGACAGGTAGATATTTTAATTACAGATAAAGGCCTAAGACTGTTGGAAATTCTCGAAAAACAAGTTGAGGAATCTCATCAAACACTTCTTCACCTGACAGAAGAAGAAGCTGTCAAACTCAACGACCTGTTGGATAAGCTCAGAGGCTAAAAAAAAATATAGCGATCAATGTATATACAATAAATGTTAAAACAAATCAATCAATTCTAACAAACAAAAAACTATGAGCACAACAAAATGGATTATCGACCCAACCCACTCTGAGGTTTCTTTCAAAGTAAAGCATCTAGTGATCTCCACTGTTACCGGTTATTTTCGCAAGTTTGAGGGCGCTGCCGAATCTGCTTCTGACGATTTCAACGGAGCTTCAGTCTCTTTTACAGCGGATATCGACAGCATTGACACCAATCAGGCTGACAGAGATGGGCACTTGAAATCTGCGGATTTCTTTGACGTCGCAAATCATCCAAAATTGTCATTTGAGGGTAAAATCGCCAACAATGGGGGTGAATACAGTTTGGTTGGTCACCTAAACTTGAGAGGTGTAAACAAGGAGGTTGAACTAGAAGTGAACTTCGGGGGTATAGTTGCTGATCCGTATGGACAGACGAAGGCGGGTTTTGAAATTGAGGGAAAAATAAACCGTAAGGACTTCGGTCTAACTTGGTCTGCAATCACTGAAGCGGGAAGCGTAGTAGTTAGCGATCAGGTTCGTTTGATTCTTAGTGTTCAGCTAGTGAAGCAGTAACCTTTGAGGTTTCCCAAACCTCGAAGATTTTTCAATCAAGGTCGAAAATGACCCAAAAACCTTCGGGGTGTTTTGAAACCCCAAAGGTTGAACATGAACAAAAAACCTTTAGGGTTCTTTGAAACCCCAAAGGTTTTTCACCCTATCCACCACCACATACCACTATGAAACCCTATATCACAGGAATACATCATATCACCGCAATCGCAGGAAATGCACAGAAAAATATTGACTTCTACACCGGTATTTTAGGGTTGAGGTTGGTGAAGAAAACCATCAACTTTGATGCGCCGGATGTGTATCATTTTTATTTTGGAGATGAGCTTGGACGTCCCGGAACCATTTTTACTACCTTTCCATTTTCAGGGGCAAGAAAAGGAAGCAAGGGAACCGGTGAATTGACTTACACCGCTTTTTCTGTGGGTAAAGGTGCCCTTGAATTTTGGATTGAGCGATTGAAGCGGTTCGGGATCCCTGTTTCTGATGTCCTCACTCGGTTTGGAGATGCGCTGATTCGTTTTGAAGATCATGATGGCATGGGTATCGAATTAGTGGAAAATGAACAGGATGATCGACAAGGATGGACATATGGGCAGATTCCATTGGATTATTCGGTTAGGGGTTTTTTTGGTGCCACGTTGAATTTAAGGTCAAAAGGTCCCACTGAGCAACTACTTACTCGCTACATGGATTATCGCTTCATTGCGCAGGAAGGAAACAGATACCGCTATGGAACAGAAGGCAAGCCCGGAGACCTAGTAGATATCCTGGTCGAACCAGCTGGAAATAGGGGTGTGCAAAGTGCCGGAACAGTGCATCATATCGCCTTTCGAACAGCCAATACAGAAAGCCAACTGGCTATACAGGGAATTTTGGTGAAAAACGGCTATGCAGTAACTGAAGTTCGTGACCGTAATTATTTCAAATCCATCTATTTCCGCGAACCAGGCGGGATCTTATTTGAAATTGCAACCGATGAACCCGGTTTTGCGATTGATGAGGAAGAAGCACATCTCGGGGAATTGCTTAAGTTGCCGGAATGGGCCGAGTCCAACAGGAAGCAGATCGAGGCAGGCTTGATGCCAGTCACATTAAATCCTGAAAAATATGCCTGAAACAAAAAAAAGAGGCGTTCCTATCGAACACGCACAAAAAGCAATTATCCTTATTCATGGCCGCGGTGCCAGTGCTGAAAGTATTCTGTCCCTGCAGGCCTATCTGGATATTTCCGATTATGCCATTCTTGCTCCCCAAGCAAATGGGAATGCCTGGTATCCGTTTGGATTTATGCAATCCGATAAAGGCAACTTTGTTGCGTTGGAATCGTCTACAAAGCAACTTGAAGAAGTAGTCCAGGAAGTGATGGATTTGGGAATCACTCAGGATAAAATCTATTTCTTGGGATTTTCTCAGGGAGCCTGTTTGAGTTTGGAATTTACTGCACGAAATGCCAAGAAGTATGGGGGAGTTGTGGCTTTCACAGGTGGGCTAATTGGAGAAAACCTGGATGAAAGCAAGTATTCCGGGGACTTTAAGGGTACGCCGATTTTTATTGGAGGTAGCCGAATTGATTTCCATGTTCCGGCACAGCGCATGCAGGATACCGCCGCATTATTGAAAAAAATGGGAGGGAATGTTACGATTAACTTATTTGATGACCCGGAACATACCATTCGAAAAGAGGAGTTGGAATGGGTCAATAAGCATATTTTCTTGTAAGGTTGATTAAGTTTGAAAAATCCCCGGCGAGTCGTCGGGGTGTTTTTTTGTTGAAAAATAGGTCAAAAATTATTTTACAATATATTGATAATCAAGTTGTAAAATAGGTTTTAAGAATTTACTCAATATGTTGAGTAAAATAACTCAATGGGTGATTTTGCCATTAATTAGGCAAGAGACCAAAGATGATTTGCCACGAAGACGGGAAGGCGCAAAGGTTGTTGTTTGCCATTTGATGAATAATTGGATCATCTTTAGGCTTCTTTTTTCTGAATTTTCCCATCAGACCTGTCCGTCGAAGGAGGTTTTTCACTGATTTTTCGCCTAAACTTTGCGTCTTGCTGTTTTTGCGGCCAAAACCTTATTCGGACATTGGAAGAAATTTCGCCAGGAAGGCAATAAGGCACAACGGTTATTTGGCGAGGGAAATCCACAGATGGGATAAGCTTTAGGCTCCTTTTTTAAAAAAAAAATCCATCAGACCTGTCCGTCGAGGAAGGATTTTTAACGAGGTTTTTCGTCTTTTTGACTTTGAAACCGAAACTAATAAGGAAACCAGGTAAGCTATCCATTTCTCTTTTTTTGGCGTAAGTTCGTCTTTCAAGTAATTGAAAATCAATTTTTTAATTAATATTTTTGAATTTACTCAAAAGAATGAGTAAAATTACTCAGTAGAATGAGTAATTTTGATCATGAGCTTTAAAAGAACTGAAAAAGAGATTATTCAAAGGAGATTGCAGGATGAGCCAAGGAGATTCATTCAGGTGATTTATGGGCCAAGGCAGGTAGGGAAGACTACCTTGGTTCGGCAGATTATTCGGGATTTGAACTATGACCATTCTTTTGTAGCAGCAGATGCGGTAGCTTCTACGGATCAAATTTGGATTGCCCAGCAATGGCAGAATGCAAGGTTAAAGCAACAGCAATTTTCCCAATTGCCCTATTTGCTCGTAATCGATGAAGTGCAAAAAATTGAGAATTGGAGTGAGCAAGTAAAGGCGGAATGGGATAAAGATACGTTGGAGAACCGGGATATTCGGGTGATTTTGCTGGGTTCATCCAGACTAATGCTACAGCAAGGTCTGACTGAATCGTTGGCGGGAAGATTTGAATCCACCTATCTCGGACACTGGTCTTATCCCGAGATGAAAGAGGCGTTTGGTCTCAAACCCGATGAATACATTTGGTTTGGAGGGTACCCCGGTGCCATTGCGCTAAAAGATGATGAAGATCGCTGGAAGTCTTATGTCAGGGATTCCCTTTTGGAAAGCAGTATTTCCCGGGACATTCTGATGTTGACCAGGGTGGACAAGCCTGCTTTGATGAAACGTCTTTTTGAAATTGGATCATCTTATTCTGGTCAGGTTTTGAGTTTTACCAAGATTATGGGACAACTGGCTGATGCAGGGAATACCACTACTTTGGCTAATTATTTGGAGTTGCTCCACCAGGCGGGACTTTTGGGAGGTTTGGAAAAGTATAGTCCCAATCTAGTCCGAAAGCGGTCTTCCAGTCCTAAATTTCAGGTGCATAATACTGCAATTATGTCTGGGATATCCCTTGAGACGTTTGATATGCTGAAAGCTGACCCTAAAGCATGGGGCAGATGGGTTGAATCGGCTGTAGGAGCGCATCTGATCAACCAAGCTTTGAAGTCCAAAAAGCTGACTATTTACTATTGGAGGGAGGGAACAGATGAGGTGGATTTTGTGGTCGAGTACCAAAAGCGGATTATTGCTTTGGAGGTAAAAACCGGAAAAGTGGATAAGCTAGTCGGATTGAATGCGTTTTCAAAAGCGTTCAGGCCTGAAAAATCCTTGGTGATTGGTACAGACGGCATTCCATGGGAGGATTTCCTTCAGATGAATGTATTGGATTTATTTTCGTAGATGGATGTCTTTTTTGTTAAAAAAAATGATCTAAGATATTCATAATCAATATTTAATAAGAGTTTGAAAAATTTACTTAATCCTATTTTGTCACATTTGAAAGTTAAGAAGGGCCAATGGGAATTTGGGGGACAATTTCAAAGTTCCCACAGACCTGACTGCCGTCAGTTAAGTTTTTCACAGATATGATGCACACAGATTTTCACGAATTTTTTGCCTAAACTTTGCGTCTTGCTGCCTTTGTGGCCAAAGCATATACGAATACCGAGGATTATTTTGCCACAAAGGCAATAAGGCACAACGGTTATTTGGCGAGGGAAATCCAAAGATGGGATAAGCTTGAGGCTCCTTTTTTCAAAAAAATCCCACAGACCTGTCCGTCGAAGGAGGATTTTCACGAATTTTTCGCCTAAACTTTGCGTCTTGCTGCCTTTGTGGCCAAAGCATATACGAATACCGAGGATTATTTTGCCACGAAGGCAATAAGGCACAACGGTTATTTGGCGAGGGAAATCCACAGATGGGAATAGCTTGAGGCTCCTTTTTTCAAAAAAATCCCACAGACCTGTCCGCCGGTGGATTTTCGCAGAGAAAGTCGAGGATTTTTAAGAAGACTTACCGTCTTCTCGCTTTTTTGGCCAAAACTTTTTTATCCAAGCTAATAGGAATACCGGATCTGAGATCCGCGCTCTGCATCGAGTTCGATCTGTGCAAAAACGCCAATTTCTTGTTGCAGCTCTTCCACATGGCTGATAATTCCCACCACCCGGTTTTCGTGGCGGAGGGCTTTCAGCGTTTCAAAGACAATTCGCAGTGAATTTCTGTCCAAAGCCCCAAATCCCTCATCGAGGAAGAAAAAGCTCTGATCCGCCTGATTAAGTGCTTTCACTTTTTCGGCCAAAGCTAAGGCAAGACAAAGGGAGGCCTGGAAGGTCTGTCCTCCAGACAAGGTTTTTAACAAACGTTTTTTGCCCCCATTCAGGTAATCCACCACCCAAAACGTATTGTTGTCATCGATCTCCAGACTTAGACTGTTTTTGGTTAGCTTCATGAAGCGCGAGTTGGCGGTGTTGCAAAGTTCCATCAGATAGATCGAACTCACATACTTGACAAAACCTTTACCCTGAAACAGCTTTTCTAATTCCCGTAGGTTCGTTTCCCTTGCTTCTACATTTTGGAAAATTTCCCTCAGGCGGTTTTTCTCCTCCAATTGGCTATTTATTTGTTTAATGGTCTCCTGAAGTAGGATAAGCTGCTCATGAATTTCTTTCGCCTGTTTTTGAATTTCCTCCAGAAGAGATTTGGCCTCTGAAAAGTCTTCCTCTGTAAATCCAAGTACCCCTTCTTCCTGTTGAAGCTCAGAAATGCGAGTTAAGGCAGTTGCCAAATTTTGGTCGAAATGCCTGATTTCCAAATCGGTCCTTTCTGCATCTAAGGAATGATGAAACAGCCGGATTAGTGCCTCTTCATCCTGGAAACCATGTTCGCGTTTCAACTGCTCAAACTGGGTTTTGTAGGCCAGCAGTCGTTGCTCATTTTCATGAACCAAAGATTTGAAATTTTCCAGATCAGCCAGATTCCTTGTTTGGGCTTCCCGTTTTTCACTCAGGTGCTTTTGTTTTCCGAGTAAGTCTTTGGAAGCTTCCTCGATATCCCTTTCTACCTTGGCAACGGCCTTTCTGATTGTTTCAAGATCTTTTTGAAAGTACGGCAGGCAAAAATTCGGATCCTTGATTTCTTTCCTTTTCTCGGAAATTCTGGAAAGTACATCCTGCTGGATTAAAAGTGAATTTTGAAATTGCCTTTCTGCTTCTTGGAGAATCTCTCTCTGGGATTCCAAGAGTTTACGTTCTGATTGAATCTGTTTCAGTAGTTTTTCTTTCGCATGAAATGCCTTGGTGAATTCCTCGATTTTATCAGCCAATTCCTCCTCGTCCCGAATATTCCATCCCTCCAATTTTTTACCGTGATCCTGAATTAGGGTCTCTAGCCCAGAAATTTCCTTATTCTTTTCAATAAGGTTCCTTTTAAGGTTGTCAAGGTTAACTCCTCCTAAGTTTTGCTTTTGGATAAGCGAAAGGATGTGTTCCAAAAATTCTTTTTCCTTCTGAATTTCTATTTCTTTCTGTCTCACTTTGGCTTCTTCCTCACCTGCGATAAGCGGGTTTGGATGCTCGTGGGATCCGCACAAAGGGCAAGGTTCCCCCGCAGCCAAAAGGTGTATGTGGGACTTCAGGCCTTGTTTTCGGAGAATTTGTTCTCTTTCAATTTCCAATTTGGAGATCAGTATTTTTTGGCTTTTTGCCCAGTTTTCCAAGTTGGATTGGTCTTTTGGAATTTCTTGGAGAATTTGGGTAAGTGTTTCATTCAAGTGGATGATTTCTTTCTCGAAATTTTCCTTTATTGGGTTTAATTCGGCCAAGCGTTTTTTCCACTCGTTTGATTCAGAGGATGCGGTTTTCCACTCCGTAAGACGCTGAACATCCGTTTCCGGAAGTTTTTCCCGTGCTGCTTCCAGTTCCTTTATTTCGGTTTCCAGGGTTTTTTGAGCTCTTTTTTGTTCCTCTATTTTAGGTTGCAGATTTTCTAATTCCTTTTTGGATACCTCTCGTTTGGCTTCCAGTTCCTGCAATTCGATAATCTTTTTTAAATCCCGAATTTTTGCCTCCCTCGCAGGCCTTTCCCCATTTTTTCTGATCAATTCCTGTTCCTCTTCTTCCAACTGCCGAACCTCTTTTTCGTAGGTGATTTTGAAATCATTGCAGTTGGATACGCTGACAGTATATTTTTCAAGATCTTTTTCGGTGTCTTTTAGTCGATCCCAAATAGGCCTCAAGTAGGTTTTAGCGGTGATAAATTCCTTGTATAGCTGTCTTTTCTCCTCTATAGCTTGCCGCTGGGATTCCAGATTAGCCAACTTGTTTTTTTGTTCCTGAAGCTGGATGAAGGCTTTTCGAATGGATTCCAAGCGCTGAAAGTTGGATTCTGCTTGCGATTTCACTTCTTGGATTTGCCTATTTCTTTCTCCCAGAATTTCGGCCAGGGAAATTTTTTCTTCCAATAGTTGTTGAGAGATATGCTCAAGTCCCTTCAATTGAGTTTCAAGACGAATTTTTTCCTCCCTGGTCGCTTTTAGAAGCGCCCCAGCTTTACCCGAAAGATCAAACCGATCCAATCCAAACAGCTGCTGCATCATATCAGCCCGATCAATTGGCTTCTGGTCGATGAATTCCCGGAATTTTCCCTGGGGGATAATGATGGTTTGCTTGAAATGCTCTTTGCTCATGCCCAATACCGCCTCCGCTTTTTCGGGAATCGCTTCCCAGTTCCCGCCATTTGATCGGTAGAAGAAATGTTCTGTATTTTCTATTTTTTCAAAATCTTTCCGATTTCGTCGGGCAGAATATCGAGCCAGATAGGTGTGGGCGTTGTTTTTGCCCGCTTTAAACGTGAAGCTGACGATCAACTGATTGCTCTGCAGATTGACCATGCTAGAGCGCTCGCCGGTGGCTGAAAGGCGTTCTGTACTGCCGTAAAGGGCGAGTAAAATTCCTTCCAGGATAGAAGATTTTCCACTTCCCACGGCGCCGAAGATTCCAAAAAGTCCTGCTGCGGTCAAAGATTCAAACTCCACGGTTTGTTTTTCTCTGTAGGAATACAATCCTTCAATTTCCAGTCGTACAGGGATCATGCGAGTTCGTTTTGGCTGATGATTTCTTTGAAAAGGGTGAGCAGTTGGGCCTTGGGTTCCTGTCCACGTTCACTTTGGTAAAACATGCTGAAAAGCGCCTCCATGTCCTTTCCCAAATCGTCCACATGGAGGGAAAAGGACTCCTGTGCGCCCATATTTTTGAGTTGTGGGATGAGGCTAACAATGCCGTCGTGTGCTTTCATGATGGCTTTTCGGATAGTAGAATCGATGGATTCGTCTGCCACAAAGGTGATTTCCACGAAACAATAAGGATTGGCTTCCAACCAAGAAATGGTGTCGGCAAGGTTGTCAAATTTTACCCGACAGAGGGGACGTCCTTGCTTAAGTGCAATGGGCTGGTATGTAGCTGGCTTTCCTGGTTCAACTTCAACGATCACCACATTTTTCTCCTGATCGGCTTCTGAAAAGGAATAGGCAAGTGGCGAACTAGAGTACACAGCTGGACAGGGAGTTTCACTTACAGCATGATAGCGGTGGAGGTGACCCAATGCCACATACTGGATTTGAGGAGGGATATTTTCCATAAAAAGCGCCTGTGTGCCACCTACGTGGAGGATGGGGCGTTCCGATTCCGGTTCAGGTTCTCGTTTTTCCCCTTCATTGGTGAAAAAGAAATGTCCTATAAAAAGATTTACTCCTTTGGTATCACAGGTTTTTGCAGCAATTTCCTGCCAGTTGGATGAGAGTAGTTTTCGGAATTCTTCCTCCCGATTTTCCTCACCAAGATAGGTTCTCAGGATGACTTCATTTGCATGGGGAGCCAATATCACCCGTACCGGAAAATCCACTTTGGGCAGCTTTATTTCAACAAAACCGCTTTCGGAATTCAGAATTTCCACTCCAGAATCCAGCTTGCCGCAGCGAATCACACTGTCGTATCTGCTGTAGAAGAAAATTCCTAATTCCCTTGCTAGCGGATCCGGTGCCTCGACAAACTGCGTGCTATCGTGGTTGCCTGAAATGGCGATGATGGGACGTGTGCCATTTTTGGAAAGGTGGCGCAGGGTTTTGTAAAGCAGTTCAACCGCATCATGGGAGGGGTTGAACGTGTCAAAAATATCCCCAGCAAGAAGGACTAGGTCCACGTTTTCCCGGTCTGCAATCTCGCAGATTTCTTCAAGTACTAACTTCTGTTCCTCGATTCGGGAGTATTCCTGGAGTCGCTTGCCCAGGTGCCAGTCGGCGGTATGGAGAATTTTAAGCATGTTTAAAATTTTGGGTTTGTTGATTTTTTAAAATATGTAAATACGCTTCTTTGCCAGTAGAAATTAAATCCGATAAAATTTTTAACCACGAAGGAGGACACGAAGGACACAAAGTTTTTTCGAATCGTTCTTTTTTTGCGTTTTACTATTTTTTACTCAAATCAGGTTAGTTAATTGTTTTCTAAGAAAACATAGGTTAAGTACACAAAGGTTGAAAAGCTAAAGCTTTGATTTATAGGGTTTAAAACTTAAAATTGGAAGTTTAGGTTTGTTTTGAATTTTCCATCCGGCTCATCACTTTATGCTCTTTTTTTGTATCGATTTTATACCCCAAAACTCCAACAAAATGAAATTTGGCTGCTGGCAAGATTCCGTATATCCATATTTTAAAAAATAACCTTGAAATACGGCGAGTTAAAATCTGGATTTTTGAACTAACTAAAGAGCTTGCACTAAGATAGTCTAGTACTTACCTTTCTCCAAACTAAAAATGATCTCCGACAGTAATTGACATTTTTCTTGGTAAATCGACAAGGAATTGGTACTTTCAGTTGTGATTCAAAAACTCATTCTGTTCCTATTTTTTGCAGGGTTGTCGTTTAGATCCTTTGCGCAATCGGATTCTTTGCTGATTCAGACAGGAATTGCAAGTTACTATGGGGGAAAATTTCATGGTCGCAAAACCTCGAGTGGGGAGATTTTCAATATGGACAGCCTTACGGCTGCGCATAAAATCCTTCCTTTTGGCACCCTGGTAAAGGTGACTAATTTAAAAAATGGGAATGTCGTGTTGGTTCGGATTACTGATCGCCTACCTTCGTATTCGAAGCGTCACATTGATTTAAGTTTGGAATCTGCAAAGCGCTTGGACATGATCCGGGATGGATTGGCGAAGGTTCGTATTGAGGCGATTGACTTGGGTGAATTGGATCGATTGATTGCTTATTTTGAGGAAAGAGAAAAGTTGGATTTGAGGTTGAGGCCGTATGAGAGGAGTTTGCCTATACCCCTTCGAACACTCGATTTGGCATTAAAAAAGATTAAACCGCGTTCTCCTTTTTGATTTTACGAGTAGGTTGTAGTTGTTTGGTGGTATTCGAATGTTGAGTATCCTTATCTTGCTAAACGCCTTCATTTCCTGCGATTCCAAAGAGGAGGTTTTAAATCCAAAGAGCTCTTTGCAGATTCAGGATCTTAACTTTTCCGAACTGGATCGATTTTTCACCCGGATTTCGCATGTAAAAGACGATACTTTATTTTTTGTAGATGAAGCTATTCAGACGCTTTCCAAGTTTTCCTTGCTCGATCAGCGATTTCTCCAAATGGCATTGAAGCTCGTCGGCGATTTTAGGTCGTCCAAGATGCAATACATTTCCTCTGACTCGATTCTGTTTTAGGATGGGACTAGGCTATTGCTTTATCAAGCCGATGGTGCCAATCAACAAACCTTTAACCTGCTTGAGGGACTGGCTCAGATAGATGAAGAGGTCTATGGGGAGTTTCCCTACGAGCGAATTACTACGAATTTGATCTAACTGAAGAATCGGAAAAGTGTGCTTATTTACTTTGCGAAGGCTGAAAAGGAGAAGAAGCGCATCTTTGGAGCCTATTCTTTGGAAACCAAAAGCTGGATTACTTTTCCCATCCATCATCCTGCTGAGTTTGATGTTGTGGACTTGAACTACACCACATTTCATCTGTAGCTGTTGGACCACCTGTTTTTGCATTAATCTAGTATGTGTATCCGCTTAATTGCAAGTAAGGTTGTATTCTTTTGGCTAGGATATGAATCAGGGAAAAGGGTCTTTCTTTTATATGCTCCTGTGTTCATTGATGGGATGTTGTTGAATGAATTGGGCTATTCAATTTAATGAACATGAACAGAAAAAAGGATTAAGCACAATAGACACATCCCTCACTTAGGAGCTCACATAGAAAAAAACGGTAACGTTTCGAAAAGCTATGTTTTATCATAATGAAGCTAAGTTTCACATTTTCTGATAGTTAATAATAATATAGCTTTCCACTATATTTTTCTATGTGATTATGTGCTTTTTGATTCTTTCCCATTTAGGTGAAATAAACAGTTTATTTTGTTTTTCATTTGAGGCTGATTCTTTCTGAGGCTATCGAATTTCTGTAGATGCAGGAAAAAATATAGGTTTCGGCTCTAGTTTTTTTCGAGTAAAACCATCGATAACCTTATTAAAGCAAATAGTATTGGGGAAAATGCAATATTCTAGTTGTTTCAACCTTTAAATTTGCGAATTCTGCAAAACATTTTTTTGAAATTTGCGAATTCTGCAACATCATAAGGGCTTGGATTTTCTAAATTTACATTGAAAGTTCAAGGTCGGCGCGGGAGTTTGGATTTTTACAAAACCAAAGGTTGGTTTTGGGTAATTTTTAACTACAAATTTTTAAAAGAATGAAAAAGGTATTTGTTATTGTTTTTGGTCTGGCTATGACCATGGGTTTCTACCAAGACGCGAATGCTTGGTGGTGGAGAAAGACTGAGGTTGACTGTAAAGCTAGATTGACCACATCAATTAAAATTGGCGTAAACAAAGATTTTACTCCTGTTGAAGCCTCTTTTGAAGAAACTTGGGATGGGAAAAAGAGCGTTTGTCGAGATGGGGATTCATGGTGGTGTTGGAGCTCCGATTGTAGTTAATTGTATGAATAGAATTCTAATTTGGGTGGCATTCTTTGCCACCCATTTATTATCTGGGTCTTGTAGCAAAAAGGATGAGAAACCCGAAGAAATTGGCAATAGCAAGTTTTTAGGTTTTGTAGGGGCAGACTCCCTTAGCAAGGCATTTGAATTCAATGAGGGTAATCCGATAGAAATCAGCCTTGATCCGACTCAAATTGACTCAAAAGTCAAGCTTTCTGATTTGATGGTTGATTATCGATTACTGAGTCTTAAAAATTGGGAAGGTGGAGTAGTGGGGGCTGTTGACAAAATTCTCTTCACCGATTCTTTGATTTTTATTTTGGATCAATACACATATAATTCTCTACAGGTTTTTAATCTTTTTACAGGAGAGCAAATCGGTCTCTACTATCCCACTGGAGAAGGCCCGGGAGAAATGAAAAATATTAATGAATTTGACTTGGATGAGACTAATCGGAGGATATTGATTTATGATAATATTTTAGCGAAGATTCTGTATTTTGATTTTGAGGGTAAGTTTCTTTTTGAAAAGCGACTTCCGATAAGGGCTCATTCCTTCAAAATTTTCCCTGATAATCAACTCCTATTCTCAAGTATTGGTGATGCAAATGACCATTTGGGAAAAACTGGAGACAGTGATTTGTTTTTGTTGGATAGCAATTTTACTATACGAAACACGTACAAATACCCCAAAATCGATGAGAAGCTTTCGGATTATATTCCAAGAGATGTGATTCGAGAAAATGGAGGTACGGTTACTTATTTTCCAAGATTTTCAAATGAGCTACTTCATATCGAATGGGAAAATAAAGCCTTAAAACCATTGATAACCATAGATTTAGGATCCAGGGGATTGTCGCAGGATGATTTGAAAAACATTGGTCCGGAGTTTACCTCAGAAAGAAAGGAGGATAAAAAATTCTATGGTTTTGGATCTCATTTTGTCACTCCGAATTGGATAGGAATGAAGTTCGATGGATCGAGAAGTGAACTCTATGTTTTTTATAATTTGAAATCTGGTGAGGTAATATCAGGCAAAATGGTAGATTTTGACTTTGAGGATTTGATCTCCTTCAGTTTTCCAGCGGCATGCAGAGGAAATACATGCATAACCGATTTAAGCTTAGAGTATTTAAGGGATTATGACATGAATGAATTTTTTCAAAAAATCGCTAAAGAAAAGGGGAGAGATTATTCCGAAATCAAAAGCTTTCTTGAGTCTGTGGAGGATTTCGAACAGCCTGTTATGCTGGTATTTACCTTAAAATAAGGGTAGATTTTACTGAATTTATTTGTTTTAAGGTTTAGTAACCTTTTTAACCAGAGTCATCAAAAGTAAAACAAAGAAGAAGAATTTGAGATTTACCCACCTTTTAGATTCAATTTTAAATCAAGGGAATAGTAAGTGGAATTATTTTCTATATTTTAGTTCAATTACCTACAAACCGTTTCCCATGCGCATTCTATTCCTTGTTCTTTTTAGTATTTCAGCAGTAATAGTTGCCTGCTCGGAGGCCAAAGAAGACTCCAAAGAAATTCCTTCCGAATCCTTCCGAAATGAGGTCTCTGCGACCGAAGTTCGGACCGCTACCGCTGAGCGGAAAAGCTTTGACTACCTGGTCAATGCCACCGGCAAGCTGGAAGCACTTTCCGAAGTCAAGGCGCTTGTGGAGCAGGAAGGTTACCTCTATAAGATACAGGAAAGTCAGTTGATCCAAAAGAAGAAAAGTTGATTCTGCTCGCCCATTACGCCGCTTGGGATTCCCTATGCCTCCGAATAAATAGAAGAAGAAAGCCTGACAGAGGATCTGGTTACGCTCGCCGAGTAGCTATCAAATTGAAAATAAGTAAGTTAGTAATAATAACTAAAAATTATTCTATTGAAAATGAATGAGTTGTATAAATTAGTTAAAAGTTTTTCAAACTACACTTGCA
>CAZNND010000001.1:113396-129550 GCA_964574365.1 uncultured Limnohabitans sp.
CACCCCCACCCCCCCACACCCCACCCACCCCCCCACCACCCCACACCCCCACCCCCCCCCCGGCCGCCCGGCTACATTAACCAACGAAAAATCAAGGTCGGCGCGCAGGTCTGGATTTTTCACAGAGCCAAGGGTTGGTTCTGGAGAGTTTCAACCAATAAATTGATAAACAAAATGATTAAAAAATTAAGTTTAATTCTTGCTTACTGCTTGGTATCAACTATTTCTTTCCCATGTTCAGGTACTTGGAATGCGTGTGGCTCAAGCGATATTCAAGCTATGGGGAACGATGTAATTAGAAATTGCTCTCCTGGGTCAAGTTTAACCATTATTGATTTGTGTGATGGAAATCACATCTATAGAATTCGTGTTGGTCAAATTTAAAGAAAATGTTTAACAAGAAGTTTTATCTTTCTTTGTCAGTTTTAGTTGTATTTTTGTCATGCTCTGAAAAGTCAGCTTCAGAGCATGACTTTGAGTTAAAGATTAGTCCAATTAGGGAAATATCTCATAATAGCTCAAAAATCTCATCTGAAGTCGATTTTTTGATTTCTACTATGGGTCATTCAGAAGACTCAATTTTGGTTTATAATAGACAAGCCCACTCGATAGATACGCTTATTTTAGGTGATACTAATGTTA
This sequence comes from uncultured Limnohabitans sp., assembly GCA_964574365.1. GTDB lineage: Bacteria > Bacteroidota > Bacteroidia > Cytophagales > Cyclobacteriaceae > Algoriphagus. Next base: position 114,039 of record CAZNND010000001.1, read on the forward strand.
TGAACTCTGGAAAAATCCTTAATAAGGAGGGACCGGATAGTGTTTTGCCATTCGATTTTTTTAAATTTTATAAAGGCAATTTCTTTTTTCTGAGTGATGAGTATTTGGGTATTCTAAGTAATGGAAGCGCAAGATATATTTCACCTTCAGAAATACTCCAAGAAATGGACTTACTTTCCTTTACTTTTCAATACAATTTAAGCCCATTATGGACTTCATTTGATCAAAAGAATGGATCTCTTTTACTTTGGTTATCGGATTATTTTTTGGAAAAACAGCTTCTTGTCAAGTATGATATCATTCTTGACAAATTTAAAATCTTGAATTTCGAGCTCACTCCTCGAATTAGGGAACACATTATTAGAATGAACCAGGGCAATATACAAATTGAAAATCCTTATTTTCCTAATTTTTTCTTTGAGGATACTACTGAAGTAATCTCTTATCCATTTATGAGAGATATACAAGAAATCAATCTTGAAGATAATTCAATGAAGAGTATACTAGTTGAAAGTGATTTGTTTAAAGGGTCAAAAGCAACTCCGCAAATAAATACTGGATTTGATGATTTTATGAAATTTAAGGAAATCTCAGACAAGTGGCAAGATGATATTTATTTTGGACCCATATATAAGTATCCTGGGATTGGGTATTTTAGAATTGTGAGAGATGAAATAACCAATGGGAGGTCTGAGAAATTCATTGAATTGTTTGATTGGAATTTGAACAAATTGTTTGAAACTTAATTAAATTCTTTAAATGAAGATTTAGATGATTTTTATTTTCCAATTGGAGAACAAATTATTTTCAGGTCTAAAATTCAAGGCAAAGAGGATGTTTTCACTTATTATGCGATTACAATTCTAAATAAATCTAGTTCAGATGGGACTTGATTAATCTTTCCTTTTTAGATTTATATGGCCAGTTTAATTATTTAATTTATTTGAAATTTTTCTTTTTATTTAGTATTAAACTTAAAATCTATAAAGAATTCTTGTAAAAGATGGAGGGAAGTAGGAGAGAATTCATTAATACAAAAAATTCTAGGAATGTTTAGAAGACTTCGAGCAACTGTTTTTGTTGATCTTAACTTTGAAGTAGTTAGAACAAGTATCGTCTCAAGGGTATTTAATAAATGCTTAAGAAAGTGAAAAATTGGAATGCCTATTTGAAAAAATTAATACCCCTTTGAATTTGAAATTTTACTTGGGATTTTTCTTAAATATTACTTTTATATTTTAGTTCGATAACTCCCAACTTGTACCACATGCGCGTTTTTAATTCAGTTGTTTTGCTGATCTCGGGGGCGATGCTCGCTTGCTCAGAAGGAAAAGAAGATTCCCAAGAGGTTCAGTTCGAGTCCTTCCGAAATGAGGTCTCCGCCACGGAGGTTCGTGTCGCCACTGCCGAGCGCAAAAGCTTTGACTACCTGATCAATGCCACCGGAAAGTTGGAAGCGCTATCCGAAGTAAAGGCTCTCGTGGAGCGGGAAGGTTACCTCGAGAAGGTTCAGGTGCTGGAAGGTCAGTTTGTCCAAAAAGGACAAGTCATTGCTATCCTCGACCGTCGGGAAGCGGAGTTTGCCCTTGAGAAAGCCAAAATCGCATTAGTCAAAGCTCAGTCTGAGCTGGAAGTGCTCAAGGCGCAGTTTCAGCTTGCCCTGGAGTCCAAAGATCCCAATGTAGTGCGCACCGTGCAGGATCGAATCCGTGTGAATTCAGGTCTTTCCCTTGCCGAAGTCGAACTCAAGGAAGCCGAACTCAACCTCGCCCGCTGCGAGGTACGTGCGCCTGTTTCCGGCAAAATCGCCAATATTAAATTCAAGGAAGGCAGCTTGGTGACCAAGAATGCCGAGTTTGCCGAGATCCTTTCCACAGATCAGCTCTTGCTTCGGGTTAAGGTGCTGGAGTCGGACATTCCCCTGATTTCTTCCAACCAAAAAGCCGAAATCTATCCCATCTCTGATCCACAAATCGCCCTCGAAGGCCGGGTGACTGCGATCAACCCCAAAGTGGATGAAAACGGTTTGGTTCAGGTTTCCCTGACCCTCACTTCATCCAAAAACCTCCTTCCCGGAATGAATGCCCGTGCGATCATCCGTGCCCCTCAGAGCAATAGCCTCGTGGTTCCCAAGGATGCGGTGGTCTTCCGTTCGGGGCGTGCGGTTGTTTTTACCGTCGAAAATGGCAAGGAATCCAAGTGGAACTATGTGGAAGTGGGCAAGGACAACGGGCGGGAGATCGAGGTTCTCGATGGCATCCCCGAAAACAGTACCGTCATCACCAGCAATAACCTGCAGCTCGCCCATCAGGCTCCCGTCAAAATCGTAAATCCATAAGCCATGGTGAGATTTTTGCTGAACCGGCCCATTGCCGTTGCCATGTCTTTTTTGGCCTTGATGGTCTTTGCGGCGATCGCCTTTCGGCTCTTGCCGATTTCCCTTTTGCCGCCCATCGACGTGCCACAGATCGTGGTCAAGGTCACCTATCCCAATGCCTCCCCTGAGTCAATCGAACAAAATGTCCTCCGACAAATCCGGGAAGGACTCATTACGCTCAACGGGCTCGAAGAAATGGAAAGCAAGGCGGGTTCGGAGATTGGTACTGTCCGGTTTACCTTTGACTACAGGGTCAAAATGGAGCTCGCCTACATTGATGTCAATGAAAAGATCGACCGCCTGACCAACGCCCTGCCTAAAGACCTTCCCCGTCCCGAGGTGATCCGAATCAATACCTCAGACATTCCTGTGGCGCGGGTGCAGGTGGTGCCCAAAGAGGGTATCGATCCTGTTGAGGTGAGTTTGCTGGCAGAAAATGTGCTGAAAAAACGTATCGAACAGCTACCAGGAGTCTCCCTAGTGGATATCAACGGGAAGCGGGAGCGGATCATTTCTGTGCAACCCGATGCGGAGGCTTTGGCTGCCTTGGGCATGACCCAAGATGAGTTGATCGATGCCATTAAAGCCGGCAATGCCGAATTACCCGGAATCAGTGTGAAGGACGGGCAGTTTCGCTATTTCCTCCGCCTTGCCACCCGGGTTGATACACCCAAAGACATCGAATCCCTGCCCGTTCGCTCCAAAACCGGGGTGATTGTTCCGCTCGGCCGGGTGGCCAAAGCCCAATACGAAACCCAGGAAATGCTGGGGTACCACCTGTTTGGAATGAATGAAGGCTTGGTGATTACTGTGCACAAGCAGGCGGCCGCCAAGATGAACGAGCTGATTCCCGAGTTGAAAAGTTCCCTTGATCTTTTCCGCTCGGATTATCCCCAGGTGGACTTTGAGCTCACCCAAGACCAAAGCAACTTGCTCAATGCCGCCATTTCCAACCTCCAAACCAGTTTGCTTTTTGGTGGCTTATTTGCCTTTGGGATCCTGTTTTTATTTATCAAGGATTTTAGGATTCCCCTGATCATGGGAATCAGCTTGCCGACTTCCCTGCTGATCAGCTTCCTGGTTTTTTACTTTTTCGACATCTCGATCAATATCATTTCCCTGTCGGGCTTGGCTTTGGGGATCGGGATGCTGATCGACAATGCGATCATCGTGCTGGACAACATCACCCGAAAGCGTGAACTGGGAATGCCGATTTTGGAGGCGTGCATAGAAGGAACCAATGAAGTGATGGGGGCATTGGTGAGTTCGGTGCTGACAACCTTGGCGGTGTTTGTGCCGCTGGTGTTTTTAAGTGGAATTGCCGGGGCTTTGTTTTACGATCAGGCGGTTGCGGTGACGGCCATTCTTTCCGTGTCCCTGGTGGTGGCTTTCGTTCTTTTGCCGCTCCTCTATTGGATGATCTATCGGGTAGGAAAAAGGCAGGAACTCCGGGGAGAGCCGAAGGCTTTTCTCTGGATCCTGGGGCTTTACGAGCGGGGATTTGATTGGGTTTTTGCGAGAAAAAAAGCGAGTTTGATCGGGTTTTCCCTGTTGATTCCTTCGGGGCTTGCCTTGGTCTTTTTACTGAAAAACGAGGGGCTTCCCCCCATCGAAAAGCCGGATGCGACGCTGGAAATCGACTGGAACGAACCCATTTCTGCTGCGCAAAACCGGGATAGACTGCTCTCCCTGATCCGTGATATTGAGGGCTACACCCAAGCGGAAGCCGAGATCGGAGTGCGTCAGTTTCTGCTGTTTGACGGGGACAATTCGATTCAGAAGTCTTTGCTCTACCTGCTTTTTCCTTCACAGGCAAAAAAAGAGGAACAGATCAGCTTATTGAGAGAACGACTTGAAAAAGAATATCCTCAAGCCAGCTACGTGCTCGGTGACGCGCCCAATGCCTTTGATCAGCTCTTCAGCTCCAATCAAGCCTACTATGAGGTGCGATGGAAAGACCTGAATGCCAAAAAACCGATTCCTGCTGACAAAATGAAACCCTGGTTGGAGACTTTTCCTTCAGATCAATGGACTCCCGGTCCGGGATTGCAGGAGGAGAGTTCGGTGGTATTTTCACTTTTGGCGGAAAAATTAGCACTGTATCAAATACTAGTGGAAGGCGTGCAAGAACAGCTTAGCCGCTTGTTTGGGGTTTTTACCATTACCGATATCCGCAGATTTGGCGAGGTGACGCCTATTCGACTTCGGGAAAGTCAGGATCGCTTTGAGGACCTGCTTCGAAATACACGGGTGTATGCTTCGGATAGCACCTCTTATTTATTGAGTGAGTTTGTGGATTACCGCTATGCGGATCAATACAAATATGTGACGGCGGATCGGGGAGGGATTTATCAAAGTGTGCAGGTAGAAGAAGTGAATCCCAATGCCAAAGCGAAGGAATACATTTCCTGGGGAGTAGCCAAAAACCTGGCTGTGGAGTTGAAAGGGCAGTTTTTCCGAGATCAGGAGACCCTGCGCCAGTTAATCGGAATTTTGATCATTTCGGTGTTGCTGCTGTATTTCATTCTTTCCGCTCAGTTTGAGAGCTTTATTCAGCCGATGATTGTGGTGCTGACTTTGCCATTGGGGATTGCCGGAGCGTTTTTGGTTTTGCTGCTTACCGGTTCCTCTTTGAATGTGATGTCAGCCATTGGCTTGGTGGTGATGCTCGGCATCATGGTGAATGATGCGATTTTGAAAATCGATACGATCAACCGGCTGAAGCTGGAAATTGTAGAAGATACTGGATTGTCCCCTTATGAAGTTCTCAAAAATGCTTTGCACGAGGCCGGAAAAATCCGACTCAAACCTATCTTGATGACCTCGATTACCACGATTCTGGCTTTGGTTCCGATTATTTTCGGTGCAGGTTTGGGAGCAGACTTGCAGCGGCCCTTGGTGTATGCGGTGATCGGTGGATTGACGATTGGAACAGGTACAGCCTTGTATTTTGTGCCGCTGATGTATTGGTTTTTTGATTCTTTGTCCAGAAAAATTGGGTTGAGATGACGGATTTTCGGGTAATGATCGCCTTTGTCGTATTAGGGATTTTGGGCTTTGCCACGGTACCTTTGCTTTCGGTGGATCTTAATCCCCGCGAGCGTGAACCTGTACTCACGGTCAGCTATGGGATTCCTCGCTCTTCTCCGGAACTGATTGAGAAACTGGCCACTTCTCCGCTGGAGGGGGCTTTTTCCCAACTTACTGAACTCAAACAAATCACCTCTGTCTCCAATTACGATCAGGGAAACATCACCCTGCGTTTTGACAAAAAGGCGGATATGGAATTGAAGAAGTTTGAGGTATTGGCAATCATCCGGCAGGTCTATCCCAAGCTGGACGAGCGACTGTCCTATCCCAATGTGACCCAAAGTGTGGAGTATCGCAGTGATTTCAAAACTCCGATCCTCACCTACAGTGTCAATGGACCTTTTGCCTCCTTTGAAATCCGCAAAATAACCGAGGACGTAATCAAACCTGCCCTCACCTGCTTTGCAGAGGTGGAAGAGGTACAGGTCCGCGGAGCCAATGAACTCCAGCTTTTTGTGACCTTTGACGCCCAAAAAATGCAGGCCTTTGGCTTTAGTAAATCCTTTGTCAATCAGCGAATCAATCGGGCATTTGGGCAGCTTTATCCCGGTACTGTCTATAATAATAAGGGCGAGACCCTTTTTGTGACGGTGGATCGTAGGCTGAATCAGATCGAACAGCTCGAAAATCTGATCATCCGATCGGTTGGAGGAATGGAAGTCCGGTTGAAAGATCTGGCGAAAGTCACCCTCGAGGAGGCCGATCCGATGAGTTTCTACCGAATCAACGGAAACAACTCGGTGACACTCGTGGTGTACAACCGTGATGGGGTAAACAAGGTGCTGTTGGCTAAAAACTTGAAAATTGCCATCAAATCCGCAAAAATCAACCTTCCTCTTGGGGTTGAAGTTCGACTGGAAAACGACGATACGGAGTTTCTGGAAAAGGAGCTCGACAAAATCTACAAGCGATCCGGCTTGTCCATCCTGATTTTGATTGCCTTCATTTTTATGATCAACCGCAATTGGAAGTACCTCAGCATTCTTTTTCTGGGAATTGTGATCAATGCGAGCCTCACGGCGATGATCCTCTATTTTTTACTGGTGGACATTCACCTGTACACCATTGCCGGATTGACCATCAGCTTTGGACTGGTGGTGGACAATGCAATCGTGATGGTGGATCACCTGCATAAGTACCGTAATCGGAGGGTGTTTATGGCCTTGTTGGGAGCTTCCTTGACTACTGTGGCGGCCTTGCTTTTGGTTTTGTTATTGCCTGAGGAGGACCGGAAAAATCTCACGGAGTTTTCCATCGTGGTGTCGGTCATGCTGGGGGTAAGTTTGCTCATTGCCTTGGTCTTTACCCCGGCTTTTTATGGCTTGTTTTTCAAGGATTCTGTTCAGCAAGGACGGAAATTGAGCATCCCGAAATTGAGAAACCGGATTCGCTGGCTGAAACGCTACGAGTCCGGTATTGCTTGGACTGCCCGATACCGCAAGACTTTTTTGCTTTTGGTTTTCCTGCTTTTTGGCACGCCGATTTTTTTTCTCCCTGCCAAGTGGGGAGATCGGGAATGGTACAACAACACAGTTGGCAACGCCTTTTATCAGGAGGTAATCCGTCCTTGGGTGGACAAGGCTTTGGGTGGGACTCTTCGGATGTTTGTCCGTGGAGTCTATGAGAAAAGTGTGTATCGGGAACCTGAGAAAACTAGGCTGTTTGTCTCCGCTCGCCTGCCTTTTGGAAATACCCTGGAGCAGATGGATTTCATCATGCGGGAGTTTGAGGAGTACCTGAAAGGGGTGGAAGGCATAGACCAGTTTGTGACCTTTGTCCGCTCCGGCCAAAGTGCGCAGATTACGATCACCTTCAAGGAAGCCTATGAAAAAGGAGCGCTTCCTTACCAGTTGAAAGGAAAATTGTCTGTCAAATCCACCGACTGGAGTGGGGCGCAGTGGAATATTTATGGTGTCGGGCAGGGCTTTTTTACCGGAGGAGGGGGCGATGGCATTCCTTCTTTCCGGGTCCAGATGAAAGGCTATAATTTCGATGAATTGGAGCGGCAGTCCAATAGCTTGGCCGAAAAGCTGCTGAAGCACAAGCGTATCCAGACTGTCAACACCAACGAGCGCCTCAACTATGATGAGTTGAAAACCCAGGAATATGTGCTGCGACTGGATCAAAATCAAATCGCTTTGGGAGGTAGCAGCCAGTATGAAATCTTGAATACACTGCAGGATCTCTCCAAGCCTCAGGGACCAAGCGGATACCTGAAGATGGCGGATAAAAACTACGGATTGATCCTGAGAGAACAGGCTTCTGGAGATTTCAGCAAGTTTGATCTGGAAAAAAAAGGATTGATCAGTGGCGAAGAAAAGATCTTGAAAGTGGCGGATTTTGGTGTCCTCAATCTGGAGAACACCACCAATGCGCTACACAAGGAAGACAGGCAATACATCCGGGTAGTGTCCTTTGAGTATATGGGTTCATCCAAGTTTGGAAATGAGTATCTCGAGAAGGTTTTGGAAGAAATGAAAGCCCAAATGCCTATTGGGTACGAGGCCAAAAAACAGGAGTGGGGCTGGAATTATGAGCAAGCAAAAAGACAATATGGGTTGTTGGGACTCTTGATCGTGGCAATTTTTGTTATCTGTACCATTTTGTTTGAAAATTTCCGTCAGCCATTTTTTATTATCTTCATGATTCCGATCAGTTTTATCGGATTATTTTTGATTTTTTCTTTGGGTGGATTCAACTTTGACCGGGGAGGTTTTGCCGCATTTGTGATGCTCGGTGGATTGGCGGTGAATGCAGGAATTTTCATTCTGAATGATTTCAATAATCGACCCAAGAGGACTTTCAACCGAAACATTCTGAAGTCGGTGGCGGGCAAGGCGATTCCGATTTTGCTCACCGTGCTTTCTACCTGCTTTGGCTTGGTGCCGTTTATCATGGATGGGCAAAATGAGGTCTTCTGGTTTTCGCTGGCGGTGGGCACTATTGGTGGCTTGGTGTTCAGTATGGTGGGGGTGTTTTGGATTTTGCCTGTGATGATGTGGAGGAAGGCGAAAATATTTCCTGCGGATCAGACTGCCATCAGGCAAGGTTAACGCGGAAAAAGACACAGACCTGCCTACGGTAGGTAGGTTTTCGCAGATTTAATAGAATTTTACATTCTCAAATCCAATCTATTTTATCTATGCACCAGTCAGATTCCACCCGCAGGGACTTTATAAAAAAAACGGCATTGGTCGCTGCCGGAGCGAGTGTTTTGCCCTATTCCTCTTTATCAGAACCGAAGAGGAAGAACAAACTTCCCGCTTGGAAAGGCTTCAATTTGTTGGACTTTTTCTCCCATAACCCGGACCAAGGGAGACCGACTAAGCCAGCTTACATCCAATGGATTGCCGATTGGGGATTTGATTTTGTAAGGATTCCGATTTCCTATCCCAGTTATCTGAACATCGATCGGAGCAGGCCTATCCGTCCGGATGAAGTGTTGAATTTTGATGAAAGCAGATTAGAAAAGATCGATGAGCTGGTCGAGCGCGCCATCAAGCATGGCTTGCATGTGAGTTTGAATCTTCATCGTGCGCCGGGCTTTTGCATCAATGCTGGATTTGAAGAACCCTACAACCTTTGGAAAGATCAAGAGGCAGTGGATGCTTTTTGTGCCCATTGGGAAATGTGGGCAAAGCGCTATCGTGGAATCTCCTCTAAGAAGTTGAGTTTCGATTTGGTCAATGAACCGTTTCAGCGGGAAAATCCCAATGATCAACACAGTCCCGGAGGTCCGGTGGATGTGGCCGATTACCATCGCGTCGCCAAAGCCGCTTTGGAAACGATCAAATCCGTGAAAAAGTCAAGACTGGTCATTGCAGACGGTAATGGAGGCGGGGGTATTGCTGTTCCCGAACTGGCCGATTTGGATCTTTCTCAAAGCTGTAGGGGCTATCATCCTTTTCCTATTTCTCACTACAAAGCTGGTTGGGTTTATAAAGATCCGGAAGCTGTTCCTCCAGTAACATGGCCACTTCAGCAGGGTGAGAAATTCCAGAATATTGAAACTATCAGGCAATACTATGCTCCCTGGAAAGCCCTTATCGAACAAGGTGTCGGGGTTCACTGCGGGGAGTGTGGTTGCTACAATCAGACGCCACATCAGGTGTTTTTGGCGTGGTTTGGAGATGTTTTGCAGGTTTTGAAAGAAATGGAGGTGGGTTTTGGTATCTGGGAATTTTCGGGGGCTTTCGGGGTGCTCAATTCTGGAAGAAAAGACGTGAACTATGAGGATTGGTACGGGGAAAAGCTCGATCGGAAGTTTTTGGAGCTGTTGAAAAAGCAGCTTTGAGTATTAATCGAGTTCGATTTTTTAAAATATATTTGCACGCTTCTTTGCAACTGTAAAATAAACTCGATAAAATCTTGAACTACAAACGCCACGAAGTCCACTAAGTTTTTATTAAATTTTCTCTCTTTGATTTTTTAATAGGATTGTCAGTTTACATGAAAGTCAACATATTGATATTTAATTTTATCTACTTTGTTGACGAAGCTTATTCAACCTTTGATCTTTCAGCTTGACAATACCATTTTTTTACACTTTTTCTACCATTAAGGAATTAAGGAAATTAAGAAGGGCTGAACTGTAAAAAGCGCTTTTCGGTACTGGTTTTTCATTAAAATAAAGTTCCTTAACTTTCTTAAATTCCTCAATAGTAAAAAAATTTAAAGGGTAAACTTTTGCATTGAAAATTGAAATTGTCGAGTCTTGGTTTTACTAAACACGTTATTCTTGTTTTAGCGCTAAGGTTAAATGGAGCATTAACCAAATGTAATTTGGCTACTGGCAAGATTCCGTATATTCACCTTTTGAAATAATTGAAAATCAATAAAAAAATCCTGTCAGGTTTTTAAATCCTGTCAGGTTTTTAAAACCTGACAGGATTGCCTGGACAATTCCAAGCCCGGGATTTCTGTGTTGTCAGTATCTCCTATCTCCTTATCTCTTATCTTCTAATTCTTAATTCTCTGCCAACTCAAACCTTACTCGGCTCCGGATGCACCCAAGGTCCGCGATAGGGTCTTCTCAGCTTGGCAGTGGCTTCAGGATCGTTAAGGACGGTCATCGTTTTCGGATCATACCGAAGCGCCCGACCACCGAGTTCCATGGAGATGTTGGCCAGAATACAGGCTGCTGTAGAAATATGGCCTTGTTCCACATCGGCGATTGGCAGGGTATTTTTATCAATTGCGGCTAACCAGTCTTGCATATGAAGACGGGTGGCAGGTGCAGCATTGAGCTCGATGCGGTCTTCTGTGACATCTTCCGGATATTGTTCTTTCTCGAATACACAGTCAAAATGGATTTTTTCTGCTTTAGTGTCGTAAGGGAAGTAATCTGCCTGCATAGTGCTTCCGGCTAACATCCCCTTTTCTCCATAGATTTTGAATGACCAAGGGTATGCTGGATCGGGAGCATTTCCCCAGGTGCGGTGCTGCCAAACCACGTTTAGTTCGGGAAATTCAAAGATGGCTGTTTGCGTGTCTGCGATATTGGATTTACCTTCTTTTTGGACATAAATCCCGCCTGTGGAGGTGATTTGGGTCGGCCAGCCTAGCTTGAGCATCCAGCGAACGGTGTCGAGCATATGCACACACATGTCTCCGGTGATCCCATTGCCATATTCCATGAAGGTTCTCCACCAGCGGATATGCGGTAGTCCGTCATAGGGCCGCATTGGTGCGGGGCCAGTCCACATTTCATAATCCAAAAAGTCAGGTACAGGCTCCACGGCAGGATTACCATTGGCGCGCATGTGGAAATAACAACATACTTCGGCATGGCTGATTTTGCCCAGCAATCCGGTATCGATGATTTGCGTTTTGGCTTGGATAAGATGAGGCGTGCTTTTGCGCTGGGTACCGATCTGGCACACACGCTTGTATTTTCTTGCAGCGGCAAGGATCGCCTCTCCTTCAATTACGTCCACCGAAATAGGCTTTTGCAGATAGACATGGGCACCGGATTTCATAGCCTCAATTGCCTGAAGGGCATGCCAGTGATCTGGCGAACCGATCAGCACGAGGTCGCATTTATGTTTTTTTAGGAGCTCACGATAGTCACCAAATAGCTCAGGGACTTTTTTGGATTTTTGACGCTGAGAAACAAGGTCACCCGCGGCTTTGAGTAGGTTTTTATCGACATCGGAAAGGGCAACTACCTCCACATCGGCCACCTGGATCAGTCGGAAAAGGTCAGATTTGCCATACCAGCCTGTGCCGATAAGCGCGACTTTTAGCGGGCCTTCGGCGTCTTTGAAGTCCATTCCAAACAGGCCAAAACTAGCCAAGGTCATCATGGCGCTGGAGCCTTTTATAAAATCTCTTCGATTCAATTGATTCATAGGTTTTTGGGTTAAACAGTGATGGCATTCAAGATACAAAAATGACATTCAGTTACAAACACTCCTGGGATAATCGGAATTGATTGATGGGTTTTGGACAAATTAGCGTTCCCCAGGATGGTAAACATTTACCGCCTTTTTCAAAACTTCATCCTTATCCAAGGTCATTGGTTTTAAGTCTCGGTTGACAAAACGCTCCATCTGATCCGAGTAATGTGGGGAATCTGGGTGGTTGCTTGCACCATAGACATTGATTGATTTCAGTTGAGGAAGACCTTTTCCAAATCGAACCATCAGGATGTAGGATTCCCCTTGAACCGCTTTTCTCCTTCCATTCTCCGAGGGTGTTGATCGAATTGCGGCGAGGACATCATCCAAGCCCCAAAGGGGGATCGATTTTTCACCTCGAACGAGTCGCTGGTATTCTCCCAAGGCAATTAGTTCTTTTCCAAAGTGTTTCTGGAAATGGGCTTTTGCCTCCCGGACACCCTGCACAGCTTCTTCTTCGGTCAACACCGTCTCGAAACTTCTTCCCGACTTGGCAAATTCCTCCCACCAGTAATAATAGACAAAGGCAAAAACAGCAGCCCCCTCGCTATCGATCTTAGCCTCCCGATTCCAAGTTTGAAGTGCCAAAATCTGCTTTGCCACGTCGGGATATTTTTCCGGATTTAGCCCAAAAAGCGAAGTCAAATCCGTTCTGAAAGCTAGATTTTGTGGCAAGGTTTGGTCAAATTTGATCCGCTCAAATTGCTCCCAAGAGATTCGGCCGGTATCCGGCATTAGCTCCCGGAATCGAAGGGACCGGTTGTTGTCCCTAAGGTCAAATCCCATTTCTGTTGGGTAATTTTCAGTGAAAATATTATCCTCAAACCCACTGGCCTTGAAGGGGGAATGGTTGGTATTGTAGAGATAGCCGGAATTGGGATTGAGTTGCTGGGGAAGCTCGGAAAATGAATGGTATTCCGACCAAAGGGTCTTTTTCGTATTACCCGGTACCGTTCCACCGTAGTCAAAACCGGGATTCCGTTTCGGCAAAAGCCCATTGCTGACATAGAAAATCGTGTCGTATTTATCTGCGTACACCGTGTTGAAATTGGTCAGTTGCATGCTGGACATCGCAGCTTTCCATTCGGAGAAATTTCTTGCCTTATTCATTCTCCACCACTGTTCAGGTGCTCCTATCCGTTCCAAAGCTCCAAATCGGAGTGCGAATGCTCCTTGTTCGGTGACCAAAGTCGGGCCATAAATAGACTTCCAGACTTTTTTAGGAACCGGTAAAGTCATCCAGTCCCATAGTCGGACCTTCAGCCAGACGATTCTTGACTCCAACTCCAACGCTTCTCCGTCCACCAAGTATTCATCTTCGTCTTCTGGATTGATTTCCAATTGGTATAGATCCAAAAAGTCAGGAGAATTCACGGTATGGGCCCAACCCAAGTGCTCGTTTGCTCCGTGGAAAATCATGGCTCCACCGGGGAAAAGTCCTCCCAAAATATTCCACCCTTCTTCCGAATGAAGATGAGCCTCATACCACGCGACAGGACCCTCCAAGGGTTGATGGGAGTTGATGGCTAAAAATGCCTCTCCGGAATCTGTCCGGGAGGGATGGATGGCGATGGCATTGGAACCTTTGGGCAGGGTGTCTTCGGGGATTAATTCTACATTTCCTCCCACAATGGCCTGAACTGCCCGATCGGCACCAGACATTTGGGCCAGGGAAAGAATGTAAGCAGAGATAATTTCCTTTGGAGTGATGGGAAAAGCGGGGCCATAAAGCACCTCATCTGGATGGTGAAAGGCATAGTCATTCAATCCGGCAGCGTAGCCTTCCAGTACTTTTTTGAATTCGGGAGAAAAGCTGGTATCAAACTTTTCCTTGGCGATTTCCCGGGTTTCCAGCAGATGGACAAAAAAGTCTATTCCTGCTCCTTGCTCTCCAAAGACCCTTCCTGCCAGGCCTTTTCCTGCCAAAACGGTTTTCTGAATTGTCTCAAAGTCATCTTCGGCATGGGCCCAGGCTAGGCCATAGGCTACATCGGCATCTGTTTTTCCAAAAATATGAGGTACTCCAAACTCATCCCGGGCAATTTCTACCTGATCGGTGTTCCAAGTTGATGGTTTGAGCACCCGCTGACAAGATGAGAGTAAGAGGGCGTGTAGGAGAGCGATTGAAAGTAGTTTTTGCATAATCCGATAAATTCAAAAACGAAAGGTAATGTTTCAAGGGGAAAAAATTATTGGCCACAAAGTCGGGAAGACACAAAAAAAAATAGCCACGAAGACGGTAAGTCACTAAGGAATAATTTGCGTCTTCGTGCCTTCGTGGCCAATCAAAAAAAAAAATTACCGATAAGTTGGAGATTAACTTGGATTTAATGTTATATAAATCTAACATTGTGTTAGAAATAAATAACATATTGAAATGAAAAATGTCATTGCATTAGTAATCGTCCTGGCTTTGGTAGGATTGACTGTATTTCTCTGGTTGGGAAAGGAAAGTATGGAAGTGGAGGAATTAACTTCTTTGGGACTGATTTTGGCTGTTGTCGCGTTTGCGGCGTTTATTCTGATGCGTAGAATAAAAAGTTGGAAAGCAGGCGAACCTCAAGAGGATGAGTTGAGCAAGAAGGTAATGTTGAGAACTTCCTCACTTTCCTATTACATCTCGCTCTATTTCTGGGTGTTTTTGCTTTGGTTAAAAGATCGGGTGGAGTTTGATCAGGAGGAACTTCTGGGAACAGGTATTTTGGGGATGGCAGTGATTTTTGTTCTCAGTTGGGTGTTTTTTCATTTCAGAGGAGTGCCGAATGACTAACCGGATCAAGGAATTTCGAGTAAAATTTGAGCTTACCCAGGAAGATTTAGCCAAAAAGGTGAATGTGAGACGGGAGACGATCGTGTTTTTGGAGAAAAACAAATACAATCCTTCCCTGCGCCTGGCTTTTGATTTGGCTCAGGTTTTTGGGGTGGCGATAGAGGAGGTTTTCAGTTTTGAAGATGAAAAGTGAGTAAGGGATTTAATTCCTGATTACACTGATTTGGTAAGAATACCTGTTGCTATTTCAGTGGACGATCGTTGATGGAGATAAAGTTTTTGACTTTTATTTCCTGACTGTAATACAATTGTACTTCATTTGTAAAAAATAATTCAACATGCTCACAATCAGACTGGATGAGGAGACGGAGCGAAAGCTGGAACTTATCCGAAAGAAAAAAGGAGTTTCAAAAACCACCTTGGTAAAGGAAGCGCTGGATCGATATATTCAGGGAGAAATCGGTTCAATTTCAGCGTATGAGTTGGGGGAGGATTTATTCGGAAAAGAGGAGGGTGGAGATCCTGATGGTTCGATAAACTATAAAAAGGAAATCAAATCGAGACTTCATGGAAAATTAGCTCATTGATGCGGGACCCCTCATAGCTTTATTCAATAAGCGAGACCGTTATCATTTACCGATTCTACATTTTTTAGAAGGCTATAGTGCTATTTTTTGGACTACATGGCCTGTTTTGACAGAGGCATCCCACATGCTCGATTTTAGTCTAAAGGCACAGTTAAATCTTTTGGAATGGGTGAATAGAGGCGGCGTCCAGCTTGTTCCTTTGGCTGACAACAACATAAATCCGATTATTTCTTATACTCAGAACTCCTTACTTCTCGCAAACTGGATTTGCGGTGATTTTGAAAATCATT
>CAZNND010000002.1:0-119321 GCA_964574365.1 uncultured Limnohabitans sp.
AATGACCTTAATGGTTATAACCCACAAGTCTTCAAAAGGAAGCTTCTCGATCCCTAGGTTCCATGTTTTAATTACCAAATGTTAAAAGCGATTTTCCTGGTAATTTTTGCACTTTAGTTTAAAATTAATTCGTCACTTTTATGTAGGTGGATTATCATATTTGCTAAACTTAAAACTCATAAAAATAAGTTTGATGAAAAAGTTTTTGCTGTTGCTTGCATTTGGAATTGGCACCTTAACTATAGGAAAAGCGCAAATCCAAGGAGAGTCCAGGATCCATGTCCTTGGTCAGTATGGATTACAATTTGATGAGTGGGGCATTGGAGCAGGTTGGGAATATTTCTTTGCGGAGAAATTTGGTTTTATGCCAAATTACACCCGTATCTTCCCCAATGTTGGAAATTCCAGCAACTTCAGCGCAGACCTCAGGTATTACCTGTCCACCGGAAAATCTCAAGTTTACGCTATGACCGGATACAGCTTGACAAGTGAAAACCCACAACCGGGATCTGCAGGCACTAAAAGAAATTACAGTGGAGCCAATGTAGGGGTTGGTGCAATCGTTCCGATTCTAGATTGGGTGGCACTGAGCACCGAATTTAAATTTCAAAGCCAAGGATTAAGACAAACCTATTTCAGGTTTGGACTCGCATTTCCTTTGAAATAGGAAAACCACGGAGTAAAGGAATATTGGTTATTTTTTGCTGAATTCAAATAGTTTTCTTTTTTCCTCCTTAGAGAGGCCATCGTATCCTTTTTCGGCAATTTTATCCA
The DNA here is from genome assembly GCA_964574365.1 of uncultured Limnohabitans sp. Taxonomy (GTDB): domain Bacteria; phylum Bacteroidota; class Bacteroidia; order Cytophagales; family Cyclobacteriaceae; genus Algoriphagus. Next base: position 775 of record CAZNND010000002.1, read on the forward strand.
GAATTCTATCTATTTCCTCCTGACTGATCGATTCCTTTTTTTCAGAGATTTCGCTGTCAGCACCTGTGGTTTTTCTGGTTCCCCCAAAAACTGTTGAGGAATTGGATGTGGTTTTTGCCTTCCTATAGCTAACCTTGACTTTGCTCTTTCTCCTGCTGAAGATATTCTCAAAAAACACACCGACTTTTTGCAGAGGAACTCCCCAATCAATGCCACGTTTTAATTGTACGATATAAATATAGCCAAGGAGGGCACCACCTAGATGGGCTAATTCACCGCCGGCATTTTCTCCGATTGAATTAGCAAAAGAAAGGAGTACATAAAACGCAGCGATGTAAACAATTTTTACTGGACCAATTAGCAAAAGAAAAAAGGTGGTTTGGGGAGCTAGAGTTGCCGCTCCAACCACTACTGCAAATACACCTGCACTCGCACCAAGCATCAGGGAGTTGTCCACAGAGGATTGAAAGTAAGGCGCAAGGTTGTATATCAACATATAAAACAAAGCACCTGCAACTCCGCCCAAAATGTAAAGATTAACCAGCTTCCTACTTCCCAAGTACTGATGAATTAACAAACCAAACCAGTAAAGAAACAACATATTGAACAGGATGTGGAATAATCCTTCGTGAAGAAACATGTAGCTAAAAATCGACCAAGGCTGAGAAGCAAACCTTGTCGGTGAAGCCGGCATCATCAAATACTTCAATCCTTCCTGATACCAATCTCCAAACCCACTGATGGTGATAAAAACCCTCAAAACTAAAACCACAAAGAAAACGATCAGATTGATAGCAATCAGTTTGTAAAGGCTATTGTCGCTATACCTGAACGCATTTTTAAGATTATCCCAGAAGCTGCCGTACATATCAATAAAAACTGTTTCTGTTTTTTTTCCAATTGTAAACCAAAACTGCTCCGATCAATAATCCACTCAAATGCGCAAAGTGAGCTACGTTGTCTGTCGGACTGTTTAATAAAACATTATAAACCGTGTAAAGTCCATAAAATAACACCAAATATTTTGCTTTTACCGGCATGGGCGGAAAAAGCAAGAAGAGTTGGGTATTCGGAAATAACATGCCAAAGGCGATCAAAATACCAAAAAGAGCTCCCGAAGCTCCTACCATTGGTTGATTCGCATGTAACTTCAAAATAGCGCTCAGCGTATTCCCAGCTCGTTCTATATACATCGGGTCTTCAGGGTTTCTGCTATACTGATCTACAAAATCAAATACCTCAGGCGAAAAATACCCTTTATTTTCAATGACTAACTTATTGAAATATTCCGGGTCTGGAGAAGACTCAAACACCGAGATCTTTTCCTCCAAACTGCGGTATTGATACATGGTATATCCGGAATACAATACGCCCGCACCCACTCCACAGACCATCCACAAGGTAAACAGCTTTTTAGGACCCAAAAACTGCTCTAGCAACGGACCGAATACCAATAACCCAAACATATTACTGAACAAGTGCCAAAAGTCAGCGTGCATAAACATGTACGTCAAAAACTGAAAGGGAATGAAGAACTGGCTCTGAATATAGTAAAGCGCTAACCAGTCATTTAATGCCGGTAGGATAAAACTTGCTACCAAAAAAACCACAACATTGATCAAGAGTAGGTTTTGAACGACCGGGGTTAGATTTCTGAACATAGTGTTTATTTACCGAAGAAGGAGTGAATACTGGATAAATCCAATTTTACAAAAGTTTTGTTCCCAGCAGGCGAATAATTCGGGTTTTGGCAGGCAAAAAGTTGACCGACCAAAACTTCCATTTCCTGGGACGTGAGTTTTTGCCCTTTCTTTAAGGATGACCTCCTTGAAAGCGATCGAGCCAGGTTTTCTTTTTTATCCAAAGAAAGTTCGTTTTTGAAATTTTTAAATTGCTCAATTAAGCCTTCAAATAACTCTTTTTCATTTTTAACCTGAAAATCAGCTGGAACTCCCTGAATAAGTATCGTGTCTTTACCAAACTCCTCCACCAGGAAGCCTAAGCTGTTCAATTCGGGAATCATTCCTATAACCAAAGAAAAATCCGAAGGATTCAATTGAATTGTGGGAGGAAAAAGACACTGTTGAGAAGCACCTTTAGCAGTTTGTAGCTGTTTCAAATAGCGCTCATATAACACCCGTTCATGTGCAGATTGTTGATCAACAATCAAAACCCCTGTGGACATTTGTGCGACGATATAACTCAGTTCGACCTGAAAAGTTGTCCCGGTAATTTCTGATTCCTTCGGATAAAGTATCTGTCTTGCCTCATCTATTGAAGCCTTACTTGTAAAAGTAAGAAACTCCTTTTCATCTTGGTAATCGGACTGGTTAAGCGGTTTTGTGGAAGGGAGCTCATTCCCCTCGAAGAGCTTTTCCCAGCCAGATGCAGAGGCCTGTTTCAATTCTGGGGTATTAAACGTTTTATAACTGTATTCCCTATCTACCTGAGCAGCTGCATCGGGATCTTTAGTCCAGGTATCTTGAAAATTGATATCCATACTAAAATCCAGGGTTGGCATCACATGGTGCGCTCCCAAGGCTTGTTTGACGGCAGCTCGAATGACCCCATAGACGGTTCTTTCGTCTTCAAACTTAATCTCGGTTTTGGTCGGGTGCACATTAATATCAATCAGAGCAGGATCAATTTCCAAAAACAAGACATAAAATGGATGCTGATCTTGCTGAATCAACCCCTGAAATGCTGAACTTACCGCATGTTGGAGGTAAGTACTTTTGATATAGCGGTTGTTGACGAAAAAAAACTGCTCCCCCCTGGTTTTTTTTGCGAGTTCAGGATTTCCAATATATCCACGGACAAGCACATGAGGCGTCTGTTCATCACAGGGAATCAACTGACCTTGGTAGGATTTTCCAAAAATGGACGTGATTCGCAAACTCAGTTTACCGGAAAGCAGGTTGTAGGTTTCGAGGTCATGCTGATACAGTGAAAACCCGATTCCTGGATAAGAAAGCGCTACCCGTTGAAACTCCTCCACAATATGACGCATTTCAATCGGGTTGGATTTCAAGAAATTTCTACGCGCAGGTACGTTGAAAAAAAGATTTTTCATTGCTATGGACGTACCTACGGGAACAGAGACAGGTTCCTGTCTTTTCACCTCTGATCCTTCGATTTGAATCAAGGTTCCCAATTCAGATTCCACCTGACGTGTTTTTAGCTCCACCTGCGCGACTGCGGCAATGGAGGCTAGAGCCTCACCCCTAAATCCAAACGTACGAATTGCAAAAAGATCAGTCGAAGTCCGGATCTTTGAGGTAGCATGGCGTTCAAAACACATTCTCGCATCGGTGGGAGACATGCCCTTCCCGTTGTCTATTACCTGAATCAGCTGCTTCCCTGCTTCTTTTACCACGACTTGAATCAAGGTGGCTCCTGCATCAACCGCGTTTTCCAGAAGTTCTTTAAGCGCCGAAGCGGGTCTTTGCACTACTTCGCCTGCTGCAATTTGATTGGCTATTGAATCAGGCAGAAGTTGGATAATATCATTCATTCTTTCCTCTCTTATTAAGTTTAAAAAATAAATACAAGCCTGCTATAGCTAGCACCAAATAGGCTAAATATGTAAAAATTACCGGCCCAACGTAAATATACCCAAAAACCGCCGAAACCATGACGAAAAACAAAAGTGTTCTGATCATGGCAGTAGAATTAAATATGGAGGTATCCCTTTGCTTAATTCCTCTATGAGAAGAAAATGAACCTCGAATAGAATTTCCAAATTCTGTGGAATTGTCTCGATTTTCAGCACTGATCAATCCCTCGTCCTCCAATTCTTTTTTTATTCGTGCAGTACGTTGTTCCAGCTCCTCTTTTATCGGATCGTAATATCTTGGCTTGATTTCAAATCGCTGTGGCGTGGCAGTTTTGAACAGGGAAGGAAATTTCATGGTTTATTCAATTTTTTTTCAAAAGGCTATTAGTCCTCTTGAACCTTTAGAAACGCATCAGTTGATTTTAAACCGAAAATCAAATTTAATCAGTAGGTTAACCGTAAACCGATCAAATGTTACCTTAAGTTTTGTATATTGTTTTCAGGGATTTGATTATCAAGTACTGAAAAGTAGATAAGTTCAGTTAAATCGGCGAAAATCAACTCACAACCAAGGCAAATTTACTTCAAAAGTTAAGGATTTAAAATATTTCTCCCTCATGAGTTCAACCCATTGGAAACTTATTTCAATGATAGGTTTATTCGGGCTTTTTTTCTCCGGTAAATCTGATCCCTATGTAGCCAACGTCGATCCTCTGGAGCATAAAGACGATCGATTACAGCTCAACTGGGTGGATAGTGTGTTCAATGCCATGACATTCGACGAGCGGTTGGGACAGCTTTTCATGGTAGCTACCTATTCCAACAAAAGCCAAGCCCATGTTGATGAAATTAGCAATTTGGTAAAAAATGAAAATTTGGGTGGCTTGATATTTTTTCAGGGAGGGCCAAATCGTCAGGCGCGTTTGACCAATTTTTACCAAGCCCAGGCAAAGACTCCGCTTTTAATCGCTATGGACGCTGAATGGGGTGTAGGTATGAGATTGGACTCTGTTTGGAGCTTCCCTAAGGCTATGACACTGGGTGCAGTTCAGGATCCACATCTTATTTATGAAATGGGAATTGAGATTGCTCGCCAGTTTAAGGAGCTGGGAATGCATATAAATTTTGCCCCAGTCGTTGATGTGAATTCCAACCCTCAAAATCCGGTTATTGGCTTTCGGGCATTTGGGGAAAATAAAAATCAGGTAACCCAACGAGCCATTGCCTACATGAAAGGCCTACAGGATCATGGTATAATAGCGAATGCAAAGCATTTCCCCGGGCATGGAGATACAGAGATTGATAGTCATCATACGCTCCCTGTCATTAGGCATACAGAAAATAGAATTTGGGATGTGGATCTCTATCCTTATCAGGAATTGTTCCGGGAAAATCTCATGTCTGTGATGGTTGCACACCTCAATGTCCCAAGTCTAGACCAAGGTGCAAATATTCCTAGCAGCCTTTCAAAGCCTGTCGTGACTGACCTGCTTCAAAATAAAATGAATTTTCAAGGTCTTATATTCACGGATGCCTTAAATATGAAGGGAGTCACAAATTTTAGCAAGCCCGGAGAAGTGGATTTGAAAGCCTTACTGGCTGGAAATGACGTGTTGCTCTATTCCCAGGATGTACCTAAAGCCAAGTCTTTAATTAAAGAAGCGGTTGCTAATGGAAGCATCAGCGAGCAGGAAATCAACCGACGGGTCAAAAAAATTCTTAAAGCAAAATATTGGGCAGGACTAAGTCAGTATAGGCCAGTAGATACCTATAAAATTTCAGATCGTCTTAATTCTGAAAAGTCAAAGGAGGTAATCGAAAAACTCTACGCCGAAGCAATAACTGTGGCTTCCAATAAAGGTGATTTATTGCCTTTTAAACAACTTGATCTGCGAAAATTTGCCAGCCTAAGCATTGGTGACAATGGGCATGAGTTCAGCAATTACCTCAACAAATATGTAAAAGTGGACCACTTCTCCATTCAAAAAGCTAGCAGTGAATCCGAACATTATCAGATCATGAAGCAATTGGAAGGATATGATGTGGTGATTGTTGGACTGATGGGCGTCACAAACAGCCCTCAGCGTGCTTTTGGATTGGCTCCAGGTGACATTGGATTGATTCGGAATTTGGAGAAAAGACAAAATGTAGTGACAGTACTCTTCGGTAATGCCTATGCAGCAAAAGCATTAGAAGGACTGGGCCATGTAGTTTTAGCCTACGAAAACACCTCGATAAGCCAGCAACTTGTTCCTCAAATTCTTTTCGGAGGACGGCCGGGAAAAGGTATTTTGCCAATCACCGTAAGTACACAATTCACCCAAGGTGTCGGTGGATACCTGGAAGGACTAAATCGGCTTTCTTACGGTGTCCCGGAAAGTGTTGGACTGGACAGCAAAAAACTGGAGCATATCGATAAGGTAGCGGAACAAATGATATCCATGAAAGCCGCTCCGGGAGCCAATGTCCTTATAGTCAAAAACGGGAAAGTGGTTTTTGAAAAATCCTACGGACACTTAGACTATGAGCAATCAGCCCCAGTAGTTCCCGAGACTGTCTATGACTTGGCATCAATAACCAAAGTTCTGGCCACTACCCAAGCAGCTATGTTCCTTCATAGTCGTGGGGAGTTAGATATGAACAAAACCCTCGGGGATTATTTGCCTGAGCTAAAGGGCACAAACAAAGCGCATCTGATCTTAAAGGATGTCATGGCACATGAGGCTGGACTCAAAGCATTTATCCCCCATTTTGTCCATACTGTTCAATCTGGCCAATGGAAACCAGAATATTACCAGGTAAACCCAGTTCCGGGATTCGGTAGGCCTGTCTCCAATGATATGTTTGGAAAAGACGGACTGCGGGACAGTATTTGGAATTGGACCGTGAAGTCGGAGCTTTTGCCCAAACCTGCTAAATACGTCTATTCCGATTTGACCATGTATTTCATGCAGGCAGTCATTGAACGTATCGTGAATCAACCCCTGGATGAATTTGTAGATCAGATTTTTTACGCTCCATTGGGACTACATTCCCTCACATTCAACCCTTTCCAAAAAATGCCACTAAATAGAATTGCTCCTACCGAACATGATTTTTCATTTAGAAAAAGGGAAATCAGAGGCTATGTTCATGATCCCGGTGCGGCAATGTATGGAGGAGTGGCTGGACATGCTGGACTTTTTGGCACGGCAAATGATTTGGCAGTTATGATGCAATTGATGCTGAACCAAGGCCACTATGGTGAGCTTAATCTGATTAAACCAGAGACAATTGAGGTCTTTACCAAACGTCAATCCAACATGAGTCGGAGAGGTTGGGGTTGGGACAAACCCGAACCTGAAAAGGGAAAAGGCGGTTCTGCAGGGAAACTTGCGCCAAAATCCACCTTTGGTCACACCGGATTTACAGGAACTTGTGTATGGGCAGATCCTGAAAATGAGCTGATTTATATTTTTCTTTCCAATCGGGTACATCCAGATGGGGGAAATAACAAACTCCTGGACGCAGGAATCAGAACAAAAATCCACGATTTGATCTACGAGGCGATGGTTAACGAATAAAGATTTTCAGCACTGTACTGGCAATGATTGCTCTGGAAGCAAATTATAAATCGCTAGTACTTTTTGATTATTCGATACGACTCCGATTTACCTAACCAATTGATAGTAAGCATATAAACTCCTGCTGCTTTGGCTTGAAGAGAATCACCTATTTTCTGACTCAGCTGTTCAATGTTTAGGCTACTGAACTGCTCGCCCTGCCCAAGGAGATTGGATAAAATCGCCTGAACCCCCAATTCATCAAATGAGGATGAATCCAACAGTTCAAGATTAAATAATGTCCCGTCGGTCGGATTGGGATAGATTATCCAGGATTGTGAACCTTCGACAGATTTCACCTGGATAGCTCGGGTGACAGTGAAAAAGGATTTCCCCGTTTCATCCACCTGACGAACCCTATAAAAAATCGTGCCTCCTGATGCTGGTAAGTTTTTATCAAAAAATTCATACTTCGAAGGCTCTTTGGGGTAATTTGAAGCTTCAATTTCCCCTATAGTTTTCCAGTTTTGAACGTCAAAAATAGAACGATGAATTTCAAACTGGGAATTTTCCCACTCCTGAGCGATAGACCAGTAGAGGTGTGCCTCCCGACTTTTGTCAGAATAGCTAACATCAAAAGTCAGAAATTCAACAGGAAGGATTTTAAGTATTTCATATTTAACAAATAGAATTCCTGACGCGCCTTTTCCTCCGGATTCGTCTCCTGAATGACCCCCACCTCCACCTCCAGAACCCGGGGTTTTTCCATTTTGACCAGGGCTATTATACCCTCCATCTCCACCTGCACTACTTCCTCCTAAAGCTATGTGGTTTGCATCACTTCCTCCACCACCACCCCCACTGAAAAATCTCGATCGCCGGATATCAAACAGATTATATTGAATTCCACTGCCTCCATTCCCTCCTTTTTCGCTCGTACTTCCACTATTTCCGGAGGAAGTAGCTCCTCCACCACCACCTCCGGAATGGATACTTCCATCTCCGCCGTTTTTGTGCAACCCAATACCTCCAGTATTATTTGAGTGTGATGCCCCACCACCGGATCCATCAATCCGAGAAAAAACTTTTAAATTATCTTCATTAGTGGCAGAAGAAACAATTCCTGGATTTCCATTCCCGGAGGGATTGCCACCTGCTCCGGTATCCGATCCTCCTCCAGCTGAAATTTGATAAATTCCTCCTGAAGATGAGGAAAAGGCACCGCTGGCATTGAAGACAGTATTCCCTCCATTGGATCCTTTTTGATTATCCAACTTTGAACCGGCACCCCCTGCCCCGATTTTTATTTCAAATGGGGTGATTTCTTTTAGCCCGTAATTGAAACTAGGTAAGGTGCCTATTTCAACTTTGGCGTGGACAGTACCGGCACCACCGCCTCCGCCCCCACTGTGAGATCCTCCACCTCCACCTCCACCGATAGCCAAAACTTCAAATTCTATCAAGCCCCTAGGAGCACTCCACACACAATCTTCAAAAAATTCAATGATTACATTTCCCGAAACTACTCCATCATCTATAACCCTGGAGCAGGTTTGTATGACACAAGGCTCATCAAAATGAACAATCACTCTTCCAGGTACACCAAGTCCAACATTTTTGCCTCGATCGCCTCCTGCACCTCCTCCTCCTCCACCAGGAGCTATTCCATTCCCTCCGCTGCCAGATCTATACGTTCCGCCAACACCCCCACTTCGTGGGTTCCCTGCCAAACCTCCTCCTGCTCCTCCGATTGATCCTACATTTGGAGATCCATTGGCACCAAAACCGGATGTGCCTCCGGCTTGACTACCTCCTGCTGCACCTGAGTCATTGATTTTGGTCGGCGTTCCTCCGTTTCCCCCAGATTCGTCGTAAATGAAACTTGGATTGCCCATGATTGAACCCCCGGCTCCTCCAGTATTTTTACTCCCTCCAAAACCACCGTTGACAGTAAGACCAACTCCAGAGGCGAAAGAGGTAGGGCCTCCATTTGCACCCGAAATCACCCCACCAGCGCCAACAGTAATGGTATAAACACTCCCCGGAGAAACTGCATAGCCCGAGCGTTGAATATAGGCTCCCCCTCCTCCGCCACCACCACCTTTGCTTCCATCGCTCTCTCCTCCTGCTCCGCCACCTCCCCAAAGTTCTACCCGAACACACGAAACCCCCTGAGGAATGGTAAAAGTAGTGCTGCTGTCAAATTGTAGGTACTGCAAACCGAAGCTTGTACTATTGTTCGCTTGTAAGGGAATGGTGCAGGTATTGGTGCTTTTTTTGATACTGCTGATGGTAAGTGTCGTCGAACCTGCGTTTTGAATTGGAATGGTTGTAAAAGTTCCAGTCCCTGCCGTTGAGACGGTAAGGGTGGCCGTTAAACCTGTCGCCTGATTTGGACTTGACAGGTTGTAGGTTACCAGATATGTCCCTGTCGTCAAAGATGAACCGCTCACCGTTACCGTTGAAGTATTACCTGTGGTGGAGGGTCTTGTAGAAAATATGGAAGTAAAATTATATCCGGGACTGACCGTAATGCTACCCGTGGCAGAGGCAGAACCGCAGCCACCGGTCAATGGAATATAATAATTGAATGTGCCACCAGAGGTTGGAGTCCCTGAAATCGTGATGGTATTTGAAGACCAGGATGCCGATACACCGGCAGGCAATCCTATGGGTAAACCAATGCCCGTGGCACCGGAAGTGGTATGGGTGATGGTAGGAAGGGTTGTGGAAAAACAAATACTTGGATTGGCAAGTGAAGGCGCCGAAACCGTGAGATTAGGAGTCACAACGAGTGAACCGGTTGCATGAACACTTCCGCAACCACCGGTCAGCGGTATGCTGTAATTGAAAGTTCCGGAAACTGTTGGCGTTCCGGATAACGTGATGGTGTTGGACGCCCAGGTGGCAGTTATCCCTGGAGGCAAACCTGTAGCAACTCCAATCCCAGTCGCACCGGAAGTATTGATTCCTATGGGGCTAATTGGAGTGTTGATACAAATTGGAGCGGTAAATGTAGGAATCCCTGCAGTATTGGTAGGTAAGACTACATGTGCTCCAGACAAGGCAAAGACTGGCGCTCCACAGCCAGCTGAATTGACGGCCACATAATAAAAAGTGGTTCCTGACTGAGCTGAAGGCGGAGTGAAGGTGTTGGTGGTCGCTCCTCCGATTAAGGTTCCTCCTGAAGTAGAGGCAATTGAATTACTGTACCATTGGTAGGTCCAACCCTGTCCGGTCGTGACCGATAGCGGTTCGAAGGATTGATTGAGACACTTGGTCTGTGCAGGCAACTCAGAACTTGGGAGAACCACTGAAGAATTCACGGTGATAGTACCTGTGGCATTCACTGCCCCGCAGCCACCCGTAAGAGGAATTGAAAAATTGAACATCCCCGATTGGGTAGGTGTACCACTGATCGTAAGCTTGTTGGCCGACCAGGTGGCTGATATCCCTTGCGGAAGTCCATGGGCTCCGGATATCCCCGGGCTAGAAATTCCCGTTGCTCCAAAAGTTGAATAGGTTATTGGGATTAAAGCGGTATTGAGGCAGATAGCTTGATTTGTTGGCGTATCTGAAACAACTGAATTGGATAAAACCGTAATCGTACCCGTTGCAGTTTGATTTGGGCCACAACCAAGAATGGGGATAGAGTAGTTAAAAATCCCTGCCTTTGTTGGGGTTCCATGGAGCGTTAATGTTTCATTGATTGGATCAAAGGAAACGGTGATGCCTGTTGGTAATCCCGTGGCCGTTCCAATCCCAGTGGCATTTCTAACAGCATGGGTAACAGGGGAAGAAAGGGGTGATTGGATACAAAGTGAAGGAGCACTTGAAGCCAGTCCAACCGATTTTTCATCATTCACAACAAAAGGACCTGAAACTGCACTGGTCACTGAAGGAGAACAAGTTCCTGAAACCACCGAATAATAATACCTCGTTACCCCAAAAGCCGTGACAGGCGGTGTGAAACTTGGTCCATTAGCACCGGGAATCAAGGTGCCTCCGGAATTCGCTGAATTGGAATTGGAATACCAATGGTAGAAAAGACCAGTCCCTGTTGCGGCCATGGAAATCGGAGAAAATACCTCAGATGAACAGATAGATTGGCCTGCAATTGGGGGCGAGGTGAGGGTTGGAGACCCATGTACAGTGATCGTACCAGAAGCCGTATAACTAGTGCAATAGCCAGATGGTGAAACGGTATAATTGAAAATTCCAGCAGAAGTCGGAACTCCGCTAATGGTAAGATCACCATTGGCATAATTGGCAGATACACCTGGCGGTAATCCCGATACAGTTGCCCCCGTAGCACCCCAAATCACGTAGGTAATAGTGCCGATACCCGATCCAAGACATAGTGTTTGATTTGCCGAACCGACAGACGAGGTAAGCGCAAGGGAGCAGGACCAAGAAATTTAGATTCTCCCGGGAGCACCGTTCCCGGATTTGGTTTGATTTCCAGTATTACTTCCACCCCTTTCGCCACCCCCACCTCCAGGGGCGCTTCCTGGTTGACCAATCCCAGCAGTAAACCCACCGTTACCACCGGCACCACTTCCAATACCACCTGTTTGATTGATTGAACTTTCTGAGTTTGGCCCACTTCCGCCTCCACCTCCACCCGCACCATCTTTGTTTACACGAGCAGAACCGTTGCCTCCATTGCGTGCCACATTTAAAGTAAAGGGAGAGTTCCAAATACCGCCCGCACCTGCACCATCCTTGGATGATCCACCACCTCCAACAGTCACCAAACCCGTTGAATTGAAATTGAAGGTTGTAGCACCGCCACTTGCACCCGGTTCAAGGGTAATTGGAGTGGTTGAGGAAATAATTCCACCAAGCCCGACGGAATAAACTAATGGAAGTCCAGCAAAATTACTCCCTGTGAACGTATGGCTGACATATGCGCCACCTCCTCCACCTCCTCGGGAATCAGGATTTGTGCCTGTCGCGCTCGTATGGACACCACCACTTGCACCCCCTCCCCAGGCTTGGACCTGTAGGGAAGCAACACGATGGGGAACGACAAAAGTACCGCTGCCACTGTTGTAAATAACGGACTCGGTTTGCCCAATTACCTCGATAAATGGATAAAACACCACTAACAATCCCAGCAATAAAGCCGAGTGAAAAATTTTAAATAAGTTTGATGGTTTTGGTTGAGCATTCATTTGACCCAGTGGCCCTATGCTCATAGAAAGACTTCCCTTGTGGTACGGAACTTATTTCTAAAAACCTACACGGAGACAACCTATTTAGCACAGAAGCCTATATTTCGGATGCAATTTTTGTTTTTTCATTCATTAATAAATTGATACATATCAATATGATTTATTGATTTATTTTAAATAAAAAATATTTTTTTAGTAATAAATTGAATATCACATTAAAAAAGACATCTATGAATCAACCCTAAGCTTGAGGAAGTAAGAGCAGGGCAATGGTGTCAACCTTTTTCTTTTCGGGAACAGGCAGGGTATGAATAATTAAGAAAAAACCTAATTCAACCCTATCCTATTCATGGGATTTGGTAAAAACCTGTCAGAATCGGTCAAAAAAATCAATGCATTGTCAACTCTAAAAATCTGATCAGTTATGTCTTCTAGGTTGTAAAGTTGACAAAGAAAGGTTTAAACCATATCTGAACTTTTTCCACTTAATTGGCTCAGAATTGATTTTTTTAATTAGTGAGGCAAAAAATAATCCCCCGATTAAAATCAGGGGATGGTAATTAATCCTACTTTATGATTATCCGCTTACATACAAGTGACAAAATAATATTGACCCTGAAGGGATAAACTCCCGGAAATGTTCCAAATACGGGTAATTTCACCGCAGAGGCGCAAAGACCGCTAAGGAAATTTAGGAATTAGGTTTCAATTGTTTATTTCCTTTCAATCTTCTGAAAAGACTCGCTAAATGTTCCCTGCCGGAATTAGTTTGAAATCCTTTGGTTTTCCTTTGTGTCCTCAGCGACTTTGCGGTAAAAGAATTCAGAAATAGTTTCAGGTAATCGCAGCCATTAAAACACAGGTATTTTATTTATCCGAATTTATTGAAGGTTAATCCTAGATACTTGTATTTAAGCGGATATTCATATCCTACTTTGTCAAATTTGAAAATTCATAAGCCAAAACTACAAATAGGGGAGAAATTTTAAAGTTCCCCACATAACTTGCCCGTCGAAGGAGGGTTTTCACAGATTTCTGGCACCCATACCTGTCCGCCGAAGGAGGATTTTCACAGATCTTTCGCTATCGATGATATTTCTATAAACAACCAAAATCTTTACGAACCTGCCTGCTGCAGGCAGGTCTGTGATTTTCATCCGTGTCAATCCTCCTTCGGCGGACAAGTTCTGTGGGAAAAAGGTGATTAGTAGCTTCACTCATATAATCTTTTTTCTCCAAGATTTTATTCCTACATACTAACATATCAGATTTTTACAAGGTCTCTGAATCTGACAAAGTAAGATTAATCAGGTGTCGGAAATTAAATGATCAATTTTTAATAATTCTGTAAGATTCTGTCTTCCCTGACCAAGTTAGGGTCAAGACATAAATTCCCGAAGCTTTATTCTGAAGAGAATTTCCAACCTGCTGACTGAGTAATTCCAAATTGGGCTCGTTAAAAGATTCTGTCTGACCGAGCATAGTGGACAAGGAAGCGGTAACACCCCCTTCTTCTAAAGTGGATGAGTTAAGGAGTTCAAGTGAAAATTTCTCGCCCGTAGTTGGATTGGGATAGACGACCCATGATCTTGCACCCTGTACGGCATCAACACGGATAGCCTTGGTATCTCTATATGAATTCCCTGTAAAATCTACCTGCTTGAATCGATAGAATACCGTACCTCCGGAAGCCGGCAAGGTCTTATCCAAGAACATGTAGTCCGTTTGCTGCTGAGCATATCCAGCGCCATCTACCTCACAGATAGTCTTCCAGTTTTTAACATCATTGATGGAGCGTTCAATTTCGAAATGAGAGTTTTCCCATTCCCGGGCAGTAGTCCAATTTAATTTTCCTTCCCCTCCCTGAGGATTGTACTGCAGATCAAACTTGAGCAGTTCAATAGGCAAAATTCTTAAGATAGGATATGAAATAATAACCGCACCAGCCTTGCCATTTCCACCCTTAACACCCGGCGTTTCCATTTCGCTATCGCCTGAGCGCCCTCCACCAGAACCTGGAGTAATCGCATCAACGCCAGAAGTGGCCAAACTTGAATTATCAATCCTCAATTTCCCGCCTGCACCTCCACCATCTCGTCCTCCAATTGCATAATCTGTCGTTGACCTAGAACCTCCACCACCGCCTGCAGAAAAAAACTTCGCTCCAAATCCTGAGAATTGAATACCCTCACCGCCAGCACCTCCAATTGTGCCTGAATCATCTACATCTGCTCCACCTCCTCCTCCAGCGTGTGCCCCCCCTTTTTACCCTTTTTACCTGGATTACTATCAGTTGCTTCTCCTCCACCAGAACCACCAATATCTTCGATTAATGTAAATCCATCCAAAGAAATAATTTGATTATCTGATGCATCAGACCCAGTTCGATTATTTATAGACCCTCCGCCTCCACTAACTGTTGCTAAGGTTGTTGTAGTAATCCTAGCACTCGCCGAAGCTCTTTCAAAGACAAGAGTTGTTGCAAATCCGTTTTCACCTTTTTTATTTTCTTTAGTGCCACCAAGCCCACCCCCTCCTACTGTTATTTTAAATTTATCACCTACCTTGACTCCATTGGGTTGTTTTACAGTGGCTAAGAGGGCTTTTAATTGAACAATTCCTCCAGCACCACCACCGGCAACATTACCACCTCCGTGACCACCTCCAATAACAAGAATCTCAAAATCATCAATTCCTTCAGGGACAACCCATTCTCAATTTCTGTCGGTAGCATAAAACTCAAAAACGATATTATTATTGTCCTGAATTACTCTGGAGCAATCTGTAATCACACAATTCGTACCGACTACGATAGTTCCCTTCGCTACTGTGGTTGTGGTTCCAGAACAGCCAATTTCAGGAATAGTATAATTGAAAGTTCCTGATGAAGCAGGTGTTCCTGAAATGGTCAGATTAGTTCCCCCAAGGGTTGAAATCAATCCTGCTGGCAAGCCGGAAGGAGTACCAAGACTAATTACCCCAGAAAGTGTATGAATAATGGGTGCAATTGGTGCGTTGAGACATGAATTGTATCCCCAACTGTCCGATGAAGCGACTGGGGCAGGAGATGAATTTCCACAAACCGCATAATAAAGCGTAGCACTTCCTGTACCGCTTGAATTTGAAGCAGAAATTGTAATGGAATAAAAACCAACCGGTGTAGAAGCCCCTACCGTAATCAACCCTGTGGATGTGTCAACACTCATTCCAGTTGGCAAACCGGTAGCATTAAAGCTGGTAGGAGAACTTGTAGCCGCAGTCTGATAGAATCCTGAACTCCCAAAGTTTGAATTCAAATTACTCGTTATTACATGTGGAGTCGGGCGAATTGAAACTGCACCAATGACCCAATGTTGATTTTTGTTATCAGGGTTATTTCTAGTATAACTTATACTTGTCGATAGACCCGTTGCTTCTTTATAACTGCCCGCACCAGAGTTTCGATCATTGCTAGATTCACTATTCAGATTCCATAATCCAGTTTGTCCTGAACCTAATTCAATAATTGATGGATCTCTGCTGGAAACCACACTATAAACTAGCTGACCTAGAGCAGATGGAATATTGTTCAAACTAATAGTATTAATAACTGCATTTCCAGCACCAGATTTAGCCTCACTGAAAGCATATGAAATGACCGGATTACTGGTATCTACCCCAAACAAATTCGTAGCACCTATTGTAAATCCTCTATTGTCTGAATCTTTAAAGGAAACCACAACGTTAACTGGACCAACGGGCGGGTTAACCATCCGATATATATCCACATATCCACGATCATTCCCATCTGAATTTTTAGTCGCACCAACCAATACCATTGGATTCCCACTATAGCTTACCCCAGTTACCTCCGCTTTTTTATTGTGGGTGACGCCGACCAACAAAAGTCTATCATTACCAGGCTCAACTGTATGGAGCATTGGAACTGGCTTCGAAATATCTTCATCGGAAATCGACGTAGTAGACCCCACAGTAATTTGGGCATAGACAGTGAGTGAGATTCAATCCAAAAAAAGATAGAGAAACACAATGCTCCGTATAACTAGATTTTCTATGGAGATAAATATTTCTCAATCAATCGAAAACCCAAAAATCTTCCACCCCCTCCCTTTCCAGGAGACCTTATGTAAAACAACGGGTTTGCAAACAAATTCCTCTTTTAAAAACCACTCATTTATTTAATATCCGTATCAAGGGTTCAATTTATCTCTCCTCAAATCCCTAGAATTTCACTTTTGACTATATATTCTGTGACTGAAAAGAACCATCAATCCTATTTTCGACATTAGAAATCCTTTATTTCTCGCATTCGAAAGTTCTTTAATCGTTTCTCCCTCTTTTTTATCATTTGGAGTTAGGACCGTTAAATTTTAGTTCAACTTTCGAATAATAAATATAGTATTTCAAATGCAACTTTATGTATTTATTTTAAAATATAAAAATGATCCTTATCGTCTAGCAACCATGATTTTCAATCAGATAGACGATCAAACTATCTATATAAATAAAGACCTTAATTTAACCCTACGATTACCTAGTCAAATCAACTGTTTAAAGCGCCTAAAGCTCTCCTTGGATTCAAGCTTTTTGCCTGTTTCACCCTTAAAAAAATCGAAATCCCAGCTCCCAAGCCGAAAAATCCTTTTTAAAAAAATAGATAATTGACCAGTATTTAACGATTTAAAAAAATAATCGCCTGCACTCACTTTGAACCGCTGCCAAAAAATCCCATCCTCCCCTGCCTCAACCCTTGATAATTGACCATTAAATTTGATCATTAAACTTGACCAATGAATTTGACCATTGAGCTTGACCATTGAACTTGACCCTTGATAATTGACCATTGAGCTTGATCATTGAGCTTGATCATTGAGCTTGATCATTTACAACGCTCGTCTGCTTTTCATACAACTCAGCATACACCCCCTTCCGTGCCATCAGTGATTCGTGATTACCCCGCTCAATAATTCTTCCTTCATCCAATACAATGATGTGGTCGGCTAGCTTTGCGGAGGAAACACGGTGGGAGATAATAATCGAAGTGCGCTTTTCCATAATCCGCTTCAATGCGGTCAAGATGGCGTTTTCTGTCTTCGTATCTACCGCAGAAAGACAATCATCTAAAATCAAAATCTTCGGTGCTTTCGCAATGGCACGTGCAATAGAAACCCGCTGCTTTTGCCCTCCGGAAAGCGTAATTCCACGCTCTCCCAACAAGGTCTCAAATCCTTTTGGAAACTCTGCAATATTCTGATATACATCGGCATCTTTAGCCGCCTGACTAATCAACTCCATATCAGACTGATCGATCCCAAAGGCAATATTATTGGCTATGGTATCTGAAAAGAGAAACATATCCTGAGGGACAAAACCTATCTGCCTCCTGAGACTGGAAATGGAATAGTCCTGAATAGCTCTCTCGTCAATCCGGATTTCTCCCGAGCTGGGATCGTACATTCTCAATAATAGGTTGGCAATCGTGGATTTCCCAGAACCAGTAGTTCCTATGATTCCAAGGGTATGCCCAGCCTTAATTGAAAAAGAAATCTCAGATAATGCCTTGATGCCCGAATCCGGATAAACAAAAGAAAGATCCTTCACCTCTATTTCACCGTTGAGCTCGGTATCCAGATTTTGTGAACTGACAACATCATTTTTGATGTCTAAAAATTCATTGATGCGAACCTGGGAGGCTGCAGCACGTTGCACAATGCTTGTTACCCACCCCAAAGCAGTCACGGGCCAGGTCAGAATATTGACATATAAAATAAATTCAGCGATAACTCCGTAGCCAATTTCCCCCTGAATGACTTTCAAGCCTCCCACATATACGGTGATAATGGTGGAAATTCCAACCAAGGCCATAATTAAGGGGAAAAACAAAGCATTTACCCGAGTAAGCGCAATGGATTTGTGCTTATATTCCTCACTCGCCTTGGCAAATTCTCCGGCCGAATCTTCCTCACGGACAAAGGACTTCAATACCCGGATTCCTGAAAACGCCTCTTGCACAAACGTACTCAGGTCAGATAGGCTTTTCTGTATTTTTTCTGATCGCTCATTGATAAGATTGTTGACAAAATAAATACTCAAGGAAAGAATAGGAAGCGGCAGAAGGGAATATAAGGTTAGCTCTGCATTGACTGCGAACATGTAGGAAATAACTAATGGAAACAATATCAAGAGGTTGAGTCCATACATAATTGCAGGACCGAGATACATTCTTACCCGACTGACATCTTCGGAGATTCTTGCCATAAGGTCTCCTGTGCTATTTTTCCTGTAAAAACTCAAGGGAAGATTTTGGTAATGGGCGAAAATTTCATTTTTCATGTCATATTCAATATGCCTTGACATGATGATGATCGTCTGACGAATTAAAAAGAGGAAAAAACCACGAAGTAGAGCCATGGCAAGAATCAATACCCCAAAAACAAGGACGATTTGTAGAAAATTTTCCCGAGCTAAATCTCCCAGGCCTCCTTTAGTCAAAGGACGGAATAGGGAAAAACTTTCGACCACATAATCTATGGCTATTCTAACCAATTGGGCTGGAATGATTACAAAAATGTTGGAGATTACCGTAAATAGTATTCCCAAAAGCAATAATCCCTTGTATTTAAACAAATACTTATTAATTCTCCAAAGAGGCTTCACCAAATAAAAACATTAAATTACCCAATAAACTTTCAGAAACTTTTGATCAGGAATTTTTTTCGAACTGATAAAAGCAATTAATTTTGTCAAAGCCTTTTTGAAGGCGAATCCCAAATATAACACATTCTAAAAAGGTAAGTTCATATGCTAGAGATTAATGCGACCGAATCAATTCGAGAGGGAACCATTTTTGGCCAAATTACTACGATGGATCACGAGCAGCTTGTGATTTGCCAAGATCAGGTCACCGGTCTAAAGGCCCTGATCGGTATCCATAATACAGTTTTAGGTCCAGCATTGGGTGGAACAAGAATGTGGCCTTATAGTTCGGAAGAAGAGGCCATCACCGATGTACTGAGACTTTCCAGGGGAATGACGTTCAAAAATTCACTTGCCGGTCTGAATCTAGGAGGAGGAAAAGCTGTTATCTTGGGTGATCCTAAACTCAAAAATGAAGCATTTTTGAGGAGGTTTGGGCGTTTTATTGAAAGTCTTGGTGGACGGTATGTGACGGCTGAAGACGTCAATATGAAAGCTTCCGACATGGAATACATTGCCATGGAAACGCGTTACGTGACCGGACTGCCCCAAAACAAGGGCGGAGCTGGAGATCCTTCACCTGTAACTGCCTTTGGTGTGTATATGGGAATGAAGGCTGCTGCAAAAAAAGCTTTTGGCTCTGACTCCTTACAAGGCAAAAAAATAGGCGTACAAGGTGTCGGTCAGGTTGGGAAGTACCTGATCAATTATCTGGTTAAAGAAGGGGCAGAAATCCTTATCACGGATATTTTTGAAGATAAGCTCAAAGAAATCGCAGCTGCTACGGGTGCTACCGTAGTAGATGCAAAAGTGATCTATGATCTTCCAATGGATATCTATGCACCATGTGCCTTAGGTGCGACGATTAATGATCAAACTATAGACCGACTGAAATGTAAAGTCATTGCCGGAGGCGCCAATAACCAACTGAAAGATGAATCCAAACACGGTAAAATACTGATGGAAAAAGGAATCATCTATGCTCCGGATTTCCTCATCAACGCCGGTGGAGTAATCAACGTGGGCTCGGAATTTTACAAAGATTTTAACGAAAAGACGGTTTATGCACAAACCGAAAAAATTTACGATACCTGTCTTTTGATTTTGGATAAGTCGGAGAAAGAAAACATTCCTGCCCAACAGGCCGCAATAGAAGCAGCCACTGCACGGATTGAATCGATAGGAAGAATAAAGCTCCCTTATTAAAATAGGGTTCAGTAGCCTATCCGAAACCACCGAAAGAAGCTTCAAGGTGGTTTTTTTGTGGGCTTACACATGCGGTGAAGCCCATCCAAATTCCCTATATTTGCAGCTCTTTTAAGAAATTATGCTAAACAGAAGAATCCTTAGAGTCAAGGCATTTCAAAACCTGTATGCCTATGAACAGTGTAAAGGATCCAATCTTAACCTGGCAAAAGACTTCATTCGGGAGTCTTTTTTACCTGATCTCAACAGTATGGAATTCCAGGACAAGGTGGCACTTGGTAAAGACGCCGATGAAGCCGTTCGACTTTTTGATCAAAATATCGAAAATAATCAACTCCTTAAGTCTTCCGATTCAAGTCCAAAGATAAAGAAAGTAGTTTTAGAGGCTTTAAAACAATTTCAGCAAGCAAATGAAAAGGATCGGCAATTCCTATTGAAAAATATGATTGCTTCAGCTGAACGAATACCACAGCTGTATTTGTTGGCAATAGAGCTTTTGATTGCTTTCGCCAAACACGTTGAAAGCGACTTGGCCAAAAAAAGAAAACTGGCGGGAGAAAGCCCGATTGCTTTTGGCAATGAGTTGAATTTGGCTAATAACGTGATTTTAAAAAATATACAGGAATCGTCAAGCTACCGTGCGGCACTTGCTCGGCACCATGTTAATCTTGATGATCTGGAGCTGGAGATCAAGGAATGGTTTAGAGATTATATCCGAAATTCAGAAACGTATCAGGAATACTTAAAAATCTCCAACCCAAGTTTGGAACAGGACTTGGAGGCAGTAGATGATTTGTTGAAAAAAATAATTTTCAAAAACGAGGTTATATTGAATTATTTTTCGGAAAAGGACTTAAATTGGACTGAAAATAAGTCTGTTGTTCGGAGCTTGGCGTCTAAGGTGCTAAAAAATGCCTCCATAGCAGGGGAAACCACACTTGATCCTCTTCCCGAAATTGCAATCAATTGGGATGAGGATAAAGAATTTTTTGAAAAAATATTTAACTTGACTATCGAAAACGATGTTGCAAGTAAGGTACTTATCGCAAAAAAAACCAAGAATTGGGATATAGAGCGATTAGCATTCAC
Source organism: uncultured Limnohabitans sp. (assembly GCA_964574365.1). Lineage (GTDB taxonomy): Bacteria > Bacteroidota > Bacteroidia > Cytophagales > Cyclobacteriaceae > Algoriphagus. The sequence continues at coordinate 22,041 of CAZNND010000002.1, forward strand.
TGACAAAGTAATCATTTCCATGGCGCTGGCAGAGATGAAAAATTTCCCAAGTATCCCGGTAAAGGTTACAATCAATGAATACATTGACATTTCGAAAACATACAGTACGCCTAAGAGCAAGCAATTTGTCAATGGCCTTTTGGATGTTTTGTCAAAAGAATTAACTGACAGCGGTCAAATACGTAAAAGTGGCCGTGGACTTTTAGACAATAAATGATACAATTATGAGCAAAAGCACAAATACCTTATTAGCATTCGCAGTCGGGGCTGGAGTGGGTGCCGTTCTTGGAATCCTGTTTGCCCCGGATACTGGAGCAAATACGAGGGATAAACTTTCCTTTAAACTCTCCAAGTATAAGAAGGAACTCGAAGACTTGATTAATGAATTGGTTGAAGGAAAAGAACAGCATCTAAACGAAGCAAAATCGGAAGGAAAAAGAGTAATTTCTGAGGCTAAAAACAAGGCGGAAGATTTACTTAATGACGTAAATAAATTGATTAATCAAATAAACCAAGGCAAAAACTAACAAGTAATCGCTGTGTAATTTGCTATTATGTAATTTGAAAACAGAAATAAAACCTTAAAAATCAATAAAATGAATATGAAAACCAACCTAATTAGCGCACTAGCCCTATCCTTGGCATTGATGGTTTCCTGCTCACAAAAAAATGATGATCAGGCCGAAAAAATCAAAGCTTTGGAAGATAAAATCGCAGCACTTGAAGGCTCAAATACTGCGGTAAGCCCTGTAAACGCACAGACCACGACGGATGCAGATCCAAGTACTTTGGGTGCATTCCAGTTTGGAGAAATGGAGTACGACTTTGGAAACATCAATGAAGGCCAAGTAATAGAGCACGTGTTCAATTTTACAAACAATGGACAGGCTCCTCTTGTCATCTCTAATATCACCGCCTCTTGCGGTTGTACAAGTCCTGATTGGACAAAAACACCCGTTCAGCCAGGTGAGCAGGGTTTTGTGAAGGTTGTTTTCAATTCCGCAGCAAAATCAGGTGCCCAAGCCCCAACAGTAACAATTCAAGCGAATACCAATCCAACGGTAACCCGACTAAGAATGAAGGGGAGTGTTACTCCAAAATTAGCTGGCGCTACTGCTCCCGCTGGTCCATTGAAGAGATAAGATTATGATCAATACCGTATTGGCACAAGCCGCACCCGGAGGTGGAATTCTCGGACAAGTATTTCTTTTTGGTTCAATAATCTTGATTATGTATTTCTTCATGATCAGACCACAACAGAAAAAACAAAAAGAAACCAAGAAATTCATCGACGAAATCAAAAAAGGAGATGAAGTGGTAACCATCGGCGGACTCCATGGAAAAGTGTACAGTGTGGATGGAGATACTATTCAACTTGAACTGGACAGAGGATTAAAAGTAACCGTTGAAAAATCAGCTATCTCTATGGATTTCAGCAAGAAAACCAGTTCATCAAAATAAAACAACCTTGCCTGATAGCGCCAAACCCTCAAGAAGGATTTCGTCCAAAAATCTCTCCAACCTAAAAGTGGTAGTTCTATGCATCCTTGCAGCTACCACTTTTTGGATTTTAAATGCGTTGAACAAAGATAATTATACCACTATCGTGGATTATCCCATTCAATGGGAGTTTGACAGGGTAAACTATATGCCTGTTAAGCAACTCCCCCAAAGTATTCAAATTCAGATTTCAGGTGATGGCTGGGATCTGCTTCGCAAATATTTTAATATCAATGAGCCAGCTTTTTCCATTGTAGTCCCTGAACCATCCGCAAAGAATTACATTTTAACAGCAGAATTAAAAAGGCCTTTAGGAGAATTTATTACACCCACAAAATTAGAGGGCCTATTGGGTGATACCCTTCATTACCGGATTGATAAGATAGTAAGCCGAAAATTTATACCCTACCTAGATTCGGCAGATTATTCTCTAGCCAAAAATATTGAGATTGACGGGAGGGTAAACTTCACACCAAACAAGATCGGTCTAAAAGGCCCATCCTCTCTTCTGGATTCCTTAGGTGGAAAATTCCCAGTGAGAATAAATGAAAAAAACATCAATGCCTCCTACTCAAAAATAGTACCCTTAAATCTCAATGGAGAACTCAACAACTTAATCCAACTTGAAGAAACAGAGGTCGAAGTAAGTTTTTCTATCATTCGGTATTTGGAAGGAAATAAAAGGTTGAAAGTCAAAAAACTGTATTTCCCAAGGCAGGTTCGTGTTCAAGGTGAAGAAATTGTCCCTATGCTTACGTATTTGATTGACGAAAAAATGGTTGATGAGCTGAAAGATATGGAATTTGAGGCTATCCTAGATTACAGGAAAAGAAATCGTCAAGACAGCACCATTACCTTTACAGTATCTCCAAAACCAGCTTTCCTAAAAGACCTTAAAATCGAACCCTCACTAGTAAAATTGAAGTATGACTAGGTCAAAACAATTATGGGTTGGCATTACGGGGGGAATAGGTTCGGGAAAATCTACCGTTTGTAAAGTTTTTTCAATTTTAGGAATTCCAATTTATTACGCAGATGATCGAGCCAAATGGCTGATGGCAAATGATGCCCTTCTAAAATCAGAAATAGTCCGTCATTTTGGAGATCAATCCTTCTTGCCCGATGGAACAATCAATCGCACTTTTTTAGCAGAAAAAATATTTACAAACCCTCAAAATGTAAAAAAAATAAATTCCATAGTTCACCCAGTGGTAGGTCGAGATTTTTTTAAATGGGCGGAAATTCAAACATCTCCCTATGTGATTAAGGAGGCCGCTCTCCTATTTGAAACAGGTTCAGCCGAGCAGCTCGATTTTGTAATTCAAGTTAGTTCTCCTGTAAAAATCAGATTGGCAAGGGTGCTTATGAGAGACCCACATCGAACAGAAGAGCAGATCAATACCATCATTGATCAGCAAATGCCGGACGAACAAAAAAATGAATTGGCAGATTTTGTTATAAAAAATACAGAAAACAAGCTGATCATTCCTCAAATTTTGGGAATTCACGAAAAGCTCTGCAACAAAAAATTAAGCCAGTCTTAACTTAAACGAATTTGTTGTTGATTAATCACATTTTTTTGACCTTTATCTACTCAATATGAAGGTTTATAATAGTAAAGATTGGATCCAATTCCTTTTTCTGATTCCAAAATCAGATACTCTTTTTCGTTTGGCCCCTTTTATTGGAATTGTATTACTATTCTCTTTAGGTATAGCCTATATCGAATTGGAGTATTTTAAAATCGGAGAATCTAGTTGGGTAAAAAATCTTCCAATCATGCATTCTTTGTTAAGCTTTGTGATTTCCTTGCTTTTAGTATTTCGAACCAATACAGCTTATGACAGATGGTGGGAAGGAAGAAAACTATGGGGTGCTTTGGTAAATAATAGCCGAAACCTTGCCTTAAAACTTTCTAGTATGCTCGATCAGAGGGATGAGGAAAACAGAAAATTTTTCAGAAAAGCGATCCCGGCCTATGCGTACGTGCTAAAAGATCACCTTCAGTCCAAAACAACAGAATACATGCTCGATGAAGATGATCAGGTATTTGATGTATTGTCCAATACAATTAAAAAAGAGAAACACGTTCCAAATCAAGTGGCCAAAATAATGTTTTCAAAAGTAAACGATTTGTATAAAAGCCAAAAAATAACTGGAGACCAACTGATCGTGCTGAATAGTGAAATCAGCTCATTCACGGACATATGCGGTGCTTGTGAACGGATAAAAAATACGCCTATTCCTTACAGTTACAGCTCATTTATCAAAAAGTTCATTATGATTTACATCATAAGCTTACCCATTGGATATGCTCCTATTATGGGATACTATTCTGCTCCGATTGTTGCATTTGTTTTTTATGTTTTAATGAGTCTGGAACTGATTGCTGAAGAAATAGAAGAGCCTTTTGGGACAGATCAAAACGACCTCCCCATGGATAAAATATCAGAAAACATACAAAAACATATTGGCGAAATTCTTTGACTGTCCAACTATTTCAATAGCTTTTCATGCCAGGTTTTGTGAACAATTTTCCATTCACCATCGATTTTTATCAAGGTCAAAAAATCATAGTAATAGATCCCCGGCCAAAAAAGTTCTGTCTCAGCAAGAGCTGTATCTCCAACAATCCGAATCGATATCAGCCTGTTATTGAATAACCTTGGATCCCTTGGAGTCCCTTGTGAGGTAGCGGAAACCCATTCTTCAAATGGAGTGATGAATAACTTATCCCCCCGATATCCGATCAAACGAGCTTCGCTAAAAAACGCCTTTTCCAATTTTTCCCCACTCCTTTCGATCATGCCATCAAAATAAAGATGGACAGTTTTCGTCACTGCTTCCAGATCTGAATCTTGGGCGAAACTAAAATAAGGAACAAAAACCAAAAAGAAAATTAACGGTAGGGACTTCATTTGTTGACATGATGAAAAGGCCACCCTGAACATTAGGGTGGCTTTAAAAATCAAATTTTATCAAATCCCAGGTAGGGATGTAGCACCTTGGGCATTAAAATACCATCCGGAGTTTGATTGTTTTCAAGAATTGCTGCCACTATACGGGGTAAAGCTAAAGCACTTCCGTTAAGTGAATGGGCTAATTGTGTTTTTTTATCCTCTCCCTTAATTCTCAGCTTTAACCGATTAGTTTGGTAGGTCTCAAAATTGGAAACAGAACTCACCTCCAGCCAACGTTCCTGGGCGGCAGAATAAACTTCCATGTCATACGTCAAGGCAGAGGTAAAGCCCATATCTCCCCCACAAAGTCTGAGAACACGATAAGGTAATTCAAGTTTTCCCAGCAATCCCTGAACATATTCGCTCATACTTTCCAAAGCCTGATACGATTGGTCTGGCTTAGTGATTTGTACAATTTCTACCTTGTCAAATTGATGAAGCCGATTTAATCCCCTCACGTGAGCTCCCCAAGAGCCTGCCTCTCTTCTAAAACATGGAGTGTAGCCAACATTCTTAACAGGAAGATCAGATTCCTGAAGAATCACATCCCGATAAAGATTGGTAATAGGTACTTCTGCTGTGGGAATCAGGTACAAATTATCAGCGCCAGCAAAATACATTTGTCCCTCTTTGTCAGGAAGCTGACCTGTACCGTAACCAGAATCCTCATTTACTAAAATAGGTGGCTGAATCTCCTGGTAACCGGAGTTTAAAGCTTCATCCAGAAAAAAGTTGATCAAGGCACGCTGCAGGCGGGCACCTTTTCCTTTGTAAACAGGGAAGCCGGCACCCGTGATTTTTACGCCAAGGTCAAAATCAATGATATCGTATTTTTTAATTAGTTCCCAATGGGGTAGTTTCCCGTCAAAGAGTTGGGGAATTTCGCCATGACTTAAAATCACCTCATTGTCTTCCGAAGACTTTCCTTGCGGTACAGAATTATGGGGAACGTTTGGAATGGTATAAAGTAAAGATTTGAGATCCTCCTCTGCTTTGGTATTTTGCTCATCCAATTCCTTAATCTGAACTTTAAACACTGTCATCCGATTACGGATAACTTCCGCTTCAGAGGCTCTACCCTCTTTCATCAGAACACCGACTTGTTTGGAAATGACATTGGCCTCCGCTTGAATCTGATCTCGCTGGGTTTGCGAAGATTTCCTCAGATCATCTATTGATAGGACTCTTTCAAGGATTTTCTCAGCACCAGGAAAATTCCTTTTATGCAAACCGGACAAAACCAAGTCATAGTTTTCCCGGATTTGATTTACTAAAAGCATGTGAATGTGAAAGTTTGAATACCCAAAGATAGAGACTTATCGGATAAAGATAGTTTTTGTAACAACAGAGAACGGACCTTCCAACTCTTTATCATCAGATCGTAACAATTGAACTTTAATTTGGTAATCTCCTTTGGGCAAGTTTTCTACCCGAATTGGAGCCATACGTACACTTTCATAGGCAAGTTCGTTCACAAAAACCCTAACCTTGAGATCGTCTAACATCATATCTCCTGCTAATACCAAAAAGTCTATAACCAAATCCTCTCCGAAAGCTATAATTTGATTGTTCTTTGGATGATTAAGAGCTAGATAGGGCTCTGCTGAATAGGGAAATGGCCTAGAATCCCCAACCAAAAAATCCCTGTCAATGTAATTTCCAAAATTCCTAAGGGCTATGCCCTGTTCATCTACCAAGAATGCTACCAGTCTATACGTACCTACCGTCAGTTCCCTTTGAAAAATTGAAGAATGATATCCGATTGGATCGCCCCCATTAAGAATCATAAACAATCTCGGGGTACTCCCACTATTTTTTTCCAGAGTAAAGTTTTTTACGTTAAATTCAAACGGTACTTTTCCTGGTTTGAAAACTTGATTTCCTAAAGGAGTATAAAGTTCTAAGATAGCTTCAGCGTATGGGAATGAATCTTCTTGCTGTAAAAAGTGGATTGGCAAGGTTGGTTCATTTAGGTTCTGCAGTGTTTCTGTGTCCGATTGGACTATCTTTTTTTCTTGCCTAGTGCAGGAAAAAAGAAACCAAAAAAAGAGTAAAAAGATAAAAAGGGATTTATTCATAGCACTGCTCACTTTAAACCCAAAGATACTTAATTTTGAAAGATTTAACTAGATATTCAACTAAATCAAATCATTGATGGAAATTTTATTCGACGAAATTCCGAGTCTGGATCTGGCAGACTTTACGTCTGAAGCTCAAGAAAAAAAAGTGGAGTTTGTGAGAAAACTTGGTGAGGCTTACCAAAATATTGGATTTGTGGCAATCAAAAACCATGGTCTTTCGCAAAATCTTCAAGAGCGTCTTTATGGTTCTATCAAATCCTTCTTTGAATTACCGGATTCAATTAAATCACAGTACGAAAAACCGGAAATCGGATTTCAAAGAGGATACACCGGAAAGGGAAAAGAACATGCAAAGGGAAGAAATACTGGAGATTTGAAAGAATTTTACCATGTTGGACAGGAGCTGGAATTTATTCCTGAATCTGACCCAATCCGTTCAGAATATCCTGCAAATCTTTGGCCGGAAGAAATTCCCGACTTTAAACAAGATGCAATTGAAGCCTATCAGACTTTAGAAAAAGCTGGGAGGCAACTACTCCGTGCGATTGCCCTTCATTTAAAATTACCAGAGGATTATTTTGAAGAAAAAGTGGAGCATGGAAATTCTATCCTCCGGCAAATCCATTATTTTCCAATAGAAAATCCGGAGAATGTACCTGCCGATGCAGTTCGCGCTGCGGAGCATGGAGATATCAACTTGATCACCTTATTGATGGGGGCCAGTGCAGATGGACTTCAGGTCCTAAGGAAGGATGGAAAATGGATACCCATCACCGCACTTCCAGAACAGCTGGTGGTAAATGTGGGCGATATGCTGGAAAGGTTGACCAATGGAAAACTCAAATCCACCATTCACCGAGTGGTAAATCCTCCAACAGAACTGATGCATACCAGTCGCTATTCGATTCCATTCTTTATGCACCCAAGATCGGAAATGGATCTGACTTGCTTAGATACTTGTATAGACTCAGCCCATCCAAAGCAATTTACCGACATTACCGCGGGTGAATTTTTGGAAGAGCGACTACGTGAACTTGGACTTAGAAAATAGATGTCGGTTCGGAAAGTCCGATATTATTTATTTCTTAGGGATGTATTAGCCCTTTCCTTGACTTCATTTGGCGGACCTCAGGCATTTTTAGCCTTCCTCCTTGAACGGATGGTCAAAAAAAGAACCTATATTAAAGAAGAGGAACTATGGGAGCTAAATGCATTGTGCAATATGCTCCCAGGCCCATCTTCGACCCAACTGATTTCGGCCATAGGCTTCCGAGTTGGCGGACCTAAGCTTGCCTATCTAGCACTTTTCGTTTGGATTTTGCCAGCAACCTGTATCATGATTTCCTCAGCATTTTTGATTGAATTTTTACAGGCAAATTCTCCCGGATCCCTAAAGTTTGCCAGATTTATACAGCCAATGGCTATAGGTTTTATCATTTTTGCGGCACAAAACACCATTGGGAAAATGGTGAAAACTACCGAAGCAATGATTCTTGTACTCATTTCAGCATTTATTTCTTTCTTTTACAATTCCCCTTTTGTATTTCCTGTTCTCTTACTACTTGGTGGTCTAAGCACCTCCATGAAATATAAAAATCAACCAAAGACAGAGCCTAAGGAAAAGCTTTTGGTAATTAAGTGGAATAATTTTTACCTATGGAGTGGCGTTTTGATAGTAGCTGCCCTTGCTGGGGCCATTACCAAATCACAACCTATTCTCCTCTTTGAGAATTTTTATCGAAATGGCAGCTTGATTTTCGGGGGAGGACAAGTATTAGTTCCATACCTATATACAGAGTTTGTGGATTTCAAAAAGTTTCTTAGTTCCGAGGAATTCTTAACTGGATATGCTATTTCTCAAGGAATTCCGGGTCCGACCTTTTCAATCGCATCTTATGTGGGAGCGCTTTCTATGCGCGAACTTGGCACAAGTGGAATTATCATTGGGGGATTGATTGGAACAGCAGGTATCTTTCTTCCGGGAATATTCCTAATATTTTTCGTTATCCGATTTTGGGATCAATTAAAAGCTTATCGGCCTGTTAGGGCGGCACTGGAAGGTATCAATGCCGTTTCTTGTGGCATGCTAATCGCCGCAGCGTATTTGCTATTCGAGCCTTTGAACTCAGATGCACTTAATATCTTGTTTATTTTGGGAACCTATGCACTTTTACAATTTTCGAAAATCTCCTCACCCTTAATTATTACAGGGGGAATTATTTTAGGATTATTCGTAAATCATTTTTTAAGCTAAGAGTAAAAATTGGCTTTTTAAACAAGATTAACCAATATACCGTTTTTTCTTATGATTTGATTGTCTAACTTTCATCTATGCAAGCTTACGAATACATCAACCATCTCATCCCCACTTTAAAAAATTCAGATACTGTTGCTGTGGCTATGCGATGGATGGAAGAAGTCAGAGTTGATTTGCTACCCGTGTCAGAGGGGAATAATTTTTTGGGATTTATTGAATACCAAAGCGACTCTACTAAATATCAATTTCAAGATTTAATAGAGTCCAGCCCGCTTAGATTTAAGAATTGTTGGGTATACTCTGAGAAACCACTTTATGAAATTGTCAGAATCGCTTCTGAAAATGCAGTAAGTATGGTAGCTGTGCTAAACAGAGATAAAACATTCTTGGGAATAATTACCCTGGAAGACGCAATATCCATTTATGCAGAGAGCCTTTCAATAAAAACTCAAGGAAGCGTTTTGATACTGTCTTTACAGTTAAAAGACTATCAACTTTCTGAAATTGCTAGATTGATAGAATCTGAAAATACTCAGATTATTAATTCATTTATCACCCAAGATCCTCTGGATGATAGCAGTATTAAGCTAACCTTGAAATTAAACAAATCGGATTTAAGGTATGTGAAGGCAAATATGGAACGATTTGGCTACAAAGTAATCGACCATTATCAGGAAGAAACGGGTATTGCGAGTGAGGGAGATCGAATCGGCAACTTGCTTAGATTTTTAGATATTTGAGGCATGAGAGTTGCCCTACATTGCCTTTCTCTTAAGCCTGAATTTTCGCAAATAGTCCTCAATCTCATTGAGCAGCTGAATTTTGAAAAAATTGAGATTGTAGGTACAGAGTCATTTAATGACCAACTCAGCAAATTTGGAGGTCTAACTCATAAAAATTGGCCCTTTGAGGAACTAGGTAACTCATCGCAACCCGATTTTATTTTTTCAATTGGTGGTGACGGAACGCTTCTTGACACGGTATGTCTTGTGGGAAAAAGACAAATCCCTATTGTTGGACTTAATACAGGGAGGATGGGCTTTCTAGCAACTGTTACTACAGATAAAATAGCCGAAGCGGTAGGAAAATTAATCCAAGGTAATTTTCAAATAGAATCAAGAGCCTTACTCTCTCTTTCAAGCAACAAAAAACTTTTCCATGGTTTGAATTTTGCTCTCAACGAATTTACTATTCATAAACGGGACACCTCCTCGATGATTACTGTTCATACCTATATCGACGGAAATTATCTTAACTCCTATTGGGCAGATGGATTGATTGTGGCCACCCCTACAGGTTCAACAGGATATTCGCTTAGTTGTGGAGGACCTTTAATAACCCCTGGTGCTAAAAATTTCGTCATTACTCCTGTAAGCCCTCACAATCTGAATGTACGGCCAATCATCGTATCAGATGAGTCGGAAATCAGTTTTGAGATTGAGGGAAGAACTGATAAATTTATGATTTCCTTAGATTCAAGATCTACGGCGATCTCTTCTGATTTAAAGCTAAGTGTTAAAAAAGAAAAGTTTGTGACGAAACTGGTGAGAATGCCTGGCGATCATTTCTTTGATACGCTTAGAAAAAAGTTGAACTGGGGATTTGATATGAGAAATTAGGATAACACAAAGCTTAACAATTATTAACCGCATTTATACAAATTTACGTTTTTTAAACGTTTCACAGCACATAACTTGCACTGTCTTGAAAAAAGTCAATTTTAAGGTTCTTTATCACGTAATTCCTATTCTATTCGGTGTTTATAGTTTAACTCCAGCTCTTGGACAAAAATATGAAATCGGCGGAGGATTGGGGGGAGCTGTTTACTCTGGTGATATTATCCGAAAGGTTGACTTTGGCCAATCTGGAATTCAAGGAACGTTTTTTGGCAAAAGGAATTTTGACAATGTTTGGTCACTCCGTGTTGGGTTGAATACTGGTGTACTGGAAGGCGATGATGATATTAAGCCTGTTGATCTTGTTCAAAATAAGAGAGATGCAAAGTTCAAAGGTGGTGTGGTAGAATTTTCAGCAGTAATGGAATTTAATTTCTTAGATTTTCTTCGAAATAACCCGGAATTTAGGTTTTCACCTTATGCTTTTTTTGGTCTTGGCTACTCCTATTTTATTTTGAAAGGCCGATATAGTCCAGAAATAGCTACTCCTGCGGATTTTTATCAATTGTCTTCACCTGTAATCCCATTTGGTGCAGGGATTAAATATCGACTGGATAATCGGTGGACCTTGGCGGCAGAATTAGGATTCAGACCAACCACCACAGATTATTTAGATAAAATTGACAGTAAAAATCCGGCAGTGCCCAGGTTTCAGCAACAACTTAATCCTGTAACTGGAAATCCTGAATTGCAGTATAGGATTAACTTTGGTAATCCGTACACCAAAGACTGGTATTACTTTGCAGGGCTAACCATTAGCTACACTATTTACAATACGGAGTGTTACAGCTTTTAATTAATTGAATCCGAGGAAAAATTATTAAAAAAGAAATAGCATTTTTGTAGCTTCAAAAATACAGGTGTTCACTCGAATGGAATGAAGGAAAAGCTCGACCTTACCAATATCCCAAAACATATTGCAATCATCATGGACGGCAATGGTCGATGGGCCAAAAAAAAAGGTGCCATGAGAATTTTTGGTCACAGAAATGCCATTCAAGCAGTAAAAGATGCGATAGAGGGTTCAGATTATCTTGGGGTAAAATATCTTACGTTATTTTCCTTCTCAACAGAAAATTGGTCCAGGCCTCAAGATGAGGTTAAAGCGCTGATGGAGCTTCTAGTAAAAACCATCGTAGATGAAATAGCTTTGATGATAAAAAACAACATCCGGCTAGAAACCATAGGTGATTTGGAAAGTTTGCCAAAGTCGGCCTTTGAAAAATTAATGGAGGCAAAACAAATAACCGCTTCCAATACAGGACTTACTGTGGTTTTGGCTTTAAGTTACAGTGGCCAATGGGAGTTAACGAAGGCTACCCAACGCATTGCTCAAAAAGTCTCGGAAGGAAAATTAAGGGCCAGTGAAATTACTCAACAAACAATGGCCAACCATCTTGATACTGCTGGAATTCCAGATCCTGAACTTATGATCAGAACCAGTGGAGAATATAGAATTAGTAATTTCCTTCTTTGGCAGTTGGCTTATACAGAGTTGCATTTTACACCTGTTCTTTGGCCAGATTTCCGAAGAGAACACCTTTTTGCCGCAGTAGAAGATTTTCAAAAAAGAGAACGAAGATTCGGAAAGACCGGTGAGCAAGTTAAATCTTAAGTAGTTGATGAAAAGAAGTTTATTGATTCTGTTTTGTTTGATTTGGTCATCAGGCTTGTATGCACAAATTCGTTTGGGACAAAGCCGCTTTGCCTCCCCCAAACCAATCAACATATTGGAACTGAACTACTCCAAGCCACAGAAGTTTAGGATCGCCGAGATTAAAGCGGTGGGATTATCCACGCTAGATGAGGTTGCTATCATTTCTCTTTCAGGACTTAAAGTCGATGATAGAATTGAAGTTCCAGGGGATGCAATTTCTGGAGCACTTAAAAAACTTTGGGGACAAGGCATCATAGGTGATGTTAAAATCCTGGTTACAAAGATAGAAGGTGATGATATTTATCTTTTGCTAGATCTAACTGAGCGACCAAGATTTTCCAGGGTTGAATTTTCTGGAATCAACAAAACTCAGCAAGGAGAACTCAAAGACAAGGTAAATATTCGAGGTAGAGTAGTGAGAGACGATGTCTTAAACACTGCAAAAAGAAATATTGAAAAATATTATCTGGATAAAGGATTTCTTAACACGGATGTCAAAATCGTTCAGGAGAGAGATACTACTCTGCCAAATAGTGTCAAATTGAGATTTGACATAACAACAAACACAAAAGTAAAAATCAATGAAATAGCCATCTTTGGAAACGATGAAATTTCTGACCGTGCACTAAAAGGGAAACTCAAAAAAACTAAGGAACATGCCCGAGTGTCTATATTCAGAGATATTTATTCCAGACTGACAGACGCCAATTTTACTAGTGCATCACGAGCTGTTTTTCACACAGACTCGGTATCAAATGAAGAAGTAACGAACTATATCAATAAAAATTTAAAGCTTAATTTTTTCAACGGTTCAAAATATATTCCCAAAGAGTATAGAAACGATAAGGAAAAAGCTATATCATTTTATAATAGCAAAGGATTCAGAGATGCCAAAATCCTTGAAGACTCCATCTATAAATTCTCGGAAGACAAAATCAATATTGACATTTCTCTAGCAGAAGGGAAAAAATATTATTACCGAAACATCACCTTTACAGGAAATTACATCCATGAGGATGATATTTTGTTGGCCAAACTTGGAATTCAGAAGGGTGACGTTTACGATAAAGAAAAACTGGACAAACGACTCAATTATGATCCTCAGAAAGGAGATGATGTAAGTTCCTTGTATCAGGATAACGGATATTTGTTTTTTAATATTGATCCTGTTGAAATCAATGTTTCAGGTGATTCTATAGATCTGGAAATGAGGATATTCGAAGGTCCTCAAGTCACAGTGAATAGCGTAAGCATTAAAGGGAATGAACGGACCTCTGACCATGTCGTCATGAGGGAAATACGGATTTTACCTGGCCAAAAATTCAATAGAAGCCTCTTGGTTAGGACAATCAGGGAATTATCAACTCTGGGATATTTTGACCCTGAGAAAATCAATCCTGACCTTAAACCAAACTTTGAAAGTGCAACGGTTGACATCACTTTTGAACTGGTAGAAAGACCGAATGATCAAATCGAACTATCCGGAGGTTGGGGAGGTTTCTTTGGCTTTGTAGGTACGGTTGGATTGGTATTTAATAATTTCTCTGCCAAAAATATTGGAGATTTTACCAAATGGGATCCTTTGCCTGTCGGCGATGGTCAAAAACTTTCATTGAGAATTCAAGCAAATGGCCAAACCTTCCAAAACTATTCTCTGTCTATAACTGAACCATGGTTTGGAGGTAAAAAACCTAATGCACTCAGTTTTTCATTCAATCACTCAATTCAACGGCAGGTAGATTTTTTCAACCAACAGCCTGGCTCAAATATTCTGGGATTTTTCAAAATCACCGGTGTGACTTTGGGACTTGCAAAACGTGTTACTTGGCCTGATGACTATTTCAGCATTAGCAATGCTATTCAATTTCAAAATTATGAGTTCAACCAATTCGGTACATCGTTTGGCTTGAGCTACCCAACAGGAAATTCAAAAAGTATTACGGTAAACACGACTATTGCCAGAAATAATGTGGACAATACAATTTATCCCCGATTGGGTTCCAATATCACGCTGTCTTCAGAATTTACACCTCCTTATAATTCTCTCAATAAAAACCTATCAGGAGAATCTACCGATCAAGAAAAATACAATTGGTTAGAATATCATAAATGGATGTTTGATGCTGCTTTTTATACACCTGTTTTAGGTTCTAAAAAGTTTGTAGCAAGTGCAAGGGCACACATGGGATTTGTTGGATCTTATGGCAATAAAATAGGTATTATCCCATTGGAAAGATTTGTAATGGGTGGGGATGGAATGACGTTTAACAACTTTGCCCTCGGTCAGGAAATTATCGGGTTGAGGGGTTATGAAAATCAGACGATTACTCCTGGAAGAAACACACGAGGCACCGCAAACCCAGATCCTTATGGAGGCGTAGTGTACAACAAATATGTAATGGAATTGAGATTTTTGGTTTCTCCCAACCCATCAGCAACTATATTTCTTCTAACCTTCGCAGAGGCAGGAAACAACTGGGGATCGTATAGGGAGTTTAATCCCTACGATTTAAAGAAATCTGCCGGTGTTGGTGCAAGGATATTTATGCCGGCCTTTGGACTTTTGGGTATTGATTGGGGTTATGGATTTGATGCCTTACAAGGAAGTCAACAGCGAAGTGGGCCACAATTCCACTTCACTATTGGTCAACAATTCAGGTAGTTCCAAAATTTATCACACACATTTGTTAATTTATCCAAAAATAAAATTCCAAAAAAGAGCTAATTCGTACAAAAGGAAAACTGGGAGATGTCATGAATAAATCATTGAAAATTGTACTTTTACTACTCCTATTCCTGAATTCAGAGCATATTTTAGCTCAAAAATTTGGTTATATCGATTCAGAGTACCTTTTAAACAAGCATCCTGACTATAAATTAATCCAAGAAGAATTAAAAAAACTCAGTGATCAATGGAAAAAAGAGGCACAAACTTTGGAACAAGAAATCAAAGAACTTCAGGGGCAATTGAAAGCTGAAGAGGTTCTCCTTACCGAAGAAATGTATCAAAAACGATTGGTGGAGATAAAGGCAAAGCAAAAGGCTTCGCAAGAATTTAATACAAGGGTTTTTGGAATTGATGGAATATATTACCAAAAACAGGCTGAATTACTTCAGCCCCTCCAATCCAAAATATATGATGCCATTGAGAGAGTATCGAGAAAAAATAATCTTGCAGTGCTCTTCGATAAAGCAGCAGGACCCTCTGCTATCATTTACACAGATCCAAGACATGATTATTCAGAATTTGTCCTGGAAGAACTAGGAATTTAAGATAAAAATTAAAAACACAAAACAAATGATGAAAGTAAAAACCATCCTTTTAGCAACAGCATTGCTGTTTATAGGATTTACCTCCCATGCTCAAACCTTAAAAATTGGATATACGAGCGTAGAGTTTATCATGGATTTAATGCCTGAAATGGAACAAATCGGCGCAGATATTCAAGATTACCAGACTCAACTTCAAACCAATATCCAAACAAAAGCAGCAGATTTTCAAAAACAAGTTCAAGCATATCAACAAGCTGCCCAGACGATGACCGAAACTGCCAGAGCAAGCAAAGAGCAGGAACTTACCAAAATCCAACAAGACTTACAGAAATATGAGCAAGATGCGCAGGTTTCTTACCAAAGGAAACTTCAGGAATTACTTGAGCCTGTGCAGACTAAAGTCGTGAATGCTATCAACGCTGTTGCTGCTGAAAACAATTACACTCACATCTTCGCCGAAACAGCGGGTCAGTCTCCTATTCTACTTTACACTAAAGAGGAGGATAAATTTACAGAGTTGGTTTTGGCCAAATTAGGAATTCAACTCCCTAGCCAACCGGCTCAAAAGTAAAAACAAAAAACCGGCATACTTAGCCGGTTTTTTTTATTATGCCAAAAACAAAACTCAAGGAAATCATCTCTCACAGTCAAGATGCAATCTTGGTTGATTTTTATGCGGATTGGTGTGGCCCCTGTCAAACAATGAATCCTATTCTCGAAGAAACCTTGAAGGAACTGGGAGGAAAAATAAAACTTCTCAAATTAAATGTCGAGAAACATCCGCAGCTAGCGATTCAATTTGCAGTTAGGTCAATCCCGCACTATATCCTTTTCAAAAAAGGGAAAATCCTTTGGCGAAAAGCAGGGATTCTTACCAAAAGAGATTTTATTCAGCAACTAAAAGGATTTCTATGAAAAAGGCCTCAAATGAGGCCTTTTTGATTAAGTGTAATATTTTAAGCGAATTACCTCTTGCTCTGTAAGAAAGCGATAATGTCCACGTTTCAGGTCTTTTTTATCCAACCCCGCATACATTACGCGATCAAGCCCGATTACTTCATAACCAAAATGGGCAAAAATTCTTCTAACAATTCGATTTCTACCTATATGGATCTCTAATCCAAGAATTGTTCGATCCTTGGAAAGAACCTGCATATCATCGACTTTGATATCACCGTCTTCTAGAGTAAGACCTGCAAGAATTGTCTCTTCATCGTTGTACGTCAACGATTTATCAAGTGTCACCTGATATATTTTTTTTATCTCATTGGAAGGATGGGAAAGCTTGGCTGCAAGTTCTCCATCGTTAGTAAACAACAATAGCCCTGTTGTATTTCGATCAAGCCTACCCACTGGGAAAATACGTTCTTCACAAGCATTTTCAACCAATTTCATTACGGTCTTCCTTTCCATCGGATCTTCCGTGGTAGTAATAAAATCTTTTGGTTTATTTAGGAGTACATAAACGGGTTTTTCAGGATTTATCCTTTTTCCTTCGAAAAGCACACGATCCGTTTTCTTTACCTTATATCCCATTTCCTTAATTATCTCACCATTTACAGTGACCAATCCTTTGGAAATAAGCTCATCCGCCTCTCTCCGGCTACATATCCCTGAATTGGCGATATACTTATTGAGTCGAAGCAGAGCTTCAGCTTCCTCACTTGTTTTTTTCTGTGGCAAACTATCAAAATTATAGTCCGGACGATCAGGATTTAACTCAACTCGCTTTGGCCTATTTCTACCAAAACCCCGCTTTTCCTGCAAGCTTTCTCCAGAATTTGATTTCTCCTCAATACCAAATACCGGCTTCTGATCTCTGCCCCTACCTTTATACACAAGTTTCTCTTTGGATTCAGGCTTATTTTTTTCATTTGAAGGAGGCCTATTGAAAGGTTTATCCCGTTCGGATTTCATTTCTTTAGGAAACTTTCCCTTTTCATACACTTCTTTTCCAAAGCGACTTTTTGATTTGTTTCCATCCTCAGTCTTTTCGAAGCCCAATTTTTTATCTGAATAGCGCTCTTCCTTGTTAAATCTATCCGATTTAAACCCGTAAGGCTTGCGTTCAACAGACTCCCCGCCTTCCTTCTCTTCCCATTTCTTAAACGGGACAGAATCTTTTACAAAACGCTTTTTCTCAAATGACTTAGGTTTTCCTTCCGTGTCCTGTCTTTTTCCATAAGAAGGCTTATCAAATTTTTTGTCCTCCTTAAAAAACTTTCCCTTTGGAGCACTTCCGCTGAAAGAATTACCTTCAGATTTTGATTTGGAAGATTTTCTTTCAAATACGTCTTCTTTGTTTTCAAAAGTCTTCTTTTTAAAATTTGGTTTTTCATCTGACTTAAAAAACCGCTGTCCTTTTGGGGATGAATCCTGACGTTTTGGATTGTCTGAATCTTTCATTTCCTCCTTAAAAAATGATTTTCCTGATTTTCTGTTTTTCATGTGATTGCAGCATCACTGCTGTAGTTAGGTTAATATAATAAGCAGTTGAGCTTCAACTCCTTATTACGAGAGCAAATATAAGTCTAAACACTTCCATAATTATATATAGTCACGGAATTTTCATTAAGACTTATTTTGATTTTTGTAATAATATTCTGTGGCATTTCTTACTGAACCAAGAGAAAGCAATAAATGCTTGGCAAATTCATAATCTAAGCCCGTAGATTCCATAATCATTCGGGTACCCCGATCAACCAATTTTGCATTTGAAAGCTGCATATCCACCATTTTGTTTCCTTTGACTTTACCCAACTTGATCATTAACGTTGTAGAAATCATATTGAGCACTAATTTCTGGGCTGTACCAGATTTCATTCGAGTGCTTCCTGTAACAAACTCCGGGCCCACGAGCACCTCAATGGGGTGTTCCACTGCCTTTGCCAATGGAGAATCTGGATTGCAGGTAATGCATCCAGTCAATAGTCCTTTTTCTCTTGCCATTTTCACACCACCAATGACATAAGGAGTTGTCCCTGATGCTGCTATTCCAATGACGGTATCCCATTCTGAAATTCCATAGGCCTGAATGTCTTTCCATGCTTGGTTAGGGTTATCCTCTGCATTTTCAACGGCTTTTCGGATCGCGTCATCACCTCCAGCAATCAGGCCAATGACCCAATCAAAAGGAACCCCATAAGTCGGTGGACACTCAGAAGCATCCAAAATACCTAAACGACCACTTGTGCCCGCTCCAATATAAAAGAGACGACCTCCCTCCCGCATTCTTGGGACAATATTTTCTACCAACGATGAAATGGCCTGTAATTTCTCCTTCACTGCAGGAGCTACTTTATGATCCTCTGCATTAATATGATGAAGTATTTCGAAAACATTCATCTGCTCCAAATTCTCATAAAGTGAGGAACTTTCGGTTACTTTATTCATAATTTATTCTGATGATAAAGTGTCAGACCTGCTATTGGATTTTCTAAAATGAGATTTACCCTAATTCCTGTATCAAAGGCAGCCTTTCTCAAAATATCACTGTTGTAATAGGCTATTGAACCCACAAAATTCACAGGCTTTTGCCGAAAATCGGAATATTTACACACATGCTTAGCAAAAAAATCCTTAAAGGAGTTAAAAAACAAACCATAACAATAGGGATTTCCCTTATTCTCAGTAATAAACCTACAGAAACCTGCCATATACCTACTGGGATAAGGTTGACGATAAACAAGGTCTTGAATGATATTCTGAGTAATTCCAAATCGCTCGATTGCAGCCTGACGAATTGTGTCCGGCATTTCCTCATGAATAAAATCCTGAAGAAATTTTCTCCCCACATAGCATCCACCGCCTTCATCGCCAAGGATGTAACCAGCTGCCGGCCTTGTGGCTATAATAGTATTCCCGTCGTAATCGCAGCTATTTGAACCAGTACCCAAAATACAAGCTATTCCAGGGAGATTACCACAAGTGGCACGAGCAGCAGCAGAAAGATCATGATCAACACGAATCGTTGCAGACTGAAAAATAGATTTCAAGGCATTTACTACCTCCTCTTTCCGTTCAGGAGCTGAGCATCCAGCACCATAAAAATAAATTTCTTCAATTTCGTCAGAAAGATTAAGCAAAAAATCCTCCCTTAATTGGTTAGCCATCTCATCTGAAGTCATATAGTACGGATTAAATCCAACGCCGCGATACTGACTGATTTGGCCATTTCTATGAATAACTCTCCAATCAGTTTTGCTGGAACCGCTATCTGCGATTAAAATCATATCACTGAAGTTGACCTATGACCTTAAATTTTTTAAAAACTTTTTCTGTATGTGGAGCAAACTGAAGTTCGTCCGTAAGGTCTTGTCCTGCCCAATGTTCATAATGCATTCCATTTTTCCATAACCTTGAAATACTAACATCATAAATTATACCACGAAAGGCAACCCAGATTTCTGGTTTGTCTTGACCATTCCTCAAGGCTAATTGCTGTCTGTTATAAATCTTCATCAATACAATTTAATCTGTGCATTAATCCAACGCTCAGGGATTTCTCCTTTTAAGGCTATTTGATAATCTGTATAACTACAAGGCACGGTACTAAATCTTTCAAATTTCCCATCATCGATAAAGGGTATTTCCATCCACCACTTACCACTTCTTTTACTTTTATAAAAAACTAAGGTGTTCGGCTTGATATCTAAAGACACGGTATATTTGACATAATCCGCGCTTTTAAAAGATAAACTATCTTTTCGGCTATAAAATCCTTCAATAAAATACCAGATCATCACCGCTATAACTTTTGCTGTTTTGTTGTGAGCGTCATCAAAATATGGATCATATCCATACAATCCAAATGAGCTTAGCTTTTCATTGGCACCCGCAAACCAACAAATTTGACAGGCTTCTTCCCCCGTTAATCCAAATGGCTGTGGATCCACTACACCTGGTGCAACTGAGGATGTTAGTGCGCATAAATCAAAACTGAGAAGATCCGCATCCCGAATAAACGGTTCAATATCTTTAAAATTATCCCTTAAAAGACCCAATCGACTGTGGTCAAAATACAATTTCTCCAAGATATTTATCAGTTTTTGATCCACCAGGAAACTCTGATAAGCGAGATGTGTAGATGAGAACAGAAAATTTGGTTGATAAAGGACTATTTCCTGTGTATGCCTATCACATTCTGGTCCAGACTCCTCCATGTCTATTTTGGCATCCACGGTAACCAACGTAACCAACTTTTTAAGCTTTTGATAAGCTAGATATTGACCAAAATCCAAATCATGTGAACCTCCAAAAAAAACGGGGAGAATTTGGCGTTTCATAAGATATTCTCCAACCTGACGGATATTTTGATAGGTATCGTTTAGACTTTCACCTGAAATCAAATCGCCCAAATCAGCGACCTGATAAAACGCAGTCCCCCTTTTCAATTCATAAAGCTTTTCTCTAATTTCCGAACTTCCCCTATGAATACTTTCTGATTGCTTTGCTCCTCTGTACTCTTTAAGTCCTATAAAAGCTATTTTGACGGAACTGAGCTCAGGAAAGGCTTCTCCATGAATTGAAATCTTTTTAAAAAGAGAATTGTCAGAATACGTTTTCTCTAGGAGAAATGATGCAACAGGATCAAAAAACAATTGAATATTCATGCAGCGTATTTAAGAAATTAAAAATAATGAAATATGTAATATATGTATCCGCTTAATTGCAAGTAACCAAATTCCTTCTTGATCCATGTATGGAATATTTCATGTCAAAGAAAAAAATCGATTATAATCTGGTGAATGATGTGCTGAAGGCACAAGTTTTACCAAGAATATATGTCAATTGTTTCTTTCATTTTGCTCTAATCAATAATTGGCCATCCACTAAATGAAGACCACCTATCTATTTATTTTTAAAAACCAAATCTTAATTGGCTACTTGTACTTAGGCGGATAATCATATTTTTTTAATCTGACTATCCGCTTTTATATAAGTAAAAATGTCCGGGAATGAAAAATCCCGCTTTTGCGGGATTTTTCATTAGCCTCCAAAATCATCAAATCTGATATTTTCTTTGGGTATTCCTAAATCGTCAAGAAGTTTTAATACCGCAGCATTCATCAAAGGAGGACCGCAAAGGTAATATTCTACCTCGTCTGGTTCTGGATGATTTTTAAGATAATTATCGAAAAGAACCTGATGGATAAAACCTACATAACCATCAGCCTCTCTGTCTTCGAGCGATTTTTTAAGCTTCCAATTGTCTTCTGGAAGTGGCTCAGAGAGCCCAATATGGAAACTGAAATTTGGAAATTCCTTTTCTATTTCTCTGAAATGAGGAACATAAAACAATTCCTTCTTAGATCGTCCTCCATACCAGTAAGAAACCTTTCTGCTTGTTTTTTCCGTATGGAAAAGATGGAAAATCTGTGCTCTTAGAGGAGCCATTCCTGCACCCCCTCCAATATACACCATTTCTCTTTGAGTTGGATTGATATGGAATTCTCCGTAAGGCCCGGAGATTGTTACTTTGTCGCCTGGCTTCCTAGAGAAAACATAGGAGGAACAAACACCAGGATTAACATCCATCCAACGGTTATTAGCTCTATCCCATGGTGGGGTGGCTATTCGGATAGTCAACATGATAATGTTACCTTCTGCGGGATGATTGGCCATTGAATACGCTCTAAACAAAGGCTCATCATTCTTCATGACTAAACTCCATAGACCAAACTTATCCCAATCACTCTTGTAAACTTCATTTGGGTGACCCAACTCAGGATGAGGGGTGATATCCATATCCTTAAAGTTTACTTTAATTGCAGGTACGTCTATCTGAATATAACCTCCCGCTTCAAAGTGTAAGGTTTCTCCCTCCGGTAATTTTACTTTAAATTCTTTAATAAAGGTAGAAACATTGTAATTTGAGAGTACTTCACACTCCCACTTTTTAATTCCAAATATTTCTTCAGGTACGCGGATTTTCATATCCTGCTTTACCTTAACTTGACAAGCGAGACGAACATGACCTTGTTGTTCTGCTCGACTTAGGTGACCTGTTTCCGTTGGGAGAATATCCCCTCCACCATCATCGACAACACACTTACACATGGCGCAAGTACCCCCTCCACCACAAGCGGACGGAAGAAATATTTTCTGGCTGCCAAGAGTGGACAACAGACTTGAACCCGCCGGGGCAACGATAGGATTACTTTCATCGCCATTAATAATAATTTTAACGTCACCTGAATTAACCAATTTGGACTGGGCAAATAAAAGAATAAATACCAGCAACAAAATGATTACCGTGAATGCGACTATGGACGTAATAATTACAGAACCCATGAATTTTTTTTACTTTTTTTTGAGGAATTAAACCCGATTAGGGAGTACAAATATATTTATTAATCAGCTAATCAATTCAAAGATGTGTCAAATTTGAACTGAATTAACACCTGATTTTTTTTATCAAACTGATTAATTATTCAAGAGTTTCAACAAGGTGGACAATCTTGATTTCAACTGCCTTCTATCAATGATGAAATCAAGAAAACCGTGTTCCAACACAAACTCCGAACTTTGGAATCCTTTTGGCAAATCCTTACCAATGGTTTCACGAATGACCCTTGGACCTGCAAATCCAATCAATGCACCTGGCTCAGCGATATTAAAATCTCCCAACATCGCATAAGAAGCAGTTACTCCACCCGTAGTAGGATCTGTCAAAAGCGAAATGTATGGAATACCGGCTTTATCCAAGAGGGCGAGCTTTGCAGAGGTTTTTGCCATTTGCATCAAAGAAAAGCCTGCTTCCATCATTCGAGCTCCTCCTGATTTGGAAATCATGAGAAAAGGAACACTATTTTTCAATGAATAATCTACAGCTCTAGCAATTTTTTCGCCCACAACAGATCCCATTGAACCCCCGATGAAATTGAAATCCATACAAGCAACTACCAAATCCAGTCCATTCATTTTGCCATAGCCTGTCCGTACGGCATCATTCAATTCTGATTTTTTTATGGTGGCTTCTATCCGTGAAGAATACGGTTTAGTGTCCACAAACTTTAAGGGATCACCTGATTTCATTTCTGAATCCAGTTCCGTGAATTTATTGTTGTCAAAAAGAATCTCAAAGTATTCTTTAGACCCAATCTTCGCATGAAAATCATCCTCAGGACATACATAGGAATTGTTTTTCAACTCCCTTGTGTGGATAATACTTCCACTGGGTGTTTTAAACCAAAGTCCGTCAGGCGCATCTTTTTTTTCCGCTGTAGAAGTTTTGATGCTTTTGTCAGTTCTTTTAAACCAAGCCATATAGATTTTTAGGTTGTTTTTGACAAGTCAAAGAGCACAAAGGTAGACCTAATCTCCGTTTATTAAAATATAATTGACAACCTGGAAAAAACTGTCATAAAATTGAGGTCTCTACCTCTGTTTTTATTCAATTCATTTTCATAAAATACGTACTACACGCTTCTTTGCCAGTGGAACTTCAACCCGTACAAGATATTTGGTTAGAAATTCGATATTCAGCGTTCGATACCTGTTAGCCGAAGAAGGATTCGACATTTATGACCGTCCACTAAACAGCCCTCAGAAGTCATTACTTTATTATTTTACATTTTTTTCGCTCCTTTAAACATCAAATTAGGGTACTGGCAGAATTCAGGATATTCATATTATAAAATTTTGAATTGCATTTGAAAACCTTGATTTTTAGATGCAAAACAATAAATCCTCCAAATTCCCATGAGTTTGACCCTTCTCCTGCTGATTTCAGCCATCATCCTAATTCTTGCTTATAGGTTTTATGGTAGTTATGCCTATAAAAAATTTGGACTAGATGACACACAAAAAGCGCCTTCCCATAGATTAAGGGATGGGGTAGATTATGAACCTAGCAAGCCAATTGTTGTACTTGGCCACCATTTTGCCTCCATTGCCGGAGCTGGGCCAATCGTAGGGCCTATTATAGCAGTGACTTTTGGCTGGATTCCAGCAGTAATCTGGATCCTAGTTGGTGGGATATTTTTCGGAGCGGTACATGATCTGGGAAGTATGGCTGCTTCTTTACGAACTGAGGGAAAATCCATCGGCGTAATTATCCGAAATCAAATAGGAGCTAAAGGAAAGCAGCTTTTTGTTCTTTTTAGTTTTTCTACCTTGATCCTAGTAATTGGTGTCTTTTCCGACATCATCGCAAAAACGTTCATCGCTAATCCTGGAGTGGGAACTGCCTCAATTTTATTCATATTTTTAGCTATAGCCTTTGGCTACGTCAATAGATGGGTAGGAAGTAAAAATCGGGCCTTTATAATTCTGACCATCATTGGCGTTGTTTTGATGTACTATTTCATTTATTTAGGTACGCACCTTCCAATATTTTTAGACTATAAAATCTGGATTATTTCCTTGTTGGGATACGCTTTTCTAGCATCAGTGACGCCCGTTTCGCTGTTGTTGCAGCCGAGAGACTATTTGAATAGTTTTCTTCTATATGGGTTGATTATTGTAGCTGTATTGGGTATAATCGTGGCCGATCCTAAATTGGAAATGAGTACTGAAATTCAGGTCTCGAGTGAAAGCTTAGGCTACGTTTTTCCGGTTTTATTTGTCACCATTGCCTGCGGTGCAATATCAGGATTTCATTCACTGGTTGCTTCAGGGACTACATCCAAGCAATTGGACAAAGAGAGTGATGCCAAAATCGTCGGTTTCGGTGGGATGCTTATTGAATCTTTTTTAGCAATTATCTCTGTAAGCGCTGTTGTCATCCTTTCAAAGTCCACGTACCTTGAGCGGTTAACCATTGAAGGGCCAGTGTCTTTATTTTCAACAGGTCTAGGAGGGATGATCGCATCTTTGGGTATCTCCGAAAAATTTGCGATCGGCTTTGTTGCACTGACTGTTTCGGCGTTTGCATTGACCACTTTGGATACTTGTACGCGTCTTGCGAGATTTACTTTGCAAGAATATTTTGAAGATATGCCGCAGCCAGCTGCTCAGACATTGGCCAAAAACCGATATCTCTCGACCACAATAGTCGTCCTACTTTCCATTTTGCTTTTAGCTTCAGGGGAGTTTTCTACTTTATGGCCGATCTTTGGATCCGCCAATCAGCTTCTGGCCGCCTTGGCTCTATTAACCATTGCAGTTTGGCTAATCAAGAAAAAAATCCCCGCTAGGTTTGTTACGATCCCCATGTTTTTCATGTTCGCAGTTACCCTAGCTTCCTTAGGATTGTTTATGTGGAAAAATTTCCAAGAAAAGGGTTATGTCCTTAGCATAATTGCCGCCCTACTTTTTGTGCTGGCTATTGCCCTAATCATTTTGGCCACTAAAAGCCTAAATATCAAGGTCAAAGAGCAATAATAACTCTTTGACCTTATTTAAAACCCAAATCAATTTACCCCATCCTGCTTGGCCTTATTGACAGAAAAAGCGCCAATTTGTTTGCCTTGCTTTAAACCAACATCTGCATCAAATCTATAATGGATACCTCCATAAATTCGCGACTCTGATGCCTCTTTTGCCAAATTTTGGAGCCTCTGTGCCTCAGATGGAAAAAAATATGAAAGGACTTCTGCAGCAGCAGCTGAAAATGTGGCATGACCTGATGTGTAGGCGGGAAAGTTAGGAGTTCCCAAAATAGTTTTAAATCCAGTAATTGCCTGAACGGGTCTTGGATAATGGTAGTAATACTTGGTGTCCCAACAACTGATACCAGCATCCATGATAGCCATATTCATGTATGCAAAAATCTGAGCAGTCTTAACAGGGCTAGAACGGCTTTTAACTACCATTTCCTTTGCAATGCGGTTCCAATGGCCTGGAGGAGTATAGGTACTAAGCCCATCATTCCAAAAATTGGCAATTCTTCGCTGTTCAATTGTAAGATTATCCTTAATTCGCTTTAATTCATCAGCATCCTTCCTGAACTCTTCTGACCCAGGAGCAGGGGGTGGACCTGGCCTTACAGCTTCAACATTCGGAACGTTCCATAATTTGACTTTGCCAAATAAGGGAACCAGGCCAACTGGGCGTTGAGGGGATTCCTGGTTTTCCCAATACCAGCCAAATCGAGCTTTAGCCACATTTTTTAACGAATCTGAAATACTTCGATTAGCCTGAGCGTCCTTCATACCGTCTGTAGATGCTCTTAAAAGTGCTGTTTTTGCAACTTCGGCGCCAATCAGCTTTCCTGCTTCGACATCGCTGGGTACATTTAAGCCGGATAATACAAGAGACTCCAAGTGTTCTAGGGCTTTTTGGGCGAGAAAGTCTTTTTCAAGTGGGAACATCGCAGCTAGTATTTCCTTGGATACAATTGCAATTACAGCACCGTCTGAGGGATAAGAATAAAGTTCATTTTTTTCGTAAGCAGACCTAATTTGGGGATCAAGTTCATGGGCGGAAGTACGTTTAAACTTGTATTTATAATGCCACGCCATAAGCAACCCGTCATAGTGTGCCACGCTCAAATAAGCTAGCATCCTACTGGTGTAGGGAGGATGTGAAAACGGGAACAATGGATAATTTGCGGGATTTTCCGGGTCTGGGGATGGATAAGTTCCATCTGGCTTTGGCGCTGGAATCAAATTATATTTTGTGGCAAGCTCAAGCGCAATTTCATTCCATCTTAATAATGGGTTATTGGTCCAAAACTTGACTGAGGCCTGTTGATCTGCACTAGCCTTGTCTATTTTTGTTCTGGTCTCCTCTAATTCCCGTTTCAATTCAATTGAACCAATTTGGGACGGAACTGGAATAGGAACTTGTTCTTTTGAGGAATGAATAATCAATTTCCATTGACTTGCATTAGAATTCAAGTCTGCAAATTGATATCCTGAAAATTCATAATTCGTCGGTAAATCTTCCATACAGGAAGTGAAGAGAAATGAAGGAGATAGCACTCCAATGATAAAGCATATATATTTTCGCATGATTTTCTTAAGTTAAAAGACTTTAAACTGATAAATTAAACCAAGTCCATACCCTGAAAATTGCCCCATATTTCGGCCAGAAAACAAATGATTGTAATATGCCATGAAACCTAGACCACCATTGCCTTCTAAATAGTACTGAGCAAATCCTTCAATCCGATCAAAGTCAACCTTATTAGTAGGTTGGGGCATGTTATAGACCCGAATATCATCCCCTGAGGCACATCGAAAAGAGGTCAGGCCTACTTCCGCCCTAAGTTTTTTATTAAGGAGCCATGTTCCTAGAAAAATTTGACTGTGGAAAGCATTAGGTACATCCATCGTCGAAGT
Organism: uncultured Limnohabitans sp.; assembly: GCA_964574365.1. Taxonomy (GTDB): domain Bacteria; phylum Bacteroidota; class Bacteroidia; order Cytophagales; family Cyclobacteriaceae; genus Algoriphagus. Next base: position 49,672 of record CAZNND010000002.1, read on the forward strand.
ATAATACGCTCGGTTGTTGAAATAAAAATCCCGTTCCGCTTCTGTGGTTCCACGATGAAGGTAGGACAATGAAACCCTAAGATATGGACCTTTATCCAGTTCAAATTGTCCGATAGCTCGTAATCCAAGTTCATTTGTACCTAAACCCAGACTAAAAGGCAAATAGTCCGATGCATAATTTGATGCAGGTGTATTAAAACTTAAATTAGAAAAGGTCGTAAACTTTCCCTTTCCGAAGGATTTTTCAAGAAGTTGGGCTTTTAATGAAATCCCTAAATCTTGAATCCCTTCGGCACCAACCAGTAGTCCTTTGCTCGCTTGAGTCCGAACATAAGGTAAGCTGAGGATGAAATTAACTTTATCAGAAACACCACCCACAATCATAGGCATAAGTGTCACACGGTAAAAGGTCCCGATATTGTCATTGTTTCGAAGAAAATCTCCTTCCCAATAATGGTTCCATGAAGAATTTTCATAAACGCCCGCAATACAAATTTGTCCTTTTGGCATCATCAAGCCATCATAAGGAGTTTGGGCCATAACTGAGTATATAAATCCCATGCCCACTACTAGCAGGCAAAGGAACTTTATTTTAACTTTCATTTAAAGACAATTTATAGTGTGATATAATGTAATATATTACTGATTTCAAATCAATTAGCCAATAAATTTTGAAATCAGTAGAGATAATTTCGACGACCTAGTCAAAGTCAAAGAACTAGAATGAACTGATTGCCTTCTTCATTTTATTGAAAAATCATACTACAATAGATAAACCGAACTTTTTCTTTCAGATATAAATTGGAGCAAGTGATTTGATCAACTAAAGAAATTGGTTTATGCAAAAATTTTGCAATTCCAGTAAATTATAGCCGCCTAACCTAGACTAAAGAGCAGATCCACTTGAATCTGACGGTTGTCAAAAAAATCAGCCCCGCTGAGGAGGAGGAGAGTCTATGATGAAAGTAGGACTTATATAAGGTGAAAAAATAAACCCAATCAAAAGTTCGTAACCCAACCGGCTTGGCACTGCCAAACCAACTATAGCTGTTTCAATATAATCTTTTGCAAATAGCTTAAGGAAGTTTTTTCCGCTTTGATCCTGTGGCAGCGCATCTTCCACGAGGGAAGTAATCCATTTTTGTACAGTCGAATTCAAGACTTTTCTTGAAGTATCGGGCACATAGACTACCTGCAGGGTATCATTTTGATACCTTTGCTTAATGGCTCGAAAGTATTGACCGTCTTTTTCAAATCGGGTGTTTGTGGCATGAAACTCCTCCTGATTGGCCATGTAAGGTGCATTGAGGGGAATTTCCAAAATTCCCTCCTCCAACTGAGCCAATTGATCACCATAAATTTGATCCTTCCAACGGTTTTCGATTGATCTATTTACAGAAAAATAAAAAGCATAGTAGCCAAAATGAAAAATGGCAAAACAAAAAAGGAGTATTATGGAAACCGCTTTTTTCAAGAGGAATTGATTTGAGCATGAAAATGAAAGAAAATCACAAAAAAATAAAATCTACAGTAACTTTTTTTCAAAAAGCAAGAGGATATTTTGAAATTGGCTTATTTTTCAAATATTCTTCTAATTTATTGGAACATAGTCATGAATAACCAAATCGAAAACAAGATGAGAGATGCTAGCCCATAAATCCTTATTACCTTAAGTCTGTTAAATCGAGCGAGAAACCAAAGGGCATAAACCGGTCGAACAAGCCCAAATAGCAAAGAAATTAGAGATATACTGAGAAAAATGAGAATAAGGATTTTGAAAGCTGAAAGCATAGTGTAAAACTAAAAAAGGAACTGCTTTCGCTGTTCCATTTTCATAGTTCAATTGAAAGATTATTTCTTACGTTTGATTTCTTTCATCTCGTATCCTTCTATGGTATCATCAATCTGGATATTATTGAAATTCTTGATAGAGATACCGCATTCATATCCAGATTTAACTTCGGAAACATCGTCTTTGAATCGCTTCAATTGATCAATCTCTCCTTCGTGAATCACGATACCATCTCGAATAATTCTGATTTTATTCTTTCTGGTGATGAAGCCATCAGTAACATAGGAACCCGCTACAGTTCCAACTTTCGAAATTTTAAATACTTCTCTTACAATAATATTACCTGTTATGACCTCTTCAAATTCAGGCTCCAACATTCCTTCAATTGCATCTTTGATCTGATTGATTGCATCATAGATAATAGAGTAATGGCGGATCTCGATTTCCTCTTGTTCTGCGAGTTTTTTGGCATTTGAAGAAGGTCTGACTTGGAATCCGATAATGATGGCATCTGAAGCTGAAGCTAGCAGGACGTCTGATTCAGAAATTTGACCTACACCCTTATGTATGATACTAACTTTTACCTCATCCTTAGAAAGTTTGAGCAAGGAATCTGAAAGTGCTTCAACAGATCCATCAACGTCGCCTTTGATAATAATATTAAGCTCCTTAAAGCTTCCGATCGCCAAACGACGGCCAATCTCATCCAAGGTAATATGCTTCTTTGTGCGAAGGCTTTGTTCCCTATGGATTTGCTCCCTTGAGTTGGCAATTTCCCTAGCTTCCCGTTCGCTATCGTAAACTTTTATTGTATCCCCTGCCTGTGGAGCACCACTCAATCCCAATACTTGAACAGGAGTAGAAGGCCCTGCCTCTTTCAATTTTTTGCCCTTATGGTCAAACATAGCCTTTACCCTTCCGTAATGCTGACCGGCAAGTATGATATCTCCTATCCTTAGGGTACCTGCCTGCACCATGATGGTGGCCACATACCCTCGACCTTTATCCAAAGAAGCCTCAATTACAGTTCCCACAGCATTTTTATTTGGATTTGCTTTGAGCTCAAGTATTTCAGATTCAAGTAGGACTTTTTCTAAAAGTTCATCAACTCCAAGCCCTGTTTTTGCTGAAATATCTTGAGACTGATACTTACCTCCCCAATCTTCAACCAAAAGGTTCATATTGGCAAGTTCTTCTTTTATTTTTTCGGGTCTAGCGTTAGGCTTATCCACTTTGTTGATTGCAAAGATCATCGGCACTCCAGCCACCTGAGCGTGGTTAATCGCTTCTTTGGTTTGAGGCATTATGCTATCATCAGCAGCAATCACAATAATTGCCACGTCTGTAATTTTAGCTCCCCTAGCCCTCATCGCAGTAAATGCCTCGTGTCCTGGAGTATCCAAGAAAGCGATTTTATGTCCAGTTTTTGTGGTAACATCGTAGGCTCCAATATGCTGCGTAATTCCACCGGCTTCGGCTGCAGTAACTTTTGATGTACGGATAAAATCAAGCAATGAAGTTTTTCCATGATCAACATGCCCCATAATAGTTACTATCGGAGCTCTTTCTTCCAATTGTTCATCGGTATCAGCTGCCTCTATTTCCAATTCATCCTCAATGGACTTGGTAAATTCCACATCATAACCAAATTCATCGGCAATGATTGTAATTGCTTCTGCATCGAGTCTTTGATTGATTGAAACAAACATCCCCAAAGACATACAAGTGGAGATTATCTGATTAACAGATACATCAAGGAGTGAAGCAAGATCATTCGCTGAAATAAATTCGGTTACTTTCAAAACTTTTGATTCGTCACCTACTGCTTCTACCTCTCTGTCACGGTCTGCCCGCTTATCCCTTCTTGATTTTGTTTTTCCTCCTGGCTTGGTTCCTTGAAGCCTAGCTAAAGTCTGTTTGATTTGATCCTGTATTTCTTTTTGGGTAGGCTCAGCCTTTTGCAGTCGCTGCTGCTGTTGATTTGTGCCTGGCTTTTGGTGTTGTCCACCTTTTTGTTGTTGTCCACCATGTGCGGGTTTTGGACCACGCTGATCCTGAGGCTTTGCCTGAGCACCTGATTGACCACCGGGGGTTCCAGGCTTGTCGATTCGTTTTCTAGGACGCTTCTTATCCCTGCCTTTTTCATCAGAAGAAGCCACGGGGCCACTTTTCTTTTTAGATCGATCAACAGGCAATTCAATTTTCCCCAAGACCGTCAATCCTTTTAAGGAGTCCGCTTTTGCTGCGATAACCTGATCCTGTACTGGCTCTTGCTTAGCCGGCTCTTGTTTAGCTGGTTCTTGCTTAAGTGGTTCTTGCTTAAGTGGTTCAGGGGCTGGAACTGGAGCTGGAGATGGCTTTGGAGTTGTAAAAGGCTGTTTTTGGGTCTGTAAAGGTTTTTGTTGACGGTTTGGCTGTTGTTGGGGCTGTTGTTGGGGCTGTATTTTAGGTTTCTGGTAATCAGTGGCTTTTTCAACTTTCTGACCTGGAACAGGCGGCTTTGGCTGTACAACAGGAGCGGGACTAGGCTTTGGCGAGGGAGTTGGAATGGGAACAGGAGAGGTCGCAGGGGTAGGCTTTTTATCCAAATCAATTTTTCCCAATATTTTTATTCCTTCCAATTTGGGAGCCTCGGCGGTAACCTTTTCGATTTTTGGTTCCTCTTCCTTAGGAATTACAGGAGGAGGAACAGGTTTGGATTCTTCCTTATGAACTGGGGGAGTTGGGATAGATTCTGGTATTTTCTCCTGTTTTGGTGCTTCCTGCTCAACCGAAACAGGCTCATGACGCTTTCCTATGGAAAGATGGGAAGCCTCTTCCTTTTCAAGAGCAGAGGACTTGAACTCTTTTTCCAACATGGCTACTTGATCCATATTGATTTTGGAATTCGGATTGTTCTCCACCTCATAGCCTTTTTTAGCGAGTGACTCTACGATGGTTGCTGTACCCACGTTGAGCTTTCTGGCTATTTGGCCTAATCGCATCATTTTTTCTTCTGACATAAGCAAAAATCTCTTTCGAAATCTTAAATAAAATTAAGGTATTCTTTGGGGTTGACCCAATTATTGTTCAAATTCTGTCTTTAGGATTCTAAAGATCTCATCAATTGTCTCTTCTTCCAGCTCAGTCCTTCGGCTCAAATCCTCTTTGGTCAGCACCAAAACACTTTTCGCCGTATCCAGACCTGTTTTCTTTAGCTCATCAATGATCCACTGATCTATCTCATCACTGAACTCATTTAGATCTACATCCTCTTCCTCGTATTCGTTCAACTCACGGAATACGTCAATTTCAAATCCAACCAATCTACTAGCCAGCTTAATATTAAATCCACCTTTGCCTATGGCCAAAGAGACCTGATCGGGTTTCAAAAATACGGAGATACGCTTATTTTCCTTATTCACGTTGATAGAAGAAACCTTAGCAGGACTTAATGCCCTTGAAACATATAGCTCGAGATTCTCTGTGAAATTGATTACGTCAATATTTTCATTTTGAAGTTCTCTTACTACAGCATGAATCCTGGAACCCTTCATTCCGACGCAGGCGCCAACTGGATCAATTCGATCATCGTATGACTCAACGGCAACTTTTGCCCTCTCACCTGGTTCGCGTACAATTTTAATTATGGTAATTAAGCCATCATAGACCTCTGGAACTTCATTTTCAAAAAGTCTTTCCAAGAAAACAGGAGAGGTTCTTGATAGAATTACTTTGGGATTGCCATTGATCATATCTACACGATGAACAATTGCCTTTACTGTATCCCCTTTCCTAAACCTATCCTTAGGAATTTGTTCTCCTTTAGGAAGAATCAGCTCATTACCTTCTCCATCCACAAGCAAGATTTCTCTACCTAGAATCTGATACACTTCAGCGGAAATAATTTCTCCGATCTGCTCTTCATATTTACTATATAATATGTCCTTCTCAAGATCCTTTATTCGTTGGATCAAAGTTTGTCTTGCCATTTGGACAGCCCTTCTGCCAAACTCTTCCAATTCTATTTTTTCATAGACTTCCTCTCCAATTTCGAAATCAGGCTCTATTTTTTGGGCTTCGCTAAGGCTAATCTTATCAAAATCCCATATGTCCTCAGAATTATCGTCTACAATTTCCCGAATACGAAAAATTTCGAGGTCTCCTTTGTCTGCATTTATTGTAACATCAAAATTTTCATCTGACTCAAATTTTTTACGTATCATCGCTCTGAATACATCTTCCAGAATACGAATCATGGTAGGTCGATCCACATTTTTCGATTTCGCAAACTCTGCGAAAGACTCTATTAAGATTTTGGCATCCATTGGTATTATTTAAAAGATACTTGTACGATTGATTTTTTGACTTCTTCGAATGGAACCATCAGCTCCTCTTCGGTTACTTTTTTGCCTTTTTCCTTTTTTTTGACCAGAATTTTAATTCCTGAATCTCCAACATCAGTTAACTCTCCTGTCATATCAGAACCTGATTTTAGGTAGACCTTAAGCGCTCTTCCAAGATTTTTTAGATATTGCCTTTTCGTTAATAAGGGATAATCTAAACCAGGAGAAGATACTTCCAGAATGTACGATTGACCTATCAAGTCAGAGGATTCAATTTCCCCGGAAATTGCCCTACTTATTTTTGCGCAAGAATCTATCGTGATTCCTTGATCTGAATCTATCAATACTACTACGCGCGTATTTTCCACCTTCTCTTCCAAACCAATATCCACGATGAAGTGACTTTCATCAGGGAGATGCTTTTGTGCCAATTCTAGAATTACACGTTTCAAATCAGACATGATCAACTTAGAATAATGAAAGAGGGGACTTTTGTCCCCTCCAGAAACTTTCGAATACGACACAAAAATAATAGAAAGAATAGCGAATTACAAAACTCCATTTCAGAAAACACAAGGATTCAATTTTTTAACTCGAAAATAAAAGCCAGGATCACTTTACCTAATGTTAGGTTTTATGGTCTTTTCAAACAAAAAAATCTCATTTCCATGAATTTTGTCGATTTAAGGTAATAATTTTGCTTTTTCTTGATTAGATATTTAGCTGATATATTATCTCGAATAAAAAAGCCAATTAAACGCCAATCATACACCAAAATGGGATTATTTGATTTTTTCTCTAGTGACATTGCTATAGATTTAGGTACAGCCAATACATTGATTATTCAAAAAGACAAAATCGTTGTGGATGAGCCTTCCATAATTGCAATTGACAAGACAAGCAACCGAGTGCTTGCCGTCGGTAGGGAAGCAATGAATATGCACGAAAAGACCCATGAAAACATAAAAACAATCCGCCCTCTTAGAGATGGGGTGATAGCTGATTTTTATGCGGCAGAACAAATGATTCGAGGATTGATCAAAATGATACCTGGTCAGAAAAACGGCATGTTCCCCCAATCCTATCGAATGGTAATATGCATTCCATCTGGTATTACAGAGGTAGAGAAGCGAGCCGTCAGAGATTCTGCAGAACATGCAGGTGCTAAGGAGGTTTATATGATCTATGAACCAATAGCTGCAGCTATTGGTATAGGTATTGATATCGAAAAACCCATGGGCTCCATGATAGTAGATATCGGAGGTGGAACTACGGAGATTGCTTTAATTGCTCTTTCTGGAATTGTGGCTGAACAATCCATCCGTGTGGCAGGTGATACTTTCACAAAAGATATTCTCGATTACATGAGACGACAGCATAATCTTTTGATAGGTGAACGCTCCTCGGAAAAAGTTAAAATCGCCATTGGATCTGCCCTAACCGAATTGGATGATGCTCCTGAGGACTACGAAATCAGAGGACGTGATTTAATGACGGGGATCCCTAAAGTCATCAAGGTTTCTTACTCAGAAATTGCATTTGCTTTAGACAAATCGGTTTCAAAAATAGAAGAGGCGATTCTAAAGGCACTAGAAATTGCACCTCCTGAATTATCGGCCGACATCTACGACAACGGAATACATCTGACTGGTGGAGGTGCCCTTTTGAAAGGGTTGGACAAACGACTTCATCAAAAAACCAAACTCCCTATTCATATTGCGGAAGACCCTTTAAGAGCCGTAGTAAGAGGGACTGGTACAGCACTGAAGAATCTACAAAACTTTAGAACAGTATTGATGACATAAAATCTAAATGCTACGTATTTTACAGTTCCTTTATCGAATAAGGGCGTTCTTTTTGTTCATTATACTTGAAGTAGGTGCTATTTGGATGATTATTTCCAATAACTCTCCCCAAGGTGCCGCTTTCTTGAACAGTTCCAGCGCTGTATTCGCTTCCTTGCTAAAAAAACAAGCTGAAGTGACTCAGTATTTTTACTTAACTGAAACCAATGAGTCTTTAGAGAATGAAAACCTTGAACTCATTCGTCGGCTGATTTTATTAGAGTCAAAACCTGATAGTGTGCCAATTCTTCTGGATTCATCACTTTCTTCCAAATATCAGTTTAGAGGAGCCAGAGTTATCGCAAACTCTCTTCGCTTTTCTCAAAACTACATTACCTTGACCAAAGGCGCTAATGACGGGATTAAGCCTGGAATGGGGGTATTCAATGCGGAAGGCGTGGTAGGAAGAATAAAAACCGTCTCCGAAAATTACGCCGTCGCATTTTCGCTGCTAAATACAAGCCTTTTAATTTCATCCAAAATAAAAACTTTGGATGTTTTTGGATCAGTTCAATGGAACGGTGATAACATGAGGGAGGCCAAATTGCTTTATATTCCAAGACACGTAAAGACACATGAAGGAGATTCAGTGATTACTTCTGGATTTAATGCTGTTTTCCCCGAGGGGATATTGATAGGAATTGTTTCAAAAATTCAGCCCGACACAAAGGATCCAAATTATTTAGATTTGACTATCAAGCTCAGCACAGATTTTAGCAAGCTGAATTATGTGTATTTGGTAGAAAATAACAGTATTAAGGAGCTTGACTCCCTTTACACTAAATCAGAATTAACCAATGAATATTAGAAGACTAGTTTCTTACTTATTGCTCATGTTGGTTTTGGGAATTATTCAAATATTTTTTCTGAAAAACCTCGCCCTTTTTGGCGTTGCTTTTCCTTTTTTGTATCTTCTACCAATTCTAATTTTACCAAGTTCTATCAAAACAACTCCACTTATGCTGATTGCATTTCTTTTTGGTTTTGTTCTGGATATGTTCTATGAAACATTAGGAATGCATACCGCTGCCATCACTCTTTTGGCTTTCTTAAAGCCTAAATGGCTTGAACTTACCAATCCTTCAGGAGGGTATGAAGATGAAATTGAGCCGACCCTTGAGGAAATTGGATTGGGAAGATTTATAAGTTATTCCTTTCCCCTGGTTTTTTTTTATTCCTTAGTTTTCTTCACGGCTGATCAATGGGGCAGTGGCCTCTTTTTGAAAGTTCTTTACAAAAGTTTCTTTTCGACTGCTTTCACCCTGCTTCTAATTATCCTTACCCAGTTGCTTTTCTTCAAACGTAGAAGGGGAATCTAATGAAAGACCAACGGCCGGTAGTAATTCTTGCGGTAATTTTTTTGGTGAGCTTTGTCTTATTGGCTAAGCTATTTATGATCCAGCTTTTAGACGAAAGCTTTTCAAAAAAAGCAGAAAGAAACGCCATCCAAAGAATTGTTGATTATCCCTACAGGGGCTTAGTCTATGATAGAAATGGGAAATTGATGGTTTTTAATAACCCAATATTCGATTTAATGATGGTGCCTAAAGAATTAAAGGTCCAGGATACCACAAGATTTTGTGAGATTTTTAAAATAAGCAAAGAAGAATTTATTCAAAAAAGCAAAGAGGCTAGATCGTATTCTCCTGTAAAGCCATCTCCTTTGATCAAGCAAATTTCAACAACCGATTTTGCAAGAATTCAAGATTATTTGGTGGATTATCCTGGGTTATTTATTATGACCCGATCTGTAAGATCTTATCCAAGCCCATCCGCTTCCCATACACTAGGGTATATTGGTGAAATAAGCAAAGGGCAGCTTGAAAGAGATTCATCTAAATACTATTCACAGGGCGATTACACAGGCTTAAGTGGATTAGAAAAATATTATGAACGGGAATTGAGAGGCAAAAAAGGTGTTAAATATAAAATGGTTAATGTCAGAGGTATTGACAAAGGTCCATTCAAAGAAGGAGAATACGACACCCTATCTATAGAGGGAAAAAATATTACCTCGACGATTGATTTGGAGCTTCAACAGTACGGTGAGCTCTTGATGAATGGGAAAACGGGCTCAATTGTTGCTATTGAGCCGAAAACTGGTGAAATCTTAGCAATGATTTCAGCGCCATTCTATGATCCCAATGAATTGACCGGTGCAGAATTCAGTAATACCTACAAGCGACTCAACAGAGATCAGGCAAAGCCACTTTTTAATAGACCAATTATGGCAACTTACCCTCCTGGATCAATTTTTAAAATTGTTCAAAGTTTGATTGGTCTTCAAGAAGGAATTCTTACTCCCAACTCAACCTTTTTCTGCAATACCTCCTTAGTGGCATGTCATAATCACCCAAGCCCTTTGAATCTTTTTGGGGCTATACGGAATTCCTGTAATCCGTATTACCATCAGGCCTTTAGACAAATAATCAATCAAGACATTTCATCCAATACATTCAAAGATACTGAATTAGGCCTAAATAGCTGGAGAGATAAGGTACTTAAATTCGGCTTAGGAGCCCCTCTCGGTGTAGATATATCGGGGGAAAAAGGTGGAGATATCCCGTCAAGCAAATTATATGACCGAATTTATGGCAAAGGAAAATGGAAATATTCGACGATCTATTCATTGTCCATAGGACAGGGAGAAATGACAGTCACTCCTCTACAAATGGCAAATCTCGCAGCTATCTTTGCCAATAAAGGGCATTACTATATCCCTCATTTGGTAAAGGCTATTGACGGTGACCCTTCACAAATACCTGGAAAATTCCAAATCAAACAACATGTAGGTGTAGATGCTCATCATTTTGACATGATTCAGGACGCAATGGCTGAAGCGCTTTATGGAACTGCAAATCGGGCTGTTATACAGGATTTGGTCATTGCTGGCAAAACCGGTACAGCTCAAAACCCGCACGGCGAAGACCATTCCGTATTTATAGCTTTTGCCCCAAAAGATGATCCGAAAATTGCAATTGCAGTATATGTGGAAAATGCCGGTTGGGGAGGAAGGGCCGCCGCTAGTACCGCTTCTTTAATGATTGAAAAGTACATCAAAGGGCAAATCACAAGACCCGCACTAGAAGAATATGTACTGGTAGGTAAATTTTCCAATTAAATGAGAGAATCTGATATTCATATCAACAGAGTGGACTGGATTGCGGTATCCATTTACTTTGCTTTAGTTCTAATTGGTTGGTTAAATATTTATGCCGCAGTTTATGATAGTCAAACAGAGCAAAATATTTTTGATTTATCAATCAACTCAGGAAAACAACTCATTTGGATTGCTACCGCTGTGGCTTTAATCACCTTGATTATGGTTGCAGATTATAGATTTTTTGAAAATTTGTCCTGGATCATTTATCTCATATTGCTTTTGATATTGGTTGTAACTCCAATTTTCGGAAAAGAAGTGAATGGTCAAACTCTTTCTATCGGATTTGGCGAGTTTAGAATTCAGCCAGGAGAATTTGCCAAATTTGCAACCGTTTTAGCTTTAGCTAAGGTTATGGAAAAACCAAGCTTTGACCTCTCAAAAAGCCAACACCAATTGGTTGCTTTTTCAGTTCTTCTGATCCCCGTTGCTTTAATTCTACTTCAACCAGATACGGGAACCGCTTTAGTTTTTACTTCTCTTTTACTCATGTTTTACAGAGAAGGACTGCCAGGATGGTATTACATTCTTGGATTGGGTGCAATCACTGTTACGCTATTGGCACTCGGTATTGATAACAACTTATATTTAACAGCAGGAATTGGTGCTATTACATTGGTTTTTATTTTTCTTGGCAAAAGAACCTGGAGCAGAATTATGAGTTTTTCACTTATTGCCGTAATACTCGTTGCTTATATTTATTCTATAGATTTTGTAGTTTCCCAGCTTCCTACTCATCAACAAAACAGAATAATGGTACTTTTTGACCCAGATTTGGATCCTCTGGGTGTTGGATGGAATGTCACCCAATCAAAAATAGCAATCGGATCAGGAGGCCTTTTTGGAAAAGGTTATTTGGAAGGCACTCAAACTAAATTCGACTTTGTTCCCGAACAGCATACAGACTTTATTTTTTGCACACTTGGCGAAGAATTTGGATGGATGGGAAGCTTGGTGGTAATAGGTTTATTTGGAGGGCTTTTGTACCGATTAGTAATTATGGCTGAAAGACAAAAAACTCGATTTTGCAGAATTTATGGCTATGGTGTTGTTTCTATTTTACTTTTTCACTTTGCCATAAATATTGCCATGACTGTTGGACTTTTTCCAGTAGTTGGAATCCCCTTGCCATTCTTTAGTTATGGAGGATCTTCTTTGTGGTCATTCACTGTTTTACTGTTTATTTTTATCAAACTTGATTCTTCCAGAGCCGTCCAACTCGGTAGAATCAATTAATACCATATATATATTTACGCTTCTTTGCCAAGGGAAATTCAACCATTACAAGATATTGGGTTCGATATTCAGCGTTCAATACTTTTAGGCAAAAGAAGGATTCGACGTTAATTATTGATCGTCCACTAAACAACACTCAGAAGTCATTTCTTTCTTGCTTTTAATTTTTTTCTCTGCTTTCAACATCAAATTTGACTACTGGCAGAATTTTCTATATTCATAATACCCTAAAATAAAATTTAGGTGTACGATTCTTTACCAAGAGAAAATAAACTCAATAAAATTTTGATCTATAAAGACTTCTACGTTTTTTGAAAGTTATCTCTCTTTGATTTTTTTATGCTTCTATCTGGATAAATGCACGTTTGGCATTTCCCACCGAATTAACTTAGGGTAAAAAATATTCATCCATATCTTCAAGAGGAACCTAAACCTAAATTCACATTACACAGGGTATCATGGACTGAAAAACCAGCATACAGCTTAGGAAAAGCCTGGAAATTAATTCAGGACTCTGACTTTAACTTGTAAACCCATAGTATTCTAAGCTTTAGCTTTTCAATCTTCGGCTCTTATCGGCAAAAGATTTTTTTTCTAGCCACGAAGGCAATAAGAGGAATGAGAATTGCTTTCTTGTGGACAAAACCTATCTTGCCGACTTCGTGTCTTAGTGGCAAAATATTTTTTTTTTCATAACCACAATGGCGCTAAGGCAGTAAGAGAAATGTAAATTGCCATCTTAGACAAAACCTATCTTGTCGGCTTCGTGTATTAGGGGCAAAATATTCCCATTAAACTAATAGATTATTAATTAGTATAGGATCGAACTTACTAGAATCAATACTTTTAAAAATCCCTAATCTTTTTTTACCACATAAGCAATGGTCAATTTTAATTCCAAACCCGGATTAAAAAAAGTAAACCTTCAACCTAGCGGATATTTATGAAGAAAAAGATGAAAACTTCCAGTAAGAATGGCTTCAAAAACCTCGTTTCCCTTTATCGACCTTATTTAAAATGGAAAAAAAGGGTATTGGTATAAAATGCATTTCTTCGTGTACCCTAGAGTTTATACACAAAACTTCCTGTATATCAGCAATATAAACTCAATTACCGGCTCAGAATCTATTTTCCATTGTAGCTCTTTGACAAAGCGAGAATTGATCAATTCTACTGCGGATTCAAATGAACCTGATTCTTCGATTGTTTTAAGTGCATGCTGCAGCAAATCTGAATTTCCATCAAATAATTCCCTTGTAAACATAAACCGTTGATTAAGTGCGAGATTTTCCCCCAATTCACCCAACAACCCCTTCATACCCTTGTATGACTCAGCAGCAAACTGTGCTCTTAATTTGGAAGGATCCAAAAAGCCTTCTATTCTTAAATCGACCTTTTCTAAAACTTGCTGTTTATAATTTTCATTATCTGAGAATAAAGTGGATTGAACCGGCGCAGCCATGAAATTAGAATTTTCAAAATTCGTTTCGTTCTTTTCGGAAGAAGTAAAGCCAGAATTTTCCTTTTTTGGGATACCATCCACAGCAACTTCGCTAGAAGAAGTTGGTTCAAGATAAAAACCTATCTCAAAAGCCTTTATTTCTTCCAAAGTTGCTAAAAGTAATTTCTCAGAATCAAGTGATTCCCTTACTGCATGATAGTTAGCATAAATCGCCCGGTTATAGACCAAAGGATCGTTGCCAAAACCTGCTTTATCTATCAAGAATGTAATCAAACGATCATGCCATTTATAATATTTCCTGTTTTCTCTAAGAAAATCATTAATTTTTCCTTGAGGAGCTTTTTTAATTTCACTTTGGTAGAATTTTACAGGATCTGTAGCTAAAGTAATAGCCTGCATCACCGCAAATTCTGCAATAGGTTCAAAATACACTCTTTCGACTTTTATTCTTCTAGAGAGAATATTCATAAATTGTGTCAATGCCTCATGCACGCCAATATCTCTATAATCGAAGAAGGGATTGCTTTTTAGCTTAGACAATTCTTCCTGCCATAGCTCAAATAGACGTTTAATTATAAAAAAATTGACTTGAATACTGCTGGTAAGCTGGATTATCTCTTGACCGGTGATAAATTGCCTTCCAATAAAAAACCGGTCTGAGACCAATCTTGCATACTGTTTAGCATAGTCATTTAAATAATTGACATTAATTTGGTGTGTCATAGGATAGGTCACCTTTGTAACAAATAAGAAGTCATGCCCAGAATCATAATTCAAAATTTAGAAAATTTCGACATAGATTCAAAAATCGCTGACTGTAAAGTTATTGAATTAATTCATCAAAATGGAATTGATTGGATGCATGCATGCGGCAAAAAAGGCAGATGTACCACCTGCAAAATGATCATTTTGGATGGACAAGAAAATTTAAGCCTCGAAACAGATCGGGAATTGTACTACAGAAACCATTTAAGACTTATGCCTAATGAGAGATTGGCATGTCAGGCTAAATTAGAACGGGGTATTTTAACCATAAAAGTTGCTGATAGCAACAAATTTCCTCATTTGAACTATTCAAGTTAAGCATGTTTGTAGAACCTTCCCAGAGTAGTAGAAGACAATCTGAGCGTAAGGGTCAGATCGAAGTCATATGTGGTTCAATGTTTTCTGGCAAAACTGAAGAACTCATCAGAAGACTAAATCGAGCTAGATTAGCAAAACTTAAGGTTGAAATTTTTAAGCCTGCCGTTGATAAAAGATACCATGAAACCAATGTAGTTTCCCACAACGATACAAGCATTCGCTCCTCCCCTGTTGATTTCGCAGGAGATATACTTCTTCTTTCAGGTAACTGTGACGTGGTGGGGATAGATGAGGCTCAGTTTTTTGATGAAGACATCGTAAGAATTGTCCAAATTCTAGCAAATCAAGGAAAGCGTATCATTTTGGCAGGATTAGATATGGATTTTGAAGGCAAGCCATTTGGTCCCATGCCTTCACTAATGGCTATATCAGAATATGTGACCAAAGTTCATGCAATCTGTATGAGATGTGGAGATTTAGCCGCTTTTTCATTTCGCCTAACGGAAGAAAAAGAAAAAGTTCTCCTAGGAGAAAAAGAAAGTTATGAAGCTAGGTGCAGAAAATGCTTTCTGGAAAATAACCGGTAACGTAGTAGTTTAATGCTTAAAAAAACCAAGGGAATTGCTCTGAATTACATCAAATACAAGGAAAGCAGTATAATCGTAAAAATCTTCACGAGAGAACTGGGCCTTAAATCCTATGTAGTCAACGGGGTACGAATTTTAGGGAAGGGAAGTAAAATTGCTCATTATCAACCTCTAACTTTACTGGACATGGTTGTTTATGAAAAAGAAAATTCAGGTCTCCAGCGGATTTCTGAAACAAAAATATTCCAATCCCCTTTTCATCTACCATTTGATTTTGCAAGAAGCAGCATTGCTTTGTTTATGACAGAAATCATCGGTCGAAGCATGTATGATGGGTACCAAAATGAAGAATTGTTTGATTTCATAGAAGAATGTGTCCTTCAACTGGACAAAAAAGAGGTAAAATTAGCGCACTTTCCATTTGTTTTTTTGCTGGGTAATGCCAGGTATTTAGGATTTGCTCCAGAGACTGCGGAAGGATTTTTGACTGAAAGTAGCCGACAGCCATTTTCTACCGAAGAATTACTGAAAACACTAGACTATCTTGAAGGATTACTGAAACAACAATTTTCTTGCGATCTGAATATAACCAATGGGTTAAGAAGAAAACTTCTGGATCACTTGCTTGATTTTTATTCAGAGCAGTTGGATCAAAACGCCCCCCTTAAATCATTGGCTGTCATACGGCAACTTATGCAATGATTACCTTTGACTTTTTAAAATATGGATTTAAGAAAAATTTGTTAATTCCAAATTCAACCTTTAATATTGCGGCAACAGTGTGAATAAAGCAAGTCATCCCACTTTGACTTGAGCATTTCCTGCAGACCTTTTTTGCTTAGAAAAAATTCACAACCCAAAGACTGCATTTTAAAACTCTTATTTATTTTACGCCCTCTTTATGTATAACATAGAAGAACTCCGAATCAGGCTATTATCTGAGTTGAAGGAGATTGCTGAGGAACTTGGGGTTAAAAACTTCAAATCTCTTAAAAAAGACGAGTTGGTTTACGCCATACTTGACCAGCAAGCAATCACGCCAGAGCAAGCACTTCCAAAGAAAAAGCCTTCGATTTTAGAAACTCAAGCGATTGTAGAACCTGATAACAAGCCTGTTGAAAGTTCTCCACCTGTGGAACAAACCGAATTCAAACCAAAATTCAGAAGGCAAAACGTTACCGAGCTAGTTCCCACAGAATCAGAGGAAATCAATCCTAAGGAACCTGAAAAACCAAAAAAGGAACAGAAAATAGCTAAAGCACCAGTCGTTGAAGTAGAAAAAACGGAAGAACATGCTGAAAAAAAAGAAAATCTGATTTCCAGTCCAGAAGAGCCAAAATCATTTCGACCAAGACGGAGGGTTTTTGAGGAAGTCAATATTTCAGACAATATCACTACCGAACAAACTCCTCAGGACCAAAAAACAGACGTAGTTCCTTTAGAACAAAAAAGCCCAAAGATTGAGCAAGAAATCGACTTACCAAGGAGAAAAAATTTCAAGTCCCCGGATGAGGCGCTAATCCCAACAGCAGAAGTTGTTACAGGTAATTTACGGAAAAAGTCTTTTGTCAATCCAAGAGAATTTGATGGGGTAATTGAAAACGAAGGCGTCCTAGAAATCACTCAAGAAGGTTATGCTTTTATGAGGTCTTTAGACTACAACTACCTTGCCTCACCTGATGATATTTATGTGTCCCCAAGTCAAATAAAACTTTTTGGTTTAAAAACAGGAGATCATATTAAAGGATCCATTCGACCACCAAAAGAAGGTGAGAAATATTTTGCCCTTTTAAAAATTGGAACCGTCAACGGCAAAACAACAGACGAAATACGGGACAGGGTTCCATTTGAATACCTTACTCCTCTCTTTCCTGAAGAAAGACTAAACCTTTCTACTCGGCATGACCTATACTCTACCCGGATTTTGGATCTTTTTGCCCCGATTGGTAAAGGTCAAAGAGGAATGATTGTAGCCCAACCCAAAACGGGAAAAACAGTACTTTTACAGCAGATTGCTAATGCAATAACCCAAAATCACCCCGAAGTACACCTCATGATTCTTTTGATCGATGAGCGTCCGGAAGAAGTTACAGATATGGCTAGATCTGTAAAGGCTGAAGTGATTTCCTCTACATTTGATGAACAAGCCGATCGTCACGTAAAAGTTGCAAATATCGTTCTTGAAAAAGCTAAGCGAATGGTAGAAGTAGGGCACGATGTCGTGATCCTTCTTGATTCAATTACCAGATTGGCGAGAGCTCACAATACCGTAGTACCAAGTTCTGGAAAAATACTCTCTGGAGGTGTTGATGCAAATGCCCTTCACAAACCAAAACGATTTTTCGGAGCAGCCAGAAACGTCGAAAATGGCGGATCGCTAACTATTATTGCCACAGCCTTAGTAGAAACCGGTTCTAAAATGGATGAGGTGATTTTCGAAGAATTCAAAGGAACCGGCAATATGGAACTTGCTTTGGATCGAAAACTTGCTAACCGAAGAATTTATCCAGCAATTGATGTACTCAGTTCAGGAACTAGAAGAGAAGATTTATTAATGGATAAGGAAGAAATGCAGCGTGTGTGGATACTAAGAAAACTAATGAGCGACATGACTTCCCAGGAATCCATGGAATTCTTGCTTCAACGAATGAAAGGAACCCGTGACAATGCAGAATTTTTGATTAGTATGAATCAGTAATCCATTTCAAATACGCAAAAAAGCCATTTCAGTTATTTGAAATGGCTTTTTTCGTTTTAAACACGTTTAATCTTTTTCATCAAAGAGGATAGAATTGAACAATTCTTAAAAGTAAGAAGTCACTTCAATTAATAAGCAAAAAAGAAAAATAAAGATTATCTCAATAGAATCTGTAGATCTTTGTCTTCCAACACTTTATTGATCCGTTAAATAAAAAATCCAGTTATCTACTTGTTTTGAAGTGCATTGCAGCGATCATAGGAAGGATCGATATCTATAAAAACATCTTCTTTTGCCGTAACAAACCACTTACTTAAGACTTCATCTTCTTTTCTACGTAGTGCTGCAGATTTTAATTTTTCATAATCATCTTGAAGATTGGCCTTGTGAGCGGCGTACCTAGCCTTGTAATAAAGAATTCTGACCTTTGTCCCTTCTCTAGGATCTAGAAAACGAATTGGAGGAGTAATATCCCCAACTTTCATGGTATCAATGGTGAAATAAAGTACAGGATCTTCTAGGGTTCGCAGCGAAAGCCGATTTGAATTTGTTGCTGGATCGGTAAAAAAACCACCTGCATCGGAAGTGCTCCTATCATTTGAATATTCTTTGGCAGCTTTCGCAAATTCAATCTTTCCAGCCTGAATTTCCTTTTTTAAGCTATCAAGATAGCGCTCCGCCTTAAGAATATCATCTTCAGACGCCCTCGGAATACGAAGGATATGCCTGGTGTTGAAGGTGCCACCCTTTATTTCAAGTAGCTGGATCATGTGAAACCCAAACTGGGTTTCTACTGGATCCGAAATTTCACCCGGTCTAAGACCTAATGAAGTGGACTCATATTCAGGAGCCAATTCACCTCTTCTAAAAAAACCTAGATCTCCACCCTGAGCTGCAGAACCCGGATCTTCAGAATATTTGGTGGCTAATTCAGCAAAAGTAGATTTCCCACTTAAAATGTCCTGTTTGAACTGAAGTAATTGAGCAATGATCTCATCCCTAACTTTAGGATTTGGTTCAGGTTTTCTAACAATCTGGCCTACTGTGGCTTCTGAAGTAAATAAGGGAAGTGAATCTTTTGGAATTGAATTATAAAAAGCGCGTACTTCAGCCGGAGAAACTGCAATTCCTTCCGTTATTTTGCCCCTCATTTTTTGAACAGTCAGCTGCTCTCTGATTACATCTTCCAATTCGGCCTTTAACTGATCTGCAGTTTTTCCGTAAATCTCAGCAAGCATCGCTTCATCACCGCCAAACTGTTGCATAACAGAATTAAACCTACTGTTTGTTTGTATCAGGACTTCTGCATCAGTTACAATGACTGAGTCTATTTGGGCCTTTGCTACCATCAATTTATTGATTAAAAGGCTTTCAAACACCCCACAGCGGTTAGGAGCCTCCATCCCCTGTTGAGATTGCGCAATAGCTTCTATATAGGTCTTCTGTACCTCAGATTCCAAAACAATATAATTGTCAACTTTTGCAACAATTTTGTCCAACACCTGACCAGAAGAGGCATTTTCCTGTGCATGTAGTTTTGGAAAAATCAGAACCCCAAATAGTATTGGAATAAATCGGTGTAGAACGTTCATTTTTTAAAATTCTTCAATAGGGTAAAACCGAATAAATTCAATTTAATTCGGTTCATTTAATATAACAAAAGCCTTCTCTTTAACAGATTGGTAAATTTCTACAGGATACTTTACCTTAAGTTTTTCATTAAGGCTCTTTTCAAGATAATCCTGATAGTCACGTATTACTAATCCTCTGGATTCCTCAAACTTCTTAGGTCCAGCCGGATATTTATTCCCAAGAACAACCAGAAAAGTCGAACCGTCAGAGACGATTTCCTGATACGTTAAATTCAAATTTAACTTTGAAAAGATTGGATTATCCTGATATTCAAAGATACCCCGTTCGGTAGTAAATGCTAATGGATTGTTCGCTTTATAATCTGCTTCGAAGGATTGAAAAACGGAAGGATTAAAGCCTGAATATTGAAATATCTTTTTAGCATCAGGTAGTTTTGCTAAATCTATAATCCTTACCAAGTAGGCTTCAATTCTTTCTTTCCATTGATATTTATGTAAATTTTTCTGATAATAGGCAACCTGGCCCAAAGAATCAGCTATACCTTTTTGCCATACCTCTTGATTCATCAATGAAAATAATAGAATTCCATCCCGATATTCTTTAAGGAGCATCTGATAGTCTTTATTATTCGTTTCAATATCCTTTACTTCAGTTTGAATTAGGATTCCATTAACAAAAGTTTCATACAAATCATCATATATGGACTGGCTAGACAGGGATATTTTCTCTTCATTCTGCAAGAATTTTCTAAAATCAGAGACAGAATACGATTTACCTTGGAGGGAAAACAACTCAAGATTTGAAAATTCCGGCAATTCAAGTAGAAGAGGGATAGAATCTCCAGAAACATCCTTAAACAAACGGGTAATTTTTAAAATAGTGGAGTTATTTTCTTGGAATCCATACCTGGCTTTTTGGATTGCTGTAACTTGAGATTGGATAATTCTTGACCTGGAATCTCTCAAAATCCTAGAACGGATGCTTTGCTCGAGCGCCTCAAAAGACTCAAGCTCTTTTTTCCCTTCCAATCGAAGGATATGGTATCCATATTGAGTTTTTAAGGGGGGAGAAACCTCACCAGTTTCAGTCAAGGAAAAAGCAGCCATTTCAAAATCTGGAATCATCGTGCCTACTCCAAACCAAGGGAGTAAACCGCCATTTTCCTTTGTTGCAGGATCTTCGGAGAAGGTTCTAACAATGTCTTCCCACAGCGTTGATTCTTTTTGGATCTCGGAATAAATGTCGGAAATTTTTCTTCTCGCATTGGTTTCCTGTTCCACATTTCCAGGATCAAATCGAACTAGTATATGAGAAACCCTAACTTGACCGGGATTGGGTAGCCTATCCCTGACTTGAATTATATGATAGCCAAAATTAGTAAGCACAGGTTCGGATACTTTGCCAGATTGCAAACCAAATGCCGCATCCTCAAAAGGCTGAACCATTTGAAGCGTGGTAAAATATCCAAGGTCACCCTTGTTTATTTTTGCTGATGGGTCATCAGAATATTCAACTGCCAACTCATTGATATTCCTCCCATTTTCTATTTCGCCTTTCAATTTCATGGCCATTTTTAGGACAGAAAGGCTGTCTTGTCCAGAGGCATTGGGAGGAAATTGAAACAAAATATGGCTAGCACGGATAACCTCCTGCATTCTGGAGTAAACTTTCATCAATTCACCTTCCTCAATAGAGTTTTTAATCAAATACGGCGCAATCAGGGTTTCTTTGAAGGAGGAAAATTCATTAAGAAATTCCTGTGATTGATCCATTTCCAAAAATTCCGCCTCTCTTACCTTTAATTTGTAATTGATAAAAAGCTCAAAATTTTCCTCAAATTCCTCTTTGGTAATTTCTGTAGAAGAAGGATCTGAATCTTTTCCTTTCGATACTAAATAGATAAACTCTTCTTTTTGAACAGGCTTACCGCCCAATAAAAAAAGTATATCACCCTGATCTTGAGCCAAAAGTAGAGTAGAGTCCCAGGCAGGAAACAGTATCAAAATTAAAGCGAGAAGTGCCGAATGGATTCGGAAATTCATAATAAGAAAAGGCAATTTAAGTGCAATGTTACAAATTTATCAGGAATTAGAGAGGAAAGCCTTGAGGTTTGGCTAATTAACTAAATTTAGGATTGAAATCTTTTAATCAGCCTACACACGTTTTTCCCGTTTTCCGATTCAAACTCAATTTTATCCATTATTTTTTTTACCAAAATTATCCCCAACCCTCCTTTTCGCTTTTCAACCATGACCTTTTTCAAATCAGGAGTTTTATATTCCAAAATATTAAACGCCGCACCTTGGTCGGAAATTTCAAAAATTAAACTCTCATTCAGATTTTTAACTTCCAACTCTATCTGATCCAATGGATTACATCCATGAGAATGGATTATCAAATTGGCACAAACTTCCTCCACAGCAAGTGTTAGCTGATGTTTTTCAACTTCGTTTAAAGAATAACCGGAAAGGATCCTTTGAAGAAAAGATCTCAATTCCGATAAAGAAGAGGTTTGACAGCTTAAATTATACTTATAAATCATTGGCACTCTTAATCGCATCGTTTTTATCCTCAACTATGGGTATTAACTGATCTAAACCTAAGATCTTGAACACTTCATAAACCTGATTACTTAGACCAAAAATGGAGAACTGGATTCCATTTTCAGCAAAGTCTTCCAAATAAGACATAAATACCCCTAAACCTGCGGAAGAAATATAATCAAGTTTGGAGCAATCGACCAATAAATACTTTGCGCCAATATCAATAGCTTCCTTTATGGCTTTATCCAATATCACAGAGTTGCTAGCATCAACTTCCCCTTTAAGAATTAAAATATCAAATCGGCTATCTTTTGTTTTTTCAATCTGAAGCATCGGCACACTACTTTATTCCAACTATTATCCAAATTTTACCACCATCAATGAGTAATCATCATCAATCATTCCATCACCACCAACAAAGTCATGCAATGAATTGATTAAAGCTTCCTGTATTTCTTTTGGCGACCTAAAATAATTTAGTTCAACCACGGTTTTTATCTTTTCGTAACCAAACTGAAGCCCCTGCAAGTTTTTACCTTCTACAATACCATCGGTGATCAGTAGCAGTATGTCACCTTCTTCATAGGAGTAAGTTTTCTCCTTTACGTGATTTGCATAAAGGTTGTTTCTTAAAATACCCAGACCCAAGCCATCAATCTGAAAATAGGTTGATTTTCCCTCCTTGGCAGAATAAAAAAGTGTAGGAATATGTCCTGCCCTAGCATGGCAAATCTCCTTTTTCTCCACATCAATGATGAAAATTGAAGCAGTTATGAAATGGTTCTTTTCCAAACATTTTCCCAAAGCTGTATTTGCCTTTATCATAAACTCAGTGGGGCCCATTCCACTTTGGATAAGGCTATGAAAAATGCCTTTCATTTGCGACATGTGAAAAGCTGCTGACGTCCCTTTTCCAGAAACATCTCCTATAATCAAAACATACCGCTGATCATCCAATTTATAGGTATCATAATAGTCTCCACCCACCTCGTCTGCTGCATTTGAATAGGCCGAAAGGGAAAAGCTTTCATGGTGGTCAAGACGGGTAGGCAATAGTGCCTTTTGGACTCTTTGGGCAATTTTTAATTCTTCCAAATACCTTTCATTTAAAATTGCCTGATTCAAAAGGCGATGGTTTTCTACTGCAATACAGGCTTGTCTTGAAAAAGTACTGATGATGTTGATCATCTCCTTATTGAAACCGTCTTTTACTTCTTTACACAAAACCATCCTCCCTATCATCTTTTTATTTACTACCAAATAAACAATCAAGGCAGATTCATATTTAGAATGACCTACTCTGAGAGAAATTGGAGCCATAAGATCTGGCTTCTGAATAGCCGGAAACTCCTCAAAATTTTTTTGTGACCTAATCGACTCCCAAATTTCATTTTTGGTGTCCTTATCCAGAAAACGATATTGTTCAACGCCAACTGATGACTCCTCAGAATTCAATTCCAACCAGGCTACATCCGAAAAAGAAGCACTAATACAAGAATCCATCAGGATATCTAACACCTCTTCTTCATTGGCCTCAGGTTGTATCGATTGGCTCAACCTTTGGAAGTTTATCGCCTCGGTTAGCTTTTGTTCAAATACTGAAGAAGTCGGAAGATTAAATAAGGTAACCAAAAAACTGAAAAAAGCATATACAAAAACAAATCCAAATAATGACATCAGAAAAAGGTTATCCATTAAGTTGATTTGAAAAAGATCATCATTCCCATAGGAAATGAGTCGATTGAATAAAAACCCTGTACTTAAAAGTAAAATGAAAAGATATAGCAATGACTTCCATTTTTCCTTGAAAGTCAGATAGGGAATCCATTTCAGGTTCCCTGAAAGAATTAAAGCAATGATCAATAATATTACGAGGGCAAAAAGAAAACTGTAGTCAAAATTATTTTTATTGAAAAACACAAAAAATGTCGCTACTATCATTGAAAATTCGAAAGCCTGCCATTGTTTTATTACTTTTTTGCTTTTCTGATAGAGAATCAAATGCTTCCAAAGCAAAGTGGTAGAAATCAAAAAAATTGCAGTCCAGGCAAAATTTACATGATAAAAGAAGTTTTTCAGAAAAGGCTCTGACCCAATTTTACTGTCCCCAAAAGAAAAATATACGAGCTCCGTAATTACACCAATTCCAGAAGCAATTAACCCCGTTGAAGCTCCTCTCCAAATCAAATCCAAAAAATCACTTTGAAGTTTCTTTTCTATAGTGTAGCTGAAAAATGCATACAGCGTGAAGAAAAAGAGAATTTCCAAAATCCAAGTAATTTCTTCCGAGATCCCTGAATCCAGTTGATTGATCATTCCAAAAATTCTAACCAAATCAACAAACAATAGGATGATCCAAACCAAAATGGAAAGAATCAGGCTTAGTTTACCAATATGGAGAGTCAGAAGTTTTTTCATTGATTTACTTACACAAGTATAAAAAATGTAAACCAATACAAACCTAAAAGAAAATCTATCAAGGGCTGACTTAAGTTAAAAATTCTCAAACCCCATTATATAAAAACCAGATCTTCTACCACTCCCTCACCCACATGTTCTAGAAGCAAGGTAAAAACCTTGCTTTTATTCATTTGGAGTTCCTTTTTTACAGGCCCGGAGGTGATTCTAACATAAAGCTTTTTATCACGCATGAAGATATCCCCAGTTCTATCGGCTATTGTTTTTCCTACCAAATCAGGCCAGGAAAGAATCAGTAATTTTTCTTTAAACTTATCCTCAAGACGGTATGCCTTTAATAGATCATTAAACGCTGATTCTAAAGGTTTCGCTTCCTTCTTCCTTCCAAAATGGGGTTGATAGCTCATGAATTCAAATGAAAAGTTCTAAAGCAATGCTGTCTGCAAGTAACTGTCCTTTTCGAGTCAAAGATAGAATTTTACCATTTACTTCAAGCCAACCCTCCTCCTCAAAATTTTTTATTTGACCGTTTTTCTTTTCCAGTAAATCAAAATTAAATTTTTGCAACAAAGCATCCGTATCCAGGCCCCACATAGTACGCAGGCCAGTCATGATATTCTCATTGATCCGCTCCTCCAAACTTAAATTTTCAAGTATAAAAGGCACATTCCCCTGCTTTAGAGAATTCATATAAAGCGGATTGGAAGACGGATTATACCCCCTGTTTAACCCATCAAAAGAGTGTGCACTTGGCCCTATCCCAAGGTAAGGGGCTCCAAGCCAGTAGTGTGTATTATGGATTGCAAATTGATTGTTTTTAGCAAAATTTGAAATCTCATAGTGGACATATCCAGATTTGGCGGTTTGATCCTGAAGCCATTCAAACTGTTCGGCAACAAATTCCTCATCCGCTGATGTGAAATTGCCTTTTCTTTTCCAACTACTCAAAACTGTTTTGGGCTCAATAGTCAAAGCATAGGCTGAAATATGCCCAGGATCAAGTGACAGCGCCTCTGACAAATCTTTTTCCCAAAGCGTATGATCATGATACGGATATCCATAGATTAAATCGATGGAAAATTTTTCAAAGCCGGCCCTTCTGGCAAGTTCAATAGATTTCTTGCCTTCGTCCGAGGTGTGGGTTCTATTATAAGTCCGAAGAATTTGATCCTGAAAACTTTGAATCCCTAGGCTAAGGCGATCAATTCCGAGTTTTTTCCATTCTGACAAATTACTATGCGTAAGATCATCAGGATTTGCTTCCAGTGTGATTTCAGATTTATCCCCTGGAAATAAGATAAAAATTTTTTCAATAATCTTTTCCAATTCTGAAATAGGAAGCAATGATGGAGTACCTCCTCCTAAATAAACCGTATTAACCAATTGTCCTGAGAGATACGTCTTTCTCAATTCCAACTCCTGCAGGAGGTATTCGGTCAATTCATTGATTCCCTTAAGATTGGTGGTAAAATGAAAGTCACAGTAATGGCATGCTCTCCTACAAAATGGAATATGAATATAAATGCCCGCCACGATTAATCGATTAACTTGCGAAAGTAAAACTATTTCAAATTCCTTGCCTTGAGAATCTCCCCTATTCTACTCTTTTTTACATGCTTTTTTAGCGAAACTACTTGCTTGGCCCAAGCATTCTTTAAACTAGAATGGAAGGATCGGTCTAGAGAAAGTTATTCCTACCAGGTTTTTTCCTCCAAAAGCGTTTTGATTGCCGCTTTGGACTCTCTGAAAAAATCCCTACATGATCAGGGGTATTTACTTCCAAGCACAGAAGAAATTTCAATTCTTGATACTGCCTACATCAAAATCCATTCTGGACCACTTTATCATTGGAAAGAGCTAAACATAGGAAATATCCCGGAAAGGTGGTTGAAAAAATTAGATCCCCCTGGTAGTAGCTTCACCGAACCCTATTTATGGATGGAACTACTCATTGGACTTTGTGAAAACTCCGGCCATCCTTTTGCATCCGTTGAACTGCAAAATTTCAAAATGGAGGAAAACAACCTCTACGGAATCTTTCAATTCAATGAAGGACCAAAGATCATTTGGGATAGCTTGGAAATTTCAGGACAAGGCAAAACCGACAAGAAGTTTTTACAACGCTATTCGGGAATCAACCCTAGAAGTAATTTTTCCCAGACTGAATTTGAAAAAGCTGTAAAAAAGATCCAACGATCCCCTTATTTCAAATTGGACTCTGTTCCGAGTATTAGCTTCCAGATTAGGAGTGCTAGGCCTCATTTTAATTTGGTAAGCAGGAAAATAAATCAATTTGACGGAATAATAGGATTGGCTTCGGGTGAAAACCAATCCCAACCCTTAATTCTGACCGGAGAATTCAACTTGGCTTTATTTCACTTGGGAGGAAGGGGAAGAAATATTTCAGTCAATTGGCAAAGACCCACTTTTCAATCCCAATTTTTGGATTTGTCGGGGATGGAATCTCAATTGTTTAATTCTCTTCTGAATTTCAAAATAAATTATTCCTTACTTAAACAAGACAGCAGCTTTGTAAATAGGATTTTCAAACTGGCATTAAGCTATCCCGTCGGAGAAAAAGGTGAATTTAGATTTTTCAGCAGTAGGCAGGCAGGAGATCTATTTGCTGTAAACGAAACCATCAACGATTCTCCTGCTCTAGTTGACTTTCGCTGGTCCAATTACGGCTTAGGCTATTATTGGGATGGCTTTGATGACCCTCTTTTGCCACGGAAAGGAATGAGGCTAGAAGGAGAATTTAAGCTTGGGAACAAGCGTCTTTTGCCTAATAGAACACGATTAGTAGAGACCAACGAGCGATTCAAAGAATCCACCACCCAGGTTCAGGGTTCTTTGACTATTGAACAGCATTTGTACATAAATAAATTTTGGGGCATGTGGATGAGATTAAAAAGCGGCTATTTAAGAAATGAAAACTTATTTTTAAATGAACTTTCCAGACTGGGAGGATTAAAATCGATCAGAGGATTCAATGAAATGTTTTTCTTCAGCGACCGATATGCTTTTCTAAATCTGGAACAGCGGCTTTTCCTTACCAAGGAATCCTATCTTCTTGCTTTTGGTGATTTTGGCTTGTTAACAAATCCTTTTTCGAGTTCTAAAACTGATTTTCCAAGGTCATTTGGTTTGGGATTGAATTTGGACACTGACGGAGGAATGTTCAGTTTTGTGATTGGATTAGGTCAATCGGCTAATCAAGCGCTTTCTTTGTCAACTGCAAGAATACATTTTGGGTATTCAGCGAGGTTTTAAATTTGGTTATGGTCTTTATGCTCCGTTTAATTCTTACGTATTCTCTTTGTCTGGTCTCTTTTTTTGGAAAAGCCCAAGTAATTGAGAATTTCGAGAATAACTGGGTGATCCAAGAACATTATTTTTTGTTGGAAAAAACTCTTCAATATGAAGTATTGCTTCCAGTAAACAGTTTCCCCGAATCCTTTGTCAAATTTCAGGTTCCTTCGGATCATAGTCTTTTTATTGAAGGCGTACTATGGAAATTAATAGCCAAAGACACGATATTCTATATTCCCGTCAAATCTTTAAAAGATGAATTTTACAAAGATTCACTTCAAATCTCAATAATAGGTCCAAATCAAAAAGAGGGAGATTTTTTGATAAAAATTAGCAAGGAGGCAAAAAAAACAAGTGTGCTTACTCAGGAAAAGGCAAAATCAGTTCTTCCCATACCGAACCGAATTCCACTTCATTTCATTAAGGACTTTTACTATGTATCAACATTGATTTTTTTATTTTTCCTGGCCTCCTACCGTTCAGCTTTCCCTTTCCTGCTTGGCATTTTGCTGAAGCCCGCTGCGGTGCTAAATGCTGAGGATTTTTCAGAAACTGGAACGCTTCAAAAATTTATTTCCGTTGATACACTATACTTTCTCTTCATCCTTGGATTATTATTAGGCCAAAATTTATTCACCGGAGTCTTGATTTACAGAAAGGATTGGATTAGCGAATGGATTGGTTGGAATTTTGCCTCATTTACAATGACATGGCTAATTCTTTCCTTTTTAGTTTTCTTGGCATTTATTTTAAAATTTGTATTTATTAGACTTTTCGGTTATTTCTTTAACCTTGGGAAATCAGAATTTGCCCATTTCTTTTACATGATAAGGTTAACTGTATTTGGAATAACATTCATAAATCTTTTTACTATTTTTTTGATTGGTTATGACTTTTCAAGTCTCGAACCTGTATTTAACTCCTTAATTTCTGGTTTTTTCTGGTTTTATCTCTTGGGAATCTCCTTTCTCTTTTTAATTATGATGAACAGACTGAGTTTTAAGAAATACCATTTATTTACTTACCTTTGCCTCGTGGAAATAGTACCTTTTTTAATCCTTTGCAAAGGAATAATGGTACTAGGACAGTGAAGTTTTGAACTCAAAAAAAGGAAATACTAGCATGAATGGAGTTCCCAAAGATCGCTTTAAGCCGGTAAGAAGTATCCTAGTTTCCCAACCCAAACCAATTGACATCAATTCTCCTTATTTGCTGCTTGCCGAGAAATATAAAATTAAAATAGATTTCAGGCAATTTATCAAGGTAGAACCAGTGCCCCCAAAGGAATTCCGAAAGCAAAAAATTGATATTTTAAAACATACTGCTGTCATTTTCACCAGCAGAAATGCAATTGACCATTTTTTTGCGATATGCAAAGAATTCAAGGTCGAAATGCCTTCTGAGATGAAATATTTCTGTATTTCAGATCAGACGGCACATTACCTACAGAAATACATCGTCATCAGAAAACGTAAACTGTTTGTCGGCCAAAAAACTGCGGAGGATCTTTTCGACTATTTTAAAAAACATAAAAACGAAAAGTATCTATTCCCATGTTCTGATATCCGAAAAGATGACATTCCAGGCTACATGGAAAAGCATGGTATTTCATTTACAGAGGCGATAATTTACCATACCGTGGCAGCTGACTTATCTGACTTGGCAGATGTCAAATATGATATATTGGCGTTCTTCAGCCCCTCAGGTATAAAGTCCCTCAAGCAGAATTTTCCAGATTTTGACCAGGGAAATACTCGGATTGCGGCTTTTGGCCCGACAACCGCACAAGCCGTAAGGGATATGGGATTGACTCTTGACATTGAAGCACCATTGCCGAATGCTCCTAGTATGACCGGTGCTCTAGAGTTATATATAAAAAAAGCAAATAATTTATGATTTTTTAAATCATTTTTTGGCAATTTACAGTTATATACTTCCAAAACTTCGAATTTGCGGTGCCAATAATCCCAGTAGCATGAGAATTTATTTCAGTAGTTTTTTCAAAATCGCAATTTCATGCTTGTCGATTTTTGTATATGGAAGTCTTTTTGCTCAACAGGATGCTCAATTTACCCAATACATGTTCAACGGGTCATTCTATAACCCGGCATTAGCGGGCAAGGAAATTGGATATACTTTTTCGGCACTTCATAGAACACAGTGGCTTAATTATTCGACTGCTGCCGGAACAGCTGGAGCCCCTGTAACTCAACTGATTACCGCTCAGGGTAGAGCGAATTCAAAAAATTTTGGCTATGGCCTTATCCTAGTCAATGATAAAATAGGTGCAGTCAACAATTTGGAATTAAATTTACAAGGTAGCTATCACAAAAAATTTAATCGATTAAGTGTTAGTTTGGGTGGTTACTTCGGGCTGTTTTCAAGTTCGCTGAATTTTGAAGAGCTTGTTTTGATTAATCCAGAACCTAATTTGCCCCAATTTGGGAGTGAAAATCAAATGGTATTGGATTTTGGTGCAGGTATTTTTTTGGAAAAAGATAATTTTTACCTGGGTCTAAGTTCGAAGCACCTAAACCAACCATCCTTTAATTTTGGAAATGCAGCCTACGAAAACACATTGAAAAATCATTCCTATCTATTGGTTGGATATAGACTTAGACCAATCGGTCCTTTGCGAATCGAACCTAGCTTTTTGGTTAAAAATGTCGGAATCAACAATTTTTCTTATGACGTGAGCGTTATGGCTACCTACCAGAATAAAATCAATGCAGGTTTTGCCTACCGAGGTGAGGAATCTGTTTCTATGATACTTGGATACAGCATTCTGAAAGATAATTCCATAAAGCTTGGTTATGCATTCGATTTGGTAGTGGGGGGGCTTGAAGCAAAATCTCCTACATCTCATGAATTTATGTTGAGGTATGCATTAACAAACCGAAGCAGATCAAAAGAAGATATACAAAGGGTGATTCAAAGGACTCCTCGCTTTAGGTTTTAAAACAAAAATGGATGTATGCAGGTCTTAATGACTAGTATGAATGAATAAAGTTAATGTTTTAAAAATTGGCAAGTTATTTGCGTAATTAGCAAGCTTACTACTAAATTTCGCACCGTCAATACAGTAAACTGATTGAAGAAAAGATTACTTTCAAAAACTCCGAATTATGATAAAAAGTATGAATTATGTTAAAAGTATGCCTCTCTTGCTTGGGATATTGGCCATCACGATCCTTCCAAGTTGTGGGCTTTTTAATAAAAAAGGAGCAGCAAGTGATAAAGCAAACAGAAGAGGTGAAGTGACAGGTGTTGCCAAAAGAGGCTCTTGGCAACAGAGTCTTCCAATAGATATGGTTCCAATAAAGGCAGGTACTTTCTGGATGGGTCAATCCGATGAAGACATTGCATTTACTCAAGCCTCCATGAACAAACAGATCACTATTTCTGAATTTTTTATGGACAAGTATGAGGTTTCCAACAATAAATATCGTCAATTTTTAGAAGCTGTAAAAAGCGGTGAGTTAGCAACAGGAACTCCCACCACGCTAAGGAATCCTCCTACATTCAATTTAGACGAATTGCGGCCCGATTCTACGGTATGGTCAAAGAGCTTTACGTATCACTATGGAGATCCTCTTATGGAATTTTACTTCGATCATCCTGCATTTGACAGTTATCCTGTGGTAGGAATAACATGGGATCAGGCTCAAAAATATTGCGAATGGAGAACCTATCATTTAAGGGCAAACGACGAAGCTCAATTTGATTATCCTGCCTTTAGATTACCTTCTGAAGCGGAGTGGGAATATGCAGCAAAAGGAGGAAAAGATGTCGCCAAATACCCATGGGGAGGTCCTTACCTCAAAAACAAAAGAGGATGTTTGATGGCAAATTTCAAACCAGGAAGAGGAAATTATGTCGATGATGGTTTTGCATATACCGCTCCAGTTGATGTTTTTGCACCAAATAACTTCGGGATTTATAACATGTCTGGGAATGTAGCAGAATGGGTGTTGGATGCATATAAGCCTACTGCAAGAGTTCAAACCTGGGATTTAGATCCTGTTTACGATGACCCGAATGAACCTAGGAAAATTGTACGCGGAGGAAGTTGGAAAGACATTGCACATTACCTTGAAACATCTACAAGAACGTATGAATATCAGGAAACCGCCCAGGCACACATTGGTTTTCGTACCGCAATGACATTTTTGGGTAGATCAGGTTCGATGAATGTGAAATCTTCAAAAAGAACTAAAAGATAACATATAAAACAAAATCAGCTACTTACTTTAAAAATTTCAAAATGGCTAGCAAAGGCAATTTCTTCTTTACTAAAGTAATGCCCAAAGTTTACGGATTTGGTGCAGCAATCGTTATTCTTGGTGCGATGTTTAAAATTTTAGATTGGCAGGGTGCAAACCTCATGATAGGCTTTGGATTAAGCACCGAAGCATTAATTTTCATTCTTTCTTCTTTTGAGCCACAACAGGAACAAATGGATTGGAGTAAAATTTATCCTGAACTTGCAGAGGGAGGCTCAGCAAAAAAATCTAAAGAAGATGAGCTTTCTGCAAAGTTGGATGATATGCTGGCTAAAGCGAAAATAGGTCCTGAACTTATAGAAAGTTTGGGCAAAGGGATGCAAAATCTAGCAAGCACTGCTGATAAAATGGGCAAATTGGCAGACGCAGCTGTCGCAACAAATGAGTATGCAAGTAATGTTAAAACTGCTGCGAAGACGCTTGCTGACATGAATGTTTCCTATGGAAAAACTGCTGTCGCATTAACAGAATTATCCACAGCATCTCAGGATGCAAAAGCATACCATACTCAGATTCAAACGGTAACCAAAAATCTTTCTGCCCTTAATGCGGTATATGAAATGGAGCTCCAAGATGCTAACAACCATGTCAAATCCTTGAATAAGTTCTACAACAGTGTTTCGACCGCTATGGCAGGGATCACCGAGGCTGGAAAAGAAACAGAAGCTTTTAAAAATGAATTGGCTAAATTGAACCAAAATGTAAGCTCTCTCAACAAAATTTATGGTGGAATGCTTTCTGCCATGAAAGGTTAATTGGATCTCTCACATCTAGGAAAAAACAAATAAGATGGCAGGAGTTAAAGAGACACCCAGGCAGAGGATGATCGGAATGATGTACCTGGTATTAACGGCCTTATTGGCCTTACAGGTAAGTAATCAGATCCTCCAAAAGTTTGTTCTACTCAACGATGGAATGGAACGAACTTCAAAAAACTATATTTTGAAAAACGAAGCTACTGTAGCTTCCATTGAATATACCATTGAACAACAAGGGAACAATGAGAAGGATGTTCCCAAAATCGATGCGGCAAAAAAGCTGAGACAAGCTACCAAGGAAATATACGAATACCTTGAAATACAAAAGCAAGAATTGATAGTCCAGTCAAATGCCAAGAATGATGAAGGTAATTTTGTAAATGCTTCTCTCAAAAATACTGAGGTACCTGGTAACTTGTTTGCCAACAACGGAAAAGGGGAAGAAATGAAAGCTAAGCTGAATGAATTTCCCAAAGTTGTCCAAGAAATAGTTACAAGTATGGGAGGTCCTGAATTAGGTTTTCGCCCCATAGCAAGAGATGCTTCTGAAATAGAATTATTTGCCAATGACAGGGAAGTTAAAAATAAAAGCTTTGTAGGCCTTACCTTTGTAAAATCCCCTGTAGGAGCAGTTATGGCATTGATTTCCCAGTTTCAAAATGAAGTATTGAATATTGAAAGTGAAGCACTGACAACCATTCAAAATTCTATTGGCTCGTTCTATTTCAAAGCAGATATCACTGAAGCTAAAATTTCGGCCATTTCTAATGTAGTTGCAGCAGGTACAAAATTTGAGGGGACTATGTTTATAGCTTCTTCATCCTCTTCAGCAATACCCGCTATGACTATTGATGGAAGAGCAGTACCAGTAGATGAAAAAGGATTTGGGAAAATAGAATTTACAGCAACACCAGCAACTCAATACGATGACAAGGGATTATCTAAAAGAACAATTAAAGGTGAAATTGTTACCAATGTTGGTGGTGAAGATAAAGTCCTTCCTGTTGAATACGATTACTTTGTTGCACAGCCTGTTATTAAGGTTTCATCAGAAGTAGTTCAACAATTGTATGCAGATTGCGCCAATGAACTCCTAATCGAAGTCCCTGCCCTTGGCAACACCTATTCTCCAGAGTTTAATGTCGCAAATGGTCAGCCAATAAAAGGTAATAGACCAGGTCAAGTAACCATTATTCCAGGTGCTTCCGGTAAAGTAACTATCGGTGTAAATAGTGGAGGTAATAAAATAGGTGATGTTGTTTTTGACATAAAGCCCGTTCCCTCTCCCACAATTAGAGCTGTTGGTTCTAATGATACCGAGCTTGACAATAGCCAAGCCCAACCCATCAATGTTCTTAGTGGAATGAAAGTGATTGCCAAGCCAGAACCTACGTTTGCTAGGACAATGTCAAAAGATGCTAAGTTTGAAGTAACTGGCGGTGAATTGATTCTGCTTAGAAATGAGGTTCCAAGATCAACAGTTCCAATTGGTTCAGGTATGAGATCATTATTGGAAAGTGCTAAGCCAGGTGATGATATTGTTATTCGGGTTACCCAAGTTACCAGAACAAACTTTAGAGGAAATAAAATCAATTCTGAACAAAGGGAAATTATTCGAATTGCAATCAAGTAATCGAATTCCTCAAACTTATCTATTTATGAACCGGATTTCACTATACTTCAACTTGCTCATTTGTGTAGCTTTTGGATTTATTGATTTGGCAAATGCCCAAGTTGCTACTTCCGTAAATCCTTCTGGATTTGGGGACAAGCAATTCAAAATGGATACTGTCTTTTCGGTAAAACGGATTCGGGAAGACGATAAGATGTACCAAATTTCAGTTTGGAGAAGGATCGATTTAAGGGAAAGGTATAATCTTTCTCTCTATGGTTCTGGCGATAGCCGGTCAAATGGGATTGTAAATAATATCTATAAGGCCGTGGTAGATGAAAACGCTTTAGAAGTATTTGCAGATGAGGGGTTCACTAAACCGCTTTCGATCGCTGAATTTCAGGAAAATTTTTGGATCTCTGCTAACGGTGATTCAATATTCGTAAAGCAGCTTTATTACCTTGACTTTAAGGAGGATATGGTTTTCGATAGACACCATTCAGGTTTTGTTTTTGATATCAAGCATATCGAATTGGTTATGCCTTCAGCTACAAATGCCAATGCAGGACAGAAAACAGTGGCTTTCATACGTTACAAGGACTTCATAAATTATTTCAAAAGTCATCCTTCTGCCCGTTGGTTGAATTATGTTAACATTTCTAAGAGTCTAACCTACGATGAGGCTTTTGAATCCCGATTATTCAGGTCTGTAGTCAGAAAATACACCAATTCAGAAGAAGCTTTAATTGCAGATATGGTTAAAGGAAATAATCCCAATCCTGAAATGCAGGCTTATCTTGATGGATTAGCCTTTGAATACAAGTTATTGGAATTTGAAAATTCACTTTGGGAATGGTAAAAATGAAGGGGCTTAAGCTCCTTCATTTTTTTTAATCCAATCCCTCAAAATCTTTGTCTTAGAAGCTCCTATTAGTTGATCAAGTTCTTCTATATTGGCTTCTTTTATTTTTTTGACGGATTTGAAATGTTTTAATAATTTTTCAACAGTTAGCTCACCTATACCAGGAATTTCAGACAACTGACTTTTATGTGAATTTTTGGAACGAACTTTTCTGTGAAATGTAATGGCAAATCGGTGGGCTTCGTCTCTAATTCTCTGTAGAAGCATTAAGCTTTCAGACTTTTTATCCAAATGAATTGGACAAGAATCTCCAGGGAAATAAATTTCTTCTAACCTTTTGGCAATACCTATAATGGGCACTTTACCATAAATTTCCAATTCTTGGAGTGCCTCCACAGCCGAGGATAACTGTCCCTTTCCACCATCAATTACGATTAGTTTAGGAAGGGATTTGCCCTCATCCAAGAGCCTCTTATATCGCCTAATAACAATTTCTTTCATACTTGCGAAATCATTGGCTCCTACGACTGACTTAATATGAAAGTGACGGTATTCCTTGATGGCTGGCTTTCCCTGTAAAAAGCAGACCATACTAGAGACGGGGCTGGTACCTTGAATATTGGAATTATCAAAACATTCAATGTGATCAGGAATTTCCTTTAAACTCAGATCTTGTTGAAGTTTCTTAATCACACGGTCTTTCTTATCCTGCTGAAGTCCAAGAAGTAATGCCTTTTCCTTTTTATAGAAAAGCGCATTTTTTAAAGAAAGATCAAGAAGTTTCTTTTTGTCACCGATCTTGGGACAAGAGAGATTGAGACCTTCTATCGGATGATCAAATTCTATATTTACCAAAATTTCCTCCGCATCACTTTCAAATAATCCTTGAAGACGAACCAATGCAGTAAGTAAAAGCTCTTCATCCGATTCATCCAATTTTTTGCGTAATTCCACATTTTTAGAGGTAATTAATGCCCCATTTTTGACCCTCATGTAGTTGACATAGGCTATTTTTTCATCAGAAACTAAAGCACAAACATCAAGATTGGAAATATTTTGACTAGTAATAAGGGATTTGGATTGATATTTTTCGAGAAGGTCTAATTTTTCTTTTGTCTTTTGGGCCTTTTCAAATTCTAGATTCTCCGCAAAAGCAAGCATTTCCTGTTTGAAATAGGTTTTTGCTATGCCAAGATTGCCTTTCAAAATATGCTTTGCCGTATCTAAATCCCTCAAATATTCTGCTTCTGCCTGATTTCCAATACACGGAGCCTTACAATTTCCAATATGAAATTCGAGGCAGACTTTATACTTTCCTTTCTCAATCTTAAAAGGAGAAAGATCGAGATTACACGTTCTGATAGTAAATAATTCCCGAATCAAATCAAGTACATTATTCATTGCCTTGACACTTGCAAAAGGTCCAAAATAGGTTCCTCTTTTCGGTATCAACTTTCGGGTTGGGAATATTCTTGGGAATTTTTCACGCGTAATCAAAAGATAAGGATAAGTTTTATCATCTCGTAAAAGAATATTGTATCTAGGTTGAACTTCTTTTATAAGATTGTTTTCCAATAGTAAAGCATCAAGTTCAGAGTTGACTAGCGTGATTTCAATCCTTCGGATTTCATTCACCATTTTCCTTGTCTTAAAATTTACTCCCGAGTTTTTATTGAAGTAACTACCAACTCTTTTTTTAAGACTTTTGGCTTTTCCAACATATATCAATTCATTTTCTTCATTGAAATATTTATACACACCGGGTTGGTCTGGTAAAGAAAGGTGTTCTTCAGGAAGAAAGGACGAGGATTGCATACCTTGAAACAATTTGATCAAGTAGTGTGAAAATTAGACAGTTTTCTTGAAAAGATTAAATTAGCTGACAGATAGTGAGCGCAACAAGCATTTAAAGAATTGAATGAAAAATTCTAAAAAGCCATTAATATTTATGAAAACTAAGCTTTTACAGAAATTTCTTTCTAAATGTTAACTAAAAAACCGCCTGATGCAGGCGGTTGAAAATTTACTTAGAAATCATTTTTTTTGGCATCATAATCAAAATCTGCAAAACTCTGACTTTCCTGTTCGTACTTATCACAATCAATTTCAATACTTAAAGGTCGCTCTGGTCTTGGGAAAGGCCCTCGTGTATAACCTAAAGTCGGATCATCAAAAACCTTAGTCATGAACTTAACCCAAATAGGCCTTGCCGTTCGTGATCCTTGTCCTGCGGTCCAGCTTCGAAAATGTATCGCTCGATCATCACCACCAACCCAAGTACCTGAAACCAAATCTTTACTAATTCCCATATACCAGCCATCTGAGGCATTTTGGGTTGTTCCGGTTTTTCCACCCAACTCATTTCCATCTCTCAAGGTCCTAGGTACTCCCTGACTGGTTCCATCCTCTTCTTCAAAACCTCCTCTTAGCATGTATGTCATCAGATACGCATGTTCTTCAATCATTGCTGGTTTTTTCTTTGGAGTAAATTGGTGGATAATATTTCCATTTTTATCTTCTATTCGATCAATATAATGCGGGGTAGTATGTTCTCCTTTGTTGACGAATGTTCCAAATGCACCAACCATTTCAAATACGGAAACATCATTGACGCCCAATGCAAGGGAAGGAACCTCTTCCAAATCACTGGTAATTCCCAATCTTCTAGCCGTTTCTATTACTGTTTTGGGACTCAGTTTCTTCATCATGTAGGCAGTCACTGAATTGACTGATTGTGCCATTGCCTTACGGATGGTCATTTTTTCATACGAAAACTTTCCATCTGCATTGGAAGGACTCCAAGCAGGCTGGCCGGGTATATAGACCTCGACCGGCTGATCAACTACTGAATAGCATGGGCTGTATCCATTTTCAATTGCTGCTGCAAATACAAAAGGCTTGAATGTGGAGCCCGGTTGCCTTTTACCTTGTTTTACGTGATCAAACTTGAAGTATTTATGATCTACGCCCCCAACCCAAGCCTTGATATGGCCCGTATGTGGGTCCATACTCATAAATCCAGCCTGCAGGAATTTTTTGTAATAACGAAGCGAATCCATCGTACTCATCAACGTATCCCGTTCTCCTTGCCAAGAAAAAATTCTCATTTTTTTCTTCTCATTCAGCTCCAAGTTAATAGAGTCTAAGTCTTCTCCGTATCGCTGCTTTAGCAATCTGTAAGCCTCAGTACGCTTTACGGTGGTCTCTATAAAATTGGGAATTACCTGCCAATTTTCATCTATCCAAGGATCCCTTTTTCCCATTTCCTTATAAAATTCTTTTTGAAGATCTGCCATATGTTCACGAACAGCTTCTTCTGCATGGCGTTGCATTCTGCTATTAATGGTAACATAAATTTTCAACCCATCTCCAAATAAATCATAGGCCGAACCATCCGATTTTAGGTTTTCCTTAGTCCATTTGATCAAATCTGCTTTAACTATTTCTCTAAAATAAGTCGCTAAGCCTTGATTTTGATTTTGTACTCGGTAATCCAACGCTATCGGTAACTTGGAAATAGAATCATATTCAATTTCTGAAAGTTTATCATTTTTAACCATCTGATAAAGTACCGTATTTCGGCGTCTCAAGGAATTCTCAGGATTAAAAACCGGACTATAATAAGTAGGGGCTTTAAATAGGCCAACCAAAACGGCGGATTCCTGAATGTTCAATTCCTCAGGAGTTTTATTAAAAAAAGTTCGTGACGCGGTTTTTATCCCATAGGCATTTGATCCAAATTCAGATGTATTCAAATAGAGCGTCAAGATTTCGTTCTTTGTGTACGCTTTTTCCAGCTGGGTGGCTACGATCCACTCCTTGGTTTTAATTATCAGCATTCTTAATCCCGGTACAGCACTCAAAATCCCCTGACTGGCATCTGTTCTTGTTTTAAACAAATTCTTTGCGGTTTGTTGGCTGAGTGTCGAACCTCCACCTGCATCTTGAGCCAAGAGAATAGACTTTACAAAAACTCTGATCATCGCCTGTAAATCAATACCTGAATGGCTTTCAAATCGTTCATCTTCTGTAGAAATTAGCGCATTGACGAGATTAGGAGAAAGTTCTTCAAAATCAACAGGGCTTCGGTTTTCTCTAGCGTAAGTACCAAGCAAAAATCCATCAGAGGAATACAGCTCGGAGGCCAGTTCACTATCAGGATTTTCCAGGGCCTTAAAATCAGGAAGTGTCCCGAAAAGCCCCAGGAAATTGACGCTAACCATCCATACGAATAATATGAAGAAGACTATACCCACGAAAAAGGCACGCCACAGGTAGGTAATAGTTTTACTTGCCCAAGGGGAAAGGCTATTTTTTGACGCTTTTGACATACATTAATTATAATTTGCCTTAAAGAATTGCAAGTATTCTTCAAGATCTTTTGTTCTGTTTAGTGTTTGAAAATTTTCTATGGAAATATAAAATACCTTACCCTTCGCTTCTGCACTAAGTCCAGCAGAATTAAATTCCTCGGAAAACTTAGCATAATATTCTTTTGCTTTATCTCCGCTAGCAAAAGGACTGATAATGTAAATAGAATTTCCTTGATTTAAATTCATGTTTCCTGTCCGCAATTTTGAAGCAGTAAACGACTGTTTATGGAAGGTCTCCAAATCCCCAAGCAAATTTTTGGCAGCATCTACCTCTGAAGAAGTAAGTGCAATTACGAAAATATGTGTTTGGGAATTATTAATCTTATAGGGAGACTCCTCAGGTAAATCAGTTCTCAATTCTTCCTGCTGTATTTCTTTTTTCAACTGTGTCGAATCAGGTTCTGTGCTAATTCCCTTATCAAGTGCAGCCAAATCCTCTTTATTCAACAAGGGTCTTAGCATATTCCTTGCCAATTCTGTCAAGTTTGGATCCTTAGAATTTGCAAGGAAAATTTCCAGCTTATATTTAAAATTATCTACAGGATCCAGTTTACCCGATACCATGGCATCCAGTAAAACTAGCTTTTCGGTATTTCGCGTTAATGGAAATTCCTCCATAGTGGATAAAATCAATCGCCTTGCCTCTTCATAGCTCCCTGAATAATAGGCATCATACGCTTTTTCATACCTTTTCGAAGATTCCATGTATGCCAAATTGCCGGAGGCAGCATCAGGATTATTCACAGAAAACGTAAAAGGAGATCCAGGAAATTCCCGATTTAGTCGATCCGCATAAAATTGACCATCCCCAAATAATTCTTTTTGACCAAGATATAAAAGGTAATATGCTTCAGGCTTTTTAGATGTAGTAGGATATCCCCTAATTAAGGTCTCAAGATTTGACATACTTAGCCCAATTTCTTTTAAATCAAAAAATAAAAGTTTACCGAGCTCAAAATAGGATTCTTCCAATTCCTGATTAATTCGCTCAAGCTGTTCTGGTTTGCTTGGAATTTCAGCAAGAAGACTTTCAAAAGTTGGAAGACTTGATAAAATAGAATCCACATCACTAGATAAAGAATCCGACTTAGGGCTTTGAGCGACAGATTGTCCGGAGATCTGAAATAATGCTGCCCTTCTCCTCCAATTATCCTGAAGAGGACGGTTTCCCCATGTCCGGCTGAATTCAATTGCACCTTGCTGCATAGCAGCACCATTTTCAAAGTAAAAACTGGACCCACTACTTCTTCCACTAAATGCCAACAAATTGTCAAATATTCCAGGATTTTTTGGCACTTCTTTTTTGGTTGCTTCTTTTCGTAATCTTTCCTCTTCAGCTGCTATGAAAGACAGGGCCCATAGCTCTTGTTCTTCTAGAGAGAGTGAAGCTAAACGAATTAAACTGTCATTTTTCTCCAGTCGTTCAACATGAAAAACGTACTGATCAAGGGTTGACTTCCTCTCTTTTATCTGAATTGACACAGGATCATCTTCCTTGATAAAACTAAGGGCGCTGTCCAAAAAGTATTTTGTAGCTCGGTAATCATTAAACTCGTTCAAATTGAGGTCAGCCAACTTTTGATAAATATATCCCTTCAGCCTAGGGTTGGATCCAGGTTCCTTGGCTGCCTGATGCAAAAGCTGTAAAGTAAGAGGAATATCCCCTTGTTTTTCTTCAAAAAGAGCCTTTTCATATACGACGACATCTTTAAGATCTTTATTCTTGGGGTCTTTGTACAAGTCCTCGTAATAATTTCTCACCTTTTTTAAATCTTTGGAGGCATTGAGTTCGGCTACCTGCTGTGCAAATAGGGTGGCAAAAAAACTTCGCTCATAGGACGGATTTCCATCAAGGGAGCGTTTGTAATATTCATAAGCCAATGCATCAAGGCCCTCACGTTGATAGCGTTGAGCTAGAATAAAATGAAGCCTTGACAGTTCTTTGGAATTTTTGGTAAAATTTAAGGCCCTATCCAAAGCACCAATAACACCATTTTGGTCCTCCTTGCTTTCGTAATAATAAGCAAGGGTTTTAAACAACAGGTAACGATTATCCTCACTTATTTCTTTCTCCTTAGAAAGATAATCGATGGTAAAATTGGCCTCCTCGTAACTTTTTTGGTCAATATACAGTCGCAACAAACTGATTATAGCTAGATGTCTTAAATCTTTATCCTTACTTTGGCTATTGACATACCGAAAGGCATTTTTGGCATCATCCACTTTGGATTGAAGATAGTCAATTTTGCCAATCAGGTAGTAACTATCATCCACCCACTTAGAAATCCTATGCCAATCAATAGCTTTGGAAGAGAGCTCCCTTGCTGAATCTAATTTTTCCTTGTTTTGAACGATGATAGAAGAATCAATTGGAAAAAAAACAGGTAGTACCTGAGAATAATCCTCTTTGTAATTGGATTTAACCTCGTTTTCCACCTCATTAATCTTTAAATCCGCAAGAAAATAGGCGTTAAAATGAGAAGTCATGTTATGGAATGCCCTATTGGTAAACGTATTTCGCTCAGAAGAACAGCCATAAAAAAAAACCACAAGGCTAAACAGAGAATATGAAAATCTTTTCATTATTAAATACCGAAGGGATTTAAGTACCAAATTAGGCTTTTTAATCTTCTTACTAAACGTTCCACAACAGCAAAACGTGTCTATTTTTATTTTTATGTTTACATCAACAATCAAAAAACAGTAAATCCGACTCTTGTGGATGATTTGAACAAGGAAAAGAGTAGCTTGAAGAAAAAGGATACTTCCTTTTTGAGATACATAGGTCTATCATTTCAACTTTTCACCACGATAGCTTTAGGAACATACTTAGGCTGGTGGATACAGCAGCAATCAAAAATGAAATTTCCTCTTTGGATTCTCCTATTCTGTCTCATTTTTGTTTTCATTTCTTTCTATAATCTTTGGATAGCAGTGAAACGGAATAAATAACCAAAAGAATTTATTGGATACTATGAATACATTTAAAAGTCATCAGTTCAAATTTCTACTGCTTTCTGCCGGATTGTCTCTGGTAATTTTGATTTTTAACCAATTTTTTCAGGAATATATTCATCACACCATCTGGAAAACATTTTCATTCCTCGCCATTCTTTCCTTTTCTATCCATATCCTCAACACGTTCCTACTTAAGAACTTTGGGGAAAATTTTTTGCAAATCATAGTTTTAGCAATGATCCTACGATTCATAGCTTCCTTGGTATATATTGGAGTCCTCGTTTGGCCTGGAATGGAAAATATTATTTTGTTTATAGCCAATTTCTTTGTGATTTTTTTGTTTTACTTACTTTTTGATATCTACTCCATTATTTCTAACTTGCGCCGAATTTCGAGGTAGCCCTTAAATAAAGAGTTGATGAAGCGCAGATTAATAGTCTTAAGCATTTTATTTTCAGCATTTTTGCTATTTTCAACTTCCCCAAGTTACGCTGCGGGATCTGAAGAGGACAAGACGAGTTTTATCATGCATCACGTGAAGGATTCACATGAATGGCACTTCGTAACTTTGGGTCACACTCACATCACTTTACCTCTACCTGTAATCATCTATTCGGCTGATCGCGGGTTGGAATTTTTTAAATCAAGTGATTTCCAAAACCATGAAACTCATCTATTTGGAAAAGAGTACGCTCATGAAGGATATTTCATAGATGAACACGATCACCTTGGAAGGCTTGACGGAGCTAGCTTCATTGAACTATCGATCACCAAAAATGTGGTGATGATGTTTTTGGTAATGATTTTTCTTGCCTCGCTTGCCATCTCTGCCGCCAATCACTACAAGAAAAACGGCGCTGTAGCTCCTAAAGGCGCAGCTGCCTTGATTGAACCCATCGTAATTTTTGTTAGAGATGATATTGCTAAGCATGCGATTGGTCCAAAATACAAGAAATTCGTTCCTTACCTACTTACTCTCTTTCTATTTATTTGGTTTGGTAATTTATTGGGTTTGCTTCCAGGAGCGGCAAACATGACAGGTAATATCGGTATCACATTCACTTTAGCGATATTAACTTTTATAATTACCAATGTAAACGGTAATAAAGATTATTGGAAACACGTATTTGCAACACCGGGTGTTCCTCCGGTAATGCTGTTAATCATTGTGCCTGTTGAAA
This sequence comes from uncultured Limnohabitans sp., assembly GCA_964574365.1. Taxonomy (GTDB): domain Bacteria; phylum Bacteroidota; class Bacteroidia; order Cytophagales; family Cyclobacteriaceae; genus Algoriphagus. Next base: position 93,752 of record CAZNND010000002.1, read on the forward strand.
TCATCGGATTGTTTACCAAACCATTTGCATTAATGGTCCGACTATTTGTTGCGATTACTGCAGGTCACATCGTTATTCTTGGATTCATTGCCTTGGTATTCATTTTTGAATCCTATGCACTTGGAATCATAAGTACTTTGATGGTTACCTTTATCAATTTGATAGAGCTACTAGTAGCAACCATCCAAGCCTACGTGTTCACGCTGTTCTCTGCGATGTATATCGGTTCGGCAGTTGCTGAACATCATCACGATGACCATCATTGATTTGTAATTTCTTTGTTCAATTTAATTTATAAAACCTAAAGTTATGTTAATGTCTATCTTATTAACTGTCGGTTATGCGCTGATGGGAGCTGGTATCGGTGCAGGTCTTGTTGCGATTGGTGCAGGACTTGGTATCGGTAGAATCGGTGGTCAAGCAATGGAAGCTATTGCTCGCCAGCCAGAAGCTTCCGGAAAGATCCAGGGTGCAATGTTGATCATCGCAGCGTTGATCGAAGTAGTTGCCCTGTTTGCGGCAGTTATCTGTTTGTTGGTTGCGTTGAATATCGCAGGCATCAGCTAAAAATAAAGAAAGGGATTGGCGCTAGGCCCATCCCTTTCTTTTTAATTAATTGAACAATTTGAACTAACTCATTACTCATGGATTTAATAACCCCTAGCTCCGGTCTAATATTCTGGCAACTCTTCGGTTTTTTAGGATTACTCTTTATCCTGATTAAGTTCGCTTGGAAACCACTTCTTGCCGCTTTGGAAGAGCGAGAAACGAGCATTGAAAATTCTCTGAAGTCTGCTGAGCAAGCCAGAAATGAAATGGCTAACCTGAAAGCAGAAAATGAAAAATTACTTCAGGAAGCAAGAATCGAGCGTGATATCATCCTTAAAAAAGCACATGAAGCTTCCGTAAAAATGATCGATGAGGCTAAACTGGAAGCAGGCAAACAGGGAGCATTAATGATAGAAAAGGCTAAGGCTGCTATTGAAACAGAGAAAAAAGCAGCGTTGACTGAGGTAAAAAATCAGGTGGCTTTGCTAACTCTCGAAGTAACAGAGAAGTTACTTCGCAAAAAACTTTCTGATAACAAAGCACAGGTGGAGTTGATCGATGAAATGATTAAAGACATAAAGCTTAATTAATCTCCCATGTCAAACCATCGTGTTGCCTCCCGATACGCCAAATCCATCCTAGAACTTTCGATTGAAAAAGGTCAGCTGGAAGGAGTCGTTGAGGATTTCAAGAATTTGGCTTCTATGGGTAAGTCCAGCCGGGAATTGGGACTGGTTCTCAGTAATCCAGTACTTACTTCCGACAAAAAATTAAAAGTGTTAAAAGCACTTTTCTCAAAAAAATGCAATCCCATCACGTCAACATTTTTTGAGATTGTTTCTCGAAAAAATCGTGAAAACGTGCTTTTGGATATGGCAAAAGAATTCATTGCCCAATACAACGCATACAAATCTATTCAAGTAGCAGAAGTATCAACAACTACCCCACTCACAGAATCTCAGCGGAATCAGTTAATCACACTCGTGAAAGAAATCAGCGGAAAGAGTCACGTGATGTTGGAAGAAAAAATCAATCCTTCTTTGATTGGCGGTTTTGTGTTGAGAGTAAATGACCGTCAGCTTGATGAGTCCCTAAGCAGCAAATTGAATGCACTTCGTGTTCAATTTTCTCAAAATCATTACGAAAAACAATTTTAACGAATATATCTAATCGTATCATATCATGGCAGAAGTAAGACCTGATGAAGTTTCGGCCATCTTGAGAGAACAACTCTCCGGTGCCAGAACCGAAGCCGAACTAGAAGAAGTAGGAACAGTCCTCCAGGTGGGTGACGGTGTAGCCCGAATCTATGGACTTTCCAAGGCTCAGGCTGGTGAATTGCTGGAGTTTGACAATGGTCTCAAAGCAATGGTGCTAAACCTAGAAGAAGACAATGTAGGCGCGGTGCTTTTTGGTGACTCCAAAGAAATCAAAGAAGGAGATACGGTAAAGCGTACAAAGAAAATCGCTTCTATCCAGGCGGGTGAAGGTATGCTTGGCCGAGTTGTGGACACCTTAGGTAACCCAATCGACGGTAAAGGCCCAATCACAGGCAATTTGTACGAAATGCCACTTGAGAGAAAAGCACCAGGGGTAATTTACCGTCAACCTGTAACCGAACCCCTTCAAACAGGTATCAAATCAATCGATGCGATGATTCCTATTGGTCGTGGTCAGCGGGAATTGGTGATCGGTGATCGTCAGACAGGTAAGACTGCCGTGGTAATTGATACCATATTGAACCAAAAAGAATTCTACGATAAGGGTGAACCTGTCTTCTGTATTTATGTGGCTGTGGGACAGAAAGCCTCAACCGTAGCAGGTGTAGTATCTGCTCTTGAAAAAGGCGGTGCTCTCCCATACACTGTTGTTGTAGCGGCACCGGCTTCAGATCCTGCACCGATGCAATTCTTCGCTCCTTTTACCGGCGCAGCTATCGGTGAATTTTTCCGTGATACCGGACGCCCTGCTTTGGTAGTCTATGATGACCTTTCTAAGCAAGCCGTAGCCTATCGTGAAGTTTCTCTATTGTTGAGAAGACCTCCGGGACGCGAAGCATATCCAGGTGACGTATTCTACTTGCACTCAAGATTATTGGAAAGAGCTGCAAAAATCAATAAATCTGATGCTATTGCACAGCAGATGAATGATCTTCCTGAGTCTATTCGTCCTTTGGTGAAAGGTGGAGGATCATTGACCGCTCTACCGATTATCGAAACGCAGGCGGGTGACGTATCTGCTTACATTCCTACCAACGTGATTTCGATCACTGATGGGCAAATCTTCCTGGAGACAAACCTATTCAACTCGGGTATTCGTCCTGCAATTAACGTGGGTATCTCCGTATCGCGAGTAGGTGGTAATGCGCAGATTAAATCCATGAAAAAGGTAGCAGGTACCTTAAAGCTTGACCAAGCTCAGTTCCGCGAATTGGAAGCATTTGCGAAATTCGGTTCCGACCTTGATGCCTCTACCAAGCGAACCATTGAGCGAGGCCGTCGAAATCAGGAAATTTTGAAGCAACCTCAATACTCTCCTGTATCCGTGGCCAATCAGGTAGCGATCATTTATGCCTCTACCCGAGGTTTGATGGACAGTGTACCCGTAGAAAAAGCTAGAGCCTTTGAAAAAGAGTTCTACATCTTATTGAGTACTTCTTATCCAGAGGCCTTAGAGTTGATTCTCAAGGGAGACATCGACGGTGCGGGTAAGATTTTGGCAACTGCTGCAGCAGAACTTGCTCCGAAATACGCTAACTAATTTGATTTCACGTCCCGCCAAGCGTTTGTTTGACGGGACATTATATCCAGACAACGCATTCGCTGATGGCTAATCTTAAGGAAGTTAAGCAAAGGATCAACTCGGTAATCTCTACACAGCAGATTACGAAAGCCATGAAAATGGTTTCCGCTGCCAAGTTGAGAAGGGCGCAAGACAAGATCGTACAGATGCGTCCTTACTCCCAGAAGTTGACCACAATTCTCAACAATGTCTCCTCCGCTTCTGAAGGCTCAGCAGATATTGTATTCGCACAAAAGCGAGAAGGTAAAAAAGTACTATTTGTACCGGTAACTTCAGACAAAGGGCTCTGCGGTGCCTTTAATACCAACGTCATCAAGGCAACAAATGCTGCCATAAAGGAGCAATTTGCTGGTTCGGAAATCAGCATTCTTCCATTGGGTAAGAAGTCCTACGAGTATTTCAAAAAATCTTCTTTTACTCTTGTCGATGCTTATTTCGGCGTATTTCAAAACCTGACGTTTGAGACGGTGAGAGAAGCGGCCGAATTCGCCATGAATGGATTTACAGCAGGCGACTACGATCAGGTATTTTTGATTTTCAACGAATTCAAGAATGTCGCTACACAGATCGTGCGTACGGAACAGTTTTTACCGATGGCACCTCAGGAATCCAAAGCGACAAAGACAGCTGAAACGGATTATATTCTTGAACCTTCACGTACTTTCATCATCGAAGAACTGGTTCCGAAGTCTTTAAAGATTCAGTTTTACAAGGCAGTTTTGGAAAGCAATGCTTCCGAACATGGTGCCCGAATGACTGCGATGGACAAGGCTACTGAAAACGCTGGTGAATTACTAAAAGACCTCAAGTTGATGTACAACCGTACACGACAGGCAGCGATCACCAACGAAATCCTCGAAATTGTGGCTGGCGCCAACGCTTTGTCAGGAAAGTAAGCCTCTTAAAAAGTATTTTCAGAACCACAGCTCAGAAGGGTTGTGGTTTTTTTGTTTTTAAAGATTTTCCGCTGAATCCCGCTGAAAAAGTCAGAGATCTTACAGATTCTAAAAAGCTTTCCTGCAATTATTTTTTGGATGAAACTCATATTCAAAATTTTTGATGCTTAGAATTCTTTTGCTATCTAAGTTTTAAGCTTTTAGAATATGAACAAAGAAATTTTTTCAAATATCAGTAAGATCATTGAGCGCGATAGTAAATCAACGACTTATAAATTTGCTCTTCTAAGAGGCACCATTGATCTCATTCAGGAAAACAGTCCATTTATTGAATTTAAAGACGATCGGGTACATTTTCCTATGGGGCTACTGATTGAGAAATGGATGATTTATTATTATCCTATTTTTGATTCCAATTTGAAAATTCCTCAAATCAATGGTAGGTCGAACTTGTCTTTTGAAAAGGTCCTATCCGAATTAGTTTCTTTCTACCGTTGTAAAGGAGGGCTGTCAGCATTTTATGCTGATTTAAAAAGGAATGGTGTTTCTTCAGAAATAACTCCTACTGTGATAAGCTTAGCAAATCAGCTAAACACTACGATCAGGAAAATGCCAATGTATTATATCGGAAGGTCAATTTCCTCTGATTTTCATTCTATTTTCAAGCCTGAGTTAAATCGAAATTCTTTGACAATTGAAAAACTGGACAGTAATTTTTTGGTATTAAATTACGGTACATTTTCTATTCCAAAAGAATACTATCAGGCATTTGAAGTCTTAGGCAGTTTCATATGTGGTCAGGATTCTATTTTCTTAAAATGGGCACAGTTTTCTGTCAAGGCTTCTGGAAAAAAACTTCCTTTTGAAAGCATTATGGGAAAACTTATCGATTCCCCTGTTACTGAAAGAGAAGCTAGGGAATCAAAAAAGCTTTTTGATTCTCTTTTGAATAGACTTGGAGAAACCGAATGTGTCTGGACTGGAAGAAGAACGAATAAAATTGAAGTCGATCATATTATCCCACTTGCAATTTGGAAGAATAACGATCTTTGGAACTTGCTTCCTTCCGTTTCTAAGATTAATAATAATAAGCGGGATAAAATCCCAACTCCGAGACTAATTGAGAGGCAAAAGGTAATAATCCTTCATTATTGGGATCTCCTTGATAAAAGCTTTGAAACCCGATTTCAAAAAGAAATAAAAATTAGCCTTTTGGGAAATTCCAATAACTCAAATTGGAGAACATTGGCAATTGACCAATTAAAAGAATCTTGTAATTTTTTAATAGAAAAAAGAGGATTTGAGCCATGGGAACCTTAAATCAATTTTCACATCTAACCGCCAAAGAGCGTGATAATCTATCCTTCCCTGCCAGAGTTATAAAAGAAAGAGGACTTTTACTGGGGGAGGTTCTGGATTTTGGATGTGGATTTGGGAAGGACGTTGAAATATTAGCCAGCCAAGGAATCTCAATTCAAGGGTATGATAAACACTATTTTCCGAATTATCCTGAGCAGAAGTTTGATACCATCATTTGCTTTTATGTACTAAATGTGCTGTTGCCGCAAGAGCAGGCTTTGGTTTTAATGGAAATTTCTTCATTACTCAAATCTACAGGAAACGCTTATTTTGCAGTCCGCAGAGACTTAGTGTATGAGGGATACAGAACTCATAAAATTCATCAAAAACCAACGTTTCAAATACAAGTCATTTTACCTTTCCATTCAATTTTCAAAAATGATAATTGTGAGATCTATCATTATCAGCTTTACAATCAAATCCAAAAGGGAAATTCAAGCTGCCAATTTTGTAATCCAAATTCAGATTCAGGATTGATCTTGGAATCTGCACAGTCCTATTCCATTTTTGATAAATTTCCGGTGAACCCTGGTCATGCTCTCATCATTCCCAAACGTCATGTTACAGAATATTTTGAGTTAAGCTTTAAAGAACAATCTTCCTGCCTATTCATTCTTAATGAGGTAAAAAAAATTATACAAAACCAATTTAATCCTGAGGGAATCAATGTAGGTATCAATATTGGAGAAAAGGCTGGACAGACTATATCACATGCCCACATTCATTTGATACCACGATATCAGGGCGATGTGGACGATCCTAGAGGCGGGGTAAGAGGTGTGATTCCAAAGAGAAGATTGTATTAATGTTCAGTTCTATAGAAAATAAGTAATGAATTTTAACGGATTAAATTGAGTGTCCTTGATGCAACAAAAGGGTTAGTTTGAGCATATTTTGAGTCCTGATTGATGGGGTAACCTTAAACTTTATTCTTGCAAAGTCTGTAAAGAATACCTTATCTCTCACAATGGATTTGAGTTAAATATTTCTGCCACTAGGTAGGAATCAGAACGCGAAAAAGTAGCCATCCTCAATAGATTTCTAGCTAAATAATTTAACTTTTTGAAAGAAGATTATACTAAGCATTATTGAATTTTATAGAATAAGGCGATCTGAAAATAAATTCGTTGATAAGCCTGTTTTCGACTGTTTTTGCCCAACCTTCGGCAGGAATTTTCTCGTTCAACCCATCAAATCAATTCCTAAAATATATGAGAAGAACCATGTTTTTGCTTGCCCTTGCGTGCATCGGCCTCAGTTCTTGTGCAGTAGTCAGACAAGGCGAAGTTGGGGTGAAAAGAAAGTTTGGAAGATTGAACCAACAAGTGATTGAAGGAGGTTTGGTATCCTACAATCCGCTCACAACTACGGTACTCAAAGTGCCTGTACGAACAGTCAATCAGGAAGTACGGCTCAACTTGCCTAGTAAAGAAGGGCTAACCATAGAGTCAGAAATATCCATCTTGTACAGCATCGAGAAAAACAAAGTGCCCTTCATACTCCAAGATGTGGGCCTTAATTATCCATCCGTACTAATCATGAATGTCTTTCGATCAGCAGCTGCCGATGTTAGTGCACAATACATGGCCAAAGACATGCACTCCGGCATGCGTGCACAAATTGAAAATCAAATACTGGAAAAAATGGACGAATCACTCAAACAACGGGGATTTATCATCGAAAGAGTACTGATGAAAAGTATCCGACTTCCGGAAGAACTCAGCCGGGCTATCGAGCGAAAACTTGCAGCCGAACAGGAAGCCCAACAAATGGAATATGTCCTCGAACGGGAAAGAAAAGAAGCGGAACGCAGAAAAATCGAAGCTGAAGGAACAAGAGAGGCCCAAAAAATCCTTGCCCAAGGTCTTGTCCGTGAGATTATCGAACTCCGAAGCATTGAGGCTTTCCGCGAACTCGCCAAATCCCCCAATGCAAAAATCATCATTACCGATGGTAAAACTCCTTATTTGATCAATTCCCAAAAAGACTGATCCCTAATCCAAGGGTCTCCATTTCTTGTCACACTATTTAGCGCTAGGTTTACTTGTTAAGGAAATAACCGAATTAGAAATGGAGACCTGTTTTATTTAATTTTTAGAAGGAAATCAACCACATTGGGTTACTATCCATCAATTTAGCCTAATCGTGTCAGTTACTAATCAAACCGTCAGTTTCAAAAAGTACAGACTAATTTGGTTCAAATCTAAGAGGAAAAAAAGTAGAGATTCAGTGGCTGTTTGTGCAGACTTGACCTACAGGACCTTTTAAAAATTTCTATCCGAAATTGCTTTTAGGAGAAAAATCACTCCGTAAACCAAGACTATTCTTCTTCCTTCCTCATTTCTTTCGGCATTTTAGCTCTTCCCAAACCAAGAGTGGCACGGATACCACTCAAAGTAGCGCTCCACCAAGAGTTAAAAATAAATTTTCGCTTATCCCGCTGCACAAAAATTTCACGCCTTATCAAGGTGCCCGATGCTGTTCTTGGATTTGAATTTTTAGCTAAAAAATTTGCTACAGTATTCAACAATCTGAGCCTACCCTTTCCTTGTTCAAAGGTTAAACTATCCAAAAATTGAATTTTAAGACCTTGATATCCCAATTCCATTTGACCCACAGCATACTCCTCATTCATACGGAAATTCCAGCGCCCCCCAGTAACTTGCCCAGTCGCTTTTACAAACAAAGATTTAGACAGAAAATCAGAAACCTGACTAAAATCCAGTTGCCCCATTTCAACATGTACATCCATCGGATAATCTCTTGTAAAATAAAGGAGAGACTCCACTTTGAGGTTGGTCGATCCCATCAATTTAGCCTCAATGCCTAGTCGAACTTTATCCAAAGGATAAACTGTATCCTTCTTTCTAAGGTAGAAAGGAGCCATATCCATCTGAACCGAGTCAAAAACAATTCTGCCCGGCAGTGTTCCTTTTTTGGCAAATTCAGCGTAGCGGATTTTACTGTCCCTAATCCGAACAGAAAGAATATCGGCATTTACTTGAGCATGTTCCATCAAAAACTGAGGCATAGGTTTGTAGGCAAATGAATCAATAGGAACCCTTTTATCTCTAAACAAGTCTATTTTTGCTCCCAGAACCAAAACCTCGTCTGCCTTAATTAATCCCTCATCAAAAAACTTTACAGGATCGATTGCCCGGACAAAAACATAATCTACCTGCCCATCCAAAGCATCCGTCTGATAATTTTTGTTTCTCAAATACGCAAAGGATCCCTGCACGGGTCTAACCTGTAAGTCCTGAATCGATAGATTTCCATCTTCAAAACCGATTTTCCCAAATCTAGCCCGATAAACACTATCTTGGGTAAGGTATTCATAAGCTGAAAGATTGAATGCAATTTTCTTTTTTGCCAACTCTTTAACTCCGGGAAACTGTTCTGACTTCAACAAGTCAAGACCCAACTCAGATAACCGTAAGTCTAAACTTGGAAAATTTAAAGAAGGGATTTTTCCTTCATTTTTTTTAAATACGCTCACCGAGCTATTTTCAAGGATGATTCCATTCAAAAGAATGGAGTCTACAAGCTGATTTTCTCTTTTGGGCTTGTTTGCACCTTGAACTGAAATAGAATCTGAGGTATCAATATAAATATCAACAACAGGATTTTTTAATCTTACTTCCTGTAGAGATAAAACTTTGGTGTCAAACATTTCCTGCAATTTGTTTTTTTGCAACACCAGTTGATCAATTTTTGCCTCAATAACAGGATTTCCAGGTTTACCGAAATGGTCCTTGGGGATTATGGATAAATCTGAAAAAATAAGTTCATCTCTTTTATCCCCCAATCCCAAACTTGAAAATCTAATCGTATGCACACTGTCTGGCATGGCGAATTCAAAGTCCTTTAAATCCAGATTCGCCGCAGCATAGGATTCGGATAAATCCTGCGCATCAAGCATCAAGGAATCCAAATTGAATTCAGTAATCAATAAATCAAATCCCGTTTTAATTGATTGTTGAGCTTTATTTTGACCCAGATAATTAAGTATTAGTGAGGAATTGGATGCTTTTATCGTATCAATACTCAACTGATCGACTGCCTTGGGTAGCCTTTTATTTCGTCTTGAGCGTAAATTTGAATCCAAATTTGGTTTTTTATCAATTCCAATCTCAATCAAGCCATTATCCAATTCAAGCTTTTGTAAATTCAGATACCCATCAAAAACAAAATCCTCGATTTGAACACCACGAAAATTCACTTTGGGTAAATTAAGGTCTAGTGTGATCCTATCTTTAAACCCTGAACCAGGGCTTAATATCAAATTCTTCATCTCAATCGTTTTAGCCTTGGAATTGTAATTGAGAAAGTCAGTTTCGGCCTGATATCGACCTCCTGCAATGGTAAAGGAGTAGTTATTAAAGGTAAGATCGAGTACTTCTGAGAAAAAGGACCGACTGAAATCCAAGGAGTCATTCGTAGCAAGCTGAAATTTTTTTAACTTCAGTGTCAAATCATTTTCCTCAAATTTTGACATTTTTGATTCAACGAAGCTTTCATAGCGAATTTTTGCCTTATCCAGGGTAATAGAATCAATTTGAATCCGATCAAAATACCCTAAAAGAAGATCCTTGATGTCCTCCGAAGAATCAAGCTTTTCCTTAGTTCCTTTTTTCTCACTTTGCTTATAGGTAGAGACAAAAAAATCAGGTTTAGGAAGGATTATTTCCCTGATTTTTAAATTCCGATTGAATAAGGCTTCTTTCACATCCATTCCAACTGCCCGGAATAAAGGAACAGAAAAATCAACAGCAGAGGTTTTTCCATACTTATCCAACAATGACGGGATTTCATTCCGATCTTCGGGAATAATGGATAGATTTTTAACTTCAAGAAGGTTTTTTCGGGAATCTATGGATAGTTCATCTGCTAAAATTAAGTGCAGGTTATCCCTTAGTTTTAATTTATATTCATCTAATGACAAGGTAATGTCCTGAATATTTAACTGATCCTGGATCGGAATGCTAGGATTTGGCACCAAATTTAATTGGTCTAAAACAAGACTAAACTGCTCAAATTCAATGGTATTATTTCCTTGTCCGCTATTGTCTTTAAACTTGACTCTCCCATCAATTACTTGAAAATCCTGAACAGAAACTTGGTCCAGAAAACCTAAAATAAGCTCTGAAACCCGTAAATTCTCATTTTGGAATTTTGTTGGGGAAAGCTCTGTAATTTCAATATCGGGCTTTTGGATTAAGACTTGATCAACATTTAGTTCGCCGGTTTGATAAAGCCGCTTCAAATCAGCATCAAAAAGAGAAAAATTTGGAAGATTAATTTTGATGACATTATTGGGATTACGAGATGTCAATAATTCCTGAATAGGAAATACTGACAGATCAGAAACAATAAGTTCATCTTTAAAGGAAGAAACACTTACATCCTTAGCTTCCAAAATATGTAATCCATCGCCCAAAAACAGCTTACTTTCCTTAATTTTCATGGATGCATCCTGACCATAAAAAAATTGGTCAGCCTTTTTTTGTAGATCAGCTCCCAAATAAAACCCGACCATCCTAAAGTCAAGACCATCCAGTTGAATTTTATTTTTTAGGGAATCTTCCTTATTTTCCTTTAAGAAAGAAGAATTATTAATAGAAAGTTCTTTGATGGTGATGGATTTTAAGTGGCCCTCGATGAGCCCATTCAAATCGGTTGCAGACACGTTCTTTTCAATTGGATCCGTTGATTTGATCACATAGATAACAGGTCCGTCCATGATCAGTTCATCCATTTCCAATTCAGAGGTTATGAATGCTTTGTTGAGATCGACATTTCCGATTCGTAATCTATCCAGATCAAGACGATAATGGTTTAAGGCTTCCTTATTCAAATCCGGGAATAAGGAAAAATTGCGGATATCTATAGTTTTATCCACCGAGGAAATGAACACTTCCTCAGAATTCAAGCTATGAACGCCATCCCGAAGGGGGAAAGAAACTTCTTGGAGTTCAAATTCAAATCCTTTGGCATTGAAAGGTGTTTCCCAATCTTCGGTAGTCGTCCAATCTAAATTAAAAGCGAGCAAGGACGTATTTTCAGCCTTTAATTCGCCCTGACTTAAAAAGTTCAAAAAGAAAAAATTTGCATGTTGGATTTCAATTTGATCGATAAAAAATCCTTTCAGCATTAATCTTTTGATGCTTTTTTGAATTTCTTGTTCAAGAATTTTCACTGAAGACCTTGCTTTGGAATCGGAATCTTCTGATGAAGAGGAAGGCGATGACTGATCAAATTGAAGGAATTTGAGATTGGGATTATCGAGACGAATTTTTGAAACAATAATCTCCTTATCAAAAAAATCAAACCATAAACCTGAGAAAGAAATTTCGTCCAATGTAAATTCAAAAAGGACTTGATCTTTCTTTGCATTTTCGGGTTGAATGGGTTTCATCACTAATCCATCCAAAAATAATCCCCTGCGGATAAGCGAAAGATTCAATCGGTTAAAACCAATGTCATAAACATCATTGGTAGATTGATTTAATTTTTCTCTAACGAATCCAGACAGAAAAATATTGGAGCCGAAATAGATAAAAAACTCTAAAGTGAGAAGAGTTAAAATACTGATAAAGAATCCTCTCAGTACCATTTTCCTAAGAGGATGAGCCGTTTGTACACTTTTGATATCCGACTTCAAATCCATGCGATAACAAAATACCTGGGAAAGATACTATAAAATTTCCCTAAAAACAGAAAGCAGACCTGTTGTCTGCTTTCACGCATTGCTGTAGGAGAAGGATTCGAACCTCCACGGGGTGGTTAGGCAATAGTCCGGTTTGAAGTACGCTTTGTTCCATAAATCCCCACCCCCGAGACAGGAGGGCTTGTCTGCCAATTTCAACACCCTACATTTTAGATGTATTGGTAACAGGGAAAGCAGACTCGTTTGCCTTGCAACCTAAATCCCTGATAATCAAAAAGCTCTTACGAGCTTTTTGAATTAGATTGAATAGGTTTGAGTAGTATTACATCACAAATGTAGAAAATCTGTTCGTTTATTAAAATTTTTGCAAGTTTTATTTTATTTTTTTAAAGTATTTTAATAAAAGTAGGCATTTTATTGATTTATTTAAATTTTTGAGATGATAAAAAGTCTCTTAGTTAAAAAGTTGCTAATAGACGGTGAAAGATGGAGGTTTTGATTCAATATTCTGGAAATACCTGATTCAGTAAAAGAAAATACTTAAGGAGAAGAGAAATGGAATAGGATGACCTGCCTTAGGATTAAGGGTAATTAAGAGAAACAATACATACGTACAAATATCAGGATACACGTAGAATTTTATTCGGTTTCATTTCCTATTATCGAAAAAGTGAAAATGCCTAAAAAATAAAAAAACCATGAAATAAAATTTCATGGTTTTAGTCAATTAACAATAAACCCAAAATAACCTGCTGTAGGAGAAGGATTCGAACCTCCACGAAGTAGTTAGGCAAAATTACGAGCTCGCTAATTGCTTTATCCATCCGATATATCGGTACTTCACCCCCGAGACAGGAGGGCTTGTCTGCCAATTTCAACATCCTACAGTATGTGTGTGAACTTTTAACCTTTCTGTTGATACAAAGATAGCATGGCAATGGGGATATTTACAATTTTTTTAAGGAATTGATTAAAAATTTACAGTTTTTTTAAGGAAAACGTTTGAATTATGACAAAATGAAAATTTTAAATTAAATTCTATTTCAAAAAATGTCAATTTTTCAAAAAAAGAAAATCATATTATGAATTATCTAACATAAGATTAGATTGATTAATGAATTTTTAACAAATATTTGATTTCTTTGAAATATTATCATTTTTCAAAAACAACATACTGTTCCCATTTTTCAATCACCTGACGAAAATCTTCTGGAAGTGGGATCTCAAAATATATTTTCTCATGGGTAACTGGATGAATAAATCCTAGGCTCATGGCATGCAGTGCTTGCCTGGGCATTAGATCAAAACAGTTTTGAACGAACATTTTATATTTGGCAAACTGGGTTCCCTTGCGAATTTTATCGCCCCCATACATGGCATCGTTGAACAAAGGATGCCCGATGAATTTCATGTGCGCACGGATTTGATGGGTACGCCCAGTTTCCAGGTTGCACTGAATCAAGGACACATACCTGAGACACTTAAGCACCTTCCAATGGGTAACAGCATGTTTCCCTTGACTACCATCGGGATAAACATCCATTACCTTTCGGTCTTTGGCACTCCTTCCTACATGGCCAATAACTGTTCCTGTGTCAAATTCAGGTTCACCCCAAACCAAAGCAAGATAGGTTCGGTCAATGGTATGATGAAAAAATTGAGCTGCTAAGGAAGTCATGGCTTCTTCAGATTTAGCAATAACAAGCAAACCGGAAGTGTCTTTATCAATTCGATGTACCAAACCGGGCCTTCCCACATTTCCTTTCATCTCGGGAAGATGTTGGAAATGATATACCAAACCATTGACCAAGGTACCAGTCCAATTCCCATGAGCAGGATGCACTACCATGCCCGCAGGCTTATTTACTAGTAAAAGATGAGCATCTTCATATACAATGTCGAGTTCCATTTTTTCCGCAACTACCTCCGTGTCCCTTGGAGGCTTTGCCAAAAGCACTCGAATTTCATCCAAAGGCTTTATTTTGTAATTGGATTTAGTAGCCTGCCCATTCACGAGTACCGCGCCGGAATCGATTGCCTGCTGTACTTTGTTACGTGTTGCATTGGCAACCTTTTCAGTCAAAAATTTATCAATCCGCATCAAAGATTGTCCCCTATCCACCAGTATCCGGTGATGTTCAAATAATTCCAACTCGTCCTCTTCGAGTTCTTCTTCAGGGCGTTGACTCATAGCACAAAAATAGAAGGATGTACCTTAACTTTGACAAAAGTATCAAAATGCTCATCGCACAACCTTGTGAAACTTTTTCACTACATCATTCCCTATTCAAGGATAAAAAGGTAGAGGCAAGCTTATTGCTACTTGACAGGATCCATCCTGAAGTTTCGGGAAACAAATTTTTCAAACTCAAGTACAGCCTTCAAGAGGCAAAAAACCAAGGTAAACATACCCTATTAACATTTGGAGGTGCCTATTCCAACCATATTTATGCTACAGCAGCTGCAGCCCGGGAGGTGGGATTGCATGCTATAGGCCTCATTCGGGGAGATGAACTCGATTACGATAATCCGACATTAAACTATGCAAGGTCAAAAGGTATGGAGCTTCATTTTATCAGCAGAGCGGACTATCGAGAAAAATACAGTGCTGAATTTAAAACCAACCTCAAAAATCAATTTGGAGAATTTTTCCTTATTCCAGAAGGCGGAACCAATAAATTAGCTATCCAAGGTACCGCTGAAATCCTGGATGAACGTCACTTAGACTATACACACATTTGTACATCGGTAGGTACAGGCGGAACATTTTGTGGACTTGCTAAACCCTTAAAAAAGCACCAAACTCTGTTGGGCTTCTCCTCATTAAAGGGAGAATTTATAAGGGAAGAAGTGCGTCACTTGCTGAAGAATTACGATATCCATCCTAAAGGTAATATCGAGCTAATTACCGCTTACCATTTCGGTGGGTATGCCAAATGGAATAAAGACTTGATCGACTTTATGCACTGGTTTTTTGAAGAATTTGGAATAATCCTGGATCCAATCTATACTTCAAAAATGCTAGCTGGCTTTTGGGATCTTGTACAAAAAAATTATTTCCCTCCCAATTCCAAAGTATTACTCCTCCATACCGGTGGATTACAGGGAATTGAGGGCTTTTCGAAAAGAACTGGAATACCGCTTCCTACTCTTTCAAGGTAAAATAATCCTCTGTCTCTTGAGGGTGAATGCGAAGAACATTGGCTGATACTAGCTTTACCAAGGTTTTTGATGCCATAAAAATTGGGATTTTAGCAACTTTCGAAAATTCCTTGACCGTAATACTATTTTTTTCGCCTAAGGTTTTCATTAAGATTTCTTCTTTTCTGCCATAGGTGAAAACTGTGTCTTTTGGAGTCCGGTTTTTTTTGAGGACTTCCCACACTTCTCTACTTGCCTGAACACTCCGGTCTGCTACCCGAATAAAGGCTTGCTTTTTTTCATTAGACCTAATAAAATGAGGCCTGTCAGGGCTTAATGGTATTCTGAACACTGCCACTCCCTTCTTTTCGGTTACCTTAATGGTAAAAACTTCACAAACCAACTTAGGCAAAATCAACTCACGGATTGCCTTTTCCAAGACAAAAACCTCTTCTTCGATAAATCTTTGGCCACTCACGGTACCATCATCATCCACACCGATAATCAAATCGCCACCTTCAGTATTTGCCAAAGCAATTACCTCACGGACAATTTTTTCCGGAAAGGAAGCCTTCTTTTTAAATTCAATCCTAAGGCCCTCCCCTTTTGATGCTAAAATTTTTACCTCCTGAAGGGTCATAGTTTGATAAGTACCACTTAGACTTTCGGCCCCCGATTAAGTTCTTCAAGACGCTTTTTCTGGGACTGCCACTCATCTCTCAACCTTGCAGCTTCCATGAAGTTTAATTCTTTGGCCGCTTTTTCCATTTGTTTCTGGGTCTGGGCGATAAGCTTTTCGAGTTTTTCCTTGCTCAAATACTGCACTACTGGATCAGCAGCAGCCTGAGCCTCACCTGGCATAGGTTCAGCATAGACCTTAGCATTTTTCTTTGAATCAGCCACCTTAGTTTGGCCCATGATCTTATCCCTGGACTTGATGACAGTTTTCGGCGTAATACCATGCTCTTGATTATAGGCCGTTTGAAGACTACGTCGCCTCTTGGTTTCATCAATTGCTGATTGCATGGAATCAGTAATATGATCGGCATACATGATCACCCGTCCCTCTGCATTTCGAGCAGCTCGGCCGATAGTTTGAACCAAGGATCGTTCATTGCGCAAAAATCCTTCTTTATCTGCATCCAAAATAGCAACCAAGGACACCTCAGGCAAATCCAATCCTTCCCTCAATAAATTTACGCCAACCAAGACATCAAAAATCCCCAACCTCAATTCACGTAAAATTTCCACCCTGTCCAGGGTTTTAACTTCAGAGTGAATATACCGGGATTTCACCCCAGCCTTCTCCAGATATTTTTGTAATTCTTCAGCCATACGTTTGGTCAAGGTGGTCACCAATACTCGGGCATATGTCTTGATCGTTTGGTCAATTTCCTCCAACAAATCATCTATTTGATTTTGACTTGGCCGAACTTCAATCGTGGGATCCAGTAATCCCGTAGGACGAATGATCTGCTCCACTACTACTCCTTCTACTAGCGCCAATTCATAATCTGCCGGAGTGGCAGACACATAAATAACCTGATTGGCCAATTGCTCAAACTCATCGAATTTAAGCGGCCTGTTATCCAATGCCGATGGCAAGCGAAAGCCATAATCCACCAAATTCACCTTTCTGGAACGGTCACCTCCCCACATGGCTCGAATCTGCGGTACTGTCACATGGCTTTCATCAATCACCAACAAATAATCATCAGGAAAATAATCCAGTAAACAGAAAGGTCGGGTCCCCGGCTTCCTCCGATCAAAATATCTGGAATAATTTTCAACCCCAGAGCAATACCCCAATTCACGGATCATTTCCAGGTCAAATTCTGTACGCTCTTGCAAGCGCTTTGCCTCAAGAAATTTCCCTTCTTTTTCGAAAAAATTAAGCTGTGCCATCAGATCATCCTGAATTTCATGAATGGCTGTTTCAATGGTGTCTCGTCCCGTCACAAACAGATTGGCAGGAAAAATGGAAATGATTTTTTCATCAGAAAATTTTTTCCCGCTGTAGGGATCTATTCGCTGAATCGCCTCAATTTCATCCCCCCAAAAAAATATTCGATAGGCAAAATCCGCATAGGCAACAAAGATATCCACCGTATCCCCTTTTACCCGAAATGTCCCATGACTAAGATCCTGTTGCGTACGGCTGTAAAGGATGTCCACTAATTTAAAAAGTAGCTGGTTCCTTGGAATCCGATCGCCTTCCTGAAGACGGATCACATTTTTCCCGAATTCTTCCGGGTTACCGATACCATATATACAGGAAACTGAAGCTACCACAATGACATCCCTACGACCGGAAAGTAAGGCCGATGTGGCACTAAGACGTAATTTTTCAATTTCCTCGTTGATGCTGAGATCCTTTTCGATATAAGTACCCGAACTTGGAATAAACGCTTCCGGTTGATAGTAATCGTAATAGGAAATAAAATACTCTACCGCATTTTCGGGAAAAAACTGTTTGAACTCCCCGTAGAGCTGAGCTGCCAAAGTTTTGTTATGACTTAAAACCAAGGCTGGACGCTGGGTTTCCTGAACCAAATTGGCAATAGTAAAGGTCTTCCCTGAGCCAGTCACCCCAAGTAGGACTTGAGATGGATCGCCGGCTTTAACCCCCTCTGTCAATTTCTTAATTGCTTGGGGCTGATCGCCTGTGGGTTGGTAATCTGAGGTAAGTTTGAATTCCATGACTTATTCCAACACCCGAATAGGGTAAAAAGGTTTAACCAGTTAACCCATCAGCTTTCTTTTCAAGCAAATCTATGCAAATTGTAGTACAGAAAATTGGCTCGAAGAAGAATAACCAAAAACAAAGGTATAAGAGATGGATGAAAGGATTGAGCACCTAGCATCCATATCCCTAATGAGACCACCACGGCAAGCAATACAAAAAGAAGGTACTTGGGAACCCATTCTTTCTTTGAATTCTTGATCAATGCCCAGGCTAGTACCAAATGACCGGGAAAAGCCCAAACTAAATTCCAATTCCATAGTGTAGCCGAATGATCTGTAAAAAACCATAAAAAAGCTACAACTAAACCAAGTATTCCAAGTATTCCAAATAGGGTAATATCCAAGCCTTTATAGAGTTTACCCTTTTGGAAACCTAGAAAGGTCAAAAGGCCAAAAGCGGCTGCTAGAATCCAGAAAACCAAGTAGGGATTAAGATAATCCAAAGGTTTATCCTGGTCAGGATATTCCAAAATCACCCTGGATTCTTTTACTAAGGGACGGGTAGGGCCATCGCCCATTATACTGGCCTTGGCAAATGCCTGCTCCATGTAATCGGGCAGAAATTGTTTTTCTCGCTCCGTTGCTTCCCGATCAATTACTGCTCCTAAGGCCAAATCAATTCCTAAATCTGCCCAAGGAAGCGGAGAAACGTACTCGTCAATCAGGTTCCGAAAAGTTTTTACCTCAGCCGCGGAAGAATCATTCCAAACCAATTGTTTGCCTATTGCTATTTCGAAAGCGTCTCTGATTTTAGTTGCACAATTATTAAAGAAAAAATCATACTTGTAATACCGTCGGGCAGGATCATAAAGTGCATCGAGGTGCTGCACAATAAAATCTTTTTGCTCACTATTTAGATTAAGAACCTGCTCTCTCACTCCCCTCTTGAAATAGTCGTATTCAATAATAAACCGGTCATAGGTCGTGACACTTAGCATATAATTCAGCTTTCCAGTGGCAAACTTCCCATAAAAGTTGGGGGTATCGAAATCAAAGGTACCAAAGTTAAAAACCAAATCCCTACCCTCTGACCCAAACTCTCTGACACGAATGGCACTATGTCCAAACGAGGAATACAACTGATCTCCAGGATCGCAGGTAAGAAGGCTTACCTCGTAAAACTGAGCCTTTGCCGGGGAAAAGCCCAATATCAACACAAAAAATAAAAGAGTTAATATTTTATTTTTAGTCTTCATTTAATATCTTCAATTACCTTTAAAAATATATTTTTTTATGCTTTTCCTTAATTTTTTAAAATGCGATACAGCATTCTTTTCTTGCCGAATATACGGCATATTCCTCTTTGTTGCTCTGCTTCTTGTTCATTCATGCCCCATTTGGAGTCAAGAAATCGGAGCATATAAAACCATCTTATCGGGTGATTTTTCGAATCCCTCGATTTGGCGAGTCTGGGATGGTTCCTCTTGGAATCCTACCACACTCAAACCGGGAGGTTTAAATGACATCTACATTGATCAAAATCATAGTATCAAACTGGTCGGAAATGAGCAGGTAAAGAGTCTTATGATTAATGCGGAGACACTTGCCGGGCAAAAATTAAATCTAAACGGGTTCAACCTCGATGTTTTTGGAATGATGAAAGCATTTTCTGGGCCGGCACCAGGGGTCTCAAACAATGCTTGGAATAGCCAAAATTGGATTGGAAACTCCTTACAAAGTACCATAACCTTCAAAGGATCTTCTCGAAAAATTGTTGAAAAATCGAGTTGGAGCGCCCAAACCACCCAAAGTCGGTTTAGTGTCATTTTTGACCCAGGACCCGGAGTGGAACTGATCCTTGAAGCACCACTGAAATCGCTTTCATTTCGGATAAAATCAGGAATCTTAATCCAAAAATTGGATAATACTTCTCTTCCCAATGCTTGCTTTTCTTTATCATTCAATACAGAAACAACAACATTCGGGGGAGGGCCTTTCGGTGATTTCATCATCGAATCAGGAGCCACTTTCATTTCCGAATGCAATTCAGGAATTTTAAACCGTTCCCTAAACGGCAGTATTAGTGCTTTAAATTTTATACTTCAACCTGGGGCTACCCTGATTTTGGAAGGAAATGCACCAAAGATCGAGGCAGCGAATTTTAATCTCAATGGTACTGTGATCTTCAGAGGCGAATCTGGACCAAAAAATTTTCTTAGCAGTACCTTTCCTGATGCTGCAATTCCCAATTCGGTCAGAAATATTGAGTTAAATAGCATCCAAAATTTAGTTTTACCCAGTCAGCTTTTTTTATCAGGGAGTCTTATTAAAAAAGGAACTGGAAACTTTCTTGGTTCAGGTACACATCTGGTTTTAAACGGAACAGGAAATCAGGAAATGCAGGGGTTCCCACTTGTTGTCAGGGATCTTACCATCAACAAGACTCAAGGCACATTTTACCCTAGCGCCACAGTGACCGTAGAAAGGACACTGATTCTAAATCAAGGAAATTTGGATTTTCAAGGCCATGATTTGATCATCAACACCTCACAAAGCGGAGGCATGACCTATATAGAAGGTAGTTGGAGGAATCTTGCTACACTTCATCTACATGGACTTCCTTCACTACTGACATCAGAAAATGCGACGTTCCCATTTTACGACAGTAAAAACGGAGGAATTCGAAAAATCCAACTTCTGGGCGGATGCCCGGGAGGGTCGGTATCCATTCGATTTTTGGAATACAAAGGTGCCGATCATAATCCAGGCTTTTCTGATTCAGACGGAACTCCCATCCTTTACCAACTCTTAAGCTACTTTCAGTTTTTGGGAACCAGTTCAGGCAACCAAGAAATTGAATTACGAATTTCTGCTGCCGGACTGATCGTAGATAAAGTAGATGACCTTCGAATAGTGAAAAACAGGGAGGCGGCTCCTGGCACCCACCTAGCAGGTCTGGATGACACCAAATTGTGGGCAAGGAGAAAACTACTTTGGAATGATCTAGAAAATTCCACCTTGACGGTGGGGAGCTACCGAAAATTAAGCATCCTTCCATTAACCTGGCTGGGAATACGAGTAAGCCATACAAAAGATGGAAACACCATTTCTTGGGAAGTTGCTCAGGAAAAAGATAATCTCTTATTTGAAGTTTATCGAAGCGAACTTACAAAGCTAGCCTGGGAAAAAATAGGTTCCATCGCTTCAAAAGGAACCAATGAAATGAGCACACACTATTTTTTTACCGATGATCAAGCAAGCCGATTTATCGATTATCTCTACCGAGTCAGGCAAATAAGCCTAGATGGAACTGAAACTTGGAGTTCAGTAGGAAAAATTTCAACTGAGCCTTTCGATGATCCTGAGACTTTAGTGATTTATCCCAATCCTCACCGGAGTGGTACTTTGAAAATTCACTTTAGAGAAATGGATTTAAAGAGCAAAATTTATATTCTCAATAGCCAAGGAAAGGTTATTTATGAGCAGGCACAAACCGAAGAAATACAAGAAGAAGTGCTGGCTAAACTTGCTGCCGGGGTATATATTGTAGTTGTAGAATCTGAGAAAAAGCAAGTCGCCAAACGCTTCATTCGCCTATGAATCCAATATTTGTAGGATAGAAGGCATGATTTTGAAGGAATTTCCTAACTTTCTTCTCTACTCACCACCTAGCCTATGACCATTCTTCTTGTTTTAATCAGCATCGCTTTATTGATCGTACTTATCGTTTGGGCCAAGCTCAACCCCTTTCTTTCTTTCATGATTGCGGCTATCACTGCAGGACTTTTTCTTGGACTGCCTGCAGATCAGGTGGCTAAATCCATTCAAAAAGGAATGGGGACACTACTGGGGGATTTGGTCATTGTCATTGTGGCGGGTGCGATGTTGGGTAAGCTGGTCGCAGAAAGTGGGGCAGCACAGCGGATAGCCGGATTTCTCATGAAATTTTTTGGAGAAAAATACATTACCTGGGCCATGGCCCTGACCGGGTTGATTGTTGGAATTCCACTTTTTTACAATGTTGGTTTCGTTCTTTTGGTGCCTTTAGCCTTTACCGTTTCATATCAGTACAGACTTCCTGCTGTTTATGTTGGGATGCCCTTATTGGCCGCTCTTTCGGTGACTCATGGGTTTTTGCCTCCTCACCCTTCGCCAGCAGCATTGGTGGCTCAGTTTGGTGCCAACATGGGTTTGACTTTACTCTATGGTTTTCTGATTGCCATGCCGACTATTATCATTGCAGGCCCTTTATTTGCACCTTTTATCAAAGGGATTAAAGCCCAACCCTTGAAAACATTTCAGGTGGATATCAAGCCAGACTCAGAACTTCCAGGAATTGGAAACAGTGTTTTTACAGCTTTACTTCCGGTTTTGTTATTACTTGGCACCACCATTCTAAGTTTCAATGTTCCAAAGGAGGATTCCCTCAGTCCTTACCTTTCTTTTATTTCCGACCCGGGTATTGTAATGCTTGTTTCCCTTTTTTATGCCACATTTTCGTTGGGATTGAAGAGAAAACAAACGATGACCCAGCTCATGGACACCTATACCAGTGCGACAAAAGACATTGCCATGATTCTCTTGATTGTAGCGGGTGCGGGAGCATTAAAGCAGATATTTACCGATACGGGGGTAAGTCAGACCATTGCGGATGGATTGAAAACCTGGGAAATGCATCCCTTGGTTTTAGCTTGGTTGATTACTTCTGTCATCCGAGTGTGCGTTGGTTCGGCTACGGTGGCAGGGCTTACCACAGCTGGTATCATAGCTCCGCTAGTGACTACTATGAATGTAGATCCAAATCTTTTGGTGCTTTCCATCGGTGCAGGAAGCTTGATGTTTTCCCATTTCAATGACGGGGGATTTTGGATGTACAAGGAATTCTTCAACGTCAGTATCAAAGACACGCTAAAATCCTGGTCTCTCATGGAAACCATCGTAGCAGTAGCTGGGTTAATCGGAGTGATGGTTTTAGACTTGTTTATTTAATTCTATACTTAAAAAAAACTATGCAAACCCCTGAACTCAATTTTGAAAAATTAGGACTAATTCTCCCCCCAGCACCTAAGCCGCTCGGAGTATATAAACCGTGCCTTATAGATGGCAAGCACCTGTACCTTTCAGGCCACGGCACAGTTAAGCCGGACGGATCTCTGATTATCGGAAGAATTGGAGAGGCTATGGATATGGAACAGGGAAAATTAGCTGCACGTCAAGTCGGTTTGGCTATGTTAGCTACAATCAAAGCTAATTTGGGCTCATTGAACAAGGTAAAGCGTGTCATTAAAGTTCTTGGAATGGTGAATTGCGTTCCTTCTTTCGAAAGGCACCCCTATATCATTAATGGCTGCAGTGAATTATTTGCTGCTATCTGGGGAGAAGAACATGGTATTGGTGTGAGATCAGCAGTTGGCATGAGCTCACTTCCAGATAATATTCCTGTAGAAATAGAGGCCCTATTTGAGCTTTTCTAATAGCATTCAAGGCTCAATAAGCGTTCTATAGGAATAAAACAAATCCAAAACATCACGAACATAATTGACTGCAACGTGCCCTTTGGCGTATCCGCTTTTTACTACTTGATCTCTGTAAAAAGCAGGATCGCTTTTCAAATTAAGGTAGATGGAAACATCTTTCCACGAAGTTGTATTTTTGCCAAATTTCTGTGTCAGGCGCCAGGCATCCTCCACATGGCCTTGACCTACATTGTAAGAAGCGAGAATAAACTTTAATCGCTCATTGGTGTCGGGAACACGTTCTCTCCAAAACTTATCCAAGTACATCAAGTACTTTACGCCTCCACGAAGGGATTGCGAGGGATCATTGGGATTGGTCACCCCAAATCGCTCCACCGTCACCGGCATTAATTGAAGTAAGCCTTCCGCACCGGCATAAGAGACAGCGGTGGTATCAAATCCTGATTCTTTATAAACGAGGGCCGCCAACAGCCTCCAGTCCCAGCCCAATTCTTTGGAGCTTTCCTTAATTAGTTCATCAAAAACAGAAATTTTATTTCCACCTAAAGAAGAATAAAGACTCGTAGATCGATAAAACTTGTTTTTTGGACTCAAAAAATACTTGGTATATAATTCTGGGATAAGTCTTTTCCTTCTTTCTTCGATCCAAGAATTTATTCCTTTGCCAAGTTCAGGGGAATTTGTTCGTAAAGCCCAAGCAACTGACTCTTGTTGGGATACTTCCAAAGAAATATTCAAACTTTCGTAATACGTTTTATTGGCTTGGGCTATATTTTTATCCGCCACTGTCCATTTAATTTGGCCCTCATATACTTGATCTATCAGGGTTTCTTCATGATAAGGAGAATCAACAACGGTAAATTTCAAATCCAAGGAGTCTTTAATTTTCTCCAACTGCCCTTTATAAACCGAACTTTTTCGCACAAAAATGGTGTCTTCACCAGTATCCATCCAGGACAAGTGTCCTTCCTTAGCTTTCAAACCAACCAAAACTGTATTTACAGAACCGAGACTTTTGGTAAAGGTCATCCGTTTCACTCTTTCTTCGTTTTGTTCCAGATTCATCGCAATCAGATCCACCTTTCCTGTAAGGAGGTTCTCAAATGCAAGATCAATATCCGAAACCACAAAAAATTCGATCTGAACACCAACTGATTTACCAAGATCTTCCAACAGTTCATACTCAAAACCCATCCTCCTCCCCCGGTAGATATAGTAACTTGTAGAATTATTATCTAGGGCTACTTTTAAAGTCCCTCTGGATTTAATTTCTTCCAAATCAAGAATATAGGGTTTATGAAAAAGATTAGGGAATTTATCTTGGATAAAAGTACAACCCATTCCCAAAAGGACTAAAAATGGAATAGTAAATAAAATTGTAAAATGCTTTTTCATTCCATTTGGTAAATCCGAGGATTGGAAGAATCAGCGTAAATTAAAAATTAATACAGAATAAAAAATATTTTAACCGGAAAAAGACGAAATAAAAAAGTGAGGTGTAATTAACCTCTATTATTTATTGGTTTAATATGATTATACGCTATTTTGCCAATAGGGAATAAAACCGATAAATTTTTGAACCACAAGGGACGCGAAGGGCACAAAGTTCCTTTTTTACGTGTTTAGTATGGGATTTATTCTCGGCCTTAAAGCGAATAATTTGACCTCTTATCTAGAAATTTATAGTTTAGGGCACAACCCGGAAAAGCTAAAGCTTTGATTTCGAAGGTGTACAAATCAAAATTGAAAGTTTGGGTATGCGTTGAATTTCCCATCCCTTTATTAATTCATGTTCTTCCCAATGAAAGATTGAGATTTATATCCTTAAACTACATACGAGTAGGCATTTTTCAACTTTCTTTTAAAATCGAATTCCAATTTTCCAATTTTCCAATTTATAAATCATACCTATACGCTATTTTGTCGGTAGGGAATTAAACCGATAAATTTTTGAACCACAAA
The DNA here is from genome assembly GCA_964574365.1 of uncultured Limnohabitans sp. Lineage (GTDB taxonomy): Bacteria > Bacteroidota > Bacteroidia > Cytophagales > Cyclobacteriaceae > Algoriphagus. The sequence goes on from CAZNND010000002.1 coordinate 119,293, forward strand.
GGTATTATGTTTGAAAAGTGCGGCACAAG
>CAZNND010000003.1:0-64594 GCA_964574365.1 uncultured Limnohabitans sp.
CATTAAATCTGTGAAAACCCTCCTTCGCCGGGCTAAGTATGTGGGAAAAAGTTAAGAAGTCATTACGAAGCTTAACATTTTAGAAAATGCACAAAACGGGATGGCGGTATAAATACGTCATCGGTAGACATAGCTAAGAGAAGACTTATAGATTGAATCGAATTCAACTAAAATAATTTTTCTCATATAGTAGGCATAAATAAAAATTAAAATTTCTCAGCCTTTTTGCGACTCATGAATCTATTCTTGGGGGTATAAGCCAGCTTTTTTACAGAAGGAATGGTTTCAATCAGGTCCTTTTTTAATCAAATGAATAGCAAAAAAGCAAATAGAATTTGCTAAATCCATCCATTTTTACTTGCATAGAAGCCATGTAATTGGAAAATAACAGTGTATCAATATTGGAAAGTAGGAATGTACCATAGTTTTCAGATCTAAGTAAAACCACCCAAAGCTTTAAAAAAGGCAAAAAAATCAGGCAATATCCCTTTGATTGGAAAATTTGACGAAACACTTCCTTAAATTCAGCTTTGAATTATGAAAAAATCCCGAAATCTCTTAGCTGAAATCAACTGTGATCTGGGTGAAGGCGTGATTGGAGAAGAATTGATTTTTCCTTGGATTGATGCCTGCAGTGTAGCTTGCGGAGGTCATTACGGCTCCGAGAAAACAATATTAACTACTTTGGAATTGGCCAAAGAATTTGGAATAAAAGCTGGTTCGCATCCCTCCTATCCGGATTCTGAGAATTTTGGCAGAAAATCCATCTCCATTTCAAATCAGAAATTGAAGGAAAGTTTAACGGATCAAATCCGGCTTTTTCTGGATTGTTCTCAAAAATTACATAGGGAAATGGATCATATCAAATTCCACGGAGCACTTTACAACGATGCAGCTAGAGACAAAGATCTTGCTGATTTCCTAACAGATATGCTGGCTGAAGACTATCCGGAAACACCGATATTCGTTCCGCCACATTCGATTATTCAGGACTTTGCAGCACTCAAAAATCTTCCCTACAGGTTGGAAATCTTCGGTGACCGGGCCTATCTGGACAATTACCAATTGGTTCCTAGAAATGTCGAAAATTCCCTCTTCATAGAGAAAAATCAGGTGGATTCCCACCTCAAGTCCATCTTGAATGATGGATTTATACTCACTTCCACAGGGAATTTTATCCCTGTTAAAGCCGATACTCTTTGTTTCCACGGCGATAATCCTGGAATCCATAAATTCCTTCCGGAACTTCGAAAAACCTACTGGACTTGAAACCTGCCTACGAAAAAATTACCCCATGGATGGGTGAATTGGTTTGGAATGAAGCTCCTTCAGACCAACTCCTTTCTTGGCAGTTGGGATACCAAAAATTCCTTGAAAATCGATGGTCGAATGAAATCATGGATATTCGAATGGGATTTACACGAATAAGTGTGGTCTGGAAAACAGAAAAGGCACACCTTGATTTCAATGATTCCTTCCAAGGTATTGATCCAAGTCCCTCACCGCTGTCCGAAAAAATCTGGGAAGTACCCGTGTGCTATGAACCTGACTTTGCCCCTGACCTCGTCCAGTTGGCTGAATTCAAACAAATGACCTTGAGTCAATTGATCGAAATTCATGCTTCGCCGATTTACAGAATCCATTTTTTCGGCTTTTTACCCGGTTTTTTCTACTTAAATGGGCTTCCTGAAATTCTCCACACGCCCAGAAAATCAATTCCTAATCGCTCCGTTCCAAAAGGTTCCGTGGCTATCGGAGGCTCCCAAACAGGAATTTACCCCGGAGAAAGCCCCGGAGGCTGGCACCTCATTGGACGAACACCGCTTCCGCTTTTTAATCCCAGAAACATCCCTCCGGTTTGGGGAAAACCAGGTGAGCGGATAAAGTTTGTGCTAATCCATGGGATTGAATTCTCAAACTGGTCCTATTCCAAACCCAGACTTGTTGAAGATTAAGAGAAATGTCCAGTAAAGCAACAATTGTCCAAACAGGCCCAGGAACTTCCATCCAGGATTTAGGCAGGGTAAATGGTTCCCGATATGGTATTCCTATATCGGGTGTCTTGGACAGAAAAAGCTTTTTTTGGGTTAATCATGTGCTTCAAAATCCTTCAGATGCTGCCGTACTTGAAGTTACCCAGCCGGGATTGACCATCGAATTTGATGCCCCAACGCTGATTTCTATTGCCGGAGCTAAAACAGAATTGAGCGTCAATTCAAAACCAATAACCAATGCCGGTTTAATTCCAATCGTGCGGGGAGATTACTTAAAGCTGGGCAAGTTTCATCGCGGGTGTCGGGTTTATCTTGGAATAAAATTTGGATTCCAAACTGAAAAGTTTCTGGATTCAAGAAGTTATTTTGAGCCGCTCACCGGAAAGTCCTTGCTTCTTCCTGGAGAGTCCTTGCCTTATATCTCTGAAACAACTCCTGAATCGACTTTCTTTTCAAAGCCACGATGGAAAACCGATTGGTTTGAAAAGGAGGAATTGGATGTTTACCCAGGCCCTGATTGGAAACTTCTACTCCTCCCTCAACAGGAACAAATTCTTAAAACAGGTTTCCATGTTTCCAAATTGTCCAACCGAATGGGGATTCAATTGGAAGAGCTGATAACGAACGAACTTCCAGAACTGCCCACCAATGCAGTTTTTCCAGGAACTGTTCAGCTAACACCCGGAGGAAGGCTAATTACACTGATGAGAGACGCCGGCGTGACCGGAGGATATCCCAGGGTGCTCCAACTCACTGAGGATGCTCTATCCATCCTTTCCCAAAAAAAACCAGGCGATCGCATTCGCTTTTGCCTGAATGTTTTTTAGGTTCATTTTCAGTACGTTGGAAAGAATTAGGGTGCTCGATTTGAGTTTTACTTTTTTGCCTACTAACTTAGGCATCAACATTTTCAAACCCAAAATAGGATGGATGCTGTCATTTTCGAAAAAGTAAAACAACAGGGTATGGACCCTAAAACCGTATCGGAACAAATTGAGAATTTTAAAAACGGTTTTCCATTTTTAAAAATTATCGGGCCCGCAGTTCCCGGGCACGGTATAAAGGTCTTAAATACCGATGAATTGGTCTATTACAGATCTTTTTATGAACATCGTGCAAATTCCAGGGATATCGTAAAATTTGTTCCTGCCTCCGGTGCGGCATCCCGGATGTTCAAAGATCTTTTCTCTTTCCTCGAAGGAAATGGAGATTTGGAAAAGAGCAATTTCACTAAAAAATTTATCCAAAATATTCGTCAGTTTGCTTTCTATGATGATTTAGACCTATACCTGCAATCCCAAGGAGCTGGCATTTCTGACTGTTTGGAAAATGGGGACCATAAGAAAATCGTATCGGGATTACTGAGTGAGGACGGTCTGGGATATGGACTCCTTCCTAAGGGATTACTTCGATTTCATCGGTATGAAATTGAAAACAGAACACCTGCGCACGAGCATTTGATTGAAGGAGTTCAGTATGCTGTTGGAAAAGGTAATCAGGTAAAGATCCACTTTACGGTTTCTCCGGAGCATGAGGAAAAATTCAAATCAGAAATTGAAGGGGTAATTCAAGATATCAAATCTGAAACTGGATTGGATTTTGAAATTTCCTATTCCCAGCAAAAAAAATCTACCGACACCATCGCAGTAACTATGGATAACGTTCCATTTGAAGAAGAAGATGGAAGTTTATTATTTAGACCAGCCGGTCATGGCGCTTTATTGGAAAACCTGAATGAAAATAAGGCAGACCTCATATTCATTAAAAATATCGACAATGTGGTTCCGGATAGGTTAAAGTCCACCACAAAAGACTATAAAATGGCTCTTGCGGGCTTACTGTTGGAGGCTCAAGGAAAAATTTTCGATGCGATCAGAGCTTTGGATGAGCAAATTTCCCATGAATCCGTTGCGCAGGCAGCCCAAGTTTACAGTGAGGTTCTCGGAGGAAAAGTTCCAACCACAGAATCGACCCAATCATTGGAGGAACTGGCGAGGTACCTGAAAGATAAACTAAACCGTCCCATACGGGTTTGTGGGATGGTAAAAAATACCGGCGAACCCGGAGGAGGACCGTTTTGGATTGAGGAAAAAGACGGTTCGCACTCCCTCCAAATCCTTGAAACTGCCCAAATTGATTTGAATGATCCGGGTTCAAAAGCCCACTTGATGGCTTCTACCCACTTTAATCCTGTGGATTTGGTCTGTGCCACAAAAGATTACAAAGGTCATTCCTTCAACTTGCTGGACTTCCGCGACATGCAAACCGGCTTTATCACTGAAAAATCAAAAAACGGAAGAGACCTGAAAGCGCTTGAGCTTCCGGGGCTTTGGAATGGGGCTATGGCGGGCTGGAATACTATTTTTGTAGAAGTACCCTTAATTACCTTCAATCCAGTAAAAACAGTCAACGATTTGTTGCGAGACGAACATCAATAAAACTTCTAAGTTAGGTACAGATAAAAACCAAAAAAGCAGATTTCGATGGGCATCTGCTTTTTTCATTAACCACACTTTCTCCTAAGTAAGAAGAATACCTTGTTAATCTCAAATAGATCCACTCTCAAACAAAAATCCCAAAAAACACAAAAGTTATAAGGTTAGTTGAGCTAGGATAATACACTTGAGGAACACTCAAAGATCGGTTTCTTTCCTTGTTTAATCTGTGGAAATCTGTGATTTTTATCTGTGTCCATCTGTGGGAAAATAATTTTCTCCAAGTTCAACTTCCCCCCGGAGGACAATGCTTCTTCAGGTAGTCCGTGTATAATTTTCTCAAATGCGCTGTGGCTTTTTCATCTTCAGAGATCCCATGTGAACGGTTGGGATAAGGCATAAACTGAAACAGTTTGCCGTGGCTAATTAATTCATTGATCAGCATTTCAGCATTGGCATAGTGAACGTTGTCATCTGCGGTTCCATGGATGTACAACAAATTCCCTTTGAGGTTTTTCGCATGAGTAATTGGCGATCCAGCTATGAAATCTTCCAGATTTTCTTGTGGAAGGCCCATATACCGCTCCTGATACACATTGTCATACGTCAATTGGTTGGCTACCGCTGCCATGGAAATTCCTGTTTTATACACCTCCGGATGTTGGAAAAGTAAATTCAATGTTGCTGAACCTCCTCCACTGTGTCCCCAAACAGCTACCCGTTCGGGATCTACAAAATCCCAGGTAATGATTTGCTTGGCAGCATCAGCCTGATCGGAAATATTCAGTCGTCCGATTTTTCGGTAAATACTTTTTCTCCAAGCACGTCCCTTTGGCGCCGGTGTACCTCGATTGTCTATTGAAATATAGATATAACCGTCCTCTGCCATATTGCCAAGGTAATTTCTGTTTCTTCCCACCCCATAGACATCCTTTACATTGGCTCCCCAAGGTTCAGTATATACAAAAAACACGACGGGATATTTTTTCTTGGGATCAAATCCTTTTGGTTTGACCATCCAGCCATCCATTTCGGCACCGTCAGAGGTGTTGATTTTGAAAAATTCAACGCTTTTTTCTTCCTGATTTTTGCCTAAGTTAGACTGAATGCTTTTTGAAAGATCCAAAGGTTCGTGATTGGGAAGGCTGATCCACTCAGATAGAGGCCGTGTATAGGAATTGCTGAAATTATGGAGAGCGAATTTTCCGGAAGGAGAAACCACATAGCTGTGCGTGCCATCCAACCCAATTGGGGTAACCAATTCCGCTTTTCCTTTTCCGTCAAGACGGGTTTTGTACAGGTATTTTTGGGTGGCATTGGTGGGCGATGCGTGGAAATAGACCAAATTTTCCTTTTCGTTGACATGGAGTAGGTTGATCACATCTAATTCTCCCGGAGTAATAAGGGTTTCCTTGCCATCCAAGCCTATTAGATACACGTGTCTCCAACCGTCTTTTTCACTTAGCCATAAAAATTCTTTCCTTCCGTTGATCCACTTGAATTCGTGGCGAAAAGTCAGTCCATACACATTTTCCCAACTGGAAAGCACGTCTATCCAGGTTTCATCCTGCTCTTCGCTGATCACTTTTGCCTGATTCTGAATCACATCCACTGCATAGATTTTACTGTGGTTTTGCTTACGGTTTAGTTGCTGGACAAGTAATAAATTACCAGAATTCCACTCCATACGCGGAAGGTAATGCTGTTGTGGATCTCCCGGGATTGCCAACCAGGAGATTTGATTGGTTTCCAATTCGACCACTCCAATTTTTGCAGGGGAAGGCGACTCTCCTACTTTTGGGTACTCTACAGGAATAATTTGTGAATACACGGAATCCGTGGTATTAATCATATAAAAATCCCGAATCTGATTGGCATCGATCTGCCAGAACGAAATCCGTTTACCATCAGGACTCCATTGGAATCCGTCCCGGCAAGAAAACTCTTCCTCATAGGCCCAATCAAAAGTTCCATTGATCAGTTTACGATTGCCGTCCTTAGTCAATGGGATTATTTGACCGGAGGTCAGATCTTCAACATACAGGTTGAATTCGCTTACATAGGCAACTTTGGCACCGTCGGGAGAAAGTTTGGCAAAACGAAGGGAAGACTCAGAAAGTCCTTTTCCAGCCTTTTTGAGACTTTTTGAACCTAAATCCAGCACCCAATAATCCCCTTGGGTATCCAATCTCCAAACGCGTTTGGTGTTGGTATAGATCAGTAGCTTCTTACCATCCTGGGAAAAAGCAAAATCTCTGACCTGTAGCGGAGGCTGTCCTGTAGGTGTCAGGTCTGCTGCAGAAACAAAAACTTCTGAATTCTGTGCAGGAAGATTGACTTTTAGAATTTGTCCACCTTGAACTTGGTAAAAGGCACTGCCATTGTCATCCCATTTTATTTCTTGGGCCTTAAGTGAATTTATGGTGCTTAGAAAAAGCAAAAAGAGAACATACCTGAGGAAAAGATGAGAGATACGCATGTGACGAGGTTTGAAATAAGATAGAATTCTAAAATAGGTGATTTAGGCCAAATCAAGGAGTTTTTTTTTTAAAACAGAAGATATTTCAAGGAGCTAGCTCAGGATCGAATCTATACTGATCCTTGTTCCTCCCCGTCTTTTACTTTCATCTGCTGCTTCCATAAACGCATAGATTTCAAGCGTTTCCCTGGGATCGATTGGTACTTTTTTGGTTCGAAAAAATTCAGCGATTTGAATTGCCAGCGGTTCATAGCCTTCAAAGGGCCCAAAAAACAAGTTGCCTTCGGTTCCAAAAGCCGTACCTCCATAGTCGTGTTTTCCTAAGCGCATTCCCCGGAAGGTTCCAATCCGACCGTCTTTCCAAGTTCCAACAACTACTTCGGAATCTGTAGTTGAAAACCGTGTCACCGTCTCACATCCCGGTCCCATGGCGGTAAATAAGATTTCCACACCATGTATTCCATACCAAAATAAATCCGGATGGCTGGGTTCCAGGGTGGCAGGACTATATGCGTCGCAGGATAGCACTTTTCCGATTTTACTTTCATGTCTCACGGCATGAACGTTCTTTTGGTAGCGAAGGGAGGAAGAGGAAAACATAGGGACCCCAGCTTTTTCAGCTTCTTGGTAAATTTTGACCGCATCAGCGAAGGTTCCAGCAACCGGTTTATCGATAAATACGGGTTTCTTGGCCTTAAATACTGCTCTAGCTTGCTCTAAATGTGAGTTACCATCATTGGTTTCGAGAAGTACCACATCTACTTTTTGAAGGAGGGTTTCAATGGAATCTACGATTTCCACACCCCATTCTTTTACTTGTTCGATGTATCCAGGAATTCGGTCTGTGCTCGATTTAATGGTTTTGCTTCCATAAGGATAGGCAGCAACGACCTTAAATCCGGACAGTTCGGGTTTTGGATTTTCCGCATTGAATAGTTTGGTAAAAGCAGGTGCGTGCGAAGTATCCAAACCAATGATTCCGATTTTAATGGGAGTCGCCTGGGTATTTCCAAGAAGGGTAAATGGCAAGGAACCTAGGCTTGCTACTGCGCCAAGAGCTGTAGATTTTTTTATAAATGATCTTCTGGAATTTTTCATAAGCTAATGATTAACAATATTTTAAATTAATATAATTCAATTTTAAATTCAGGTGTATTAAATATAGATCATGCCTTCGGCATTCACAAAATCCAATTCAACGTTAAGACCCAGAATTGAATTCTGGCCTGCCTGCGGAAGGCAGGCCTGTTACAAAACTTGCCTTCAGCAAGGGTTGGTATTCCATTTCCATGACAAATCAATTGATGGAAATTCAACATACCCCACCCTTACAACCAAACCCCGCCCTGAAGGGGCAAAATGTACCAGCCCTGCCTTCCGCAGGCAGGCTTGCCTTCGGCAAGCAGGCCCAAATTCAATTTGGGGTAAATGATCAAGCATCAAGCACAGAGCACCAACGGTGCGAACTGTATTTGATACTATCCAAAATCCTATAAATTCTGATTCAATGCTTTTTTGGTCTGTTACACTTTAAAGAAAATCTTCTTTTGATAAAGAAAATACAAAAACAGCCACACCAACACCAAAGCCCCCAAACTCTCCATCACCGGCAACCAATTTTCTCCCAAAGGCTTATAAAGCCCTTCAAACAGAAGTCTGGATGTATGCCTGAAATTGACAAAACGATACACCATATAAATAGTCAAACTGTTCATTCCTACGACCACAAAGAAAAAGGCCCACTTTTGGAATTTTAGCATGTCAATAATCAGGTAAAACAAGCCTAGCGACAGGAAAGCCATTCCAGAGGTCAGCATGATGAATGAACTCGTCCACATGCGTTTGAAAATCGGAAAATGCAGGTTCCAAACCATCGCAATTCCTATGAAAATCAATCCGATAAACAGCAATTCTTTAAGTTTTTTAATGTCTGAAGTGGTTGATTTTCTCAGAATTTCTCCGGCATGGGCACCAAAAATAGTCAGGCAAATTGCAGGAAAGGTGGTCAAAATCCCCAATTCATCAAATTGTCTCTGTAGCAATCTTCCAGGAAGAAAGGTGCGGTCAAACCAACCCACCAAATTTCCTTCAAAGGTCAAATTGCCCACTCCAATTCCCGGAACAGGTACCAGAAATACCGCCGCATAATAAATAAGCAAAATAGCGGAGGCAATCATTAGCCTTTTGGTCGCATTGAAATTCAAAAACAGCACCACCGTCAAAAAACCGGCAATCCCAATTCTGCCCAAGACACTCCCCAGCCGAATATGCTCCCAGTCAAAAAAGGGAAAAGGGGCATTTTTGTCCAGTATCCCCAAAACAATCAAAATCAACATTCTCCAAAAGGCTTTTCGATAAATCTGATCCTTAGGGGCATTGGTTTCCATCAATCTTCCTAGGGAAAAGGGAATGGAAACCCCGGCAACAAACAAGAAAAGGGGGAAAATAAAGTCATAAAATGCAAAGCCAATCCACTCCGGATGTTCAAATTGATGAGCAATTCCATCCAGCCAAGGCATGGACGTTTTTCCTTCAAAACTCCGAAAGAAGGCATCCGCCCCACAAATCATCAACATGTCAAATCCCCGCAATGCATCGATGGAAACCAGTCTTTTGGAAGGTTCTTTGAGTAAAGTTTCCATCCGATTAAAGTTTTGGTTCCCAACCTTTTTGGTATTCCCTGCCCCAAAGCTTCATAGCCTCCTTATCTCCCAAAATTTTTCCTGAATTCCGGTCAATTTCAAGAGCCCTTCCCGTTCGGTAGGATATGTTGCCCAAATGACATAAAAGCACGCTTTTTTGAATTTCCGGATACGGTGAAATCTGGGATTCTCCCTTGTCTATTGCGTTGATAAAATTGGTGAAATGGGCAATATCCATGTCAAAACCAGCTCCTCGCTGATCCACTACGGTATTGGTGGTAGGGTCTGCTGATTTGACCAGTTTGTTGGCGTTGTCATAGATTTTATAAGAATTATTTAAAAGTTCAAGCGTTCCATTTTCTCCATGAAAAGAAACGCCTGAGCCCATCGCATTGATGTCCCTTGGATTGCAGCTTCGACCCTCCCAGAGAATGGATTTTCCACCATCAAAATTGTAACTCGCTATCTGGGTATCTGGCGTTTCCCAGTCGTCCTGATAGTGGTAACGGCCTCCGCTCGAGTAACATTTTTCCGGAAAGTCCACCTGCAGTCCCCAGCGGGCCAGATCCAAAAAGTGAACCCCGTTATTGACGATCTCCCCCGTTCCCCAATGCCAAAACCAATGCCAGTTGTAATGGATGAGGTTGTCCTTGAATTCCTTTCTTGGAGCTGGTCCTTGCCAAAATTCAAAATCCAACCATTCCGGAATGGCAGCAGGTTTTCCATAGCCGATGGATTTTCTTGTGTTGGTGTACCAGGCCCGGGCATAATAGGCACGTCCAATTGCTCCCGAGTGAAGCTCTTTCATAGCTTCCTGCACCCTTGGCCAGGATCGTCTTTGATTGCCCATTTGAACAATTTTGCCATATTTTTTTGTGGCTTGCACCAGGAGTTCGGACTCAGCGGGGTTGTGGGAACCCGGTTTTTCCAAATACACATGCTTTCCGGCTTGCAAAGCCATCAAGGCCGCAGGAGTATGCCAAAAATCAGGCATGGCAATCGAAACAGCATCCAGACTTTTATCTTCCAAAGCCTTTCTAAAATCGGTTAATCCGACAGGTACAGTTTTGGCTCCTCCCTTAACTGCCAAAGCAATCCCATTTTCCTTCGCCCTGGAATCGACATCGCAGATGTAGGCGATTTCTACATTTGGGATTTTAGCAAAGGCCTGGATATGCTGACTTCCACGACTATTTACTCCAATCACTGCAACCCGGTATTTGTCTTTAAGCGGATAATGGGAAAGGATATTGAAGGAAAAAGCAGATGAGGCGGCACCTAGCCCCAAGGCTCCGGTAGCTGCTGTTTTGATGAAATGACGGCGAGTGAGGTTATTTTTCATGGGTTTATGATTTTTTGACTTTGGGTTAAGAAATGGAAATTTCGTTTCCATTTTTAAAGACTTTACGAATTTTCAAAGTTTGATCGGGTTGCGATTCGACCAGAATTACGTCAGCATCCTGACCGATTTGAAAAGGCTCAAAAACTGGGTTGAATAGCCGCTCAGGACGAATAGATGCCATTGACCAGGCTTCAGAAAGAGTTGCCAGCTCATTGCTAAGAAGAAATTTAACTCCCTGGAGAAGATTCATTGCGGATCCCGCGAGCGTTGCAGAATTCCCGGACAGGTGAAGCTTTCCTTCTTCAGTTAGGGTCACTTTTCCTCCAACCGCTGTATTATAATCTCCGGGTGGCATTCCAGCGAGTGCCACAGCATCGCTCACAAGCAGTAATTTTTCTGCCTTGACTTTTTTAAAGACTTGAATCACCTCCGCCGGAAGATGGAATCCATCTGCGATGATGGTAGCCGAAAGCTGTTCCTCTGCCAGTTGCGACCAAAGGTAATTTGGATGTCTTTGAATAGTTTGATGCATTCCGTTGCCCAAGTGGGTGGACAACCTTGCTCCTGCTTTAACTGCGTTTTGGATTTGGGAGTGGTTTGCATTTGTATGGCCAATAGAGACCAAAATTCCGTTTTTGACACAGTTTTCGATAAAAGAGAGGCTTCCCTCCCATTCCGGTGAAAGGGTGATCATCCGGATCAGTCCTTCACTTACTTCCATCCATTTTTGAAACAGGTTCCAATCGGGTGCCTGAACAAATTCCCGGAAATGTGCCCCTCTCGGCCCATCTTCCGGAGAAATAAAGGGACCTTCGATATGGATTCCTGAAATGCAGGATTTTGAAAGCTCGTCCTTTTGTCTCAACAGAACAAGCTGTTGGATCAGAGAGGTAATTTTATCCGAAGAATTGGTAATGATCGTTGGAAAATGGGAAGTCACACCGAACTGAAGGAGCCTCCTGGAAATTTGACCCAGGGTTAAAACATCCTGTTGAAGTTGGTTGTAGTCGATTCCTCCATAGCCATTGACCTGGATATCAACCATTCCCGGACCGATCCACCAGTTTTCGGAACACGAAGCAATCGGCAGAATTGACTTGATCTTTCCCGATGAGAGTTCAAGAGAAATGGGTTTTCCATCCAAAAAAGATCTACCGATCATCTGAGTTTCCATCTTCTGATTTTATGTCCGTACATCGCATAAAACACCAAATACAAATAGCAAGGAAAAAGCACCCAATAGGCTTGTTGTACATTGACGGAGTCGGCAACTGCCCCGTAGGCAAGTGGCATGATCGCATTCCCGCAAAGCCCCATGATCATGATGGAAGCACCAAGCTTGGTAAACCGACCCAAACCATCCAAGGCTAGGGGCCATATTCCTGCCCAAACCAGCGAGTTAGCCAAACCCAACAATACCACAAACCAAATGGAAACGTCAGTCGTGATGCCCAAAATCGTCACCTGACCTGAAGAAAATACAATAAGCAAGGTTAACGCCGTGCCCAACAGGGTACATATCCTCAGCACGTTGACCTGTGAAATGACTTTAGGAATGAGAGAAATCCCAATCAAATAACCCAAAATGGTGAACGCCAAGGTGTAGGATGGAAATACCTTTGCCTCCATCAAACTGATGCCAAACGAATTGGCATAAGGAATCACCGTATCAATGGCGATTACTTGTGTTCCGACGTGTAAAAATATGGCTAATGCCCCCAAAATCAGGTGAGGAAACTGGAAAATCGAGGTTTTTCCCGAGTTGGCTTCTGCCACCTCGGCCGTTTCGTGTTCGGTGTCTATTTCCGGTAAAGGTGAAAAACGAACAAAGATACCCAAACCCAATAGCACAGTTCCAACTACCGTGTAGGGTAAAATGACCCGACGAATCAATTCATCCAGGGCATCATCCTTGGCCTCAGGGCTCATGGTATCCAGTTGCTGGAAAAGTTCATTATCCCCTACCCGAAGGATCACTGCGGCAAATAAAATGGGAGCCAAAATACCCGCACCTTTATTAAAAATCCCCATCACGCTGATCCGTTGGGCAGCTCTTTCCTTTGGTCCAAGCACAGTGACATAGGGATTTGCCGCAGTTTGAAGTATTGCCAATCCTGTACCCAGGGTGAATAAGCCTAAAAGGAAAATCTCATACGTTCGGCTCATCGCCGCAGGCACAAAAATAAAGGCACCTACTGCCATGGCAAAGAATCCTACCATCATGCCTTTTTTAAACCCTACCGCCTTGAGTAAATAGGAAGAGGGCACTGACATGACCAAATAGGAAATGTAAAAAGCAAAAGCAACCAGATAGGAATCAAAGTTGCTGAGGGTGAAGGCAATTTTGAAATAGGGAATCAGGATAGCATTGACCCAGGAAACGAATCCAAAAATGAAAAATAGCATCCCGATGATGCCGATAGAAATCCAGGTATCCCGTTGGCTCAATTGGTCCGCTCGAACAGACGTGGAAGGGGTTGACATAGGTAGAATTTGAGTTTAAGGGGAAGGAAAATCCGATTTGATTTCCTTTCCCCTCAAATACCAAATTTTATGTCAATGATCCAAAAAATTTCAGATCAATGGCCGGAAAGTAAGGATGAGGCGGGCGTGTCCAGAAAAATTTGGCAGTCCGGGTGGTTTTGGAGGATGGAGGCCGGATGGAGGTTGGAGATTTCACCCTCGAGACAATTCTTTACCGCCTGGGCTTTTCTAAGATCGGGAACAGAACAAATGATGGATTTTGACTTCATGATCTGCCGGATGGACATGCTGATTGCCTGTGCCGGAACCGCTTCCAAGGAGGGAAACCAACCCTCTCCCAGTTGCTGTTTTCGACAAGCCTCGTCCAAATCGACTACTAAATAGGGCTTCTCGGTGACAAAATCTGCTGGAGGATCATTAAACGCCAAATGACCGTTTTCTCCTATTCCGACGAAAGCCACATCAATGGGATGTTTTTGAATCAATTCGGAAAGCCGTTCACATTCTTTCTCCGGATCATTTTCCCCATCAATCAAAGAATAACCTCCCAGTTGAGGAACTTTACTGAAAAAACGTTCAAGGAGATATTTTCGAAAACTAGCCAGATGGGTTATGGGCAAACCGATGTATTCATCCAGGTGAAAGACAGTCACCTTGCTCCAATCGATATCCGTTTCTTGAAGGAGTTGATTGAGGGTTTCAAACTGACTCGTGCCAGTGGCCAAAATTACATGGGCAAAGCCTTGGTTTTGGATCGCATTTCGAATCAGTGCTGCACCGTTTCTTCCTGCATTTTGGCCCAATTCGAGCGGATTGGATGAAATAGAAACAATCATAGGTTAGGGGTTATTTGAGGCCTTCAAGTCGGTAATCAAAGTCGCTTTGCAGATCTTCATGAAGGGAAGAAATTAATTTTTTAGCTTTCCCAATTTGTGTCTGATATAGATTAGAGATGACGGGATGTCTGAAAGACAAAAAACCGTATTTCTTGGTCATTTCACAGAAATAAAGAATCATTTCTGCCTGGTCTGCCTTGTTTTTGCTCAGTTTAAGGGCTTTGTTCAGCTTACGTCGGATGCCTTGTATGGCTTTTTTGGCCACGTGGTAATTTATGGTGCTGGCAGTTTGAAAGGCCTCATCCAACTCTTCCATGGCTGAATCTACAAACAAATTGGGTTGATCCCTTTCGTTAAGTTTGAAATAAAGAAAGGCCTTGTTGTCTTTGCTGAATTTGGCCAATTCGGTTATCAAGCTGATCAATTCCTTTTCTGGAAGGTAGCTGAGTTCCTTTTTAAGATCCGATAGCGATGGAATTTCCATGGCTAAAAGTAGGAAGTTTCCGGATTCATTCATTTTCCATATAAACTAATTATCGTTTCTTCATCAAAAATCAATCTTTAAAAAGAACTCTTGAATGAAATCGAGTTTATAGATAAGTTTGAAGACTCGAAAAATAAACCCAATGGAAGCGTACGGACAAATCTTATTAATTGCCATGCCAGCTTTTTTTGTGCTGGTATTGTTTGAGAAATTCTGGGGAATTTGGAAAGGGAACGATACTGTCCCACTTAATGATATGATTTCTAGTCTCAGTTCGGGAATGACCAATGTCACGAAAGATGTTTTGGGACTCAGTGTAGCAGTGATTTCTTATGGTTGGCTGTTTGAAAAATTTTCTTTTTTCGAGATTCAAGCCACCTGGGCGGTATATGTCATTGCTTTTTTTGCACTGGATTTTGCGGGCTATTGGACTCACCGCATAGCCCATGAATACAATATTTTTTGGAATAACCACATTGTTCATCACAGTTCCGAAGAGTTTAACTTAGCTTGTGCCTTACGTCAAAGCATCTCCTCTATTGTCAAGATCTTTGCGGTATTTCTGCTTCCTGCCGCTATTCTGGGTGTTCCTCCCCAAGTGATTTCCATCGTGGCTCCCTTGCATTTGTTTGCACAGTTTTGGTATCACACCCAGCATATCGGTCGGATGGGTTTTCTGGAAAAAATAATAGTTACCCCCTCCCATCATCGGGTACACCATGCCATCAACCCAGAATACCTGGACAAAAATTATGGTCAAATTTTCATTTTTTGGGATAGATGGTTTGGTACCTATCAAGAAGAAAAAGAGGACATTCCAGCTGTTTACGGAGTCACCAGACCGGTGCAGACCTGGAATCCGATCAAGATCAATTTTATGCACCTGTGGTTGTTAGTCAAAGATGCCTGGAGGGCAGAAAAATGGACTGATAAATTCAAAATCTGGTTCATGCCCTTGGGTTGGAGGCCAACCGATGTGGCAAAAAAATATCCAGTCTCCAAAATCGAAGACGTCTATCATTTTGACAAATACAATCCTATGCTCACCAAAGGCATGTTGGTTTGGAGCTTTTTTCAGTTAATCACGTTATTGCTAATGCTGAGTTACCTATTTGGGAATTTGGCTAACATTGGTTCTCCCGGCATCTTTTATTTTGGAGGTTTTGTTTTTCTGACCGTATATGCTTACACAGAGCTGATGGATCGAAATCCAAACGCTTGGGCTTGGGAAATACTCAAGTCTTTTTATGCGATCTATTTTGTAGTTAAAACTGGAGATTGGTTTGGTTTAAACACCTTTTTGCCGGGCTTGGTGTATATTTTTATGGGGTACTTGATCCTTTCTGTTCTTTTTTCTATTTGGTTTTCTTTCAAAAAAGAGAACCTTCAACTCGCCGACTAATCCTCAACTCCCTATGAAAGAACTTCAGCAAATCATTCAAGCTTATGAACGTTGTAAAGCTGAAAATCAAGCGGTTGCTCTGGCTACAGTGGTGCAGGTAGATGGATCAGCGTACCGTCGTCCGGGAGCGAGAATGTTGGTCACCGAAGAAGGGCATCTGACCGGGGCGATCAGCGGAGGCTGTCTGGAAGGCGATGCACTTCGGAAAGCACAATCGGTGATCTTCCAGCAAAAGTCCATGCTTGTCACGTATGACACCACGGATGAAGATGATCAAAAATTTGGTGTGGGCCTGGGTTGTAATGGCATTATTCACGTGTTGATCGAACCGATTGCCTTTGAAAACCCTCAAAATCCAGTTGAATTGATCAAAAAAGCCCTTTCTACCAGGGAAACCTCACTTCTACTGACTCTTTTTTCAGTTCCCAATTCGAAATCTGAACAGATCGGAACGGTCTTTTTGAATAAAGGGAGTGAGTCTATAAGTCGTTTTGAAAAAGTTCCGGAGGAGTTTGTTTCGGTTTTGGAAAAGGAAATTTCCGCATTTGACCAACCTCAAAATCTGATTCAAGGGTATCCTGACTACAACCAACTTTCTGTTTTCTTCGAGGTCATTAAGCCTCCAATCCGGATACTCCTATTTGGAGCAGGAAATGACACGATCCCGTTGGCCAAAATGGCTGAAATTCTAGGTTTTGAATTGATTTTGGTTGATGGAAGAAGAAACCTTGCTACTCAGGCCCGCTTTCCCTCTGCGAAACAAATCATTCACGGCCCGGCTGAAGAAATCATTGAACAGATAGAAACAGATCTGAACACTGTGGCATTGCTGATGACGCATAATTTCGAATACGAGGTCATTGTCTTTGAAAAACTGCTGCATTGCATGATCCCGTACATCGGGATTTTAGGACCCAAGCGTAAAACGGAGAAACTTATTCAAAGACTCTCGTCAAAAGGAATTCAGGTGGATTCGGATAATTTTTATGCTCCGGTCGGAATTGAAATTGGGGCAGAAACCTCCGAAGAAATTGCGCTTTCGATTTTGGCTGAAATTAAGGCGGTGCTTAACAAAAAGCAGCCTATTTTTCTTCGTGACAAACAAGGTCCAATCCATGAAAAGGGCGGATGAAAACAGCGATTATCCTTTTAGCTGCTGGCTCGTCTTCCCGTTTAGGAAGACCTAAGCAATTGATTGAATTTCAGGGAAGTAAATTGATTCAAAAAGCGATAGATGAAGCTCAACTTAGTCAAGCTGATTCGTTGGTAGTCGTTTTAGGATGGAATCCAGATGTGATCAAAACTGGATTCGATGCTGATAAAGTCCCATTTGTTATCAATACTAATTGGCAAGAGGGTATGGCCTCCAGCATGCAGGAAGGCCTTCGTTTTTTGATAGAAAGAGATGACCCGGATCAAGTCATTTTGATGCTGGTTGACCAACCTTTTGTGGATGCTACCCTACTAAATCAGCTGATTAAGGAAAAGGAAAAGTCTGGAAAAGGGATAGTCGCCTGTAGTTATTCCGGTGCGCTGGGAGTTCCGGCGATTTTTGACAAAACTTATTTTGATGAAATGCTCCGACTGAAGGGAACCGAGGGTGCGAAAAAAGTTATTTTGGAAAATCCACACGATACTTTTTTGATTGATTTTCCATTTGGATTAATGGATTTGGATACAGAAGAGGATTTGGTTCGATTGAAAAATTGGAAGAATTGAAAAAACTCCTATTCGATGTCCCTAAAAAACTCCTCCAAATCTAAGGTAAACCCTTCAACCACAGTCGATTCGATCACATCTCCAGTCGTAAACAACTGGGAAGCATTGTATTTCCCATCCACCAGCGTGTAAATCATCAAATCCTGATGTTCGGGATGAATAACCCAATATTCCCTGACACCAAAGGATTCATACAGGTTGTACTTGGATCGCAGTTCTGTCTGGCTGTTTCCAGGAGAAAGGATTTCAACTATCAAATCCGGTGAACCGATACAACCTTTGTCATCCAATTTTTCAGGGTCGCAAATCACACAGATATCCTGCTGGACAACGCTGTCAATATCACCATCTTTTTTGGATCCTTTTGTAAACCGGACATCAAATGGCGCATCGAAAACCTGGCATTTTTGTCCTTCTAAAAAGCTGTAAAGTTTGGAAGCAAGTTTAAGAGAAACTCGCTGATGAATTCTTTTGGGTGCGGCAGCGGCCTTTTAAAAAATTTTCCCCTGGATTAATTCGACCACCTCCTCAAACTGTCAGGTCAAATAATCGGCATAGGTATAGCTCCCGTAGTCTGAAATTGGCTCATTAACGGTATCTTGCTTCTTGCATTCCTTACCTTGAAATTATTAAAAACCAATTAATTGACGCCTAATTTCTTTTCTTCTTAGAAAATTTAATTTCTTAATTCACCAACAACTTTATTCACCCAATTTACAGTCTGATCGATTTCTGAATCAGAGGTATTCCTACCTAAACTAAACCGAATCGAGGCTCTTCCCAAGTCGGCAGATAATCCCATTGCCTGAAGTACATGGCTGGGTTTTGGAGAAATAGAGGTACAAGCCGAACCCGAACTAGCGGCAATTTTCTGGTTGACTTTTTTGAGCAATTCTTCTCCTTCGACGCCTCCGAATGCTATGTTTACTACATGCGGTAATCTCATTTCTTGATTTCCATTCAAAAAAGTATCCGGGATTTCCAACAGCCTTTTTTCCAATTTATTTCGAAGAGTTTCAAGCCTCAGCGCTTCGTGGTCCATTTCTTTCATCCGGAGCTCTGCAGCTTTTCCAAACCCTACGATACTGGGCACATTCAGTGTTCCGCTTCGCATTCCCTTCTCATGACCTCCACCATGAAGTTGTGCCAAGGGTTTGGGCAGTTCATGGTTGTGCCGAACAAAAAGGGCTCCTACTCCTTTGGGACCATAGAGTTTATGCGCTGATATGGCCATTAAATGGACTCCCTCTGTCGAAATCGGAAGTTTCCCTGCAGCTTGCACTGCATCGGTAAAGAAAATCAGGTTTCTAATTTCAGCCAGTCGGGCTATTTGTGCTACAGGATGAATTATTCCCGTTTCGTTATTTGCCCACATCAGGCAAATCATTTTTGTATGCGGTAAAATGGATTGTTCAAGTTCATCCAGGTTGATCTGACCTTTGGAATCGACGGCTAACCGAGTGACTTCCCCACCCCTTTTTTCAATTTCTACAAAGGTATCGAGCACGGCTTTGTGCTCCGTTTTGCAAGTTATATAATGTTGCTTTTCACCAAAATAGGCATCAAAAGTACCCTTAATCGCTAAATTGATGGATTCGGTGGCCCCGGAGGTGAAAATTATTTCTTTTGCTTTGGATCCAATCAATTGAGCAACTTTTTCCCTTGCCTCTTCTACTGCATTTTCTGCGACCCAACCGAAGGGGTGGCTTTTGCTCGCTGCATTTCCAAAGTGATTTCCAAAATAAGGAAGCATGGCTTCAATTACTTCAGGGGCACAGGGAGTGGTGGCATTGTAATCCAAGTATATGGGATAATTCATTGGCTTATTTTACTAATCCTGCTCTGTCAGATAAAGAGCATTTGGTGAAATTTAATAGGGTTTTTTCTCCAGCCTCTAAAATTGGAGAAAAAAGGTAAAGTCTAGTAATGCCATCATAACTTTTTCCC
The DNA here is from genome assembly GCA_964574365.1 of uncultured Limnohabitans sp. GTDB lineage: Bacteria > Bacteroidota > Bacteroidia > Cytophagales > Cyclobacteriaceae > Algoriphagus. The sequence goes on from CAZNND010000003.1 coordinate 19,765, forward strand.
GAATAACCTGTCCGTCGAAGGAAGGCATTTTTAAAGATCTTTTGCTACCCTTGGAATAACTGGCCGGAATTGAAAAAATCTATGATAATCCGCCTTAGTCGGACAAGTTCTGTGGGAAACTTTGAAATTGCCCACCTAAATCAAGTTGTTCTTTCAAATTTTCAAATGTGACAAACCACCTACTTACTTCATAGAAATAGATAAAGTCTATTAAATCGACATAGTTTAATTTTTTACTTATGGATTCCAGTTTCTGTTTGCCTTTTTCTCTGCTTGGACTTTTTTGGCTTTCAATCGATCTTCAATGGCACCTTTACTGGGTTTGGTCGCTTTTCTGATTTTTTTCTTGTGAAAGGCTAATCGTAGCAAATCGTAAAACTTGCGTACTACCAATTCCTTGTTTTGAATTTGAGACCGCTTCTCTTGGGAGGACAATTGTAAAAATCCGTCTTGATCTATTTTGTTTGCTACTTTCTTTAACAAGGTAGATTTTTCCTCCTCTGTTAAAATCAAGGAGTTCATAACATCAAATTTCAATTGGACTTTCGTTTCAACTTTATTGACATTTTGGCCTCCCGGACCTCCGCTTCTAGCAGTTTGAAACTGCAATTCGGTTAAAAATTCAGCGTTTTTGATCCGTGTTTCGAGTGAGTTCATTAGGTTGGAAAATTGATCGACAGTAAGGTTATAGTAGTTGCTGACAGGATTCGAACTGAGTAATAATTAAGGTGTGAATAAAGATAATTCCTACTTTGAATTGTAACAGAAAAATTTATACATAATCTTAGGTGTATAGTTAGGGAACTTGTCAAACAATATCATGAAGGGGCATTTTGTTCTTCTTTCCACTTCCAGGGTCCATTGACATGCTTGGGCCAGAAGAACGTTAACTACCTCCAATTTTTTTCGTTCACAAAAGTCTAAATAATACTCCACAAACAGGAAAAATGACAGTACTTACCGATACTATCAATCAAATTGTCAACTTAAACGAAGATGAAAAAAATGCCATTGAAAAAATCTTCGGCACGTTGACCGTTTCAAAAGGGGAACTTTGGGTGAGGCAAGGCGATATCTGTGAACAGGTCGCTTACGTTGTATCTGGAAAACTTTGAAATTTCTACGTGGACCTTTCCGGAAACGAGGTAACCTGTTACTTCGTGCCTCCTGACAGTTTCATTTCATCCTTTACCAGTTTTTTGATTAACACACCCACTAACGAAAATATATAGGCCTTGGAAGACACGGTTTTACGTGTGATTTCCAAAAAAAACCTCGAGGAACTGTCGTTTTCTGTTCCAAAAATGCAAGTTTTGAGAAGAGTAATTGCGCAGAATCTTTTCATTACCATGGAAAAAAGAATTGCAATGTTCCAATCTCAATCGGCTCATGAGCGGTATGAAAATATGTTGAAAAACAATCCGGAAGTTATTCTTAGTGTACCGCCTCAGTACACGGCATCTTTTTTGGGCATCACGCCCCAACATTTGAGCAGGTTAAGAAAAGAACTGCTAAAATGATTTCTTAACATTTGTTCAGCAGATTCTAAAACAGGAATTGAAAATTTGTTGCACTATGATTAAACGCAACAAAAATGAAAAAAACATTGCTGATTTTAGGATTAATTTGTTTAATGAGTACACCCTCTTTTTCGCAAAACGAAAAAAAAGCAACTATGGTATTGAAACAGAAATACTCTGGCCATTTTTGACAGCAGCGACGAGAACCCACTTTACCGTCAAACTATGGCAAAAGGGTCATTTACGGGGCGATATTTACGTGGGAATCAATGTGGATTTCCCAAGAGACCGCGAAACAGAGGGACGATTTGCTGATTACAGCATTGCTAGTGGATACAGGCAATACCTTTGGAAAGGCCTTCATGCCGAATTTTCGCAGACCACCCGACTTGGCGTTTTACAAAACCATGTAACTACCGGAAAGACATATAACAGCTTTGATTGGTTGGTTACAGGATAGGTGGGATACAAATTTGAGTTTGCCGACAAAAAATTTTATGTTTTACCCCAGTTCGGTATTGCCCGGGTTATTTACAAATCAAACCCCTGGCTGATCTATGAAGACAATACCCTGACAAAAGAAATTGGCGAAACTCCATTTATGCTGGGCACATTGCGATTTGGATTTAATTTTTAGCATCGAAAAAACATAACCAAATCCTCAATCATTCCCTAAAAACATTCCCCATCCATTCCGCAGGTTTTCGCATCCTCGGGACTTGTGGCCATCGTGAGGATGGGGTTGTTTTTCGCATATTCAGTCCAAGCTTTCTCCAGCGTTTGGTCAAATACCTCGTCGGGCTGCGCGCCGGAAATCCCAAATTTTCGATCCAACACAAAAAAAGGCACTCCCCTCACCCCAATCTGCCTGGATTCATACACATCCTGATCCACTGCATCATCATTTTGATTGGAATCCAACATGTCACTAATTTTTAAAGGATCTAGTCCCACTTCTTCCCCAAGCTCCAATAAGGTTTTCATGTCATCCACATTTTTCCCCTCAGAAAAATAGGCCTTCAGCAGCCGCTCTTTCATCGCATCCTGCTTTCCGGAGGCTTTTGCCAAATGAATAAGCCGGTGCGCATTTCTGGTATTGGCCACTACTGCCTTTTCAATATCAAAATCCAAGCCTTCCGATTTCGCCATCTCAACCACATTGGAAGTGATCTGACGGGTCTGTGCAATGGACCAACCTTTTATTTGGGCAAGGTGTTCAATCGTACTGACCCCCGGCATCGTCTGCTGATCGGGATTCAACTGAAAACTCTTCCACTCGATCTCCACCTTGTTCCTGTAAGGGAATTTTGCTAGTGCTTTCTCCAGCTTTCGTTTGCCGATGAAACAAAAAGGGCACACCACATCCGACCAAATCTCGATTTTCATAAGAATTTTCAGTTAATTAACAGTCAAATTTGATTTTAACCCAAAGAGTTCAAAAAAGCCCGTGAAAACCAAAGAATGTCCTTCCTGTGCGATGGAAATTGATGCGAAAGCGGACATGTGCCCGATCTGCCAGTTTGAATTTCCCAAACGCTCCCCTTGGATTACCTGGATGGCCATTTTTCTTATCATTATCTGGCTGCTTTCCTACCTCCTTTGAAACCCAACTCACCTATGAATAAACGATCATTTCTAAAATATCTGGCTGCCTTCGGAATCGGAGGAAGTGTTTTGCCTACCTCTGCCAAAGCCTTTTCCCTGGATCAACTCAACTGGGATGCGGATGACATTTGGGACCAAATCCGCGCCGGGTACCGGATTAAGCGGGATTATCTGAATTTTGAAAATGGGTACTATTGCTTTCTTCCAGAGGAATTGCTTGAAAAATACATCGCCCACATCCGGGAAGTGAATTTTCAGGCATCCCATTACATGCGAGGTGTTCAGGTGGAAAACAAAGCCAAATCAGCCACAGCCCTCGCCCAATTGGTCGGTGCGGATCCGGAAGAGGTTGTACTCACCAGAAACACCACGGAGTCCCTGGATCTGATCATTTCGGGGTTCCCTTGGAAGGCCGGAGATGAAGCGATTTTTTCCAATCAGGATTATGGCAGCATGCAGTCCATGTTTGAGTTGGCGGGCAAGCGCTGGGGAATCAAAACGGTGAAAATAGATATTCCGATCGATCCAAAATCGGATGAAGAAATTGTGGAAGCCTATCGCAAAGCCATCACACCAAGAACCAAGCTAATGATGGTGCCACATATAGTGAACATCACCGGACATATTTTACCTGTAAGAAAAATCGCCGATATGGCGCATTCCTACGGCGTGGATGTCATGCTTGACGGTGCCCATGCAGTCGGCCATTTCACGTTCAACATGCACGAACTGGATTGCGATTATTATGGGTCGAGTTTGCACAAATGGCTCAGTGTGCCACTTGGCGCTGGCATGCTGTATGTGAAAAAAGACAAAATCAGCAAAATACAGCCGCTTTTAGCTCCCTTTGACTTAAACCTAAAATCCATCGCCTACCTCAACCACATCGGAACCCACCCAGCCGCAACTGACCTCACTGTGATCGACTCGATTGAGTTTCAAAACCGAATAGGATCAAAGAGAAAGGAAGACCGCCTGAGGTTCATTCAAAAGTATTGGTCAGATCAGGTGAGAAACCATCCCGGCATCAAAGTCAATACCCCTGAAGATCCTGCACGCTGTTGCGGAATCGGCAATGTTTGGGTGGAAAAATACACGCCTGCCGAGATGGGGAAAATCCTTTTGGAAAAACACAAAATTTTCACCGCTCCGATTGACGGGGCCGGTGTGAGGGGAGTTCGGGTCAGTCCAAACATTTACACCTCCATGGCGGATTGTGATCAATTGGTGAAGGCGCTGAAGGAGATGGCAGGGTAAGCTGATAGTTTGAAAAAAAGGTAAAATGCGAATTATTATAAAATTGGTTTTTAGATTTTGTAAAATGGATCGTGCCTTATGACCCAGAGTTTAGTTCTGGGCTTTTACAGAATATGCCTTCGGAATGCCTGATTGAAATTGGTAAATTGACCGAATTTAAAAGGATCCACCATTTACAAAATCAATAGGGGATTTTGATAAAATTGGTAAGCAACCCTCGTTTCTATTGAAACAAATTCATCACCGTTTGTAAATTTTTAAACTTATTACTTGCAAATGATTAATTGAGGTACAACATTTGCACCCGATTTGAACATGCATATTTTTACTCACATAGCGACAAGATCTTTTGTTTCCATCCCCAATGGGAAAGTACCAGTTGCTAGGGTTAATTTTTCCCCTTTGACTAGGTTTAGGCAGATTTTTAGGGTTTGACCCTCCACGATAGTTTGTTTTCCTACGCGGAAAACTCCCCTCGCCTAATCGTTTCTACCAAATTAAAATCCACCATCCTGCTTCTATTCGGGGCAGTACAAGTTTTGTAATTTCAATGGAAGAGATTTCTTTCAAAATCGTCGTAGCCGACTCCATTCATAAGAAGTATTCCGAGCAGATCACTCAAGAAATGGAAAATTCTGCAAAGGCACGAGGTACCGGAATCGCCAAAAGAAGCCCTGCTTATGTCGAAATGAAAATGGATGAAGGAAAAGCAGTTATTGCGTTGACTTCTGATGGTACCTGGGCGGGTTTCTGCTACATCGAAGCTTGGGGGCACGGCAAGTTTGTTGCCAATTCAGGCCTGATTGTTGCCCCTCAGTTCAGAAAATACGGCCTTGCACGAAAGATAAAGCAGGAAATCTTCAAACTGAGCCGGAAAAAATATCCGGAATCTAAAATCTTCGGATTGACCACAGGTGCTGCCGTGATGAAAATCAACTCCGAATTAGGCTATATTCCCGTTTCCTATTCTGATTTGACTGACGATCAAGAGTTCTGGAAGGGTTGTCAAAGTTGTATTAATTACGAAATTCTGATGTCGAAAAACCGTCAGAACTGCCTTTGCACAGCCATGCTTTATGACCCTCAGTCGAAAAAGAACCATACCGAAGACCTGGCCCTCAGAGATGATTTCAAAAAAGAAATCAACCTGTTTGACCGTTGGGTCAGATTGAAAAAATTTATTCTACTCAAACTATCCAAATCTAAGGAGAGCATAAAGAGTATTTTCTTTTAACCTACCAATTCCGCTCAGACGGAATCCAACCTATTTAAAATGAAAAAAGTAGTATTAGCTTACAGCGGAGGTCTTGATACAACCTTTTGCGCCTTGCATTTGACCAAAGACTTGGGCTATGAAGTCCATGCAGCCATAGTGAATACCGGAGGTTTTTCTACTGAAGAATTGCAAATCATAGAAGAAAGAGCAAAGACCCTGGGTGTTTCTTCATTTACAATCTTGGATGTGGTAGACACCTACTACCAATCGGTGATCAAATACTTGGTGTTCGGGAATGTATTGAAAAATGCAACCTATCCTCTATCTGTCTCCGCCGAACGCATTGTTCAGGCAAAATCCCTTGCCGAATATGCCAAATCCATCGGAGCCAAAGCTGTAGCCCATGGCTCTACCGGTGCGGGAAATGATCAGGTACGATTTGACATGATTTTTCAAACTATTGTTCCGGACATTGAAATCATTACCCCGATCCGTGACCTCAAACTTTCCCGTCAGGAAGAAATCGAGTACTTGAAAAAACACGGGGTTTCCATGAACTTCGAAAAAGCCGCCTATTCCATCAACAAAGGCATCTGGGGAACTTCGGTAGGTGGAAAAGAAACCCTGACTTCATCCGAATACCTCCCAGAGGAAGCCTGGCCAACTCAGGTGAGTGACTATGAGCCTAAAGAAATCAACCTGACTTTTGTCCATGGTGAATTAAAAGGTGTTAATGGTGTAGCCTTCGACAATCCTGTGGACGCTATTTTAAAAGTACAAGCTTTGGCAGCACCCTACGGAATCGGAAGAGATATTCACGTGGGTGACACCATCATCGGAATCAAAGGGCGAGTGGGATTTGAGGCAGCTGCGCCGCTCATCATTATCAAAGCACACCAACTTCTGGAAAAACATACCTTGACCAAGTGGCAAATGTTTTGGAAAAATCAACAAGCAGAATTTTACGGAAATCACCTGCATGAAGGCCATTACCTCGATCCGGTGATGCGAAATCTTGAAGCTTTTCTTTCCAGCACCCAGGAGTATGTGTCGGGAGAGGTACGCATACTTTTGCAGCCTTACCGATTTACCCTTCTCGGAATCCAATCTGAGCATGACCTGATGTCCTCCAAATTTGGAAGCTATGGGGAAATGAATAAGGGATACACAGGGGAGGACGTGAAAGGATTTACCCGCATTTTGGGCAATCAGACTGCGATTTTCCACAAAGTCAACAGCAAAAATGACTAAAATCAAAACAGCTGTCATCGGAGCGGCAGGATATACCGGTGGTGAACTACTGCGGATTTTGGTTCATCACCCCAACTGTGAACTAGTCTGCGTGCATTCCAATAGCCAAAAAGGAAAGAAAGTCACGGAAGTGCATCCTGATTTGATTGGCGACTGCGATTTGGTATTTACCGATGCGGTTCCTTCTGACGTGGAAGCTGTGTTTTTGGGCTTACCTCATGGTGAAACTAAGGGCTTTTTGGAAACTCACTCCTTTTCCCCTGAAACGGTAACAATTGATCTTTCCACCGATTTCCGGGACGAATCCCATGGATTTATCTATGGCCTTCCCGAGGTCAATGCCGCATTAATCAAAACCGCAACCCGAATAGCAAATCCGGGTTGCTTTGCCACAGGAATCCAACTGGCATTGGCTCCAGCAATCTCCAAAAATTGGATAAAAGGTCAAATTCACGTTTCCGGAATCACAGGTTCTACAGGAGCGGGAAAAAAGCTTGCTGAAACTTCCCATTTCAGCTACCGAACGGGCAATATGTCTGTTTATAAGCTGTTTACCCACCAGCATTTGAAGGAAATCAATCAGACATTCCAACAGTTGAATCCTGACTCTAATCATGAAATTCTGTTTGTTCCCTATCGCGGCAACTTCTCCAGGGGAATTTGGATAACGGCCTATTTTCCATTTGAAGGTTCACTCGAAGAAGCCGTAGCTGCTTACCGCGAGTTTTACAAGGACTCGGCTTTTACTTTTGTATCTTCTCAGGATATAGATCTCAAGCAAGTAGTAAACACCAATAAATGCATTCTCTATCTCCAAAAAGAAGCCGGTCAACTGGTCATTTATTCTGCCATTGATAACCTGCTGAAGGGTGCTTCCGGTCAAGCTGTCCAAAACTTTAATCTTGCCTTCGGGCTTGAGGAGAGAACGGGACTGAATTTGAAATCCATTGCATTTTAAGACATTAAATCAAGATTTTAGATACAAGACATTGGAACAAGCGAAAATTCACTTATCAGAATTGTGTCATCCATTTGAAAAACTCTGATTCCTGAGAAAAGTAAAAATGACAATCACAAAAATGTCGTAAATCAAAAATCTTAAATCGTACATAAAAATGAACTTATTCGACGTCTATCCCCTCATTCCAGTCACCATAGACAAAGCCGAAGGCTGTCGTCTATGGGATGATCAGGGGCAAGAATATTTGGATCTTTATGGAGGACATGCGGTGATATCGATTGGTCATACCCATCCGCACTACGTCAAGCGGATCAAGAATCAATTGGACAAAATCGCCTTTTATTCTAATTCAGTAGAGATTCCAATCCAGCAGCAATTGGCACAAAAGCTTGGCCATCTATCCTGCTTGCATGATTACCAGTTGTTTCTAGTAAACTCAGGAGCGGAAGCCAATGAAAATGCCATCAAAGTGGCCTCTTTCGCCACGAATAAACCCGGAATAATCGCTTTTTCAGGAGCTTTTCATGGTCGGACATCTGGAGCTGTGGCATTAACTGACAACCCGAAAATCGTGGCACCGTGTAATGCCAGAACCGATTTTCATATCCTTCCCTGGGGCGATTTGGATGCGGTCGAGGAAGCCTTAAAATCCAATACCATTGCAGGAATTATCATTGAAGGTATACAGGGTGTAGGTGGGATTCAGGTTCCTGAGCCTGATTTCCTTCGGGGCATTTCATCTTTAGCAAAGAAATACGAAGCCAAATTGATCTTAGATGAAGTCCAATCAGGCTACAGCCGCACAGGCAGATTCTTTGCACATCAGTGGGTTGATGGCATCATGCCAGACCTAATAACCATGGCCAAAGGAATGGGAAATGGTTTTCCGATCGGTGGATTGTTGATTTCACCTGAGTTCAAAGCGAGTTATGGCTTATTGGGAACCACTTTTGGTGGCAATCATCTAGCCTGCGCCGCAGGACTGGCAGTTCTAGAAGTATTGGAACAAGAAAATCTACAAGCCAAGGCTTTGGAACTCGGTGACCGCTTGATCGAAGAATTGAAGACGATTCCAGGGATTATTGATGTCAGAGGAAAAGGCTTGATGATTGGGATAGATTTGGATCGCGATGCTGGTCCTGTACGAAATGAATTGGTGAAAAAATACCATATGTTCACAGGTTCCGCCGCCGGAAATCAAACTATTCGACTTTTACCTCCTTTGAACGTAGAATGGAATCAATTAAATTCGTTTTTAATCGCACTGAAAGAAATTCTGAACAGTTAATTTCTATTATCTCCTATTGTCAATGCCTGCCATGAAGCATTTCACCCAATTTGAATCGAAGGAACTAGGTCAGAAACTGATCGATTTGGCTCTGGTCTATAAATCCAATCCACTGCTCGATAAGGCTAAGGGCCAGGGAAAACGAGTAGGTTGCATTTTTTTGAATCCATCGCTGCGAACCCGGGTTTCAACACAAATTGCAGCTCAAAATCTGGGAATGGAAGCTATGGTGCTCAACATGGACAAAGAGGGCTGGGCTTTGGAAATGCAGGAGGGTGCAATCATGAACAAAGGTACTGTGGAGCACATCAAAGATGCCGCAGGGGTTTTGGGTTCCTATTTTGATATCCTCGCGATCCGGGCATTCCCTTCCCTGACCAACAAAGAAGAAGATATGACCGACTTTATTTTTGGGCAGTTTGTCAAATACAGCGGAATTCCTGTTGTCAGTCTGGAATCTGCCACACGACATCCGCTACAAAGTCTGGCGGATCAAATTACAATCCAGGAGCTTTTGGCAGGGAAGAAGAAACCCAAAGTGGTGCTCACCTGGGGACCTCATATCAAGGCTATACCCCATGCTGTGGCCAACAGCTTTACTGAATGGACCCTCGGCATGGGCTACGACCTGACCATTACCCATCCGGAAGGATATGAGTTACACGAGTCGTTCACCAAGGGTGCTACACTAGAATATGATCAAAGTAAAGCACTTCAAGATGCTGATTTTGTGTATGTTAAAAACTGGTCTGCATTCAATGAATATGGTAAAATCCTCTGTACGGATTCCCGGTGGATGTTAAAGGAAAATCACCTGAAAGAAGCTCCTGAAGCCAAGGTAATGCATTGTTTGCCCGTTCGAAGAAATTTGGAACTATCTGATGAAATCCTTGATGGTTCCCGCTCCTTGGTACAACAACAAGCAGAAAACAGAATCTATGCCGCTCAAGCGGTTCTCAGCAAAATACTCGGTTAACTTTTTTTATCTCCCAAGCCTATGAAGATCTCTATCATCAAAATCGGAGGAAACGTCATTGATTTCCCTGAGAAGTTGGATGAATTTTTGGCGCTGTTTGCGAAATTTCCAGGAAACAAAATACTGGTTCATGGCGGAGGTGTTTTGGCATCCCGATTTGGTGAAAGTATGGGTATTATGCCCGAAATGGTAGATGGGCGGCGAATTACCGACAAAGACACCTTGGATATAGTGACGATGGTCTATGCCGGACTGATCAATAAAAACATGGTAGCCAAGCTACAAGCCCTAAAAGTGAATGCCATTGGACTGACAGGTGCAGACGGGAATTTGATCCGTTCTACCAAGCGACCGGTAAAAGGTATTGATTATGGGTTTGTCGGTGACATTCAGGAAATCAACACGGAATTACTAAACACATTGCTTACAGCTGGACTCCAACCGGTCATCAATGCGATTACTCACGATAAAAAAGGTCAATTGCTCAATACCAATGCCGACTCTATCGCCTCTGCCTTGGCAACGAGTCTAGCCAAAGACCATCAGGTAAATCTCTACTTTTGTTTCAACAAAAGCGGCGTTTTGATGGATGAAAAAAACGAGAACTCGTTTATTCCTCTGATCAATGAGGATATTTATGCCGAATTGAGAAAGGAAAATGTGATTCATTCCGGGATGATTCCCAAATTGGACAATGCCTTTGAGGCCTTAAAGCAAGGAGTACAACATGTTTGGATCGGAAAAGCTGAAAACCTACTGCTGGCGTCAAAAGGAAAAACAGCAGGCACAACGATTGAGCGACAGCGATACAATTTATACTAATGGAGGAGTTTGAAAAATTGCGTGATGAGGGCATTGATCTTCTGAAAAAGTTGATTTCTGTTCCTTCTTTTTCCAAAGAAGAGCAAAAATCGGGAGATCTTATCGAGCAATTTTTGAAAGCACATGGGGTAAAAACATTCCGCTCCGGAAATAATGTTTGGGCATTTTCCTCTGAATACCGTGCTGAACTTCCCACGATTTGGCTCAATTCTCACCACGATACTGTTAGGCCCAATTTGGGGTACACCCATGATCCCTTTTCTCCTATCGAGGAAGAAGGAAAACTTTTTGGACTTGGGTCAAATGATGCAGGAGGTCCTTTGGTTGGATTGATTTCCACATTTTGCTATTTTTTAAAAAAGCCCCTACCCTTCAATTTGCTGATGATTGCCTCCGCTGAAGAGGAAATTTCTGGCCAAAACGGTATTGCATCCCTTCTAACGACCCTGCCAAGAGCTGAATTGGCAATCGTTGGAGAACCTACTCAAATGAAATTGGCAGTAGCAGAAAAAGGTCTTTTGGTGGTTGATGCGAAAATTCATGGAAAAGCCGGACATGCCGCCCGTGAGGAAGGGGTAAATGCCATTTACCTAGCACTAGAGGATTTGGATAAAATACGAAACTTTCAATTCAGCAAGGTTTCTCCCTTTTTGGGTAAAACCAAAGTCACTTGTACCATAATCAAATCTGGACAACAGCACAACGTTGTTCCAGATCTATGCGAATACGTGTTGGATCTGAGAGTCACAGATGCCTATACGCTAGAAGAAGCTCTGGAAGAACTCAGAAAAGTTCTGAAGGCAGAGCTCTACCCCCGATCGCTTCGGCTTCAGTCTTCCCATCTTCCTATTGACCACCAGATGAATCTGGTAGCAATTGAATTGGGGCTGGAGACTTTTGGAAGCCCAACACTTTCGGACCAGGCGCTAATTCCCTACCCTTCCGTAAAAATTGGGCCGGGAGATTCGGCAAGATCTCACACCGCAAACGAATTCATTTACCTAAAAGAAGTAGAGGAAGGAATCCGAATTTACATTTCACTGATTGAAAAATACGCTAGCCTTAGCGCACATTAAACCCTGAAGACATGAAACTTTGGCAAAAAGCCACCGGAAGCAAAAAAGAAGTGGAGCAATTTACCATTGGAAGGGATCCGGAATTTGACTTGATATTAGCACCTTTTGATGTGCTCGGATCTATGGCACATGCCCACATGTTGGCTTCTATAGGTCTTTTGACGGCAGAGGAAAACCAAACCTTGCAGAAGGGGTTAAAAGAAATCTATTATGAAATTGAAAGAGGGGAATTTCAAATCGCTTCAGGAGTGGAAGATGTACACTCTCAAGTAGAATTTTTACTGACCGAACGCTATGGCGAAGTAGGAAAAAAGCTACACAGTGGTAGAAGCCGAAACGATCAGGTATTGGTGGATTTGAAGCTTTTTTATAGAAGTGCAATCCGTGAATTGTTAGCAGAAACAAAAGTACTTTTTGACTTACTCTTAGAACTATCGGATCATCATAAAGGAAATTTGATGCCTGGTTATACTCACACCCAATTGGCGATGCCATCTTCCTTTGGACTTTGGTTTGGATCATTTGCAGAAGGTCTTACAGAGGATTTGGGATTACTTAAAGCGGCCTTTGATCTAAGTAACAAAAACCCACTTGGTTCAGCAGCTGGATACGGCTCTAGTTTTCCACTCGACCGAGCAATGACTACCAAACTTTTGGGATTTGCCGATTTACATCATAACGTGATAAATGCCCAAAATAGCAGAGGAAAAACCGAGCGGACCTTAGCTTTTGCTTTATCGGGACTTGCTGCTACCCTTAACCGATTAGCTACAGATGGCTGTTTGTTTATGAACCAGCACTTTGCATTCTTGTCCTTTCCAGACGACTTGACAACGGGAAGCAGTATCATGCCGCATAAAAAAAATCCTGATGTCTTTGAATTGATCCGAGCGAAAACCAATCAGATTCAAGCGGTTCCAAACTCGGTAAGCCTTCTCTTAACAAATATGAGTACCGGCTACCATCGAGACATGCAGCTACTGAAGGAGGAAATTTTTCCTGCTATCGAATCACTCAAATCCTGCCTCCGCATGGCAACATTTATGCTTAGGTCTGTTCGGGTAAGACAACAAATCTTGCAGGATCCATTTTACAAGCACGTCTTTTCAGTAGAAGTAGTCAATGAATTGGTTCTTAAGGGAATGCCTTTCCGGGATGCGTACAAAAAAGTAGGCATGGATATAGAGTCAAATCAATTTGATCCAAATCAAAGTCAGGTTAATCATACACATGAGGGAAGTATAGGAAATCTATGCTCTTCAGAAATTAGCTCCAAAATGGATAATCAGATTGACAATTTTAATTTTGAAAAAATTGATTTGGCAATACAAAAGTTGTTTCAATCCTAAAAATCTTGAAATTCACTTTAAAAAATTTTTATTGTCATTTAAAAAATTTAAATTTATTAAAAGAATTATTTATGCAAAAATCCCTTCTCATAAATGATATAAATGACTTCCCCGTTTAGCACTACCTTGAAATATGACCTAAAAGCCAGTTTAGTGGTTTTTTTGGTGGCATTGCCACTTTGTCTTGGAATTGCAATAGCAAGTGGCGCTCCTCCTATTTCGGGATTAATTGCGGGAATAGTAGGGGGTGTTATCATTGGAGCCATTTCAAAATCACATGTTTCAGTAAGTGGACCTGCCGCCGGGTTGACTGTGATAGTGCTTGACTCAATTTCAAGTTTGGGAACTTTTGAACTTTTCTTGGGAGCTGTGGTCATTGCAGGGATTTTTCAATTGATTTTTGGAATCGCAAAAGCAGGAGTATTGGGCTATTACTTCCCCAATTCCGTGATCAAGGGAATGCTGGCTGCAATAGGATTGATTCTAATTCTGAAGCAAATTCCCCATGCCTTGGGATATGATAAAGATTTCATCGGAGATTTTGCTTTTCAGCAAATGGATGAGCATAATTCATTCACTGAAATCTATTACGCATTCCAGTATTTCAGCCCTGGAGCGATTCCCATTGTTTTTCTGGCGCTTGTTATTTTGATCGTGTTTGATAAACCAAAGGTCAAGGGCCATAAACTTTTCGGTGCAGTTCCAGGTGCGCTCTGGGCTGTAATTTCAGGAATAGCAGTCAATGCGGTATACCGGCGATTCAAACCAGAGTGGGAATTAAAAGATGAGCATTTGGTTTCAATTCCTTCTTTGGAAAATTTTAGTGAACTATCTAACCTAATTACATTTCCCGATTTCAGTTTAATTGGAACAGCAGGCTTTTGGATAATTTCAATAACTCTCGCAGTAATTGGAAGTATTGAAACCCTACTTTCCATCGAGGCAGGGGATAAAATGGACTTAGAAAAAAGAATTACCCCAACGAATAGGGAATTAGTGGCCCAAGGAATCGGCAATACCGTTTCGGGTCTCATCGGTGGTCTGCCAGTAACAGCCGTTATTGTTAGGACTTCTGCCAATATCGCATCTGGTGCGAAAACCAAGCTATCAACAATCTTACACGGATTTTTATTGCTTATACTGGTATTGAGTATTCCTAATCTTCTCAATAAAATCCCGCTAAGCTGTTTGGCTGCAGTTTTATTTATGGTAGGATTCAAACTAGCTAAGCCTTCCTTATTTATCCGTGAATTTGAAAAAGGCATGAACCAATTTTTACCTTTTGTGGTGACAATTATTGCCATTTTATTAACAGACTTATTGGTAGGTATTGGAATAGGAATGGTTGTGGGAATATTTTTCGTCATAAAAACAAATTTCCATCGGGCGGTAACAATCACCGAACTGAATGGAAATTATTTAGTCAAGCTTCAAAAAGACGTAACTTTTCTGAATAAGGCACCTTTAATGAAAGAATTATCCCTAATCCCAGACGGAAGTAAGGTGATTTTAAATGGAAATAAAGCAGTCTTTATCGACCACGACATTCAGGAAGTTTTAAACGATTTTATAGCCACTGCTGAAACAAGAGATATAATTGTAAGCATTGAAGGATATTCTTACCACTTAATTAAAAACTAAATGAACCCTTACGATAGACTTTTATTGCAAAACAAAGCTTGGTCCAAGGAGAAGCTGGATGTTGATAAAGATTTCTTCAACCGATTGGTACATCAGCAAAGACCTAAATTCCTTTGGATTGGCTGTTCGGACAGTCGTGTTCCGGCAAATGAAATAACGGGTACAGATCCTGGGGAAATTTTTGTACACCGGAATATTGCCAATTTGGTCGTTCATACAGATCTTAATATGCTATCTGTACTTCAATACGCAGTTGAAGTATTGAAAGTCGATCATGTGATTGTTTGCGGACATTACGGTTGCGGGGGAGTTGAAGCCGCAATGGGAAACAAAAGTTTTGGTTTGATAAATAAATGGCTTAGAAACATAAAGGAGGTATATAAAAATTACCAAAGCGAGGTGGATTCCATTCAAGATCATAAAAACAGGGTCAATAAACTGGTAGAGTTGAATGTATTGGAACAGTGTCAAGACCTAATCAAAACCTCCATCATACAGAAATCCTGGTACGAGCGCAAATCACCTGAAATCCATGGCTGGGTTTATGGTTTGGAAAATGGATTGGTAAAGGAACTGACGACCATAAAGCCCGATTTTGAAAATATTAATCCTGTATTCAGGTACAGCGAACACCAGTTTTAACATTCTAAAAAAGAAAATGCGCCCCGGACTTTGATTTCTAAATCCGGGGCTTTTTATTTGTCTTATCCTTTCACTTTTTGGTGCTGGGATTTATAAAGAAGAGGCGAGAGACAGGCTCATTGACCCTCTGGCAACCTTCCGAAATGACGGAAAGGTGCCAATACCTGCCAAATAAGAAGGTCTTATTTGGAGCTATAAATTCTAAGCAAATGATAAAAAACCAAGTATCCTCCCTTTCTCCAAAACCTATCTACTTCCTTCCGATTAGCGAGGTGATTTTTTCATTCCAAGGGTCTAGTCCGATAAAAAAGGTAATTCAGCATACTACTGGAAAATTTTCTATAGTCCATTCGAGTATTGATCTGGAAAAACACCCCCACGAGTCAATTTTTATTTTTCTCTAAATATCAAGTTCTAACCCAACAAACCATTAAATCCTAAATATCATGTCAGCAAATTACCGATTTGAAACCCTGCAACTTCATGCAGGCCAAACTCCAGATCCTACCACAAATTCGCGAGCTGTCCCGATTTATCAAACCACCTCATACACTTTCAACAGTGCAGAACATGGAGCCAACCTATTCGGACTGAGGGAATTTGGAAACATTTACACCCGGATCATGAATCCAACCACGGATGTTTTCGAAAAAAGACTTGCTGCTTTGGAAGGTGGAGTAGCAGCTGTAGCTACCAGTTCAGGACAGGCAGCACAATTTCTTGCCCTGAACAATATCCTTCAATCTGGCGAGAACTTTATCACTACTTCCTTCCTTTATGGGGGTACCTACAACCAGTTTAAAGTTGCCTTCAAACGAATAGGAATCGAAGCGCGATTCGCAAAAGGAGATTCCCCGGAAGCATTTGAAAAACTCATTGACTCCAAAACCAAGGCCATATATCTAGAGACTATCGGTAATCCTGAATTCAATATTCCTGATTTTGAAGCCATTGCCAACTTGGCCAAAAAACACAACATTCCTTTAGTGGTGGATAACACCTTCGGAGCCGGCGGCTATTTGTTCAGACCCATCGAGCACGGAGCGAATATTGTTACCTCTTCTGCTACCAAATGGATTGGGGGGCACGGCACCTCTATTGGAGGAATCATTATCGACGGCGGGAATTTTAACTGGGGAAACGGTAAATTTCCACAGTTTTCGGAGCCATCAGAAGGGTATCATGGATTGAATTTCTGGGAGGTGTTTGGGGAAAACAACCCCCTGGGCTTGCCCAACATCTCCTTTGCCATCCGGGCTCGGGTGGAAGGATTGAGAGACTTTGGGCCCGCAATCAGTCCGTTTAATTCCTTCTTGCTGCTTCAGGGAATTGAAACCCTCTCACTTCGAGTCCAGCGCACGGTTGAAAATGCTCTGGAAATTGCAAAATGGCTGGAATCTCATCCAAAAGTATCAAAAGTTAACTATCCCGGATTAGCTTCTTCACCTTACCATGAATTAGCCAAAAAATACCTCAAAAACGGATTTGGCGGTGTTTTAAGTTTTGAGCTGGTTGGAGACAAAACCTCAACATCCAGTTTCATCAATACCCTTCAATTGATTTCACATTTGGCCAATGTAGGGGATGCAAAAACATTGATTATCCAGCCTTCAGCCACCACCCATCAACAACTTTCGGAAGCTGAACAACTGGCAGCGGGTGTTACTCATACCCTCCTCAGATTATCTCTGGGAATCGAACACATCGAAGACATCAAAGCAGATCTTCAACAGGCCTTTGATCAAATTTAATTTACTTAATGAATCTCAGCAGAGAATCTACAAACTTGAACATGACACAGGAAGTTTTCTTCTCAAATGAGCCTCTAATCCTGGAATCAGGTGAAATTCTTCAGCAATTTCACCTGGCCTATTCAACTTATGGAAAGCTGAATAGGGAAAAATCAAATGTCATTTGGGTAGTTCATGCGCTTACTGGCGATTCAAAAGCTGCAGAATGGTGGAACGGACTGATCGGTGAAGGTAAATTCTTTGATCCTGTCAACCATTTCATCATCTGTGCCAACCTGCTTGGAAGCAATTATGGGTCAACCAACCCTTTTAGTATCAATTCATTAACTGGAGAACCTTACTTTTACGATTTCCCTCAAGTCACCCCAAGGGATCTAGCCGATAGCCTCGACAGACTGAGACTTCATTTGAACTTAGAGAAAATACACAGCTTGATCGGTGGTTCACTTGGAGGTCAGGTAGCCTTGGAGTGGGCGGTGAGTTTGGGGGAAAAATTAGATCACGCGGTGATTCTGGCTTCAACCTCTAAAACATCCCCTTGGGTAATCGGATTCAATGAAACCCAACGTATGGCCATTGAATCCGATTGCACCTGGGGAGAAAAAAATGAATTAGCCGGAAAAAAAGGATTGGAAACAGCCCGTGCCATTGCAATGCTGAGTTACCGAAGTCAGAACGATTTCCAAATCAAACAAACCGATTCGGAAGAAAAACTTCATGGTTTCAAGGCTTCCTCTTACCTTAGGTATCAAGGCAAGAAACTGGCTGGAAGATTTAATGCCTTGTCTTATTGGACTTTAAGTAAAACCATGGATAGCCATGATCTGGGTAGAAAACGGGGCGGTGTAGATGCTGCATTAGCCAAAATAGAAGCAAAAGTATTGGCTATTGGTGTAAATTCTGATTTGCTTTTTTTGCCGAAAGAATCACACTACATCAGTCAACATGTAAAGCGAGGAACCTATAAAGAAATTGATTCCACGGCAGGACACGACGCCTTTTTGATTGAATTTAACCAGCTTGCACACCTTCTCAAATCATTTTACCAGGAAACTTAATCTCTTAAAAAAGAGAAATGGCCTGTCCGATTGTGGTGACAGGCTTTTTTTTACCGTTTTACTTTGGTCCATTCCACGGTCCTTCCGACAAACGAAAAACCGATATAGCCTGTGACTTCCAATAAATCAGGAGAATTGAGGTTAAGTTCACAGGAATATGTTTTTCCATTTTTTGGATGGTAAATTTTTCCATTCGTCCAAGCACCAGAAGAATATGTTAGACCTTGCAATATTGGAAGCCCTATCAAGGGTCTGTTCTTTAGTTTGGGGTCCGAGTTTTCCTTGTCTGTTGCTGGTTTTCCTTGCGGATTGGGATCGCTGAGCCAAACTATTTTTCCTAGAAATTCCGATCCATTTTTCACAATTTCAACATGAGCCGTTTTCTCCGTATTGTATCATAGACCTAAAATGGCACTTTCGGATTGAGCGCTTGTTTGAAGTGGAAATCCCAAAAAAAATAACAAACCGATGCTGGCACATATGGATTTCATAACGTTTTATTTTTTTATCTCATAAATACCAAGAGTTTCAAAATTGTTTTTCCAATTTGCCCGAGAGTTTGTAAAAAAATGGGTGAATTTGTGAAATTTGGGGACTTTTCATTGGGGTTTTTGAAAGAAAAAGCACTACTGATTAGGGAATTGGAAAGTATTTTTATAGCGGATCTGCATTTGGGAAAGGCAAGCCATTTTCGAAAGGCAGGCATACCCATACCCGAACCCATACACGAAGCCGATTTCCAAAATCTAAACAACCTTCTTCTTGGAATGAAGCCAAAAAAAATATTTTTTCTTGGCGACCTTTTCCACAGCACCTGGAACGGGCAGTGGGAAGAGTTTAATTCATTTCTGACAGCATTTTCCGAAACAGAATTTCATTTAATTAAAGGGAATCATGACATCCTTTCTCCTACTTATTACAAAAATTCAGTTCTAAAAATCCATGAACACCCACTACAATTAGGTCCATTTGTATTTTCACATGAACCTATTTCCACCTTGGATCGTGGGTTATTGAATATTTGCGGTCATATACATCCCGGGCTTTTGCTCAGGGGTAAAGCTAGGCAATCGGTTAAAATCCCTTGTTTCCACTGGTCGGAAAACATACTGGTTTTGCCGAGTTTTGGAAACTTTACAGGATTGGCATTGATCAAGCCCTTAGAATCGGATAAAATTTGGGGTATTTCTGGTGAAAAGGTGATTCCGATCCTTTCTGTTACATCCATTGGTTAAATCGAGCTTCGTTTTCTATTTTTGGGATGAAATACACTTCTGATGGCTGGATCTACTCGAAATAAAAAAACTTTAGGATATTTCAAATCTGGCAGTGTGCTATTTAGTACCTCGCTCTCCCTTTTTATCATCGGTTTATTTGGAATTATCCTAATTCAGGCACAATCCTTAACTCGAATGATTAGGGAAAATATTGAAATTCAAGTTTTTTTGCAGAAGAATCTTTCAAAAGATCAAATAAAAAACCTGGAAAAAAATATCTCCTCAAGACCCTTTGTTCTTACCAAAATTGATTCCCCCAGCTTGCGATATATTTCAGAAAAAGAAGCTGCAGAACTTTTCATTCAAAGCACTGGAGAAGATTTTACCAAGTTTCTTGAAGATAATCCACTTAGAGATAGTTTTGTCTTTTCTGTAGCCGAAGAATATCAGAACTCGGAGCAATTGGCTCTTATTGCAAAAGAGTTAGGAGGATTACAGGGAGTTTTTGAGGTTTCTTACATGACTGACCTGGTTGATGCTATAAATAAAAATTTGTTGAAAATCAGCCTGGTTATGGGTGGATTCATTCTTATTTTAATTATTACCGTAGTGATGCTGATCCATAATACCATTCGACTGGCGTTATTTTCACAGCGATTTCTAATCCGTTCCATGCAATTGGTAGGTGCTACCCGTGGGTTTATCCGAAAACCATTTCTTAGGCGTTCGTTTCTCTTTGGAAGTATTGCAGGCCTGATTGCCTCGGGAGTTTTATTCATTTTGGTTCACTACACCCAAGAGAATATTGAAGGCTTTGCAGCGCTTCAAAATCTTCAATTAATGGCTATTTTATTTGGTGCTTTGGTTGTGATAGGTGGAATTATCTCTGTCTTGAGTACTTTGCGTGCCGTAAACAAATATTTGAACATGTCCTTGGACGAACTTTATTAAACATGAGTAATACTTCCTTTCCTTTTTCTAAGAAAAACTACCGGCTCATGTTGATCGGTATAGGATTAATTGTATTGGGATTTATCCTTATCGCGCTAGACGGGGAGCCACATGGAAATGGTTTTCTCGGACTTACCCTGGGACCACTGGTTACTTTCGCAGGTTTTATTTTTGAATTTTATGCCATTTTTTCCAAAGGAGAAAAAAAGTGAAATCCATTTTCTGATTTTTCAAACAATTTGAGGCAAAACCATGCAGCAAGAAGCATACGGAGAGGTATTTTTGGTGGATAAACCTTTGGATTGGACCTCGTTTGATGTGGTCAAAAAAATCAGAAATGCTCTTCGAATCAAAAAAGTTGGACATGCAGGCACCTTAGACCCTTTGGCCTCTGGCCTTCTGATTGTTTGTGCAGGAAAAATGACCAAACAGATAGAATCGTTTATGGGTCAGGAGAAGGAATATACAGGTACTTTCGTAATTGGCGCAACCACAGAATCCTTTGACCTCGAAAAACCCATCATTTCCGTTGCGGATCCTTCCACTGTTTCATTAGAGTTGGTAAAAATCGCTGCTCAACAATTGACAGGACAAGTTCTCCAAGTTCCACCTATGCACTCCGCCATCAAAGTGGACGGTAAACGGGTTTATGAATCGGCTCGTGCGGGAAAAGAAGTTAAATTGGAAGCCCGCCCTGTGGAAGTAAGAGAATTTGAGATCACAAGATTTGAAGAAGAAGAGATCGATTTTAGAATTTCCTGTTCTAAAGGAACTTATATCCGGAGTCTTGCCAGGGATTTGGGGGAAATTTTAGGAGTTGGTGCATACTTGAAAAAACTTTGTCGAACCCGAATAGGAGAAAACCGTCTGGAAAATTCAAGAGAATTGATGAGTTTAATCGAAGAGATAAAAAGCCGACCTCATGTACATCTATGAAGGATTGGAGGAATTCCCCTCAGTCCCCAATGCGGTAGTGACCTCCGGTACCTTTGATGGAGTTCATTTGGGGCATCAGAAAATCATCAACCGAATCTGCGAAATCGCAAAATCAATTAAAGGTGAGACTGTTTTGATTACTTTCTGGCCACATCCCCGGCTTGTTCTTTATCCCAACGAGCACCATCTACGGCTACTTTCCACGTTTAAAGAAAAGAAAAAACAGCTTCATCAATCCGGAATTGACCATTTGGTAACCATTCCCTTCACAAAGGAATTTTCACAGCTTACTTCTGAAGAATTTATCCAAAGAATCCTGGTGGAAAAAATCCATACTAAAAAACTCGTTATCGGGTATGACCACAGATTTGGTAAGAATAGAGAAGGCAGTTTTGACTACTTAAAATCCCATAGCCATGAATTTGGGTTTGAACTGGAAGAAATCTCGCGTCAAGATGTCGATGAAATTGGAGTATCGAGCACAAAAATCCGACAAGCACTGGAAATCGGTGACATTAAAACTGCCAACAGATATTTGGGAAGACCTTATGAATTGAACGGATTTGTAGTAAAAGGGCAGCAAATTGGAAGATCAATAGGGTTTCCAACTGCCAACATATATATTCCTAGCGATTATAAACTTATCCCTCGAGACGGAGTTTACGCAGTAGAAATTAGGGTGGAAGGTCAGATGTTCAATGCCATGTTAAACATTGGAAATCGCCCCACTGTGGACGGTACACGAAAAACTATTGAATCACATCTTTTTGGATTTCAAGGTGATCTTTACGGAAAACCAATTACTGTTTTTTTCAGGGAATTCATCAGGGAGGAGCGAAAATTTGAAGACTTGAATGCCTTAAAAAAGCAGTTGGTTCAAGATCAAAAGTCGGCAAATTTATTACTACTTAACGAAACTATATGATTGATAAAACTGTCAGAGATGCCAGAGAGGCGGTATCAGATATTCCCAACGGAGCCTTTTTAATGATGGGAGGCTTTGGTTTGAGTGGAATTCCTGAAAACTGTATTTCTGCACTTTTGGAAAAAGAGATCAAAGGGCTCACCATAGTATCAAACAATGCCGGCGTAGATAACTTTGGAATAGGGTTGCTTCTGAAAAAGAGGCTGGTACGTAAAATGATTTCGAGCTATGTAGGTGAAAATGGTGAGTTTGAAAGGCAATTGTTAAGTGGTGAATTGGAGGTAGAACTTATTCCACAGGGGACATTGGCCGAACGGATCAGGGCTGGAGGAGCTGGAATCCCCGCTTTTTTTACTCCTGCTGGTGTTGGAACAGAAGTGTCGGAAGGAAAAGAAATTAGGGAATTTGATGGAAAACAGTATTTGATGGAGCATTGGCTCCGTTCAGATTTCTCTTTGGTCAAGGCATGGAAGGGAGATACAGCAGGCAATTTGATTTTTAAAGGAACAGCTAGAAATTTCAATCCCTTGATGGCGGCCGCCGGAAAAATCACTATTGCAGAAGTAGAAGAATTAGTTCCTGCCGGAGCATTAGATCCCAATCAAGTACATACCCCTGGAATCTATGTACAACGAATTTTCCAAGGGAAAAATTACGAAAAGCGAATTGAACAACGCACCGTATCTACTTAAGAAATTGACAGACATCCATTCCTTTTTTTACCCTTTCCCATATTCTCAAGTTTAGCTTCCAATTTCTAAATTCTTACTTCCTTCTCTTGCTTCTTGATACCTGATACTTGATACTTTATACTTGCTACTTTGAATAAACCCAAATGCTAACTAAAGAACAAATCGCTAGGCGAATTGCCAAAGAGGTCAAACCCGGGCAATACATCAATCTCGGAATTGGAATTCCAACGTTAGTAGCCAATTATATCCCCAAAGAATTCGATGTTGTGCTGCAGTCTGAAAACGGCTTGTTAGGAATTGGTCCATTTCCAAGTAATGATCAAGTAGATCCGGATTTAATAAATGCTGGAAAACAGACCATTACCATGGTTTCCGGCTCTGCCTTATTCGACTCGGCGGAGTCTTTTGCAATGATTCGTGGAGGTCATATTCACCTGACTATATTAGGCGCTATGGAAGTTTCGGAAAATGGGGACATTGCCAACTGGAAAATCCCAGGAAAATTGGTCAAAGGAATGGGAGGTGCGATGGATTTAGTGGCATCCGCAAAGAACATCATTGTAGCGATGCAGCATTGTTCCAAAGATGGTCAATCCAAGCTTTTACCAACCTGCAATCTTCCCATCACAGGAATTAGGTGCATAAAAAAAATAGTAACTGATTTAGCTGTATTGGCAATTTCGCCTGAAGGTGGTTTTATCCTCCAAGAACGTGCTCCGGGAGTTAGCGTGGAAGAGATTAAGGCTAAAACAGGAGGAAAATTGATCATCGAAGGCGAAATACCGGAAATCAGTATAGATTAATAATAAACATGGGAACCTCTTGCTCATGGCAAGGGTTTCATTTTAAAATTTGAAAAAATGAAAAAATCGGAAATCAACTTCCAAGTTCAGTTGGATGCGAACAATCTTCCTAAAGCGATTCTTTGGGATGCTTCTGATAAGGAGTCTGAAGGTTTGGAATCTACCAAGAGCATCAGTTTAAATGTTTGGGATAACCTAAATCATTCTACCCTAAGAATTGACCTTTGGACTGAAGACATGTCCGTGGTAGAAATGAAGCGGTTTTACATAGACATCATCGGAGGTATGGCTCAAACTCTACTCAACAGTACAGGGGATGAATACATGGCGGAAGAAATGAAAGAATTATGCGACCGATTAGTAAATCATGTGAATGAAGAAAATAAAAAAAATTTATAATTATCCCTTCCACTATGTATTGAAAAGCCTGAATTTCTTGGGCTTTTTCTATTTTCAGGAACTTTCCCAAAAAAATCTATTTTATCAAATTTTCAAGAATTTAATTTAAAAATATTTTTTTCATAACATATTATTCTGTTTTTTTTATTCTATTCAAAACAATATGCAGTTTATAAACTGGTGATTAAAACTTGATTTTTCGTCACTATTTTTTTTTCGAACAAGTCTCTAGAAAATTGCCTTTTTACTATAAATTTCGAGTAAAAGAGTCAAATTGGTACATTTTCAAAATTTATACAACAAATTCAAAAATAGCCTATGAAAAATTTTACCAGAAAATTCTGGGGCTCAGTATTGTCCGTAGTGTTGCTCTTTACTTTGGGAAGCGGCATCGCACTGGCCCAGACCTCCGTTTCCGGCACGGTCACTGATTCAGAGACTAGAGAAACCTTAGTTGGTGTAAACATTATCGTTAAAGGGAAAGTGATAGGTACCATCACCGATCTATCAGGAAAGTTTTCACTAAATGTTAATCAGGCTCCTCCTTTCACCTTGGTATTCTCCATGGTTGGATACAACTCCAAAGAAGTAGAAGTAACAGGCGGCATGTCAAACTTGACAGTTGAATTGGCCGAGTCTTCCATTATGGGCCAAGAAGTAGTCGTTTCTGCTTCTAGGGTAGAGGAAAGTATAATGAAATCTCCTGTTTCTGTAGAGAAAATGGATATCATTGCTATCCGCGATGTTCCTCAAGCAAGCTTCTATGATGCCTTGAATAACATGAAAGGTGTTGAGATGAGCACACAATCCTTGACCTTTAAATCATTCAATACCAGAGGATTTAATGCCAACGGTAACGTAAGAACTGTTCAGATGATTGACGGTATGGACAATCAGGCTCCAGGTCTAAATTTCTCTGTTGGTAACATTGTGGGTATCTCAGAACTTGACCTTGAAAGTGTGGAATTGTTGCCAGGCGCATCCTCTGCTCTTTATGGTCCTAATGCGATCAACGGTATTTTGTTGATGAACTCTAAAAACCCGTTCCAGTATCAAGGGCTTTCAGCTAATGTCAGAACAGGTATTATGAGCGAAAAAAGTCGTACTACCCCATCTACCGGCTTCTATGACTTCAGTTTGAGATACGCCAAAGCACTCAGTGATAAGGTCGCTTTCAAGGTAAATATGTCCTACTTACAGGCTGATGACTGGCAGGCAAATGATTTCCGGGATCAGTCTCTATTGAACGGATCCACTATTGAGGGCGGAAACAGAAGCAATAATCCAGGCTACAATGGGGTAAACATCTATGGTGATGAGACCAATGTTAACATGTTCAGCATTGCACAGCAAATGGTAGGTGCAGGTGCTCTTCCAAACGCTGCATTGGCTGTAATTCCTCAGACCTTCGTTTCTCGAACAGGCTACAGAGAATCAGATCTAGCGGATTATGATACCAAATCCCTAAAATTCAATGCTGCATTGCACTGGAGAATAACAGACAATGTAGAGGCTATTCTACAGGGAAATTATGGATTCGGAACCACTGTTTACACTGGAGCTGATCGTTATTCCATCGCCAACTTTAATCTAGGTCAATACAAGGCTGAGCTAAGAGGAACCAACTGGTTTATCAGAGGTTATACCACGCAAGAACGATCTGGTGATGCATTTGCTGTAGGTATTGCCGCCCAGGGTATAAACGAAGCTTGGAAGCCAAGTACTACCTGGTTCCCTCAATATGTGGGTGCATTTGCTCAAGCAAAATTACAAGGGGCAAATGATGCATCTGCCCATGGTGCAGCAAGAGCTTTTGCCGATCAAGGTCGATTGGTTCCGGGAACAGCAGGATTTGATGCAGCTAAAAATGCAGTGGTATCCCGCCCTATCCCAGGAAATGCAAGCGGTGTAGGTGCACAATTCGTGGATAAAACCAACTTATATCACCTGGAAGGTTCTTACCAATTCAAGGATATCAAATGGGCTGATTTTGTTGTTGGAGCCAATTATAGAATGTATCAACTGAATTCAGAAAAAACATTATTTGCTACGGATGAAAACGGAAATGAATTTACTATCAAGGAATATGGTGGATATGCGCAAGGTGCGAAAACCATGTTTAATGATAAATTTAGATTGACCGCATCAGTACGATATGACAAAAATGAAAACTTTGAAGGTCAGTGGTCTCCAAGAGTTTCAGGAGTATATTCAGCAGGAAACCACAACTTTAGAGCATCATACCAAACTGGTTTTAGAATTCCAACCACGCAAGATCAATACATAGACCTGGTCACTCCACAGGCAAGATTAATTGGTGGACTTCCCTTCTTTAGAGGACGTTACAATTTTTCGGGTAATCCAGTTTATACTTTGGCTACTGTGACTCAATTTGGTGGTGCAGTTTTGGCAGCAACTCAACCAAGTTCACCGATTTATCAAGCTAGTATTCAGCAGGCTACCCAATTGGCAATTCAGCAGGCTACAGCTTTAATTACAGCCCAGGTTCTAGCAGGGCAGATTCCTGCTTCACAGGCTCAGGCAGCAATTGCTGCTTTGGTACCTACACTCGTTCCACAAATAGCAGCTCAATTGATTCCAGCCAATGCGGCAGCTGCAAACCAAGACAAATTGGTTAAATACCAACCCACGGAATTCAAGCCTGAGGTGGTTAAATCTTATGAAATTGGTTACAAGGGTTTGTTCTCTAACAAATTATTGATTGACGCTTATGTTTACTTCAATCAATTCGAAAACTTTATCGGTGGACAGGTTTTGGTTCAAGACAGAAATTACAACCCTCAGAGTCCAGCTTCCACTCTTGGCTTGAATCTGTTGTCTGCCAATACAAGAAATGTTTATTCTATGCCAGTCAATAGAACTGAGGTAATCAGATCTTGGGGTTGGGCTTTGGGAGCTGACTACAGACTTCCTAAGAATTACACCATTGGAGGTAACGTTTCCTACAACACACTGAGTAATTTGGCTGAATTGGCAGAAACTGGCTTCCAGCCTTCCTTCAACACACCTGAATACCGATATGTGTTTAACTTTGCCAATAGGGAAGTAGTGAAAAACCTAGGTTTTGCACTTTCTTACAGATGGCAGGATAGCTTTGTTTGGCAGTCTTCTTTTGTAGGTCCGACCGTTTCGACGCAACAACTTTCTGTGATGCCGGCATTCGGAACATTTGACGCTCAAATGAGCTACAAGCTGAAATCGCTCAAGTCTATTCTTAAGGTAGGTGGAAGCAACTTGTTCAATAGTGGCTACAGACAAGCTTGGGGTAACCCTACTGTAGGTACGATGTACTTCGTCAGCTTGACATTTGATGAGTTCTTAAACTAATTAAAACAATACAATAGTAAAAGCTAGTCTGGATTCCGGGCTAGCTTTTTTTATTTACTCTATCTAGAAAAGTGGATGCAATTGGCTGAATGGTACAAAATAGACTTACTAGTCTTCAAAAGGGGGAAATTTTTAATTTTTATTTTCGCCTTATGCATCTTTGCGAGGCATGAAATTTTAAAAAATAAACAAAACTAAATGACGGTATAATTACGTCATCGGTATAAAATCTATTCTTGCAGGAATAGATTCGATCTATAATTCTCTAAGCCATCTCTCGCAAAGTCGGTAAGACGCTAAGGAAAAGTCTCTTTCGCATTCATTTAAAATCTTCTTAAATGGCAGTTTTTAGCCATTATTCAATCAAACAATTCCTTTTTGAAAAGAAGGTAAAAAATGCCTACTAGTGTTTATGCAGAAACGAATATTCGCCTAGGTACAAATCGCCAATTATATTTGGCTCGGGATTTTAAACTAATACGTCTTTTTTAATGGCTTGATGCTTCAATGAAACTCAATCCTGAAAACTAGAAAAATCTGTTTAGTAAAATAATGATTTTTCCGACTCAAGTTGCACTCAAATTGTTTACCCTTATTATTTTTAAACATTTAGGGGGTTAAGAATTCCTTTTTAGGCATTGAAAAAACGAAACTATAATGCAATATTCTAAATTCACACCTCCTTAATTTCTCATGGTAAAAGAAATTTAAAAGAGTTACAGAAAATGCTAAAGGATCAATTGATTGAATAAGCTGGGCCAAATAATAAGATAAAATTAAGGACTCACCTGCTTACTTGAACGAAGTTGAAAAATCAAATAAGCAGATTTGCAAACTATTTAAATTAATAAAACAGTTTTATACCAACTTCCTTTTCCATTTCCCCTTCTTAAAGAAATACAGAGAAACCAAAGCATGAAATGAATGGCAAAAGGCGATGGAAATAAATACACCCAAGGATTCCAGTTCCAAAGAAAAAGCCAGAAAATAAGCCAAAGGAACCTCGATACAAAGAAGAATGACTGTGTTGATCCAAGCCGGAGTTTTGGTATCTCCGGCACCATTGAACGCTTGGGTCAATACCATACCTATCGCAAAAAAGATATAGCCCAATGCAACAACCCATAAACCTTGAGCAGCTACATTTTTAACATCTTCTAAGTTTGTAAAAAATCCAGCAAGTTGATGACTGAAAAGAAGATATATCCCCGTGACCGAAGCCAGAAAAATAACATTGTAGCGAGCAGTTAGCCATACCGCCTGTTCGGCTCGTCTAATCTTTTTCGCACCCAAATTTTGTCCTACCAAGGTTGCTGCGGCTCCCGACAAACCCCAAGCAGGTAAAATGGTAAAAATCAATATTCTGGAGGCAATCGTATAGCCTGCTAATGTTTCAGAACCAAATTCAGCATTAATCCGTGTAAGAGCCACCCAAGACATAGAATCAATCAAAAATTGTCCCATCCCGCCTATCGACAAATCTAAAATTCGCCTTACCGTCACCCAATTCATTTGAATATTTTGGGAAATTATCTTCAACCTGTGTTTACCATTGAAGAGATGATATAACTGATAGACCACTCCGACACTTCTTCCAAATGTAGTAGCCATTGCCGCGCCTTCCAGTCCAAAACCATCCCAGGTACCAATTCCAAATATTAGCAAAGGATCCAGAATAATATTTAGTCCATTGGCTATCCATAAAGACCTCATCGCATGATGAGCTTGGCCAGCACCACGAAAAGCACCATTGATCAAGAAAAGTAGCATGATTGCGGTATTTCCGGCAAAAACAATCCTAGAATAACCGGTTCCTGATTCAATAACCTCCTCTTCTGCACCCATCAAACCAAGTAGCTCGGGAGCAAAAAGCCAACCTCCCAATCCCAAAACGATAGAAATGAGGCTACCCACGATCAACAGTTGGAACGTAACTGAGCCCGCCTCAGCAAATTCCTTTTCCCCAAACCTTCGGGACACCAAGGCCGTTGCAGCCATGCTGATCCCAAATCCTACTGCATAAGTTAAGACGATCACCGATTCGGTTAAGCCTACCGTAGCAATTGCATGCTCTCCCAATTTGGCAACAAAAAAAATATCTACAACGGCGAAAGCAGACTCCATCATCATCTCAAGAATCATGGGAATCGCCAAAATAAAGATTGCCGTCTTTAGAGAAAGCCTGGTAAAATCCTGTTCCTTACCCTGTAGGGCATCTTTTATCAATTGCCAAGTCATAGGGAGTTAATAAAATCAGAGTAAACGAGGTATCTACAACTAATCAGATCAAATTATACTTTACCAAAAAATAATGACACAAAGGAACAAAAAAACCATGAGTAAAAAAGTGGGTTCCCCTAATTGAGGAGTAAAAATGTTTTTCCGTGATGAAAGTAATCCATTACCAAAAATGAGAATATAAATATCAGCCTCTCTACAAGTCGGGATTTTTAGTCTTTCTTTAGAAAATGAATTGAAGAGAATGGATTGAGTGAAAAAGGATCGGAACCCTAACTTTCAAGAAGATTTTTAGTGAAAAGAAAAGAAACTTCCTTTGCAAATGCAACCTTTGCGAGAATTGATTAGGGACTTATTGATCAAATTCCAGCTTGATTTTCAGGAAACTTTTTTCTCGCAAAGTCGCAGGTGAGGCAATGAAAATTAAAGTACTCCTCCATTTTGGAGATCTGTAAGTTTACTTTGCTTTTAACTAGCAGTTTAAAAAAGAAATGTTTCATTCATTACCGTCAATTACTTTAAACAATTGAAGAGCAAAAGGAATAGTGTGATTTTTTGATCCCATCCATTTTTACTTGTTTAGAAATGGATATTCATAAATGAGAATCAATTCCCATTCCAGTGAAAACTGATCACTCCCCGAATAAGCATCTGCTAGACGACAGATTATTGAATCGAAAATCGATTGAATCCAGTACTAAACACTTTTTTAAAACCCTCGAAATGGATTCTATTTTTTTGAAAATCTTTAAATCATTAAAATCTTTTAAATTAATTTCATCAATAAAACTTCAGATTTTTTAACAATTCTGTAATTTTACAGACTTAAAAATACCATTGTGCCCATGCCTAAAACCAAAAAATTTATCATCGATTTTGACAGTACCTTTACACGAGTGGAAGCATTGGATATTCTGGGTGAAATCAGTCTTGCACGAGATCCTGATCAGTCCCAAAAACTTCAGGCAATCAAGGATATTACAGACAAGGGGATGGAAGGGTCGATAACTTTCCGTGAAAGCCTCGAGCTAAGATTGGAAATTTTGCAGGCAACTAGAGAGCAAATCAATCAGTTAATTGGAGTTTTGAGGCAAAAAGTATCCAAATCTTTTGAAAGAAATAGGGATTGGCTCAAAGAAAACGCATCAGACGTCTATATCATATCCAATGGCTTCAAAGATTTCATTATCCCGATCGTAACGGATTATGGGATTTTCAAGGAGAATGTTTTTGCCAATGACTTGATCTATGATGAATCAGGAAAAATAATTGATTTTAATCGGGAAAATCCTTTGTCCAAAAACAATGGAAAGGCTGAAACTATCCGAAATGTCAACTTAGAAGGAGATATTTATGTGATAGGCGACGGTTATACGGATTACGAAATCAAAGCATCCGGACTTGCAAACAAGTTTTATGCATTTACTGAAAATGTACATAGACCTAGAGTAACCAGTCAAGCGGATCATATAGCGCCGAGTTTCGATGAAATCCTTTACATCAATAAATTGAATACAAAATTTTCTTATCCCAAAAGCAGAATTAAAGTATTACTCCTTGAAAATGTGCATCCCATAGCTTTGGAACTCTTAAAAGAAGAGGGATATCAGGTGGAAGTTGCATCCGGAGCATTGAGTGAGGAAGAATTATGCGAGAAAATTAAAAATATTTCCATTTTGGGAATCCGATCTAAAACGAATGTGACCAAGAAAGTTTTAGACCAGGCCAACAGACTTCTTGCCATTGGGGCATTCTGCATTGGCACCAATCAAATTGACTTGGAAGAATGTCAACGAAAAGGAATAGCCGTATTTAACGCACCTTATTCCAACACCAGGTCCGTGGTAGAGATGGCCATTGCAGAAATTATCTTCCTAATGAGAAGATTTCAGGACAAATCATTGGGAATGCACGAGGGAAAGTGGGATAAATCTGCTACTGGTTCCTTTGAAATTCGAGGAAAAAAGCTTGGAATAATTGGATACGGCAATATTGGAACCCAACTTTCCGTTTTGGCGGAAAATATGGGAATGAATGTTTTCTACTATGATGTTATTGAAAAATTGGCTTTGGGAAATGCAACTAAGCTGAATTCCTTGGATGAATTATTAAGTACTTGTGATGTCATATCACTCCATGTGGATGGCAGAAAAGATAATTCTTGCCTGATCGATCGGGAAAAAATAGAAAAAATGAAGCCCGGTGCAATTTTGGTCAATCTAAGCAGGGGGCATGTGGTGGATATCCCAGCCTTGAGAGATGCGATTCTTACAGGGCATTTAGCAGGTTGCGCAGTGGACGTTTTTCCGGAAGAACCAAAAAACAACAAAGAACCTTTTGAATCAGAGCTCAAGGGTCTGCCGAACACCATTCTAACACCGCATATCGGGGGAAGTACCTTGGAGGCTCAGGAAAATATTGCTCGCTTTGTTCCTGGGAAAATCATGGAATACATCAATACAGGCAATACTTATAACTCCGTGAATTTCCCCAATATCCAGCTTCCTTTCCTGAAAGATGCCCACCGATTGATTCATATTCATCACAACGAACCTGGGGTTTTGGCCAAGATCAATCAGATTCTGGCCAGCTACAACATCAATATTGTAGGACAATACTTAAAAACCAATGAAAAAATCGGATATGTCATCACTGACATCGAAAAGGTGTATGAGGCAAATGCGATTGAGGCATTGAAAAACATTCCGGGAACAATTCGATTCAGAACACTTTATTGATAAGAATTGGTCTTTAAAAAAGCAAAAGCCCCGAAGATCGGGGCTTTTGCTTTTTTATGAATTTCCATAAAGCGATTGATAATACTCCTGATAGGCACCCGATGTTACCCGATTAAGCCAATCCTCATTTTGAAGATACCAGTCTATGGTCAAATCTATTCCTTCCTCAAACTGCAGGCTTGGCTCCCAGCCTAGTTCTTTTTGGATTTTAGTTGCGTCTATGGCGTAGCGCAAATCGTGTCCAGCTCGATCCTGAACAAATGTGATTAGCTTTTCGGAAGTACCGGGTTCCCTATCCAGCTTTTCATCCATTTTTTTGCAAAGCAATCGAACAATGTCAATATTTTTCCATTCATTAAAACCTCCTATGTTGTAGGTTTCTCCCGTTTTTCCATGGTGAAATACCACATCAATTGCGCGGGCATGATCTTTTACAAACAGCCAATCTCGCACATTCTCACCTTTTCCATAAACGGGAAGAGGTTTTATATTTTTAATGTTATTGATGCATAAAGGAATCAACTTTTCCGGAAAATGATTGGGGCCATAATTATTAGAACAGTTGGAAACCACAGTTTTCATCTTGTACGTGTTTGCATAGGCACGAACAAAGTGATCTGAAGCAGCTTTCGAAGCAGAATAAGGAGATTGAGGATCATAGGGTGTAGTTTCTAAAAAGAATCCGCCATCATGTAATGACCCATATACCTCATCCGTAGAAACATGATAAAAAAGATGCTGATCCAACTCACCCGCCCAGGCTTTCTTGGCAGAGTTAAGCAAATTGACCGTACCAAAAACATTTGTCTTCACAAAAGCTAAAGGATCAGAAATGGATCGGTCTACATGAGATTCCGCTGCAAGATGGATTACGTCCGTGATGCCATATTGCTCAAAAACCCGATCCAAAGCAGATGCCTCTTGAATATCGGCTTTTTCAAAAGTATAGTTGGAGTAATTTTCAACGGATTTAAGGTTTTCCAAATTACCCGCATAAGTCAATGCGTCCAGATTAACAATTTTATAATCCGGATACTTGGTCACGAAGAGTTGAACTACATGGCTTCCTATAAATCCGGCACCTCCAGTGATTAAAATAGTTTTAGACATTTTATTTTTTATAATAGTTTAAATACCAATCTGTAAAGGCTTTTACACCTACCTCAATTGGAGTTGCAGGTTTGTACCCAGTATCCTTGACCAAGTCTTCAACATCCGCATGAGAAGCCGGCACATCTCCAGGTTGAAGTGGGAGCAACTCCATTTTAGCAGTCTTTCCGAGTCCTTTTTCAATGGCATGGATATAATCAATCAACAAAACCGGTGAAGAATTCCCGATGTTATAAATTTTGTACGGAACCTTTGAACTTCCAGGATCAGGATTGAGAGGATCAAAATTCGGATTAGCTTTGGCCGGTCTGTCCGCAACCTTGACTACTCCCATGACAATATCATCAATGAAGGTAAAATCCCGCTTCATCTTTCCATAGTTGTACACCTGGATCGGATCTCCTTTCAAAATCGCTTGAGTAAACAGGAAGAGTGCCATATCCGGTCTACCCCACGGTCCATACACTGTGAAAAAACGTAAACCTGTGGTGGGAATCCCAAACAGGTGGCTGTAGGTATGCGCCATCAACTCATTGGATTTCTTGGAGGCTGCATAGAGCGAGATCGGATGGTCTACCGAATCAGATGTAGAAAAAGGCATTTTTTCATTTGATCCATAGACGGAACTTGAGGAAGCATAAACCAAATGTTTGACTGGAAAAAACCTACAACATTCAAGAATATTAAGGAACGCAGTGATATTGTTATGGATGTAAACTTCAGGATGAGTAAGAGAGTATCTTACTCCGGCCTGGGCAGCGAGATGAATGACCACATCAAATTTTTCCTTTTCAAAAAGCTGCATCAAGGAATTTTTATCAGCCAAATCAAGCTGTATAAACCTATACTTTGGTAAAGTTGATGACGATATTACTTTTCCCGGCTCAATAACTGATTTTGAAATACCCCTAAGCTCAAGTCTTGCGAATTTGATGTTGAGGTCATAGTAATCATTAATGACATCCAAACCCACCACATCATCTCCCCGGTCGATCAAATATTGTGCAACGTGGAAACCTATAAATCCAGCTGTACCAGTAACGAGGAATTTCATATGTATTTAAGTAATATTTTTAGGTCAATCGAATTGACTCGAAGTCTTTTTGAAGAGTTTTTTATGGAAAATTACTATTCGTCAGCATTATTAATATGAATTAGAATTTTATCAGATTTGAATTAAGAAACTAAATTCATTGGCTGGAATACTTTCTAAATATATCGCATTCCTATCGTTTTATAGTAGTTAATACCTGATGGTAGGTCTCTAAAATTTCTTGTTGAATTTTTTCCCTAGAATAATCTTCACAGATTTTTTGATATAGATTATCTGCGTATTGAAACATTACTTCCCGCTTAAAGAAAGCAAATTCAAGTGCCTCTATAAGAACTGAAACATCTTTCACAGGGAATATCAAACCGGTTTTTTGTTGGGTAATTAAATCTTTGTTGCCAATAATGTCGGAGCATATTATAGGTAAACTCATTGCCCCAGCTTCCAATAGTACATTCGGAAATCCCTCCCTATGCGAAGCATGGACCAAAACATCCGAAAGAGCCATGTAATGTGCCACGTGGTCTGACCAATCAATTTGCACAATTTGGGAATGATATTTAATTTGTTTGAGTATAGCTGGAGAAAGCGGATTGAGTTCCTGCTCAAAAGCACCCAAAAGCACTAATTTGGAATTATTTACTATTTTGGAGTTGATAAAGGCTTGAACTAATTCTTCAATTCCCTTATCCTTGACTAACCTTCCAACGGCCAAAATTACAAAATCATCCTTTCCCACCATCATCCGCATAGTAGCTGCTATTAGATGATTTTCTTGAAGAGATTGTCGGTTAAATTTTTTCAAATCAACCCCATTAGATGAGCCTTTACCAATCAAACGTAGTTTCGATTTTGGTGCAAGACCATTATTTATAACATACTCTAGAAGTCCCTGTGAATTGGGCCATACTTCCAATGCATTGGCATAAGTCCATCGTTCAGCGCTTATCAACAATCCCTTTCTTCCCCTTTCAGCAGACATAGCCGGCATTCCCGCCAGCGTATGGATCCTGATTTTCACTCCGGCGAGATTGGCAGCAATCATTCCTAAAAGACCTGATTTTGGCGTATGGGTATGAACGATATCTGGTTTTTCTTTTATAAACAGCCAAAAAAGTTGCCAGAGACATCTTAAATCCTTAAAAGGCGCAATTTTACGTGTGAAAGGAATTATTACATGACTTACACCTTCGTTTTTTTTAACCTGATTTAATTCTTTTCCATCCGAACTAACCATAATTACATCCCATCCATTTTCTTTCATAAACTTCATCTGTCCAGAAAGCAAAAGTTTGAGCGAAAGTGGGATTGTGGTAATTCGGATTAATTTCGGCATCAAAAGTTAAAACAGGTGTGCAAAGTTAAGATTTTAACGGATGTACTCCTCCAAAATTCATAAATGAATAATCAAAAACTCCTTGGATCCAAATGCTTCCAATCATCAAATTAAAGTTTGAGTATTGTCAAATCGATGATTTTCGACTTAATTCCAGAAGTTATAACTTTCAAAATAAACTATTTGTCAAGGCACTTCTCTGCCCTTAGAAAATAAAACCATAAAATTTTAGCCAAAAAGGGCACTATCCTTTTTGAAACTGGTCTTTCTTTGATTTTTTAATAGGATTATTTGTTTAAATGTGTATCCGGTTAGGTGCACGTATGTCATTTATCAACGAATAAACTCTGGGTAAAAAATGCTCATCCATATCTCCAAGAGAGACCTTAATTTACATGACACTTGATGTCCCAGACTGAAAAACTCACGGATATATTAGGTAAATCTTTGAAATTAACTCAGGTCTTTTACTTTATTTTGTAAATCATTCGCCTTCAAAGCTTTAGCTTTTCAACCTTCGTGTCTTTACCGAATTCTTACAGAGAGCATGAGGTAAAAGATTTTTTCATAGCCACAAAGGCGCTAAGGCAATAAGAGAAATGAGAATTACCCTCCTGGCTAAACCCTATCTTTTCGTCTTCGTGTCTTTCCCGAATTCTCCGGGAGACCCAGTGGAAACTAATAGATTGGCCATTAGGATAGTATCGAACTTACTGGGATCAACGCTTTTAAACATTCCTATTCTTTTCAACGCTAATTAGGAAATTTTCATTTCTAAATACAAAATCCGATTAATAATTGGCGACATGCAATCAAGCGGATACACAGAAAAAAAAATCCTTAACCTTCTTAATTTCCTCCAAGGTTAAAAAATCAAATTAACCAAATTAAATTTGGCTACGGTCAAGATTCCATATATTCATACTAGCTAATATAATTATCCGCTTCTATACAAGTAAAAATGGATGGGTTGAGGAAATTCCATTTGCTTTTTTGCTGCTAATTTGATTAAAACAACTGACCTGATTAAAAATATTTCTTCATTAAAAAAAGCTGCCTAACTCCTCAAAGAATAGTTTTATGGCTTGCTAAAAGGCTGAAAAATTTTAATTTTCCTTTGCGCCGTAAGCGTTTTTGCGAGAAAAAATATTCTCATAGAATCAGATTCGATCTTTAATTCCCTAACACATCTCTCACAAAGATGGAAAGGTGCAAAGGAAGTCTCTTTCCTTTTCAATAGAAATCTTCATGAAAGGCATTTTTAAGCTCTTTTTCAATCAAACAATTCCTTTTCAAAAGAAAAGTAAAAAATGCCTAACTGTAGATAGGTGGATATTCATTAAACTATTTTTCAAAAAAAACTCACCGCAAGAATATTCTTCTTGCGGTAAGTAGTAGGCTAGTTTAGATTTTTTTTGAATAACTATTCCCAAACCGGTCTTTTGCTTCCACAACCACATTTCCTTGGCTTTCAGGTTTGAAGAAAAACATGTGATCATTCAACTGAGGCTCCACCCAAGTGCGACGAGCAGGCAAATTTGGGCCTGTATGCAGTTCCACACTCCAGGGATCTACCGCTAGTTTTTTCTCCGGAGCACCTCTTTTTATCCCGTTTTCATACCAGGAAATCTCCCATTCGGAATCATAATTCCAACAATTAAGTGACATGAAATCAGGAAAATCTTTGTGATACCCTAGCGGATAGACTCGAAATTGCTCATTGAGATCCATACCCGTTCCCTTGTATTTCCATTGAAGCTCCGAGCCTTTGGCCTCATAGATGGCATAGCCACTCGGAGTACCATCGTGACAGATCGGGCCCGACCACCAGGCACCGCATACGGTTCCGTGGCAATGTTCATACACATGACCGTTGATCATGTTGTCATTGAAATGCGTGTGTCCTGAAAGGATATGTACCTGATATCCCTCCAGCATTCTATACAAGTGGTCCCGATTGCTGACAGTTCCACCCAGGGGATCGCTTTGCGGATAGCGTTTCAGATTCCCTGTGATTGTAGGTATGTGCAATGACACTACCACCGTCTTTCCTTTTTCCACGGTTTTAAGATCCTGTTCCAGCCAAGCCAACTGCTCTTCGGGCAAGTGTCCGATGTATCTTGTGCCCGTACCTAAATAAAAAACATCATCGAGAACCACATAATGAATCTCTCCTCGATTCCAGGAGTAATAGGTAGGTCCGAAATGTCCCTTAAACGTGCCGGCAGTCCAGGCATCCGAACGCACGCCAAAGTCCATATCGTGGTTCCCAATTACTTGGAAAAATGGGATATTATAAAGCTGAACCGATTGATTATATTCCTTGAAGAGCTCTAGCTTATCAAAAACCAGATCCCCACAGCCTATACCAAAGGCGTTTGGATCATTGAGCGAAGCAAGAGTTTTGACCACGTCAGGAGCCGCCACTGTCAACAGCTGATTGGCCTCGTATTCATCTTGAATCTGCGTGTCTGAAAGAAGAAGAAAATGATGGTTTGCATCAGAATTTGCCGCCTTTTTCAATTCAAAGCTGATAGACTGCTCTGTTTTTGATCGGTCAATCCTCTGAAAAAATGAAGCTGAACCATTGGATAATTTTTGAATTTCAAATCCGGAAGGGAGAGAAATAAATACAAATTCCCGGTCGGAACCCGAGATCATTTCAAATTCTCCATTAACATTGGTTTGTACTACCAAGCGACCATCTGATACCGAGATTCCTGGAAGCCCTTTTCCTGCTGAGCTAACTTTTCCTTTTATTTTAATCGGGTAAAAAACTGAAGGAAAGGATTGTTGGGGGAATTCTCGCTGAATTTCAGCCAAAACTTGATCTCCAAAACTTAGCCAGGCGGCAGAGGTTAGGCCCAGGCTTTTGATAAAATCTCTTCTTTTGAACATGATACTAGGTTGTTATTAGGTGCTTCAGACTTGGTGTCTTTGATTACTTAGTGCTTATTTTGATCTTTTGTGAGGCATAAACGGCTCCATTTTCGCCTTTAATTTGAAAGGTGACTTCTCCTGAGTTCCAGTCGATGCTGGCCAAACCATAATTCAATTTGGCTATAAGATCCCCAACCCTAAATCGGTTAGCTTCTTCAGCCAATGTACTCCAGGTATGCGTGAGTCCGCTCGAGGTGATTTCATGCAGTCCATCCGGAAATCTAGCATCTTCCAGTTTCATGATTTCTGCGATATGGCGGTCACCACTTAGTAAGATGGGTGTTTTAGCTCCTGATTCGGCAATTAGATTTAACAACTTTTCTCGTTGTTGAGGAAAATTTGCCCACTTTTCATAGGCATGATCAGTGGGTAGGATCTGGATTCCGGAAATGATCAGGTTGATTTTGGCAGGACTTGACCTAAGTTCATTTTCTAACCACTTCCATTGCTCCTCTCCAAGGACTTGGCCGCTTTCATTAATTTGATAAATTTTATTTTTTCGCTCCAAGGTATCCCTGAAGTACCTGGCATCCAGAAGGATTACCTTCACCAGATTATTTCCCTTACCGAAGGTATGCGAGCTGTAGGCTCCTTCCCTTCTTCGCTCAGGCGCGGATTCTGGCATATCTAAAAAATCAAAGAGAATATCTCTGGACTCCTTTTTTTGGGCGAAAAACTTGCCCCCGTCATTTATTCCATAATCATGGTCATCCCAAACCCCTACAATAGGTGTCTTAACCTTCAAGGCCCGGTAGTCAGGATTGGCGTTTTGTCTTCCATATTTTGCCTTCAGGGTATCCATCACTGGGGAATCACCGTAAATGTTGTCGCCCATCCAAATCCATAGATCTGGATTATCCGCAATTATGGGTTTCCAAAGAGGCTGTGGTGCATCCTGTCGATTGCAGGAACCAAAAGCGATCACCTGAATGGATTTATTGGATATCAGCTCTTTTTTGCCTGTGCAAGAAAATAATACAATTAAGAAGCAAAGCATCAGAGGCAAAAGGTATGGTCGGTTCATTTTTCCACGAGTTTTTTCCAAGTTGCAAAACCCAAAGGAAAAGACCTTCTCCTTTGATCAAATTTTTCAATTTCTTAATCTATCCTTGGGATTAGCGGATCTTTATTAAAAAATTATCTGATTACAGGCTTTTCTGCAAGTAGAAAATAAACTCGATAAAATTTTGAACCACAAATGACACGAAGGTCACAAAGTTTTTTCGAACCTTCTTTTTTTGAGTTTTTCATTTTTTGACCCAATCACCTTGATTAATCTTTTTTCGAGGATATCATGGGTTAAGGACACTAAGACTGAAAAGCTAAAGCTTTGATTTCGAAGGTTTATAAATAAAAATTTGGAGTTTGGGTGAACAGTAAATTTTCCATCACTCTTCAAACTCCATGCACTTTTTTCTTTACCGATTTACAAACATCAGGCTCAACCAAAATAAAATTTGGTTACTAGCAAGATTCCTTATTTCCATAAAAAATTATGAGCAACCGGACCGTTGCACCCATATCAGTTTTACCCCAATTAACTGTGGTAAAAAATAATCATGCAAATTTCAGATACAGTTAAACCTAATTTTATAGCCTTTTGGTATTGAAGACAGAAAAACCCTGGTAGATTTTAGGAAAATGGAAATTAAATCGATGGATGATATAAGTCCTATCGGTTTTTTGTAAACTAGTATGATTCAAAGATTTATATTTTTATCTAGGGTGTATTTGAAAAGATGTTTCCTATCTTTTGATTTAAAACCTCCAGTTCAGCCAACGAATAGATACCCAATTCCCAAAAGAATTTCAGGGGAAAAAATCCTATGTGCTCTTAGTGTACTTGGTGGGAGAAAAAATATAGATAGTATTATTTAATTGAACTCTTCCCTTTCAATTCTTCTAAAACTTAGAAATTGATTCAGAGAATTCCTCTTTCGGGATGCTTGCCTGTGACAGTTCGACCAAATTCCTTCATTTCTTCAATCTGACCATCCATATCTCCATTCGGATAAATGCATGGACCTATACCTGCTTCTTTCTTTTTATAGTCCAAATAGCCGATTACCACTGGAACATCCGCTCCAAGGGCAATGTGATAAAATCCTGTTTTCCATTTTTTTACCGCACTTCTCGTTCCTTCGGGAGTGACCATCACTACCAATTCGTCTCGCTCCTTTAGCATTTGAATCATAGCCTCCGTGTAAGTCTGTTTTTTGCCACCGGGTATTCGCTTTCGGTCAATCGGAATAGCACCTAATCCTGACAATAACCAACCCAAAGGACCGACCATTACTTCCTTTTTAATGGTGAATCTAACCGGAATGTCCATTAAATAAAATGCGGCCCTAGCATATAGAATATCCCAGTTTGATGTATGGGGAATGGCAATCAAAACTGCCTTTTTCAATCTTTTTGGCCAGTTGGCATTTAATTTCCAGCCACTAATCCAGAAAATAAATCGGGAAAATAACTTCATCATATAGCTTGGGTTTGTACTTGGGTTGAAGGAGTGATTAGATCCTGCATGGAAGGATTTTCTTCAAATACTTTCATGGTCTGTTCGTATCCTGCCTGAAAGAGTTCTGGTGCTTTCTTAATATCAAAAACACCATATTTGCCTAT
Source organism: uncultured Limnohabitans sp. (assembly GCA_964574365.1). Taxonomy (GTDB): domain Bacteria; phylum Bacteroidota; class Bacteroidia; order Cytophagales; family Cyclobacteriaceae; genus Algoriphagus. The sequence continues at coordinate 61,487 of CAZNND010000003.1, forward strand.
ACCTGGAGCTTCAATAAAATAATCGCATTTGGATTTTTTTGAATACACATTGGCATTCATAGAAATGATTACCGACCGTTCTATCAGGTTTTTCATGTTTCGAATATTTGTTTCCTCAGGAAGCTGATTGCAATTCACACCAATAATTACATCACAGATGTCTTCCAAAGGTTCTATAGGCAGGTTATTTAATACTCCTCCATCCACAAAAAATCTACTTCCTATTTCAATCGGAGCGAACATGCCAGGAATACAGGCGGAGGCAAGAATTGGCTTGATTAATTCGCCTTCGTCAAAATACACCACCTTTCCCTTTCGGATGTCAGTTGCCGCTACCGTTAGAGGGATCTGGAGTTTTGAAAAATCATTGTGCGGTAAATACACTTTGAAAAGATCAGCCAAACTTTCCATCCTTAAGATTCCTTTCCAAGAAATCGCGGGACGCATAAAGCGGAAATAGTTCGTTTCCACAATGATTTTCAGTACTTCTTCAGGTTTATATCCCTGACAGAACATCGCTCCGGCGATGGTGCCAGCGGAGCTTCCTGTGACCTTCGTGGGCCGTATTCCCAACTCATCCAAGGCTTTTAAAACGCCTAAATGGGAAATTCCCCGAACTCCCCCTCCGGAAAGTGCCAGACCTATTTTCAATTTAGAGCTCATCGAGTCGAAAAGTTTGATCCAGTCGAACCCCTTTTTCGGTCATCTTCACCGTACAGCATTCATTCAACGGATCATGCTCTAAAAACAATATGTAATTTTCAAAGGCGGCTTCCTCCAAAAAAACCTGTTTTTCACTCATCGTAAGAAGTGGTCGGGTGTCATAGCCCATGACATAAGGCAATGGAATATGCCCTACAGAGGGAAGCAGATCTCCCATAAAGACAACCGTATGGCCTTTGTAGGAAATTTTGGGAAGCATTTGTTTGTCTGTATGTCCATCCACTGTAATGAAGTCAAATCCAGGAAAAAGCGACTTTTTTTCCAGATCTACAAAATACAATACTCCGTGATCTTGCATTGGAAGTATGTTTTCTTCCAAGAAAGAAGCCTTTTCGCGGGGATTAGGTATGGTGGCCCATTGCCAATGTTCAGCATTAGACCAATAGGATGCTCTTGGAAAGGTAAGTTCGTACTGTCCGTGGGAACCATAGCGGATACCTCCCCCACAATGATCAAAGTGGAGATGGGTCAAAAACATATCCGTAATGTCTGTAGGATGAACACCTAAATTCCTAAGACTTTTTTCCAAAGAATCCTTTCCATGCAGGTAGTAATGAGAAAAAAACTTGGCATCTTGTTTATTACCTATTCCATTATCTATCAGGATCAACCGATTTCCTTCCACAGCAAGCAGGCATCGCATGGCCCAAGTGCAAAGGTTATTTTCATCTGCTGGGTTAGTCCGTGACCAAAGCGACTTAGGCACCACGCCAAACATTGCGCCCCCATCTAATTTGAAAAATCCGGTATTTACAACGTATAGTTCCATGGTCTATCAGTTTTCGGAAAAAAAGAAATACCCTTTTTCTCCACAAAAAGATTGCTTCTGTGATACAATTCAAAGCTCCTCAACATCCTCTCCTTTTAAATTACTGATCACCTCACTCTTTTAAATAACTCCATCTTCGTCACCCCAAAAAGGCCCCAATTCTTTCTAGCTTCCGGATCTAGCATCAAAAGTCTAGTATCTTGTTTCTAACCTCTTGGCTCTTGCTTCTTGCTTCTTTTTCTCACTCCACAACCACACCCATTGCACAGAATTTTTCAATTCGTTGTTCGATGCGGTCGTCTGCTGAAACAGCATCAAGTTCCTTCAGAGCGCTCAAAATAACTTGTTTGATAGTTTTAGTCATTAATTTCACGTCCTTGTGTGCACCACCAAGGGGCTCCGGAATAATATCATCTACCAAGCCATTGGCTTTCATATCCTTGGCAGTGAGCTTGAGCGCTTCAGCTGCCTGTTCTTTGTAATCCCATGATCTCCAGAGGATTGAAGAACAGGATTCAGGGGAAATTACTGAATACCAAGTATTTTCAAGCATATAAACTCGGTCACCTATCGCAATTCCCAAAGCACCACCGGAAGCGCCCTCTCCAATAATTATGCAGATTACAGGTACTTTAAGCATAAACATTTCCTTGAGATTTCGGGCGATAGCTTCACCCTGTCCTCTTTCTTCGGCTTCCAATCCCGGAAAAGCACCTGGAGTATCGATGAGTGTAACTATAGGTTTCCCGAATTTTTCGGCCATTTTCATCAGCCGCAGCGCCTTTCTGTAACCTTCCGGGTTGGCCATTCCAAAGTTACGCTCTTGTCTTTGCTTCGTATTTCGACCTTTTTGTTGTCCAATAAACATTACGGTGCGACCCTCAATATCTCCAAGTCCACCGATCATCGCTTTGTCGTCTTTGACAGTTCGGTCCCCGTGGAGCTCGATAAAATCATTGGTTATTTCATAAATATAATCCAATGCATACGGACGATCTGCATGTCTGGAAAGCTGCACCCGCTGCCAGCGTGTGAGATTGTCAAAGGTCTCTCTTTTCAAAGCGAGGATTTTTTCTTCTAAAGACTCAATATCACTGCTCAGATCAATGTTTCGGCCTTTAGCCAAGTCTTTCATTTCCTGAAGTTTTTGCTCTAAATCAGCAATGGGTTTTTCGAATTCTAATACCATTTTGGCGACTTTTGGAATAGACAAAGATAAGGATATCTCAATATGCACGACAATAGGCAAAGCCTAATTGAGATAAGGATTATTTGGGTGGCTGTTATTTTTCCGGCGAGGGTTTTATTCCTGTAATTTGAATCATACTCAAATCCTTGCTTCAAAGAATGAAGCCTGACGTTCCGGTTTTTGCAACTTAATCAATGCGGAAAAATATGTGGAGTAAGGGTGGTTGGGCGTAAAAACAAAAAAAAACCCTGGAACTTTCCAAGGTTTTAAGCGGAATGGACGGGACTCGAACCCGCGACCTCCTGCGTGACAGGCAGGCATTCTAACCAGCTGAACTACCACTCCTAATATTCTAGCTTCAATTAATTTTATGCGGAATGGACGGGACTCGAACCCGCGACCTCCTGCGTGACAGGCAGGCATTCTA
>CAZNND010000003.1:64694-117290 GCA_964574365.1 uncultured Limnohabitans sp.
ACCAGCTGAACTACCACTCCGTTTACCTTCTCTTTTGAAGTGGTGCAAAGGTAGATAATTGAAGTTTAACAGCAAGACAACAAGTTTATTTTTTTTCCATTAGGGGTTTATCTGATTCTTTTTCAAAAAGATAAATTTAAAAAAATGAATAAATGGAATTCTGCCAGTAGCCAAATTGGATGTTGAAAGGAGCGAAAAAAATGAAACGCAAAAAAAGAAATGACTTCTGAGGGCTGTTTAGTGGACGATCAATAAGTAATGTCAATTCCTTCTTCGGCGGACAAGTATTGAACGCTGAATATCGAACCAAATAATTTGTATTGGTTCAAGTTCCACTAGTAAAGAAGCGTATATACCTATTGAATAAAACAGAAACGGAAAGGTCATTAAAATGAGTAATGCCTTTGATTTGTCTAAATTGTTTTTATCGAACCTTACTGGAACTCAATAAAAATCATACCGCCCGCTCATCCACCAGTACATCCACATTCGGATGAAGCCAAAGTAGAGAAGCCGGAAACTGGGTGCTGACTTCAGGCTTTAGCAATCGCTCAAATGCCTCTTTTTTACCCGAACCAGAGATAAAAATCAAGATTTTTTTTGATTGAAGGATATTCCCTACACCCATAGTCATTCCAAAAGAGGGAGGCTGATTCAACGATTTAATCATGCCGTTATTTAGTGTAGATTCGGCTAATTGGCATACATGAAAGTCTGGTCTAAGTACTTCACCCGGTTCATTGAGCGCAATGTGGCCATTTACCCCAATTCCTAAAATACAAATATCCAAAGGGCCCTCCTGCTGAATAACTTCTTCCATCAATCTGCAGTCCCCTTCTGGATCCGTTGTAAATGGGTCTATAGTCCAATACCGATCCTCAGAAATTCCCATGGGTTTCACAAACTTCGTCTGTACATCGAGCTCTGAAGTAAATGTCGAACCCTCCTCCAATCCTCCCCATTCATCCAGTTTGATCACTCGAAGTTTAGTACAGAAATCTAGATTTTTGGCCTTTTCTGCTACCATATAGGAATAAAGCCCCGATGGTGATCCTCCACTTGCCACACAGAACAATAAATTTGGCTTCCAGTCAATTTCAGTTTTGATGAGTTCAAAGCCCTTTCGGCTCATGGATTCAAAATCCGGCAAGTAGTGGAAGTTCATATGTTATTGGGATGAAAGCTCTGTTCTAAATTTGCCTCAAATATCAGTTAAAATCCAATTTGGAAATGATTTTTTACTGGCTAAATATGAATATCCTCCTAGCCAAAAGGAGGGATTTTGAATCTTTATTTAGAAAATGAATTGAGGAGATGGGTTGAGTGAAAAAATTTTGGAAACCTTACTTTCAAGAAGATTTTAAGTGAAAAAAAGAGACTTCCTTTTCGCCTTACCGCCTTTGCGAGAGATGGCATAGAGACATATAGATCTAATCTGACCCTATGAGATTAATTTTTCTCTCAAAGACACATAAGGCGCAAAGAAAAAATAAAAATTTTTAGCCTTTTAGCGACCCAAAAATCTATTCTTTGGGGAGTTAGCTAGCTTATTTATAGAAGAAATGTTTTAATCGGGTCAGTTGATTTAATCAAATGAACAGCAAAAAAAGAACTGGAATTTCCAAAATCCATTCATTTTTACTTATATAGAAGCGGATATTTATTACTAGCTAAACATGCATCCTGGGAATTAAGCATATTCCTATCCAATGATTTTTCGAAAATAGCAAGTTTCTCTAGCCAAAAAATCTTTACCCCTCAGTATGAAAAAATCCTTCGATCATCGCTCATTGCTGTCAACAAAAATAAATTCGAAATTCCTGTGTACAAACGGGCCAACAAGAATGTAGACACCCAATGTAAAAGAACTCCATCTCCGTTTCAGATTCCTTCTTAAATTGATAGCCATAATTCCATACCTAACCTTCACCTTATGATAAAAAATTACCTACTCCTCGCCTTGGGAATCGCACTCGTTACGAGTCCACTAAAGGCACAGAAAAAAACTAGCCCCAAACCCGATCCGTTAAAGCAGTCTGTCCAACAGGCCATCGATTCCCGGTTCGCTGACATGACCCAGCTCAGTGATAAAATCTGGGCATTTGAAGAAACCGCATTTCAGGAAACCCAATCTTCCGCTGCTCTTTCAGCGTATGCCGAGCAACTTGGTTTTAAGGTTACTCGAGGCGTTGGCGAAATCCCAACTGCTTTCGTAGCTGAATACGGTTCGGGCAGTCCCATCATCGGCATCATGGGCGAATTTGATGGTTTACCGGGCCTTTCTCAAAACAAAGTTCCCTTTAAAAGTCCTTTGCATGCTGGCGCTCCGGGTCATGGTTGTGGACACAATCTTTTTGGCGTAGCTTCTTTGGGCGCAGCCTCTGCAATTAAAGACTTGATTGCCTCGGGAAAGCTGCAAGGAACAATACGTTTCTATGGAACACCAGCTGAAGAAAAATACTTCGGTAAACTCTGGATGATCCGCGCAGGATTAATGGATGATGTGGACATCATGATGGACTGGCACCCAGCAGACGAAACCAAAACCGAAGTACAAAAGGGACTTGCTTTGGTGGATTTCATTGTAGAATTCAAAGGACAAGCAGCGCATGCCTCTGGAGATCCCTGGAACGGTCGATCCGCTTCTGATGCTCTTGAACTCTATACTACAGGCATAAATTACTACAGAGAACATATCAAACCAACCGTGCGGATTCATTACCACATTCAGGACGGTGGACAGGTAGTCAACGTGGTTCCGGATTACAGCAGACTTTGGGTCCGTGTACGGGATACCAGTCGCGAAGGTCTGTTGCCTGTATGGAAGCAAGTGGAAAAAATGGCTGAAGGCGCAGCCATCATGGCCAATGTTAGTCACCAAGTCAAACTCGTATCTGGTGTACATGAAATTCTCGTCAACCGTACGGGTTCGGCTGTGATGCAAAAAAATATCGAAAGCTTGGGGGCAATTACCTACACTAGCGAGGAACAGGATTTCGCCAAGAAGATTCAGGAAGCAAACGGGAAGCCTTTGGTCGGTGTGATTTCTGAGATTAAGCCTATGGAAGAAACCCAGGAACATAGCATGGGCGGAAGCACCGATGTGGGGGACGTAAGCTGGGTTGTGCCAACAATCCGTATGGGGGCAACCGTAGCGCCAACAGGTACCCCTTGGCATTCTTGGGCAGTAGTTGCTTCTGTAGGAATGTCCATTGGTCACAAAGGTATGGGCTATGCGGCAAAAGCATTGGCTATGACCATGGTCGATCTGTACCAAAATGAAACTCTAAGAAATGAGATCAAAGCTGAATTTAAGCAGAAAAAAGGTGATTACGTGTATAAAGGAATCATTCCTGATGGACCTCCGCCCTTGAATGCAGGATATTGATTGGAGTTAAAACCCAACTTTGCAAAGCACTTCGGATCGGGGTGTTTTGCATTGTGGGTTTGGAATTTTTTATTCCAGATTCGGATAAAAATTTCCAGAAAAGCATCCATTTTTTTAACCAATTTGTTAAAATTTCCGAACCACCCACTTCACGTTCACTTCATGCAAAACTTAAAAATTGCTACCGCCCAATTTGAAAACCGAAGCGGGGATAAAGACTATAACCTTTCCGTGATAGACCGCTTGTCTGCTGAAGCAGCGTCCGATGGCGCTCAGGTCATTTCCTTTCACGAATGTTCGGTCACGGGTTACTCCTTTGCTAGAAAGCTCTCTAGAGAAGAACTTCTCGATGTGGCTGAACAAATCCCTGAAGGGCCTAGTATCCAAAAACTTATCCAAATTGCAAGGAAAAATCAAATCGTGATCTTAGCCGGACTTTTTGAAAAAGATGCGGATGACCAAATCTTCAAAGCATATGTCTGTGTGGATCAAAACGGCCTTGTAGCCAAGTACCGGAAACTCCATCCCTTTATCCATCCGAATATCCTTCCCGGAAATAAATATGTGGTTTTTGACCTATTCGGTTGGAAATGTGGGATCCTGATCTGTTACGACAATAACATTATTGAAAATGTTCGTGCTACTAAATTGCTTGGGGCGAATATCATTTTTATGCCGCATGTGACCATGTGTACGCCTTCCACCCGTCCTGGAGCAGGATTTGTGGATCCTAAGCTTTGGGAAAATCGAGAAAATGACCCCACCTCACTCCGAATTGAGTTTGACGGGTTGAAAGGAAGGGCCTGGTTGATGAAGTGGCTCCCTGCAAGAGCTTATGACAATGCAATCTATGTAGTCTTTTCCAACCCGATTGGCATGGACGACGATCAGTTGAAAAATGGCTGCTCCATGATCCTTGACCCGTATGGAGATATCTTGGTAGAATGCAGGGACTTGGATGACAGTTATGTATTAGCAAACATCACACCTGATAAACTACAACTCGCAGGCGGATCGCGATATCTCAATGCAAGACGCCCAGAGCTTTATTGTGATATTATTGGCCAAGCCCATGAGTCCGAGCAAAAAGTAGTTTGGCTCCATCCAAAAAGTAATTCTTAACCTGTACTCATCTACCATTTCAATAAGAAATATGCGTATCCATCTATCTTTTCTATTCCTAATTTTTGCCTCAACTGCCGTTTTTTCCCAAACTTCGGACAAAAAACAAGTTGAGCAACTGATCCAAAATTCGTTTGATGAGATCTTCTCAAGCTATCAGGCAGAAAAGCTTACGGATTTTTACACCAAGGATTTTCTCCTTTTGGAGCAAGGTGAAGTTTGGGATTTGGCGATCATTAAAGACTATCTCGCTAAGGCCAAAGCCAATCCCAACCCTCCTACCCGCACAAACCGTTTTGGGTTTATAAAAACTCTAGTGGATGGAGACCGGGCTTGGGTTGCGTATCACAATTATGCCACCATCTCACGTGACGGACAAGTCTTACGGGAGCTTTATTGGCTGGAAAGTGCAACTGCTATCCGAACTGAAAATGGTTGGAGATTAGACATGCTCCATTCAACAAGGGTAGAAAAGGAAAAGTGAAGAAGAGGTGTTTTGCGTTGAGCAATAAGATCCTTTGTTAGATAAGAAAGAATGGTTATTTGTCCTACTTTGTCACTTTTGAAATTTAGAAGGCACAGCGGAAATATTGGGGAAAAGTTCTAGGGATAGTGTCCTCCTATCTTTTTTCTCCCATCTCTCAATTCTAATACAAGCTTACCTGTCAATTAAACAACCTTTCCAGAATTTTATAAGTAATCAAGTACGTCGGTCTCACTCCTTCCATTCCCAAGGCCCCGGATGCCAAGGTGCTTCCTGTTTCTAAAGGATTATCTGATGCATAGTAGGCATACAGTACTTTGACATTAGATCGGATATTTCCGCGGATCTTGGAGGCTGATTGAATTGCCTTTTGATAGTGAGCCCCTTCCATCTCCAAGCCGACTGCCTTCCAGGAAGATTCCATGAAATAGGTAAGGATATCCCTATTTTGAAGTGATGTTCCAAGCACCGTAATCATTGATCCTTGGTACACCCCCAAACCATAGCCCTCAAAGTCCGCTTTTTTCAGTTCGTTTCTGAAAGGATAGTTATCTGCCGTACCTTCAAAAACATGGGACATGGGAACCATTAAATCGCCTTTTCCTCCATGCAATATACCTGCCTTTCCCATTATGGAAGTAGAAACCACATTGAGCGGATACTTTTTGCCGTTTTTCGTATAATGTTTCAACAGTTCGTCAAAGCATTCATAGGCCTGCTCACCAAAAGCATAATCCATCACGACAAAAACAGGTCGTTTTTCCTTTTCCTCTGCCAAAGAAATACCAGGGAGTAAGGTGGATTTTTCCAAAAACGCAGTGTCGATAATTTGAACACCGATATTAGTGCCCGACTCATCCGGAACATCGATAAAACCATGCTTTTCGGCATATTCTAGTATCTTCTTCCCGTGATTGTTTTTAGCCTTGACCGAGATGTCCGTAGCCACTTGTTCAATCTCTTCGAAACTGGTACATCCCAAAGCCTGATGCGCGTAAATCGTGTTGAGAACACTGTGTAAATTGGCTGAAACGATATGAATAGGTCTATTTATCAGACCATTCTCCAAGAGTTTTTCTTTGATAGTGTTGGCCCATAATTCTCCATAGACGTGGTGGCCTATCCGCTCCCTGAGTGTGGCAGAAAAGCTAATTTCTCTGGCTAAACCTTGAATGGTTTCCTCCATGGCCAATTTTCCAAGATAATAAACAATAAAAAACAGGCTGTTGGTATTGTTGCTTTTGGAAAATTTCTCCACCGCTGCCAAAGTTTCCTCAAAAGTTCTACCGATGATGTGGCTCAAGTAAGCGACTGCACTTTCCATATCAAATTCTTCGCCTGCCTTTTCTTTTCTGATAAACTCTTCCAACATTTCCCAGTTCGCTGAAATTTTTCCCTTGGGATCGGTACTGTTTCGAAAGATTTTTTTGGACTCGATGTAAAGAAAAGTCAGGTGCGTTAGTATATCATAAATATCTGAGCGACCACGAGTCATTTCGACATACATGATCTGTTCATCCAAACGGTAGCAGTTTCGTTTTCTTTTGGGAGGAATCAGCGGCACCAAGTGAGAAGTTTCATAACCTTCCCTGCTGATTAATCGAACATAGCGACATTCTTCGATTCCTTTTGGCAATCGCTCCATCACATACAGCAAACCGTCCAATTCGATCTTTTCGGGATCGGTAAGGTTGCCATAAATTTCGGGACTCAAGACCATCAGGGCCTGAATCAAACCTTCACCAGAAAGGCCCATCGGTTTGTAGCTTCCCCGATTAAATAAGTGGCGCATGGTGATGTAGAGGCGCTCAATAGCTGCTCTGGATTCTTGTGCTCTAGTTCGCTTCATGTGCATAAAAATGGGATAAATTCAGCGAAATTAGACATAAAAGCCGATTTAGCCTTCACTATACGGTATAAATTGGAGAAACGAACTGAGAAAGAGATGGTGTGAAATTAATCCTTCAAAAGTATTGAATGTAAAAAATCAATCCCTTTTCCGCACATCCATTCTTAGTCGTAGTCCAATCCTGAATTGAGGATAAGAATTCGATTAAGAACTGAAGCCCGTGTTAAATCTGGACTTCAAGATCAATGTGCTATTGAAAGAAAATTCATTTCTAATTCTAGGAAGTATTCCCAACCTGACGATGGGAGTTTTCTTTCAACTTAAATCTTCCGATCTAATGGTTATCAGTTGGAAACTAAATTATTGTATTCAGTTTATCCTTAAAATTCTTTCTTAACTTTTCTATTTTCGGCCGAATCACAAACTGACAATAGGGTTGATTTTCATTGTGATTGTAGTAGTCCTGATGGTAATGCTCTGCTGGATAGAAATTGGTGAATTTTGTTATTTCTGTTACAATGGGGGAATCGAAAGCACCGGAAGAGTTAAGTTCCTCTTTCATCTTTTCAGCAATTTCTTTTTGATCTTCCTTCCAATAAAAAATAGCGGATCGATATTGTGGACCTATATCTGCCCCTTGTCGGTTAAGTGTAGTAGGATCATGGGTAGCCCAAAAAACCTCAAGTAAGGTTTCTAAGCTTACTTTTTCAGGATCAAAAACCACTCTAATCACCTCAGCATGACCTGTTGTTCCAGTGCAAATTTGCCTGTAGCTGGGATTTTCAATCAAACCACCTGCGTATCCTGATAACACTGATTTAACACCATCCAATCTGAAAAACACTGCTTCTGTACACCAAAAGCATCCACCTCCAAAAAAAATGACATCTCTGCTTAATGGAATTTCCAAAACAGTCTTCGGTAGTTGGTCTTCTCGGTTCATTGGAATTGTTTAAAATGAAAACCGATTTCGAATCAGGAAAGTTTTTCTTAGGAAGAAATTCTTACTGGTCCAACTGGCATTTTGTTGGGATCTACTAGCTCTCCCTTTTGGGTAACACGTATCTTACCTTCCTGATACATGTCCATCATTGCAGTTTGGACTTCTGGCATAAAATGCCGCCAATCCTGGGGATACATTTTTCTAACTACTTCTGACGGACAAAAAGAAGAACCCTGATTGATCTGGCAAAAATAAAAGATGGCTAATTTTAGAACTTCCATAACGTAAGGTTTTTGAATGAAATGAAAATAAATATTGGAGGAAAGTTTTTACTCTCAACTTCACTTCAACCCTGAAAAATTACCTCCTTACTGAATTTTTGAATCTACTGTAATGCTAAATCTGATCGAAATTTTTCTTTTGCCTCGTATGAATATTACGCCACTCATAATTTTAAACGGCGATCTTTAAATTTTACGAGGACTGAGTAAAGAAAATTAACCAACAGAGCTTCAACAGCGTAGGATGCAAATTGTTCTAAATAAGTCAAGGAAAATATTGAGATTGGCCTAACATTTTTAAACAAATTATAGCTTTTTGGCTCTCAACTTTGAATCCAAAACCAAAAATCGAAATGCTATAGTTTACAAACCTTTGAAGTTACCACTAATAAAAAAATAAGTTCGTGGGAAAAAATGTTCCGAACATAGTTTTATGGCATTTGTTAGCTTGCTAACCAAACAGAAAACCAACAACTGAATGAAAAGATCAATTCTGAAAACAAGCTTGCTTGGATGGTTGGCATTGGTATTCCTGACACATGCTGTGGTAGCCCAAAGCGATCCCACAGGCAAACGGAAGGTAACCACCACTTTTGCCATCACTAATGCAACGGTAATCACAGCCCCAGGACAGGCGGGAATCAAATCCACGGTCCTATTTAAAGACGGGGTAATCGCAGGAATCGGATCTGGAATCACTCTTCCCAAAGAGACTAAAGTGATCCCAGGGGATTCTTTGTTTATTTATCCTGGATTCATTGACGGAGCAGGTAGTATGGGCATTACCAAACCCAAAGAGGCAGAGAGGCCTAAGGATCTGGTTTCTTCCAATCCTCCTGATGAATTTGCCGGTATTACTCCTTGGAGATCTGCCGCAGATCAGTTTTCTATCGGAGGAAATCAGGTAGATGACTGGAGAAAAACAGGTTTCACCATCACACAAGCACTCCCTGATGGTGGCATGCTTCCTGGAAAGGCAGCCATCTTGATCTTGGGAGATGGGAATTCCTCCAACCTTATTCAAAACAATTCAAGTTTGGTAGCAAATTTTAGGGGCTCAAGAAACATGTATCCTGCTACGCTTGCAGGTGTAATGGCTAAATTCAGAGACATCTATCAAAATACAGCCCTTAGTCTTGAGCACGAAAAAATGTATGCCTCAACTTCTGGGGTGAAACGACCAGAAACCACTCCAACACAAAGCGCTATGGCTCCTGTGGTGCAAAAACAAATCCCGGTGATTTTTACTGCTTCTTCTGATCTGGAAATTCGGCGGGCTTTGGCTCTTCAAAAGGAGTTAGGATTTAGATTGGTACTGACAGGTTTGGAAAACTATGAAATGGTCATTGATCAGATCAAAACTTCAGGAACTCCAGTTTTGATTAAAATTCAGCTTCCAGATGACAAAGCAATCAAAGCACATAAATCGGAAGGGGTAACTGAAGCAACTAAGGCACAGATGGAAAGAGTAAAAGAGGCCTATGACAAGGCTCTAATTCAAGCATCACTTTTGGAAAAGGCTGGAATTCCTTTTGCCTTTTCCACAGCCAATTCGAAGCCAGGTGATGCGATGAAAACTGTTCAAACCTTAATCAAAAATGGATTGAGCGAAAAAGCAGCTTTAGCGGCATTGACTACAAACCCAGCATCACTATTGGGGATTTCACGCGTGACGGGTACAGTAGAAAAAGGGAAAATAGCCAATTTGATAGTTTCCACAGGACCAATCTTCGCCGAGGATACTCAAATCAAACACGTGGTCGTAAATGGCTTAATCTATGACTTTGAAGTAAAAAAGAAAGCAGCAAAAGAAGAAGCCAAGTCAACGGGTACTACCGTGGCCTCCATAGAGGGGGTTTGGGAATATACTTCAGAGACACCTGCCGGAAGTTCTGGGGGTGAGATTGTTTTGAAAAAAGATACTGGTGGCTGGGGAGGAACCATCAGCTATGACGATCCTGCGGGTTCTGGCAAAGTAACGGCACCGATAAAAAATGTGACCTTGAATGGCAAAATGCTAAGTTTTGATTTTGCAGTTGCCGCTGGAGGTATGAGCCTCAATGTTACAGTATCCGGGGAAATCAATGGATCTTCCATGGAAGGCTCTCTTTCCGTACCTCAAATGGGATCTTTCCCTGTTAAAGCCACTCTTTCTTCACCTAGCCTAAGCAATTAAAGAAATGAAAAAGCTAAATTTTATACTTGCTGCTTTCTTGGGCCTGGGTTATAGCGCAGCTCAAGCGCAGACGCCAAAAGGTAGTGTTTTGATCAAAAATGCCACCGTTCTGACTGTAACCAAAGGAAATCTGGAAAATTCGGATGTTCTCGTTCAAGACGGAATGATCAAACAAATTGGCAAAAATATCGCGGCTCCAACAGGAGTTCAGACCATTGATGCAACTGGTAAATACCTGATGCCTGGAATTATTGATGCCCACTCGCATGTCGCTTTAGACGTGGTGAATGAAGCCTCAGCTCCGATTACTTCCGAGGTACGAATGAAAGACGTAGTCAATCCCTTTGAAATCGGAATATACCGAGCCTTGGCTGGAGGAGTTACTGTTTCTCACGCCATGCATGGGTCTGCAAACGTGGTTGGAGGTCAAAATGCTACGCTCAAGCATCGTTGGGGAGCGAAAGACCCTGCAGACATTATTATGCAAGATGCTCCCCGAACCATAAAGTTTGCCTTGGGAGAAAATCCAACCCGGGTTCATGGACGTGGAAATGGAATACAGCCCCGTTCCCGAATGGGGGTGGAAGCGGTGTTAAGAAACGGTTTCAGTGAGGCTATTCAATATAAAAAAGCCTGGCAAACCTACAATGCAGCAAAAGCGCAGAAAGGAAATACGGTTACACCTCCGGTTTATAGCGAGCGATTACAAACACTGGCGGATATTTTGGACGGTAAAATCATCATTCATTGCCATTCCTACAGAGCTGATGAAATCTACATGCTGATCAACGTGGCAAAGGATTTTAATATCAAAAAACTGGTATTCCAGCATACCAACGAAGGCTTCAAAGTGGCTCCCGAAATCGCAGAATATACGATGGGGGCTTCGGTTTTTGCTGACTGGTGGGCGTACAAAATGGAGGTCTATTATTCTACTGCTTACAATGCGGCTATCCTTCAGAAAAATGGAGCGATTACTTCAATAAATTCCGATTCTGCAGAACTGATTCGCCACCTGTACCATGAAGCTGCAAAAACTCAGCGATACGGAGGCTTGACAGATGAGGAGGCACTAGCCATGATCACCATCAATCCTGCCAAGCAACTGGGAATTGATGATAAGGTTGGATCTATTGAAGTAGGAAAGCAAGCGGATTTAGTCATTTTTGACACCCATCCTCTCTCCTCTTATGCTGTTCCCCAAATGACTTTCGTGGATGGTGTCAAATATTTTGACATTAAGGCAGACAAAGACGATCAGCGCCAATGGGTTGCTGCTACGGAAATGGTGGAGCCTATCCATCTCAGAGCAAATGAGGAAGCCCACCGCTGCATGCAGGATGTGGATGCTTATTTTGAGGCTTTCCAAGGCGCATTTTTCAAAGAAAAACATTAATCACCCCGAAAATTCAAGAAAAGTATGAATCGAATTTTGAAAACCTTTTGCGCAACTTTATTTGCCCTGCTTCCCATAGTGGCAATGGCCCAAATCGACGGGGAATTTGTAAAACCTCGAACAGGAAAGTTTCTTCTCAAAAATGCCACGGTAGTGACTGTAACCAAGGGAACCCTGAGCAATACTTCCGTTTTGATCGAAAATGGTAAAATCGCTCAGGTCGGAACCTCAATTTCCGCCGCTGATGCTGAAGTAATCGATTGCACCGGAATGTTTGTTTATCCTGGAATGATCGATGGTGGAACCCGCCTTGGATTAGTGGAGGTAAGTTCAGTCCCTGAAACAGTAGATTATGCCGAAGTGGGTAACGTGACCCCAAACATGCAGGCCTTAACCACCGTCAATCCCAACTCAGAAGCCATTGGTGTAACCCGGGTTTCTGGAGTGACCACAGTGTTAACCGTTCCTTCCGGGGGCTTATTTCCGGGTACTGCAGCGCTGATTAACCTCAATGGTTATACACCTGATCAGATGTATGGTGGATTTAAGGCTGTGGCAATGACATTTCCAAGTTCGGGTCGCCGAGGCCGATTTGACCGCAGGTCGGAAGATGATATCAAGAAAGATGCTGAAAAGGCTATGAAGGAAGCAAATGACATTTGGGAAAATGCTAAAAGCTATATTGACCTAAAAAAGTCTGGTGCAGAACTTTCCTATTATCCTGAAATGGAACAGCTTTCCAAAGTGTTATCAGGTGAGCTTCCGCTTTTGATTGAGGTCAATGCTGCTTCAGATATTCAAAATGCTATCAAATGGGTTCAGAGCAAAAATGTGAAGGTTATTTTCACAGGTGTTGCTGAAGGATGGAGAGTCGCAGAGGATATCGCAAAAGCGGGAATCCCTGTTGTGACTGGTCCTGTTCAGGATTTGCCTACCCGTCAATCTGACCGATATGATGCAGCCTACACCAATGCTGGAAAAATGGCAAAAGCAGGTGTGAAAGTGGCTCTAAGAACAGATGAGGAGGAAAATGTCAGGAATCTACCCTTCCATGCTGCTTTTGCAGCCGCTTATGGTCTAGGAAAAGAAGAAGCCCTGAAAGCTGTGACCATTAATCCTGCTGAAATTTTCGGCATAGCAGATCAATACGGTTCTGTGGAAGCGGGTAAACGAGCCAACCTGATTATTTCCACCGGGGATCCCTTTGAGACGCGCACTCAAATTCATCATGTATTCATTGATGGATACCGTATTCCCATGTCAAACCGGCATATTCGACTTTACCAGGAGTTTCTGGAAAGGTCACCCGGTTTGAAATCAAATTAAAAAATTATCGAAAAGCCATGGGATCCGTTTCCGTGGCTTTTTTAATTTTATTGAAAAATTGGAAGATTGGAAAATTAAAATATTAGACCAAATAAATCTTTAATATTTTAATCTTTAAATTTTCCAATCTTCTAATCTCTAATCTTCCAATAATTTGGCATGAAAAAAAGACTAATCTTCCTCAGTTTAACTTCCCTCCTATCCTTAAATTCATTAGCCCAGCAGGATGGTTTTTTTCCTTCTCAAATGACTGATCAGAAAAAGTTTGAAACGGACTTTCTCCAATCTGTCCGGTTCGATCGATTCAAAGTCCACTTGACCGAACTTACCAAAAACCCACACATTGCGGGAACTCCGGAAAACGAACTAGTAAAAGACTACATGGTCAAAATCATGGCAGATGCCGGCATGGAAGTCAAGGTGTGGCCGTATGATGTATATCTTCCCAACCATCCCGGCAAATCAGAGCTCCAAATCATCTCCCCTGTTCAAATGACCCTTTCCCAAAAAGAAGGATCCTTGTCAGAAGATCCATTTTCGGCTGATCCTAGACTTCATCTCGGTTTCAATGCCTTTTCAGGTAGTGGGGATGTCACTGCAGAAGTGGTATATGTCAACTATGGCACACGGGAAGATTTTATGAAACTCAACGAAATGGGGATTGAGTTGAAAGGGAAAATAGCTGTAGCACGCTATGGAGGTAATTTTAGAGGGTACAAGGCAAAATATGCAGAGCAAAACGGCATGATCGGCTTAGTCGTCTATACCGATCCAAAGGATTCCGGATTTAGCCGGGGTGGTGTGTATCCCAAAGGCCCGTTTTTCAATGAAACCACCATTCAACGAGGTTCCATGCTGACTCTGGACTTCACAGGAGATCCGCTTACGCCAAACCGACCCGCATTGCCTTTAGATGGAGTAAAAAAGATCAAACGCGATAATCCTGCCGATGTAGATTTTCATACCATTCCGGTAACCCCAATAGGTTATGGAGCTGCCAAGGAAATCCTAAGCCGAATGACAGGGTTAGTAGCTCCCAATGAATGGCAGGGAGGTTTGCCTTTTTCCTACAAAATCACCGGAGGAGAAAGCCTTAAAGTAAGGGTAATGGTCGATCAAAAACCGGAGTTCATCCGTGCCAACAACGTCATCGGTACTTTTATTGGAAAAGATCATCCAGACGAATGGATTATTATGGGTAGTCATTACGATGCCTGGTCTTTTGGAGCCACCGACCCAAATTCAGGCACAGCTATGTTGCTGACCTTTGCAGAGGCACTCGGTGAACTGTATAAAAAAGGTCAAAAACCATCTAGGTCCATACTTATTGGTCATTGGGATGCTGAAGAGCAAGGTGTGATTGGATCAACAGAGTGGGTGGAACACTTGAAAAAGGAATTGGGAGCAAAGGCGGTGTCTTATATGAACTTTGACGGCGGTGTTTCCGGAAGAAATTTCGGTGCTTCCGCTGCGCCGACCTTGAAAAAACTAATTATCGATGCTTCCAAAGAAGTTACTTATCCCGATTCTGCAAAAACCGTTTTTGAAATCTGGGCTGGTAAAAATCCTGAGCCGGGAATTGGAAATCTTGGAGGCGGTTCTGATCATATTGCCTTCTACATGCACGTGGGCATTCCTTCCTTGAGCGGAGGATCCGGTGGGCCCACTGCTTATCATTCGAATTATGACAACTTACACTACTACTCGAAGTTTTCTGATCCCAGTTTCAAAATGGGCAGGGCTGTTGCTCAGCTATTTGGTTTGGTGGCGATTCGTCAGGCCAATGCGGCAGTAATACCCTATGACGTACCCAGATATGCTAAAGATTTGAAGGGACATTTTGAGCAGGCGGTAAAGCATGTGAAGACTATCGATAGCGGTTTTACGGGTTTTGACCAGGTAGAAGCCGCATTGAGAAGTTTGGAAGTAAGTTCAGTAGCCTATCAAAAAGCCTTGGAAACCGGGCTTTCAAAAGAAAAGCTTACTTCAAAGCGCCTAAAGAAAATCAATAAGGGATTGATAGGATTGGAAAAAAGCTGGATTGACTCAAAGGGGATGTATTATGGGGAGTGGTACAAATCCCTGTATGTATGTAATGATCCATTTTCAGGGTATGCTTCCTGGATTCTACCGGGCATTCAATATGAGGTAGCAATCAAAAACACAGCCCGACTTGAAGAATGGGATAGTCGCTATGCGAAAGCTATTTTGAGTTTAAATAAAAAAGTTAAAAAACTGACTGAGCAACTTCAATAAGTTGGGAAACAAATGGAAACCGCGGGAAGGAATTTTCGCGGTTTTTTTATCTCTTTCAGTTAAACTCTGATCCTTCATCAAAGAATCAGAGGAAAAAGGGGATTTTTACAAATACAATTTTAGCAGGGGTTAGAACCATATTAATTGTATGGCATGCCAGAGAGAAGTTCGTATGACCTATAATCTTTAGTGAAAAAATTACCCAAATGGGGTCAAATATTCCTAGGACGTAGTAAGAAAGCTACTCCAAGACCTCAAAGATACCGGGTATTTTAGTGCACCGCTTTTATTCAAAAATCCATAAATGTTTACTTTTGAAGGTAGTTTGATTTTTTACCTAATTTTTAACAAATGAGCAAAGACTTATTTTTATCCTCACGGGACATCGAAAACCAGATTTTTACCATAAGAGGCCAACAAGTAATGATTGACAGGGATTTGGCTGAATTGTATCAAGTAGAAACAAGAATACTCAATCAAGCTGTTAAAAGAAATAGAGAAAGGTTTCCAAAATCATTCATGTTCCAGATGAATGAAGAGGAGTTTAAAAATTGGAAATCACAAATTGTGATTTCCATTGCTGATAAAATGGGATTGAGAAGACCTCCATTTGTTTTTACGGAACAAGGAGTTGCAATGCTTTCAGCAGTATTAAAAAGTGAAACAGCAATTCAAATAAGCATAAAAATCATCAATACTTTTATTGAACTAAGGTAAACAGTTTTCAGAAATGCGGGAATTTTAACAAGAATTGAAGGAATAGAGCGTAAAATCATAAAATCTGATCAAAAATTCGACAAGATTTTCAAAGCTTTAGAAAACAAAGATTCCGTACCATCTCAAGGTGTATTTTTTGATGGGCAAGTATTTGACGCATACGAGTTGGCTTCCCGAATTATTCGATCGGCAAAGTCGAGCATTATCCTGATCGACAATTACATCAGTGAAGCTACCCTAACTCACCTATCAAAGAAAAATCAGGGGGTAAAAACTATTTTGTTTACCAAAACCATCACCAAGCAAGTTGAATTGGATATAAGCAAGGCCAACGAACAATATGGAGGATTTGAAGCCAAAGTATTTGAAAAAAGCCATGATCGGTTTTTGATTATCGATCAGGAAGAAGTCTACCATCTAGGCGCTTCCTTGAAAGATCTTGGCAAGCGGTGGTTTGCTTTATCCAGATTGGAAAAAGAGTCAGTGGAAAGCATGTTAGACTCCATTTCGCTGTAAATTACATCTACTCAAAAGCTTTGACATTGAATTGGTTATCATGTAAAATGGCTTAGATGACTTCTTTGTTGAGGCAAAGGAATAGGCTAAAAATCCAAAAAGGGCTTATTTTTGCAAAATATCCTGCTACTTAGGACCAGTACAGATATCATGAATAGAGTCACCATGATCGAGGCAGGCATGTCGAGGGTGGCTCAGGTGGATTTGAGGGAGATAGCGTAGCGTCATTGCACCTGCCCTTTGTGGCGGATGAGGAGGCACGACGACGAAGCAACCTCCAATTTTTTCGAAGTTCGAAGTTCGAAATTCGGAGTTCAAGGTTCGGAGTTCGGCGTTAAAAGTTTGATATTGAAAATCTGGGATGAAAAACGATTTTAGACGCCAATCATTTTAAATTTAATTTTTTTACACAAACACTTTTATGGCTAAGGGAAAGAAAATAATTGTCAAAGGAACGGAAATCACGCTGCTGTCAACCAATTCAAATGACTATATCTCCTTAACAGATATGGCAAGATATCGGGATTCTGACCGGACAAATTACACTATCCAAAATTGGATGAGGACAAGAAGTGCAATCGAATTCTGTGGACTTTGGGAACAATTGAATAATCCGATTTTTAAAAGCATCGAATTCGATGCTTTTAAAAATCAATCTGGATCCAACAGTTTTACTTTAACTCCACAGAAGTGGATTGAAGAAACGCAAGCTATTGGAATCATCTCGAAATCTGGAAGATACGGAGGAACATTTGCGCATAGAGATATTGCCTTCGAATTTGCCACTTGGCTAAGTACAGAGTTTAAGTTCTTTTTGATCAAAGAATTTCAGCGACTCAAAGAAGATGAAGGCGATCGCAACAAACTGGAATGGAACTTCCAACGAACCTTGGCCAAAGTCAATTACCATATTCACACCGATGCGATCAAAGAGAATTTGATTCCTGCTGAATTATCAAAGGCACAAGCTTCCCTCATTTATGCAACTGAGGCAGATGTGCTCAATATGGCTTTGTTTGGAAAAACAGCCAAGCAATGGAGGGATGAGCATCCCGAAAAATCAGGAAACATAAGAGATTATGCTGGCATCGAGCAATTGGTGGTTCTGTCCAATATGGAAAGTACAAATGCACTGCTGATTCACCAAGGGCTCTCCCAACCTGAGCGTTTACTGCAACTCAATCAGATGGCCATTGCTCAAATGAAATCGCTGGTCAGGCATAGGAGCAGTTTGGAGAATTTGGAAAATTAATCCTATTTTCCTGCAGCCCTATTTAAATATTTCGAATCTCCTGAATTCCACAAGACATAAAAAAATTATATGTTGAATCATAGAGTTCATTTGGTCTTGTTCGATCTAAATCATCTCCATGTGGAATAAATATTATTAAACCTTGGCGGGCTCGTGTCAAGAGAACTCGGTAAGCATTCCTTAAATAGGATTTTTCAATTTCACTAATAATATTTCTCCAATTTGTACCTTCAAAAGATTGATAATTCCACTCACCATTTTTAAAATAAAAATTTATATCCCACGCTAGGCAAACATAATCAATTTCTAAACCCTGAATATCAAACTCAGTTGCAACCAATTCCAAATAGTGTGAGGAACGAACATCTGCAGAATCATTTAAAAACCAGTCTTCAGCTGTGATTTCATTTTTAACATCTATTCCTAATGGTCTTAATCTTCTTGCTCCAGAGCTACCAACAAGTCCAACCCTTTCTGTTCCCTTAGCATTTTTACGAAGCCATCTTTTTGCAACATTAAAATCTCTTGTGAGATAGAATGGAAATTGTTTATCAATTTCATGAAGTATTAACTTAGCATTATTTTCATTTCCATCAATTAGTTCTTCAACAAAGCTTGAAATTTTTTCAGACCGAAATGACCGGACGGAAACAGATAGATGAAGTTCTGATTCTACATTCCCATTTACCCTAAGCCACTCTTTTAAATCTATGTCATTTAAATAATTATTATCATCTGTAATCAGATTTGAATAGTAAATTTCCCAATTTCTATAGTGGTTCTTTAACGCATTAATCCACTCAGAAAGGCCTGCTTCACCAGTATTAATTTCTTGTCCACCTCCGACCAAGCAAATTATTGTACAATATTTTCCATGTCGATTCATCACATCAATCAAAAACTCTGGTTCAGACATGTTGAAGTCGTGACCTCGAGATTTCATAAATGAGCACGCTTTTTCCTTTGTCCAAGCTCTTTGTGCTTCATCAAAAACTACCACTTTTTCATCTGGAGGTTGATTTGAAATCAAACTTGAATCTCTAAAATGGTGAATATTCTGAATAAATGCATTTGCCTTAATCGCAGATTTTTTCTTTGTTAATTTTTCACCTTTTTCTTTTGCTTGATTAACCTCATCTCTGATCAAGGCCTCTCTTAAAACATAAACTAATGGGCCATTACCTGATAAAAAAACAGCATTCTCATCTTCATGCGCCTTTCTTCTTTCATTGGCTATATTTAATCCTGCTAAGGTTTTACCAGCTCCTGGTACCCCAGTTAAAAAACAAATTGATTTGGAATTTGAAGCTTTTGATTTCTCAATAATTCTATTGATACATTCAGTTGTT
Source organism: uncultured Limnohabitans sp. (assembly GCA_964574365.1). Classification (GTDB taxonomy): domain Bacteria; phylum Bacteroidota; class Bacteroidia; order Cytophagales; family Cyclobacteriaceae; genus Algoriphagus. Next base: position 83,750 of record CAZNND010000003.1, read on the forward strand.
TTTGAAAGGTTAATTGCGCCAGCATCGCTTCTTGAAATTTCAGCAACAGAATGTCCTCTATATAGTGCTTGTGATGCTTCTATAATTGTTGGTGTTGGTTTGTAAATTGAATTTTCCCAATTAATTGGATTAATTTTCTTGCCATTTGTACATAATAGCACTTCGTTAATTATAAGATGAATATTGCTTTTATTTCCTTTAAGAGGTTCAAAAATATTTTCACTTATTTCATATCCATTTTCAAAATTTGGAGCTTTTGTTGAAACTAAAATAGGCACAATTTTCTCATGATGACTGCCTTCATGAAAGTTTTGTAAGTCCAAACAATAATCAACAGTTTGCTCTATTGCATGTTTCTGATACTCAGAATCACCAACTTTAAATTCTATTACAAAAATAAAATCGTCAATAATCAAAATATTATCAACTCGCTTCCCCATTCTTGGAATGGAAAATTCAAAATAAATCTGTCCCTGATCAAAATGAACTAATTCTTCTTTAAGAATTTCTATTTGTTTAATCCAAGCGTTTCGTTGTAAATTTTCAGTAGAAAAACTGTGATTACGAATTAACTGCCCAAGAATTTTGTCAGTATCATCAATAATGAATTCAGATATTTTATTGGAATAATAACTCCTAGTCATTTAAAAATTATTAAACTCAAAAAACTTAACCACAGGAGTTTCAAGCGCATCAGCAATCTTAAAAATCGTCTCTATAGAAACATTTCTTTTTCCATTCTCAATGTCAGAAATATAGGTTCTATCGATTCCTGCTAAATCTGCTAAACTCTCTTGTGATACACCTTGTATCCTTCTGATTTCCCTGACTTTTTTGCCGTATTCCGCCTTGACGTCCATACTGCAATCTGAAAAAATGTGGACCATCATACCACCGGCTATAGTCTACAAAATGAAATTTGTTTTCTAAATTCATTGGCTAATTGAAATAAAATGAACAAAATCCTTCCCCTCACCACCGAATATCTCACTCCTTCTCGATCTATTGAAATCCTTAATTTGATCAATCAAAAGGATAGTAAACTTATCTACATCTATAATTTCGAAGGAAATCATTTCAGGTTTTTTGATTCGATTTTGAAACTTATCGAGTTTTTTGAAAAAGGAATTGAACCTGAGATTTCCTTTATATCTGAAGCTGAATTGGATAAGTTTTTGGAGGGATTTGGTTTGAGAGAATTGGCAAGTCAGCCAAATCTCAAACTCAATTACCGCTACCGAGATGCGGGTAATTACAAACAATTTGGTTCTGTAGTTTTCTCCAATTCAAGCAATCTTAGCCTAAATAAAGCCACCAAACTGATACATGAAAAACTTATCTCAAGTGAATTTTTTGTTCCCAAAGAATGGAAGCTTCCTTGTTTATATCTCCACCCCTACGACCCCGATCTCGACCACCATTACCATGAATTTGAAAATTGGGAGGAGACTTTTGAGCAAGCGACGGATTCCAGGGACGCTTTAATCTTTCTGAAAGAAATCCGAATGGACAGCTAGGCGATGAACTTCTTGAAACATAATTAAATGAACAGTCTCTAAGGTCAAACCGCCAACAAATCTTTCAAATCATACTTTTCATAGTTCTTTCGGGATGATCGCTTTGCTTCAATTAATTCATTTTTCACCTGCACCTCCAGAAAGATCTCTGCAGGTATTTGAAAGATCTGCTCAAGCTTTAATGCGTGATCAATAGTAAATTTTCTTTCTCCGCTAAAATACTTATTGATGTTTCTAGGGGAAATTTCAATGTACTCTGCGAAGACACCTCTTTTTATATTTAGTTGGTTTAACAAGTCCACCAAATAATCACCAAGCATAACGATTTTATCAGAATCTTGACTGTTTAAATATCTCATAAGAGAAAAACGTAAAGCAGTTAAGATATCATTTATCCGATCTTTTTCGGTTCGATCCTCAAGAACCTTTTTTCTATGGGACCGGATTAATTCTATATCCGGATTAGATAATTTAACTTCTTCCTGAGAACCGATCAATTCATCAAATTCCATATTTTCTTTTCTAGTATTCATAAACTATTTATTAGGCTTGAATTATGTTACTTGTCTTTTTTGAATAAATACTCTTCCATTAAAATGCGACTTTGGGCTGGATGAATTTCCATAAAACCCAGAGGGTTCATAAGTGCTCCATACTTTTCCCTATAGTATTTTTCCAACCTTAATGAAGAATCCTGTTCCTTACCCATGGCTTTGAAAGTCAATATTCCTTTGTCTTCATTTTTTCCTTTCTCAAAACTTAGACCACAGGCGTAGGCTATCAAACAGCCTGAAATTCTTTTATACTTTCCATTTCTCCCTTTGTTATGAGGAGCCACTTCCAATAAATCCAGAAAAGCTCCTAAAATCTCATGAATTGAAAACACCATGCAACCTTCAATAATTGCTGGAGATTCTTCCTTCACCAAAACATAAACTGACTTACCCCTTTCCCTAGCTTTCTTGGCAAAATTGAAGTCCCAATTTAGATGTGAGGGTAATTCAGTAAGTATTCCATCTCTGATTTGGGATTTCACAAATTCACCTGAGCTCACTTCCACGATCAAAACTTTCATAAAATGATTTGTATTTAAACAATTGAAAATACAAAAAAGATCCGTCAAATTTGTATGAATTGAGAAGGAAATTTTCTCTTCCAAAGAACATCATTAGATCCATTTCCGAAAATGGTTTCAAAATTCTAACGAAGATTACTAGGAATTACTTTCTAGTAGATTTGGGATAAAACTTGATAAACACATTTCCCCACCTCCCCCTTCGCCTCAAAAATCCAAAAACCTCAACACCGTCCAATCTTTGGGTCGATAGCATTGACTTCCTGATCAGGCTGCCTATTTCGTTCGATTTTGGCGATCCAGAATTACAAGTTGGATTTGGAAGGGACTAACACATCGACAATTAATTTTCAAAATCATTTTAGAGCATCCTTTTTTTAGACCTGTATCACAATTGGTTATGTTTAATAATAGGATTTAAAATGCATGAATTTTCAATTAAAATACGTACATTTGTATGCAATTTGATCAGTTTTGATAAGTTCATGGGCAGTTTAAAAAAGCTAAAGAGTCATTTAAAACGCGGAAGCGTCTATCGCAGAGCCGACCTTGCTCGCTGGTCCAGTACTGTCGATCGCCATTTGAGTCAACTGGTAGCAGATGGCACTTTGCAGAAATTAGCCCAAGGTCTTTACTATTTTCCCAAAGAGTCAGTTTTTGGAAGAGTCCCTCCAGATGATGAAACCTTGGTCAAATCTTTTTTGAACAACGGAGATTTTTTGATTACCTCTCCGAATGCCTATAACACCCTTGGTGTAGGTACCACTCAGCTCTACAATAAGTTGGTAGTCTATAACCACAAGCGTCATGGAGAATTTATACTCGGTGGGCGAAGGTTCTTTTTCCATATGAAGCCTAAGTTTCCCAAAAAGACATCTAAGGAGTTCCTTTTGGTCGATTTAATCAATTCTATAGACTCATTGGCGGAGGACAGGGAACAAGTGTTGGATAATGTGGTGAAAAATATGTTCAACCTCGACAGAAAAAAATTAAAGCAGGCGGTATATGAATATGGAGGTGTAAAAGCTAAGAAACTACTTTTACCTGTCTTGGAAAAATAGCATGGCAAAGCCCTACCTACATGAGCGCCCCGATTTTGCTGACCTGCTGTCAATCCTCGAGAATGAAAAGGGAATAAAGTTCCAATTGATTGAAAAGGATTATTGGATCATGCATGTGCTTTATGGCTTGAAAAAACAAGGCTTTGAGTTTGAATTAAAAGGTGGCACATCTCTCTCCTAAGGATATCAAATTATTCACCGATTTTCTGAAGATTTAGATGTCCGGATAAAGCCTCCTGCTGGGTTGGCAGTGAATGAAAACCCCAAAAACAATAATTCCAAGGCCATAAACTCGAGAAAGAATTTTTATGATTGGCTTGCACAGAATATTAGAATAGAAGGTATCCTATCTGTTGAAAGAGATACAAACTTTGATGACATCAACGGGTATAGAAGTGGTGGAATTCGGCTCCATTATGAGGTCAAGAATGGCAATTTAGATGGATTAAAAGAAGGTATTCTTTTAAAAGTGGGTTTTGACAACGTAAGCCCAAATCGTCAAATCACTATCAGTTCTTGGGCTTATGAAAAGGCAGTACCAAATCCCAAAGTGAGTATTCTAGATAATAGGGCTCTTGGAATAGCGTGTTATCATCCGGGATATACATTTGTCGAAAAGCTACAAACTGTAGCAACAAAATACAGGCAGGAAAAAGAAAGCGGATTGGCAAAACCAAATTTGATGCGCCAATACTATGACCTTTTTTGCCTACTTGATTATCCTGAAGTATTGGAATTTATAAAATCTGAGGAATATCAGATTCACAAAAAAGACCGATTCCCCAAAGCAGATTATGAAACTCCAATTTCGAAAAACTAGGCGTTTTTATTGAGTGATCCAAAACAGCAGGCAGAATTTAAGAAAAGGTACACATCTACGGCCTCACTTTATTATCAAAGTCAACCTGATTTTGGGGAACTTCTGTCTAGAATTCATGTTTTTATTGATCAACTATAAAACGTTTTTTAATTCTGAATAATTAGTAAAAAAAATACCTGCCTTCCCCTTCATGTGTTTATAATTTGTTGTATTGGTCAGATAGCTTGTCCCGATTTTTCATCGGGAGAATCTCGCATGAAATATAATCTCTCCCAAAATCAGTTTATCACAAGTTGTATATCACTTTGTGTCATGCTCGATTTCATCACAACATCTTCCATCCTTTGGATTTATAAATAAGCCTATTCCAAAGCCAAAACATAATCAGACAAAAGAACTTGGACTGCAATCGGATCCGGGCCTCTCTGATTTTCGTTGTAATAAAATAACGCCTAAGAATTCAAGTGTTTACATAAAAATCCCTTCAAATCCCTATTAAAACTAATAATCAGTATTGAAACTTTTTTTACCTAAATTCTCTAAAGATTTTTCTAAATCTTTCAATCTACTGTCCCCTCTCCTCCGATCGAAAGTAAAAAAACCAACAGACGTACATCCCGCAAGTCAGCACATGCCAGATCGCATGGCCTTGGAAGATCGAGTCCGGCCCGGTGAAGCGGTCGGCAATATCCAAATCCCGAATCCAAGAACCCAGTACCAAGGCCAGAACACCCCCTACAAACCAGCGCAACTGCAGGTACTTGCCCGGTGTGATCGCACTTACGCCCGCAAAAAGAATCAGTACGCTACTTAGATAACCCGAGATTTCCGAAAAGGAATAGTCCCATTTGTAATAGGTGAAATAAACCGAACCAAAAACCACCCCCAGGGACAGAATCGGCCAACTCGGTAAGATTTGATTGGTTTTGGGAAAGCGCACCCGAGGCAACCAACTCCCGATAGCCAAGCCTGCCAGGCAGATCAGCGTCGCATACATCGCGCCGACATCACACTGCTGACCGTATCGGGTTAGGGAAGCATGAAAAAATCCGCTTCCTAGCCCCAGATAAATCCCCGCAATCCCAAATAGAAAAGTCTGCACAGGAGCAAAGGTCAGATAACCTCGCTTAAGGGACCATTTTCGCTTCCAATCGTAGATCGACAGCGCCACGGCATAGAAGCCAAAGCAGACGTACACAATATTCGACCAAGTATTCATCCGGGTGCGGAAGACGCTGTCGGGATACACGCGCTCGCCATACTCGGGCTGGAGAAACTCCTCCGCAGGTACCCAATCTGCCCAAACTGCCTGTTCCCGCAATGCAAGATAAATCCCCACAGCGATCAGTAAGACGATCCCAGTTCCTCCGAGTGCCAATTTGTGAACCCAGCTTGGCAATTGGTCTAGCTTCAATCGGGCCGCAGGATCGAGTCGAAGTCGCTGTTCGATGGGATCAAGAGAATGGGGCATATGGTTAGTTAGGGTTGGCTAAGGAGAAAAAGGCTGCCCTGAATTTAGTTTTTTTTGACTATCCATAATTACAGACCTAGACTTTAAAAGTAAAAGTTTGGAGATCAGAACGGGCTATTCCCCCTTTACAAAGAGGGCGAGGGAGATTTTCTAAAATCTAGAAAGACCTAACTAAGTCAAATATTTTGAATAATCATCTAATTTTTCTTGAATATCCACATTTCTGATTTTAGCACAACTTGCCAAATAAAGGTAACCAATGGAAGTAGCTTCTTAAGGGTTCAACCCCTTTTTTTTGCTGATCGGTCTTTTCCGAAGCACATCTTTTTGTACTTTCCTACCTTCAGAAAAAAAACCAACATGATCGAATTAATCCAGTCCCATTTTGCCCCAGGCAGCACTTCCCTTGCCAATTCCAAGACCAAAGGGTTTATTTCAGTACCCGGCACTCCGGTGGAGATGCCCTTTACCTTTATCCATGGAGCGGCGCCTGGTAAAGACATTTTGCTTACAGGTGGTGTCCACGGCGGCGAGTATCCCTGCATCGAGACAGTCATCCAACTGGCAAATGACCTCGATCCTGCGGAAGTGTCAGGGAGCATTTTGATCATTCATCCCGTCAATCCTGCGGCATTTTTAGCGCGGATGCAATACTATGGACCTTATGATGGAAAAAACCTAAACCGTGTTTTTCCTGGAAAAGCCACAGGAACTGTCAGTGAGCGGATCGCGTATCAGGTGAATCAGTTTCAGCAGGCAGCCGATTTTTTCCTGGATCTGCACGGGGGTGACATTCACGAAGCTTTGGTTCCTTTTGTGATTTACTCCAACTTGGGTGGCCAAGAAGTAGCGGAACAGTCGCGGTTAGCTTCTGCCCTACTCGGATTTCCCTATGTGGTGGGTTCGGTCTCAGACAATGGCTCCATAGGTGCTGCTGCCAAGGTAGGTACCCCCGGATTTTTGGCGGAACTGGGACAATGTGGACGTTGGAATCAGGGAGAAGTTGATCAATACAAGGCTGCCGTGGTGAATGTGCTACGCGGGTTGACTGTACTTTCGGGAGAGGCAGTGCAGCATGAGGTGGAGTTTTTGGAGAAAATGATGGTCACTACTGCCACAGCCGATGGTTGCTGGTATCCCTCGGTCTCTTTGGATGAGGTGGTGACAAAGGGGCAAAAACTTGGGGAAATCCGGGATTTCTTTGGCATTGTAAAAGCCGAATACTTCGCTGATTCGGATGGGATTGTCTTGTATTTGGTGACTTCGCTGGCTATCCTGACGCAGGATCCGCTTTGTGCGATTGGGTTATCTGCCAAGTAAATTCATGATTTCCAATCACGCATAAAAGAAAGGCGGATTTTACTTCGCCTTTCCCAAAGCTTCAACCAAAAGCCCATGGAAATGATGCACGCCCTTTTCCATCTGTGGAGAAAAACGGCCCGTCTGATAGACTCGTGAACTCATCCCACGGAATACCCCCTCAACGACAAACTCATCTTCCCGCTCGACCTTGTCCAAAGCTGCACCTGCCCCGGTATCAAGCTTGCTTTCGTCGAAGACATAGGTCAGAAAACTAACCTTGGTTCGGTTGATCACGATGGGTTTGACGATATTGATCGAGCAACCCCATGGGTAAAAATTGAACATCATATTGGGAAATATCCAGAAGTAGTACGCACTGATCTTTTTGCCGTAATCCTCGTGATCTGCCGGAAGATCAAAGACATGCTCCCCCCCGGAAGAATGTCCCACTTGTAAGTTGGCCATCGGGTAAAGAACGGTCTCGTACTTCCCATAATCCAATACGGCATTTAGGCTGTCGTGAACAAAAGGAATGTGGAATCCTTCCAGGTAATTGTCACAGTAGAGCGCCCAATGGGTATTGACCAAGTAATCTTTGTTACGGCTTTTGTCTTCCCGAAATTGCTCCAGTGGCAAAAAGCCCACTTTCCGGTTCATCGCATCCAATACCGCCTGAAAATCCATCTCCTCATTCAAAGCAGTAAACAGCCAGGGTCCCCACTGAAGTAGCGGAAAGCGGCAGAGGTCATCGGCCTTTCTTGGGAAGTTTTGCGCCTCCCTAAACTGTGGCATATGCTGAAACTCTCCCTTCAGATCAAATCTCCTGCCATGGTAGGCGCAGGTAATCTGTCGAGACTTGCCTGGAGCGTGACAAAGGATATTTCCCCGGTGGGTACAGACGTTGGAAATACAAGAGAGCTGACCCTCCGAATTGGTTAAGAGCATGGGTTCTTCCAAGCCAAATTCAAGAAAGGAAAAAGGATGTACCTGCTGGGGCAGTGAAACCTTGGTCATGTCTCCGGCAAACTGCCAAGTTTTGGCGAAGACTTTCTCGATCAACAGGTCAAAAACTTCCTGAGAACGGTAAAATGATGAGGGCAGCGTCTCAGCTTGCGTAATATCCGGATGAATGAAGAAGGGTTCCAATTTAATTTCTATCTTGAAGGACTGCTAAATTACTCTTTTTAAACCCAATCCCGCTTTTGAATCCAACGAAAAATACGCAATCCTTAGGCTTAGTCACGGTCATTTCCCTCGTAGCAGGTGGTATGATCGGTTCAGGCATATTCACTTTACCCTCGGTTTTGGCGCAGTTTGGAGGAATTAGCCTCTTGGGATGGGTGGTAGCGGCTATTGGTGCATGGATTTTGGCCTACCTGATGAGCGCATTGAGCAAAGTTATTCCGGAGACGGGTGGTCCCTATGCCTACACCAAAGCCGCTTTTGGAGAGCTGCCTGCTTTTGTGGTCGCATGGGGGTTTTGGCTGTCGATGTGGAGTACCAATGCAGCGATTGCACTCACCTTCTCGGGCTATTTCGGTGTCTTTTTCCCTGAAATCAGCCATTCTCCCTGGTTTTCCGTCACGGTATCCATTTGCGCAATTTGGGGACTTTCCTTGCTCAACAGCCTTTCCATCCGATCTTCCGGTAACCTGCAGGTAGTCACTACTCTTTTGAAAGTCCTTCCCATTTTGGTGGTTGCCTTTGGTGGTATCCTGTTTATAGATTTGGACAATTTCATCCCGTTCAATACCTCTGAGGAATCTTCCATTCAGGCGATCACCACCTCCTCGGTACTTTGCTTTTATGCGTTTATGGGAATCGAGTCGGCGACCATTCCTGCAGAAAATATCAAACAACCTGAGAAGACCATTTCCAAGGGCACCAAGATCGGTGTGGGATTGGTGATATTTCTATACCTGTTCAGTTCTCTTTCCCTCTTTGGAGTGCTTTCACCTGCGGAAGTAGCCCAAAGTCAGGCCCCTTTCAGCGATGCAGCGAATCTGATTTTTGGGATAAATGCGGGTTATTTGGTGGCTGCTGGAACCTGCATTGCCAGTTTTGGAGCGCTTAATGGCTGGATTCTACTTCAAGGACAAATCCCCTATTCCATGGCCAAGGACGGCTTACTCCCTAAGGCTTTGGCTTACAAAAATCACGCAGGAGCTCCGAGTGTTGGTGTGGTGGTTTCCAGTGTGATGATCACGATTTTGCTGCTTTTCAACCAAAGTAAAGGTTTTAGCGGCTTGTATGAATTTATGGTTTTGCTGACCACGACCACCTCATTGGCCTTCTATTTCGGTGCGGTCCTTGCGTATGCCTATTTTTCATTCACTGGCCAATTGGAATTCAAATGGGATTGGAAATCCAAGGTTTATAGCTTGTTGGGCTTGGGTTTCACGGCATGGATCTTTTTTGGTGCCGGTTTGGAATCGGTGCTGTTGGGCTTTTTAGCCTTGCTTTTTGGAATTCCTGTTTTTTGGTTGAGTAAAAGAGTACGGGATGCTGGATGACCGATGTAGGGTGATTGATGTCCGGTGCTGGATAACCGATGAGGCATGATTGATGACTGGTGTCAGGTGCTAGATGACCTATTCGGGATGTAATATGACGCTTAGGAGGATCTCGTACATCGTAAATCGTAATTCGTAAATCCCTAAGTAAAAAAAAGTTTCTAAATCACTTCGTAAACAATGGTGGCCGCTTTTCATCAAAGTCAGTTGCCTGCTGGTACGCTCTTGCGAAGGCCAAAATACTTCCCTCGTCGTACAGATTGCCCAAAAGCGTAAAACTGGTAGGTCTGCCCTTTTTGTCAAAGCCATTGGGCACGCTGATCGCTGGATGTCCGGTGAGATTGGTGATAATGAGCTGTCTTCCCCGATTGGAAGGAGCGATGATAACCTCGTAGTCTTTAAATAATGCATGCATCGCTTCGATAAGGAGGGCACGTTGACGGTTAGCCTGAAGGTATTCCACCGCAGGGATGAATCGGGACTGTCGAAGGGAATTGGCTCGGGAATTGGCACCCTGTTCGGTCAGCAAATCTACCTCACCTGATCTCACCAGCTCATCAAAAAACGCCCCTGCCTCGGCTCGTAGAATAATGTCGAAAACATCATAGGGGAAATTGGTTGGCAACTCAATCGGAGTAGGCTCTACTCCCATGGATTTGAGCAGTTCCAACGTGGCTTTGAGATTGACGCCAGAATCGCTCGTGTCTGATTCAATGTCTTTTTTCAAGTAAGCCACTTTCATCGCAGAAGGTGCCTTTTGTACAGGATTGAAAGGGGCATCATTGGTGCTCGGATCATTTGGATCTTTGCCATAGAGCAGGCTAAAGACGATCTCGCAATCTTCCGCAGAGCGGGCAAGTGGGCCGATTTTATCCATAGACCAACTCAGGCTCATAGCCCCCTGACGGCTGATTCGTCCATAGGTGGGTCTCAAGCCTGTGATTCCTGTTCGTGAAGCTGGTGCAGTAATGGATCCTAGCGTCTCGGTACCGATGGCAAAAGCCACCAATCCAGCCGAGGTGGCTGCTCCTGATCCTGCCGAGGAACCGCTGGCTCCCTGACTGAGATCCCAGGGATTTTTGGTTTTTCCACCAAACCACACATCTCCTCGAGCCAATTCCCCTGAAACCAATTTCCCTAGCAATACCGCTCCTTGCTCCTCCAATCTTTTCACCACAAAAGCTTTGGCTTCGATTACCTGATTTGCGTAAGGTGCTGCACCCCAGGTCGTAGGATATCCCGGCACAGATATCAAATCCTTGACTCCGTAGGGAATTCCGTGAAGAATGCCCCGGTAAGTTCCTTTCGCGAGTTCCTGATCTGCTCTTTTGGCCTGCTGTATGGCCAAGTCTTCCGTCAGGGTAATGACACTTTGAAGCTGTCCATCGTAGCGCTTGATTCGTTCCAAATAAATCCGCGTCAGAGTCTCAGAGCTGATTTTCCGATTTTTGATCAGAGACGCCAACTGCGGAATACTATAAAAAGCCACCTCTTGCAAATCTTCGGGTAAGTTGACCGTATCTGGAATTACAAAGTCAGGATTTTCCTTCTTCTCAGGAAATTCAAATCCGATGGGTTTAGGATCAAACTGGACTGCGGGCACCGTCTCGTAAGGAATGGAATAGCTTCGAAGACTGTCAAAACCCGATTTATTTTCCTTTAAGTAATTATAGAGGGTATCAATTCGCTCTTTTTCAAAATTCAGACCAATAAGATTTTGAGCGTTTTTAATGTCTCTTTTTGTGAATCCAGTTTCCTGAGTTTTGCAGGAAAATAAGGTTAATAAACTGAGCAAAAAGAGCAAATAGGCGTTTTTTTTCACTGGATAGAGGGTTGATCGGATGGTATAGAAGCACCAAAACTTGGATGAGTAGCCTAAGATAAAGGAAATTCAAAAAAGAAAAGCTCCCAGATTTTGGTGTTGATTGGAGTAAGGTTGGATTGAATGGAAGAAATAAATTTGAATTAATAGCTCTAGCAACAATTTTTTTGAATCTTTAATGTGTGTATCCGCTTATATACAAGAAGCCAATTTAAATTTGGTAAATGGTTCAGTCCTCCGCCTAGCTTTTCAATTTGTTCAAAATCAATTTTAATCGAAAAATAGCTTATTTCAGGTCTTTTAAATGGCTGAAGAGTGCTGAAGTCACGATAATTAACAGCCCGGAATTCAATTTTTGGGCTTTCTAATTTTAAAAGAATCCAAGAATGCTGAAAGCCCTCCTTAGGCGGGCAGGCATGACCTGTAATAAATTAAAAATACAGATCGCACCTTTGGTACTCACTATGGCTTACGGTCAAGTTTGCCCCAAATTGGATTTGGGCCTGCTTGCAGAAGGCAGGGCTGTTACGGAAAGCCCCTTTGGGGCAGTAGTCAAAGTTTTTCAAACAAAGAACCCAATAGTAAAATGGCTTTCCTCTTTTTTGTTCTTGGTTTTTTACCCCAGACCTTATCATCATCCAAATCAATTGAAGGCCATTTCTAAAGTACTTGTGCATATGCGGATATTCATATTCTTTAATGTGAGTATCCGCTTAATTTCACGTAAGGTTGTATTATTTTGGCTAGGATATGAATCAGGGAAAAGAGTCTTTCTTGTAAATGCTACTGTGTTCATTAATGGGATGACGTTGAAAGAATTGGACTATTCAATTTAATGAACATAAATAGAAAAAAGGATTAACCACAATTGACATATCCCTAGCATAGGAGCTCACATAAAAAAATCGGTGACGTTCCGAAAAGCTATGTTTCATCTTTATGAAGCTAAGTGACAAATAGTCTGATAGTTACTAATAATATGGCTTCCCACTATGTTTTCTATGTTACTATGTGGTTTTTTAATATTTTCCTAGTTGGTGAAATAAAAATCTTATATAATCCCGTTTATAGACATCTACTAAAACAGGAATATCCAAGGATTTTACTACCATTTTTTGATCTATTTGCTCCTAGATGAAAAACTAGAAAATAATATCCCTGACTTTTTATGAAACAAGATATCACCGTAAATGGTGATATTTTGAAATATCACCGTAAATGGTGATATTTCTGAAATGATAGCAATTTTGACAGGCGATATTGTTGACTCCCGAAATTTGGAATCTCCAAAATTATGGCTCCTTCCATTGAAATACTTGTTTTCAAGCTGGGGTAAAAGTCCCAAAACTTGGGAAATCTTTCGAGGAGACAGTTTCCAGCTGGAAATTTCCAAACCTGAGGAAAGCCTTTTGGCAGCACTTAAAATCAAGGCATTAATCAAAAGCCTTGCAAATCCAGACCAAAGGAAACGCGCCTCTCCTGTGGATATCCGATTGGCTATAGGAATCGGAGAAAAAACGTTTGATTCCGAGAGAATTACAGAAAGTAACGGGCCTGCCTTTATCCGGTCAGGAGAACTGTTTGAGGCACTGAAAAAAGAGGGCAATAAATTGGCCTTGTCTTCCCCTTGGCCAGATATTGATCGAGAAATGAACTTGATTTTGAAGTTGGCCTCTATCCAAATGGATTCTTGGTCGATTTCTTCTGGTGAACTTTTGGTTGAAGTTCTTAAAAATCCAAGCCAAAACCAGTCAAATCTTGGAAAAAAATTTAGTATCGGACAAAATGCTGTAAGCAAGCGGTTTAAAGCTGCAAATGCATCAGAAATTCTTGAAATTGAGGCAGTATTTAGAAAAAAAATTACCTCATTTTCACAATGATCATTTTACTAAAGCTCCTTGTTGCTCATTTATTGGGCGATTTTTTATTACAGCCTACATTTTGGGTAAAATCCAAAGAAGAGAAAAAAATCAAATCCCCTTGGATCTATGCTCATCTAGTAGTCCACTCGGTAGTACTTTCCTTTTTATTTTGGGATCTGAGTTATTGGAGTTTGATTTTGACGATAGTGTTTTTACATGGAGTGATAGACCTGTTGAAACTCTACAGTCAATCAAAAAAATCGAAGTCCCGATGGTTTTTGATCGATCAGGCGCTTCATCTAGTAAGTATTTTGGTAGTATGGTGGATTTGGGAAAAGCCCAACCTACAAATTGGTTCGATCCTGCAAGATCAAAATCTACTCATCTATACTTTAGCCATACTTTTTCTAACTCATCCAGCTGGAATTCTTTTGGCGAATTTATTGAAAAAGTGGTCTGACGCTATACCTGAGGATTCGGGTCAATCTTTGGCGAATGCCGGGAAATATATCGGAATGCTGGAGCGACTTTTTGTCTTTGCCTTTATCCTAACCGACCATTGGGAAGCAGTAGGATTCTTGATCGCTGCAAAATCCGTGTTTCGATTCGGAGACCTGAGGAAATCAAAAGAGCGAAAATTGACTGAATACATTTTGATTGGTACGCTCATGAGTTTTGGAATCGCCATGGGAGTAGGTTTGTTGACGCTTTCTCTCTTGAAAAAATGAAGGACATATAAAAATTGAGTACCTTAAGTTAATCCAGTATTTTTTGACGTTCACTTGGATGGTTAACTTCCTTGAATTTTCAGTATTAATAAAACTTTAGGTAATCAATCCACAGCTGAAAACTTCCCTCCTGCTTGTCTGACAAAATAAATCCTATCCTCCGGATCTCACTTAGATCTTTCACATCGATGCCCTGACGGATCGTTGCCCCCATTCTGCTGATTTCAAGATCCTTTAAGGGAATAGTTATCGTCACCCAATCTTGGGATTTGGAGCCAAACTTTGCCCGGAATTTGGGAAGGTAAAAGGGAGTTTCTTTTTCGATCAAGAGCTCAAACTTCCGATCCGTATCGGATTTGTATCGGATTTCAAAAAAGCGATACTCAGAAAGATCGTAGTCACCCGAGGCCCCGCGAAGAGAGACAAAGCCTCCATTATTTTTAAGCGACACGTTACCGCTAAATAGCAGTGCATCCTCATCCAATTTGGCTTGAGATTGGGACAGTCCGCCCATGACTCCATCATTGATGATTGACCAGCGGCCAAAATTTTTTCCTTCTCCAAAATCAAACATCAAGGGATCTTTCATCACTTCCAAATTGAATTGAAACCAAAGAAACAAGAATAGCAGGAACTTCCACATGTTTCTTAAATGAAGTAAGCCAAGGATTGTTTAAAATCAGAAGAAAATCCGAAACTAATCTGCAAACTCACTTTCTCCGTTCCCTTCTTTCCAAGGTTAAGGTTAGGATGCTTAATTCATAGCGGATCGCGTAAAGAGGTAATCGGATTATCGGTATCTTGATTGCATAACCCAAACTTGACCATGAGCCAACTGGATTTGCTTTACCGTTACATGCATGCCCGAACAGGGATTACCGAGACGGAATTTGAACCCCTATCGGCTTTCTTTCAGCCTTTTTCCTACAAAGCCAATCAATACCTGCTCAGAGAAGGTGAAGTTTGTCAATACAATTACTTTGTCACCAAAGGGAGTTTTCGCATGTTTCAACTTACAGCTGATGGACAAGAACTGACGCGGTACTTTGCTTTTGAAAATAAGTTTGGAACCAATCTTACGAGTCTGATCGAAAGCACCCAGTCGATCGAAAACCTACAAGCAATTGAGCCATTGGAAGGGTTGAAGATTACCAAAGCAGACTTTTTCCGACTGGTGGAGTCCAGCCCTACGATCAATGTCATCTATAGAAACATTCTGGAAAACGCCTACATCACTTCGCAAAAGCGGATCTATGATCTTCAGGGGATGCCTGCCTTGGATCGGTTGAGATGGCTATTGAACCAATATCCTTTGATTCTCACTCGAATCCCGAGTCGATTGATAGCCTCTTATTTGGGAATTACGCCTTACACACTAAGTCGCATCAAAGCCCAGCTTTAAGCATTAAGTCTTGCCTTAGAGCAATTTTTCCAAAAAAATAACCCAGTAATTTTGGGGCCTTACCCCACAATGCGATGAACCCTATTTGCAAGTTTCCTTTTCAACTCAGAAAATCAGTTATCCTAACTTTTCTTGCCTTTTTACCATTTCTAGTTTTGGCACAAGGACCACCTGTACCTCCTACTCCCGTCGAACTGATGTTTGGCCATGAGCGACTGGATTTCCAGCTAGTCTTTAAGCGAAACTTCACCCCACAAAGCAAATTCAGTTTGCTGGCAATTGCAGTTTTCTCAGAAAATTATGCCAAAGAAAAGCGGATTGGCGACTCTGTGGTCATTCCCTTTCAAGTCAATTATGCCTTGGGTAAATCTGGAATTTCACTTGCTGCAGGTGCGGAAGCCAATTCTTCAGCAGGATTCGGAACCACTTTGGGCATTACACATGGCTATGCATCCAGAAAATGGCTAGCCATCTCCGTAGTCAATTACCAACCCGGAGAGTCTAAGGAGGTAAAGCTTTTTGGTCTTTATGAATTTAAGCCGGCAATCAATGAGACTTGGTCGGTTTATTCCCGTGCACAGGTGGTTTACAACTACTCCTTGGCAAAGTCTGTGCATAACCGAAGCTTCCTTTACCTTCGTGCAGGTCTAAAAAAAGGTCCGTTTGGCTTTGGACTTGGTGCCAACTGGGATCAATATGGTCCTACAAAAATAGTAAGGGACAATTACGGGCTGTTTACCCGATGGGAGTTTTGACCGAAAGTCAAAAAATTACAAATCCTGATAACTTAAGCAACTAAGTCCGAAAGGATTTTGTGTTTGGCCACAAAGGCGCCAAGACAATAAGGATTATGAGTTTGGCCACGAAGGCGCCAAAGAAGTAAGGATTTTGGGTTTGGACACGAAGGCAGTAAGGGTTTTGTGTCTTACTGCCTTAGTGGCCTATTAACTTTTCAAGGAAGCTAAGTCAATTACAAACCGATAATGCACATCCCCAGCGATAGTGCGCTCATAGGCTTCATTGATCTGCTGAATCGGAATCACCTCCACCTCGGATACGATCCCGTGGAGGGAACAGAAGTCAAGCATCTCCTGTGTTTCTTTGACTCCTCCGACGAGCGAACCCAAAATACTTTTTCGCCCACGAATTAGCTGACCAGCCTGCACTGTACTTGGCACAGGAGGTGCACCGAGTATGACCATGGTTCCACTAGTTTTGAGCAAGGGTAAATAGGCATTGTAATCGTGGATTCCCGAAACGGTATTTATGATGTAATGGAAAGATGATCCCGCTTTTTTGAGTTGCTCCACGTCTGTGGTCAGTAAAAAGTGAAGGGCTCCCAATTGAGCTGCATCCTTGGCCTTCTCAGGGGTCCTGCTTAGCATAGTTACCTCAGCTCCCATAGCTGCGGCAAGTTTGACAGCCATATGACCTAAACCTCCTAAACCGACTACAGCAACTTTGTCTCCCTTTTTGACACCAAGGTATCGAAGCGGAGAATAGGTGGTAATTCCTGCACAAAGCAAAGGAGCCACCCCTGCCAGGGAAAGATTGGGAGGAATAGTCAATACAAACTTCTCTGTGACCACTATGTGTGTGGAATACCCGCCATAGGTGATAGTTTTCTTGTCCTGAAGAAGGGAATTGTAGGTTTGGGAGTGTCCGTTTTCACAGTACTGTTCCAAATGGTCTCTACAATTGCCACAATGGCCACAGGAATCCACAAATACACCGACTCCAACCGTATCTCCCAGCTGAAAACGAGTGACTTCGGAACCAATGGCAGATACCTTTCCTACGATTTCATGACCTGGCACCACGGGAAATCGGGTACTGCCCCATTCGTTTCTTGCGGTATGAATATCAGAATGACAGACTCCACAAAAAAGAATTTCAATTTGAACGTCTAAAGAACCAAGTTCCCTACGGTCAAGATTATAAGGTCCTAGTGGCAAATCTGCTTGTGTGGCGGCAAAAGCTTTTACTGTTGGCATGGGGTTAATTCAATTTTTAGAATTTTTCTGGATGTCAAGATACGAGATTGACTGAAAAAGGGAAACTGAATTTACAGGCTCGACTAATTCGTGGCTAAAAAATGGAAAGTAGATGTTTCAAGTCTGGAATAATCGCAGTTTGAAAGATAATTTGATATAAATCTGATAAACCACTTGATCTACTTGCGCTAAAATCGAACACTTTTGTCCATATTGATACAGCAAATCCAAATTACTTTTTTTAATAAATTGATAATCAACATATAACAAAAATTAGCACGGATATTTCTGTGTTCTTCCATCTTACCAATCCTTAGAAAAATGAAATTTAACCTAATTCTTTCGTCCGTTTTGGCTCTGTCAGCTTGCCAAGTATCTATTAATGGATCCTCCACCGATTCAATTTCAAAAGAAAGGGAGTTGGAAGGTGTGTCTAAACTTCGAATAAGTGGGGTTTTTAATCTCTACCTAACGCAATCAGATGATGAAAGCATGACTTTGGATGGCAGCTCTGAATTGCTTGAAAAATTAAAGGTCACCCAAGAAGGGGATTTGTTGATCTTGGAAATGGAGGAATTTAACACCGGATTTTTTGATTCTAAAGATCTTCGGGTAAATCTATCGCTTTCCGATTTAAAAGAACTGGATTTTGAAGGCGTTGGAAATGTCCAAACCACAGAAGTATTTACCGTAGAAGAGGCTACAATCAGGGGTGCAGGAGTTGGAAACCTAGATTTGGAATTTGAAGCCAAAGAATTGACAGTGGATCTGAATATGGTTGGAACTATGACACTGAAGGGACAGGCCGATCGCGTATTTCTTAAAAATGAAGGAATCGGAAAGCTGGATGCTGAAAAATTGATCGCTAGAAATATGGATCTGATTAGTTCCGGAATTGGAAAAGTTGAGGTGCATTGCGTTGGCGACTTATCAGTTCAAGTGGATGGCATAGGAAAAGTTTCCTACAGTGGCAACCCGAATGTGATAAAAAAAGAAATCAGTGGTATTGGGAAAGTGGAGGCCAATTGAAGTATCAGTAAATAGGTTGACCAAAAGTCAGCAAGGTATGGTTTGGATCTAAAACGGCAAATTCCATTAATCCCCATGGTTTAGTTTCCAAGGCTCCGTTGGGATGGATTGGGACATTTCGATTCTTAAAATCAGCATATATGGATTCAATTCCCTCGCTAAGCCTGAGGTAAACCATGGAATAATTGGTAAGAGGATCAAGATCAGGAAAGTGAAAAAAGTGGAGTTCAACCTCCTCTTTTTTCATGACCAGGTAATCAGGGTACTGATTGACCGTGATAAACTTCAATTGTTTTTCGAAAAACTCTCGTGTTTCCCACAGATTTATTGCCGGTAGTCTTGGAATTACTTTCATCGCTTATTTTCAAAAGTACTTTTTAAAAAATCTCTTAAATTCTATATTATTCATTGATTTTCAAATTATTAGTATAAATCAATTCAACTTAAATCAAATGGTTAAAGGTTGTCGTGGCTTGGGAAATCTTGGACCTGTACTTTAGAAGTTATAACTATAATTTTTTTTCTAGAAAAAACACATGCTGCCCGTCCTGATATCGGTACCCTAAAATCATTCCTATAGCTTCTGCAATTTCTTTACTAAGAGAAAGTCCAATTCCTGATCCTTTCTCCTCTTTGGTTCCAGAAGTCGGTTCTATCAGCATGGTGAACAAGTTCTTTTTAATTTGCTCTGACATAGCTTGCCCCGGATTACAAACCTCTTACAGGATTTTATCTTCCGAAAATAAAAGGTGAACTTCAAACCGATCACCTCGATTTGAAAATTTAATAGCATTGTCAAGAAGATTCTTCAAAATGATTTTTACGGGATTGATCTCAGCTCCAATAAAACAGGGGTTTTCCTCGCCAACAAAAGACAAATGGAGATGCTTTGAGGATGCACTGATTTCCATAGTTTCCACAATCTCCCTGGTTAGTTTTTCCAAGAAAACCCCCTTTTTAGTTTCGGTTTTTTCGTTCAACTCCATAATCAACCAATTCAGGGTATTATCGAGAACATTTTCTAACTGAATACTTTGACTTTTAGTTTTTTCAAGATGAAATCCATATTGGCTTTATCCAATATACCCAAGTCAAAAAGTTCGAGGGATAGTTTCAGCAATCCGATCGGTGACTTTAGATCGTGCGTGAGAAATGCCAGAAGTTTTGTTTTTTTTATGTTCAGTAGTTCCAGTTTTTGGTTTGCCTCTTCTTTTTCATTTTTAGTCTGAATAAGAAGGTTGTACTGTTCTTTGTAATTTTTGAGTAAAATCCAAAGTCCCAAGACCCAAAAACCTAAAATCCAAAAGAAACCCAACACATTATCCAAGTATCTCTCGCCACTAGAAGAGTAGAGGGTATTGAATTGGATCCAGCCATTGATTTCAGCTAAATATAAACCTGCATAAGTAAAAAAAATCAACACGAGCCAAACCCATTTTAAGATACCGTTTATCAACACTGTGATCACAATAGTAAATAAAAAAATGGTGTAATCAGTCGGACCGTTGGAACCTTGATTATTCAGGTAATTAATGATGATTGAAATATAGCAAACCAACAATATTGGATTCAAAACCCTTTGGTAGGGTTGATTATTTTTGATTAAATAATAACCCGCCAAAAAGGGAATCGAAAGGCTAAGTTTATGCAAAATGATAAACAGGGGGACCTCAGTAAAAATATTTGAAATCCCAAAAATTACCATCAAAATTCCACCGAATAATGTAGTATTTAAAGCAAGCTTCAGCTTAAGTTCCTCTAAACTTAAGGGACTTTTCCGTGAAATTGTGGTGTCCTTCATGTTGTCAAAAGCAAGAGTTCACAGAAAATTACTGGTAATTCCTTTTTAATTAGGAGCTTATCCCAATACACAAGACCACAGATAATTTTAGAAGAAATGATTTCAAGCAGGGTGATAGCGTCATTTTTTGAAAGATATTTTGTTTTTCGGACAATTCCTTTGATTTTGGCAAAATGTCTGAAAACCCTCTTGATTCCATTCGGCTTAATTTCTCTCAAGGTGATGTATTAGTACTAAATCTTGCTTTAGCGCTAATCATGTATGGTGTGGCTCTCGACCTGAGATGGGAGGATTTCAACTACCTGATCAAAAATCCCAAGGGCTTTTTTTTGGGGATTTTTTCCCAATTTTTGGTTCTACCTTTTTTGACCTGGGGATTAGTCAAATTTCTTCAACCACCTCCAAGTGTAGCCTTGGGGATGTTTCTGGTTGCAGCCTGCCCGGGGGGCAATGTTTCCAATTTTCTTACCAACTTGGTCAGGGGAAATACCGCACTTTCGGTCAGTCTTACAGCATTTTCTAGTGTGGGTGCCATCCTGATCACTCCCTTAAATTTTGCCATTTGGGCAGGATGGTATGCGCCGACTTCCCTTCTGCTTAGGGAAATAAGACTTGATATCAGCGAGGTCTTTTTTACAATTGGAATAATTTTAGGAATTCCCCTAGTATTGGGAATTTTTACATTTCAGCGATTTCCTGATTTTGCAGCAAAAGCATCAAGAGTACTAAAGCCACTCAGTATTTTGATATTCGCAGCCTTTGTGGTACTTGCATTTTCGGGAAATTTTAAAGTCTTCACCCAGCACATTGGACAGGTTTTTCTGTGGGTCTTGGCACATAATTTTGTGGCTTTGGGATCAGGTTATTTGGTTGGAAAAATAGGTAAGCTTCCCATAGCTGAAGTAAAAACAATCACCATTGAAACCGGAATTCAAAATTCAGGCTTGGGACTCGTATTGATTTTTACTTATTTTGAAGGCTTAGGCGGAATGGCAATTATCACCGCATGGTGGGGAATTTGGCATTTGATTGCTGGAATGATTCTAGCTTATAGTTGGAAAAACAGATGAAAAACCTATTCAACGCCATTCTTCGGCTTTTGGTCAAAGTCGCACTACATGGGTATTTTAGAAAAATTATTGTGGAAGGCAGTGAAAACATCCCTAAAAATAGACCAATCATCCTCGTCGCCAACCACCAAAATGCCCTGCTCGATCCCCTTCTTTTAGCGACACATACACGGCTGAATCCTTGGTTTCTCACCCGAGCCGCAGTATTTGTCAATCCATTTATTTCCGGCGTTTTGAATTACATCCGCATGCTACCCGTTTATCGAGTTAGGGATGGTTTTTCAACTATCCAGCAAAATCACCAAACCTTTGAAGAAACATATGAAGTCCTTCGAAAAAATGGAACCATTGTCATTTTTGCTGAAGGAAGCCATAGTTTGATTAGAAATCTCCGACCACTGAGCAAAGGATTTACCCGGATGGCTTTTGGGCTTAAGGAAAAATATCCCGAATTGGAACCGGTGATTTTCCCGGTTAGTTTGGGATTTAGTGCCCATAAACGCTCAGGAACCACGGTTAGAATCACATTTGGAAAAGCAATCTCAGTGGACATGCCCCACAGCCAATCGGGGAGACTGACCAAATCTGTGGAGAAAGCGCTACAATCCTTAATGGTAGATTTGCCCAATGAACGGTATGCTGAAACGCTCCAAAAGCTGATTGAAAATGGAGTAGATCTTACCTCAAAATTAGAGGTTGAGCAGTTTTTAGCTGATGGAAATACCACTAAAAAAGTTGTAGAACCCTCACCTACTGGGAATAAGCTGATGAAAATTTTTCACTTTCCTCTGTATTGGTTATGGCTTTGGATCAAACCAAAAGTAGAAGATGAAGTATTTATTGGAACTTGGAAATTTTTGATCGGATTTGCCTTTGCATTGGGCTGGTACGTTTTGCTGTTTATTTTGGGAGTTTATTCGGATCTGGGAACCTGGGCATTTACCTTTTTGATCATGGCTTGGTTAAGTCTTTGGTTTAATAAAAATCCCCAGGAGTAATATCCACCCTTTTTTTCTTTTTTCTTGGGTATCCTTTCTTTCTAATGAGAGGAATGATCAAGTATTTGGAGCAACTTATTCCTCAAGCTTACAGAAAAAAGGTGATTTAATACCAAATATTATTTGGTATTATTTTTACCTTTAATCCAGATTTAAACCCAAATATAACTTATTATGACTGAAGACTTTCTTCCCATAAACGGGACGGATTACGTGGAATTGTATGTCGGCAACGCAAAGCAAAGTGCTCTTTTTTACCAATATGCCTTTGGTTTTGAGTTGATTGCCTATGCCGGTCCTGAAACAGGAATCAAAGACTGCGCCTCCTACGTCCTCCGGCAAGATAAAATACGACTGGTTTTGACCTCTCCACTTTCCTCTGATCATGCCATTAGTAAGCACATTCTGAGGCATGGTGACGGAGTCAAAGTCTTGGCCCTTTGTGTCGATGATGCAGAAAAATCATGGAAAGAAACCACTTCCCGTGGTGCTGAATCAGCCGCAGAACCGATCGTCATTTCTGATGAACACGGACAGGTAAAAATTGCAAGCATCAAGACCTATGGAGATACGATACACACCTTTGTAGAAAGGAATAACTATCATGGGGTATTTTTACCCGGATTTAAAGCTCGAAAAAGCAGCTTTCAAGCCCAACCTATAGGCCTGAAATACATTGACCACTGTGTTGGAAATGTACCTTTGGGTGATATGGACAAGTGGGTGGAATTTTATGAAAAGGTAATGGGTTTCAAATTACTGGTCACTTTTGACGATAAGGATATCTCCACCGAGTACTCTGCCTTGATGTCCAAGGTGGTTTCCAATGGCAATGGCTACATCAAATTTCCTATCAACGAGCCTGCCGAAGGAAAGAAAAAGTCCCAAATAGAAGAATACCTTGATTTCTACGGTGGACCGGGCGTGCAGCACATGGCTATTGCCACTGATGATATCATTCACACAGTTAGAGAGTTGCGAAGCCGGGGGGTTGAATTTCTTGAAGTGCCAAACACCTACTATGACGATCTTCTGGATCGGGTTGGGAAAATCGACGAAGACCTCCAGCCACTCAAAGACCTCAATATTCTTGTGGATCGTGACGAGGAGGGATATTTGTTGCAAATCTTTACTAAACCCGTTCAAGACCGCCCAACGCTATTCTTCGAAATTATTCAACGAAAAGGAGCTATTTCTTTTGGCAAAGGAAATTTCAAAGCTCTTTTTGAAGCAATCGAGCGGGAACAGGAGTTGAGGGGAAATTTGTGAGAATGAAAAAACTTCCAAGACTGCTCCCCAAATCGCAAAGGCACTTTGATCTGCTGATTGGATAAAAAAAAATAGGACTAAAGCGCCGCCCCTAAAAGTAGCGGTGCTTTAGCCTATTGTTTGAGATTGTGATTGTCCGCAACTTTCCTTCTTTTTCAACTAGAGGCTTTTCTACCCATTACTCGCCAATCATCTCTGTTCTCCACCTTCTTAATAATCCTTACTTTAAACACAGTACTTCGTACTTGGTACATGGTACTTCGTACTTTGTACATGATACTTTGTACTTCATACTTGGTACCTAGTACTTATTCCCCTTCCCTCATTTATACAATTTCTCGTGCATATTCTTTAGCTGTTCCAATGGAATTTTGATGACTTGCCGATCATAGGTCATCAATCCGTTGGTCTCAATCTCCACATCGGTGGTTTGGGTATATACTGCAGCTGCCAAGCCTCTGGGGATATAAGTCGCTAAATCATTGATTAAACCTGAATACCTGGACTTTAAATCCTCTGCAGTAGAAAAGCTCTGGTAGCCCCAATTGTCTTTTTTCTGCCAAGTATGGCCTTCAAGCGGAAGTCCAAGTCCCCCAAATTCACCCAAAACCATAATCGATTTTTCTCCAAAGATCTTCGGATCGGGCATTACTGGATCAGGATAATTATGCAAATCCAGAATATCGCCTACAACTGTTGCCCCTTCCATTTCAAAATTTCCACCGGATGCGGAATTGATTAAGCGTGTGGAATCCAATTCCTGGGTCATCTTGACTATTTCCCCGGTCTTAAACTGCCCCCAAGCTTCATTAAAAGGAACCCATACCACGATAGAAGGGAAAAACTTGAATTCATCGATAATTTCCTTCCATTCGTTTTTGAAAATGGCTTCTGACTCGGGTTTCCGAACTTTTTCTACTCCCTCACGAATCACTCCAGGACGTACTTCCCATCGATTACCCATATCTCCACTGGGCATATCCTGCCATACCAGCATACCCAGTCGGTCTGCATGGTAATACCAACGAGCGGGCTCCACTTTTACATGCTTTCGGATCATGTTGAATCCCATTTCTTTGGTTTTGACAATATCAAATAGTAAGGCTTCGTCAGTTGGAGCGGTATATAGTCCATCAGGCCACCAACCCTGATCCAATGGTCCATAGTGAAACAAAGGTTTACCATTTAGTAACATTCGCTGAAAACCATCTTGGGTCTTTCCCATTCTGATATCCCGATAAGCGGCGTAAGATTTCACTTCATCAATCAGTTTTTTTCCTTCAAAGAGTTTGATGGAGACCTCGTACAAAAACGGTGAATCCGGTGACCAAGCTTTGGGCGAATTTAGGATCACCGAAATTGGAGCGTTGACTTTACCCTTGGCGGAAGCTACCGAAACTGATTCGTCGGAAAGGGTAATCTCAACCTCCATTCCATCTTTAATTCCATTGAATTGCGGATAAAATGTTTGAGACCCAGCTTC
This sequence comes from uncultured Limnohabitans sp., assembly GCA_964574365.1. GTDB lineage: Bacteria > Bacteroidota > Bacteroidia > Cytophagales > Cyclobacteriaceae > Algoriphagus. Next base: position 108,967 of record CAZNND010000003.1, read on the forward strand.
CCATTGAGTGGTAGAATGAATGGTGGATAAGTAAGACTCAGGTACTGTTTCCACCCAAACCGTCTGCCAAATACCGGTAACTGGGGTGTACCAAATCCCTTTAGGTTCCTTGACTTGCTTTCCTCGGGGTTGTGGTCCCGAATCACTTGGATCCCAAACTCTAACCCGAATAGTTTGTGATTTTCCTTTGATGAGGTTTGAGGTAATATCAAAAGTAAACGCATCATATCCGCCTTGATGCTTTCCTATCGAGACGCCATTGATCCAAACCTCAGTCTCCCAATCTGAAGCCCCAAAGTGCAATAAGACTCGTTTTCCCTTTCGATCCAAGTTCAAATCAAAGGATCTCTCATACCAAAGTTCTTGGTCTGGATCTACTACCTGTTGAACACCCGAAAGATAAGACTCCACCGGAAAGGGAACTGTGATTTTTCCAGAAAAACTAGCTTTAGGCTGGTTTCCTTTGGGTAAAATGGTATAATCCCACTGCCCATTAAGATTTTGCCAAGCCGAGCGCACCATTTGAGGGCGGGGATATTCTTGATGGGGCGTTTGTGGGTTGACAAGATCCGTCCAGGGGGTTTTTAGACGGGCAATTTGTGCCTCAGCCAAATGAATAGTGAGAAGCAAAAACAAGGTGATTAATTTTCCCATAGTTATGACGAATAGTGTGAAAGGTGGTATCGATTTATTGATGTAAACCACAAGTTGGTTTAGAAATTTAGCTGTTGTAATTGATAGCGTGTTTTCATTTTGCTTTGAATTCTATGAATTTGTACTTTTTGAACTTTGGTTAAAAAAGAGTGTCCGGCCATTTTTCCTATTTTTTTCACTTGTAATTCTCAGGCTAAACCTTTGTAAGGAGGATTCGCACCGCCATGGCAAAGCTTGAATGCTAGTTGGGGCTTTACTGATCGAAAGTACCCGATATGGAAGTGGTTGTTTTTCAATTTATTCCAAAAAACAAATATTATTTCCATCCATTTTCTTTCCTCGCTGGAATTCTGAGATAAATTGGGAATAGCTATTTCATTAGTTATTATCTCTAAGTTTTCATTCATTTTTTCGAAACTAAAGAGTTTGGTACCAATTGTGAAGTGGAGATTTACTGTAGCCCCTATAATATTAATCAACTTAGAGTAAGCTAAGCTGAAAAATGGCTCCGAGTTTTTGGACTGTTCAAAGCAAGGACAGCTCCCATTGATACAAGACTGAAAAAAATAAGAGATAAAGAGGATTATCGAAGAAAAAACAAAAATAAATTTGGTCAGAATAACAAAAAGCATGGTTTTGACAGCGATAATGTAAGTATTCTAAAAATAGTCTTTATCCTGACGAATAAAAATCAAAACCTTTTTAGTGGCAAATTTTTACGTATTAAAATTAAAAAACCATCATTTAAAGGCAAGTTGTCGCAAGTTTTAACATTTTATTTAACTTAGAAGCAAACTGAAATTTTTACACGAGATGAGTTTTATAGACCCTGAAATCTTACGAAAAGCCAAGAGCTGGCTAGACGGAAATGTGGATGCTGCTACAAAAGCGAGCATTCAAAAATTAATTGAAGAAAACCCGACCGAATTGGTGGACTCCTTCTATCAGGACTTGGAGTTTGGAACAGGGGGACTTCGCGGTTTGATGGGGGTTGGTACCAACCGCATGAATGTTTATACGGTAGGCATGGCAACTCAAGGACTTGCAAATTACCTATTGAAATGCTTTCCTGGAGAAATAATCAAAGTTGCGATTACCCATGACAGCAGAATTAACAATACGCTTTTTGCAAAAACTGCCGCCGATGTACTGACTGCCAATGGTATTCGTGTCATGTATTTCCGGGAAATGCGACCCACGCCAATGCTTTCCTTTGCTGTGCGGCATTATGGGTGTAAGTCTGGAGTCATGATTACCGCCTCACATAATCCAAAAGAATACAACGGATATAAAGCCTATTGGGAAGATGGTGCTCAAGTAGTTGCTCCTCACGACACCAACATCATCCACGAGGTTCAGAACATTACTTCCTTTGATTTAGTCAATTGGAACAAAAACGACGACTTGATCCACTACATTGAGGATGATTTTGATGAAATATATCTGGAAAAAGTCAAAGGTCTAAGTTTGGCGAGCGCCGAAATCCAGGCTCAGAAGGACATGCCCATTGTATTCTCTCCTATTCATGGCGCATCAGGAAAAATGGTTCCCGCAGCACTTAAAGCTTTTGGATTTAAAAATATCCATGTGGTCAGCGAGCAAATTGAACCGGATGGCACTTTTCCAACGGTTATTTATCCTAACCCTGAGGAAGCAGAAGCCCTGACCCTTTCTATCGAACTTGGTAAAAAAGTAGGTGCAGAATTGGTCCTTGCCTGCGACCCGGATGGTGATCGGTATGCTGCTGTAGTTCCCAATGAAAAGGGCGAATTTGAATTGTTAAATGGCAATCAAACTGGTACGCTATTATCGTATTACCTGCTTTCAAGGTGGAAAGAGTCTGGTAAATTAGACGGCCAACAGTTTATGGTCAATACCATTGTAACCACGGAGTTGATCAATGAACTGGCAGCAGGATTTGGAGTTACCTGCTTCAATGTACTTACTGGATTCAAGAATATTGCTGCTATCATTCGTGATCTTGAGGGGAAAAAGACGTTTATAGGAGGTGGTGAAGAATCTTATGGCTATTTAGTAGGAGATTTTGTTCGAGACAAAGATGGTGTCAGTGCCTGTGCAATGGTAGCAGAGGTGATTGCCTACTACAAGTCAAAAGGAAAAAATGTCTTTCAGGTTTTAGCCGAAATATACAGTCAGTTTGGGTTCTACAAAGAGTCGCTTATCTCCGTGACCAAAAAAGGAAAAGATGGGGCAGAACAAATTCAAAAGCTGATGGCTGATTTCAGAACCAACCCTCCAAAGGAAATGAACGGATCTGAAGTAGTGAGAATTATAGATGTAAAAAACTCGACCATCACCCATGTAAAAAGTGACGTAACTGAAAAGCTTGAAATGGATAAGTCAAATGTCATGCAGTTTTATCTAGCAGACGGAAGTAAAATCTCTGCGAGGCCATCAGGAACAGAACCAAAAATCAAATACTATTTCTCTGTAAACACTTCGCTTCATGATCCAAATGAGTACAGGAAAGTGGAAGCAGAATTAACAGGAAAACTAGAAGGACTGAGAGCCTATTTCAGCTGAAACTTGATGTAAAATAATCATAATGCACCGTAGCCATACGGTGTATTTTTTTTCATGTCTATTCTTTGCCCAGGTGAATCAAGGCATCTCCTACATTGATCACAGGATTATTGTTTAGGCCAATGACATGACCATTTGTTCCTGCCTTTACGGAAATGATTTCCTGACCAAATGGATCAGAAATTTGGGCAATAATCTCACCTTTTCTCACAAAATCCCCGAGTTTGACAAGGCAGGTGAAAATACCGGAGGCCTTAGCACGATTCCATTCGCTGTCTTTTAAGATGATTGTATTTTGAGGTAGCTGAGGGGAATTGACCATACCTAAATAATGAAGTAATCTTTTTGTTCCAACAATCCCTTCCTCAATTGCATAGGGATCCAAGCGCATAGATTCCCCTCCTTCATAGACTAGCAGGTGTTTCCTATTTGAATAGGCAATTTTCCGAAAAGACTTTTCGATTGGCTTAGAATTAACTACATAGTGCGTCCCAAAGGCTTTAGCTAATTCAAGCCCAACTTTATCCTTAAAATCAACCCGAACTTGAGGGTAATTCGATAATAATTTTCCTCCAGTATGAAAATCTACTCCATAGTCAATTAAAGGTAGAATTTCTTCACTTAAAATATAGGCGATGCGGGATGCCAGGGAACCTTTTTTACTACCGGGAAAGCTCCTGTTCAAATCCCTCCCATCCGGGAATGTCCTACTATTGGATAAAAAACCATAAATATTTACCAAAGGAATAAAAATGAGCGTCCCAGATTCCAAGGAAATACCTTGGTCAAATTCCTGTAATATTTTCCTTGTTGTGACGATTCCATTAATCTCATCGCCATGAAGTCCCCCGCTGATTAGTACTACAGGTCCGTTATGTTTAGAAGAACGAATGAAAATTGGAAGATCAATTAAGGTATGTGTAGGCAATTTTGCGATCGGTAGTTCGATATTAACTGACTGCCCAGGCTTGACTTTTACTCCGTTAATTTTAATCTCTCGCATAAATTAAACCTGAATTTTTTCGTTAGTAAACTGTTTCTAGCTTGAATTACTTTTTAAATCTTCCCGAGCGGAATTTAATGACCCTCATCCCTGCTGCCCTAGTTTTTACTAAAATTCACAGTGCCTTCAACGTGGTGGTCTTTAATTTTTCATTAGCCCAAAATCTTACGTACTTCGCAAAACAAGCTTTAGCCGATGAATATACAAGAAAACGTCTCCCTTAAACCATTCAATACCTTTGGAATAGATAAAAAGGCAAAATTTTATTGTTGCGCCAACTCAATTCATGAATTAATTGAGGCACTTACCTGGGCAAATGAAACGAATCTTAAGATTATTATTCTAGGTGGTGGGAGTAATATCCTGCTTACCAAAGATGTCAATGCGCTGGTAATAAAAATCAATTTAAAGGGTATTCATGTCATTTCAGAAGATCAAAACCACTTGTTGGTGGAAGTAGGCGCTGGCGAGAATTGGCACGAATGGGTTTTGTACGCCTTGGAAAAGAACTGGGCCGGCTTAGAAAATCTCTCACTCATTCCTGGAACTGTCGGTGCATCACCTATGCAGAATATTGGAGCGTATGGAGTGGAAATCAAAGACGTTTTTCATAGCCTTACAGCGTTAAACAGAGTTACTTTGAAACTGGAATCATTTGATGCACAATCCTGTAAATTCGGGTACAGGGAAAGTGTATTTAAACACGAATTAAAGAATCAATACATTATTACCTCAGTTACTTTTCAGCTGAAAAAATATCCAGTATTTCATGTGGATTATGGTGCAATTCAGGAAATTATTCAAAAAAACGAAATAAAAGAATTGACAATCAAAGCGATAAGCGATGCGGTGATTGAAATCAGAAAATCTAAACTGCCCGATCCAAAAGAAGTGGGGAATGCTGGATCCTTTTTCAAAAATCCAACCATACCGGCATACCAGTTTGAAAAATTGAAGGACAAGTATCCTACGCTACCAGGATATGCTGGAATTGATGGAGTAAAGGTTCCTGCTGGCTGGCTGATAGAGCAGGCAGGATGGAAAGGAAAACGTTTTGGTGAGGTAGGTGTTCACGATAAACAGGCGCTAGTTTTGGTGAACCATGGCCATGGAACGGGAGATGAAATAAAAATGCTAGCTGAGATGATTCAAGATTCAGTTCTGGAAAATTTCGGGATTATTCTGGTTCCTGAGGTTAATTTTATCTAAAACAATCAAAAGGAAGGGAATTTGGAAATAGAAATTTTAGGTAATAGGTTAAATGCACGTAGGTCATTTAACACCGAAAAAGCAGCAGGTAAAAAATGTTCATCCAAATTTTGAAGGGAGACCTAAGGCTAAATTTGTGTAACTCTTGAATCTTTCCGTCTTAGTGGCAAAAAAGTCATAGCCACGAAGACGCTAAGGCAGGAAGAGAAATGAAGATTGCCATCCTACTTATATTAGTGCGTCTTGAATAGCCAGATTTTTGCCATACTTTTCCACTTTTACTCCAAATTTCCTCAAAAAATCCACTCCTTCATCGGATCCTATTCCTTTGTATTCTGCATAAGAAAAAAGATAAATCACCTTTAAAATTCCCATGGAATAAATAATTCTGGAACAAGCTAAACAAGGTGAAAGAGTAACATATAAGGTGGAACCATCAACAGCAGTATTATTTTTCACTGCATACAATATAGCATTTTGCTCGGCATGAAGGGCCAAGGAGCAGCTTCCCTTGGAATCTCTTGGGCAACCGGATTCCGGAAATTCAACATCACAATTGTGCGTACCTGATGGAGGTCCATTATAGCCTATAGAAATAATACGTGTATCTTTTGTCAGCACAGCTCCTACGTGCTTTTTAATACAATGAGATCTTTTGGCAAGATTGACCGCCAATTCCATAAAAATATCGTCAAAATCGGGTCTTATCATATACAACTTTTGTCAAAAGTAAGAAACCCCTCGCTAGTCAGGAAATTACATTTATTTTTATAATTCGTTTTTTAAGGCAATATGGAATTTTTCGCATGGGTTATGATTATCCCTCTGTATGTCACTTTCGGTCATCATCAATTTCTTCTCCTTAAGTTTTTTTTCGTTGGAAAAGAAAAATTAACTTTCTACCCTTGAAAAGTTACAAATCAACCATTTTCGCTTAAAATGAAAAATATCTTGCCAGCGATTGTTGCCTGCTTTTCTCTTTTTCTTATCTCATGCAATTCAATCGAAGTTTTCAAAGAGAACACGGAAATCCCAATTCGTAAAACGTATAAGTCTTTTGTGATAGTAAACCAAGAATTAGGCATTCGTGGTTTTTCTGATGATGTTTTGGATGAATTGGTCAAATCAGAACTACAAAAAAAATTGGAAGCTTCCGGAATGGTCTATGATGCCCGACAGCCAGATCTTGTCGTCAGATACCATTCCAATGAGGATCCCAGACAGAGAGAAACAATCAATCCAATCAATCCCTATCCTTTTTGGGGGATTAGAGTTTACGATCCTTGGTTTTTTAATCCTTATAATTTCAATACTAGACCCAGGGTCACCACCTCCAATTACGAGCTTCTTCAAGTCATTTTGGATTTTATAGATCCGGTGGAAGATAAGTATTTGATGACTTTAACTGCGGTAACTGAAGTCAGCAGCCCAAGGTCGAAACCCAAACTTGCAGTCAAATCACTTGAAAAAGCAACTGATACCTTTGTCAATCTTAACCTATCTACTCAAAAATAACCATGGAAAAGCAGTTTAAGTCGATCAGAGAATTTTACCCTTATTATTTATCAGAGCATCAGCACCCTACTTCCAGAGCTCTTCATTTCATTGGTACTGGTTTGGTAATTTTAATTTTACTGGTTTCTATCACCATTGAAAAATATTCTTGGATGGCAAGTATTCCATTTATAGGGTATGGTTTTGCTTGGATAGGGCATTTCTTCTTTGAAAAAAACAAACCAGCAACATTCAAATATCCTTTTTATAGTCTAGGATCAGATTTTATCTTGTTTTTTGATCTTTTGACTGGTAAACAAAAGTTTAGCCCAAAACAATAAGCTTTTTAGAAGGGCGATTTGGGTCTTTTCTAGGTAACATCCGCTTGAATTTGGATCATTGGAAAATCAAATCCGATGATTCCAAGCTCTTAGATTAAATATTTATGTGTCATTACAGAAAAGAGGGTAAGGCTTTTACAAAAAGTTTGGTGATCTAAATTTTGAAAGAATTCAATTTAGTTTTATGGTGGCAGTTCACCATGAATTTTAAATAGGTTTATCCGGATAATTGCACGTATTTTTTGTTACTCAGAATTTCCCTTCATCTTAAGGCAGGCCAATTACTAGTTTTTCATCTTGGAGCCAATATAACAAAAAATGATAGTAAAAACTTTTGATTTACCTGTTTTAGGAGGTGTCTAAAAAAGATTATTAACGATTTTTATTTCATCAAAACGTCAAAAAATTAAAACTACATAGTCACGTAGATAACATAGTTTTAGGCCATATTCTTGGTATCTATCAGACTTTATGTCACTTAGCTTCATTAAGATGAAACCTAGCTTTTTGGAACGTTACCAAATTTCTTCTATTTGACCTCCTAGGAGAGGTATATACTACTGTGGGTAATCCATTTTTCTGTTCTTATTGATTTAATTGAATAGCCCAATTCCTTTAAACTCTTTCCACTAATGAATACAGTTACAATTAAAAGAAAGAACCTTTTTTCTGATCCAAATCCTAGCCAAATAAATACAACCTCAGGGTCATTTAAGTGGATACACATAATTTGATATAAATATAAGGAATCTTGCCAGTAGCCAAATTCCTTTTTGTTCGAGTTTAGGGTTATAAATCGATACATAAGAAGAGCATAAAGTGAGGAGCCGGATGGAAAATTCAAAATATACCTAAACTTCCAATTTTGAATGTAAACCCTAGAAATCAAAGCTTTAGCTTTTCAACCTTCCCGAAATTCTCCGGGACCGGGTTGTGTCCTTAAACCATAATTTCTTAGAAAAACGTCCTACCAATCCAGTTTGATTCAAAGAAAAAATAAAAAAATCAAGGAAAGACCAGCTTCAAAAAACTTAATGACCTTCGTGTCCTTTGTGGTTCAAAATTTTATCAAGTTTATT
>CAZNND010000004.1:0-115462 GCA_964574365.1 uncultured Limnohabitans sp.
CCAATACAAAACTTACTAAAAATATTTGCCAACAAATCATCCGTGGTAACTTGCCCGGTGATCTCCCCGAGGTAGTGCAAAGAGCGGCGAATGTCCATGGCCTGGAAGTCATTGGTAACTAGGCTGTCCAGGCCGGTTAGTACATCAAGCAGAGATTCACGGGTTTTGGTTAGGCTGTCGTAGTGGCGCACGTTGGTAACGATCGTGTTTCCGGTGCGGAATTTATCCAGGTTGACCAGCTCGAGAACACGAGCTTTGAGGCCTTCCAGGTTTTCTTTTTGACCGGCTGAGATAAATATAGTGTCTGGATGCTTAGTATTTAACTCACTGATAATATTATTTTTAGCCTTATCAGTCTTATTCGCCACTTTAAGAAAAGGCACGCCTAGATTTTCCAGCTTGTTGATGTCCCGGGTGATCTCTACAAGGTCAGTATCGCTCAGGTCAAAGAGGTAGAGAATCAGGGAAGCAGTCTTCATCTTCTCCTGCGTTCGGCTGACGCCAATCGCTTCGATGGTGTCGGTCGTTTCGCGAAGTCCGGCAGTATCGATGAAGCGGAAGATTACACCCCCGATGCTGATTTCATCTTCGATAAAGTCCCGGGTAGTCCCAGCGATATCGGAAACGATGGCTTTCTCCTCGTTGAGTAATGCGTTGAGCAGGGTGGACTTTCCTGCATTGGGCTTGCCGGCAATGACCGTGGGAACTCCATTCTTGATCACGTTCCCCAAGTCAAAACTCAAAATCAACTCCTCGACAATTCTCAGAATCCGTTCGACCAATCTTCTCAAGTCCTCCCGACTGGCAAACTCCACATCTTCCTCCACAAAGTCGAGTTCCAACTCGATCATGGAGGCAAAATGAATCAATTGATTTCTGAGTTCTTGAATCTCGGTCGAAAATCCCCCGCGCATCTGATTCAAGGCTGCCTGATGGCTGGTCTCGGAGTCAGCATGGATCAAATCGGCTACGGCTTCGGCTTGAGCGAGATCAAATTGTCCATTAAGAAAGGCTCTTTGAGTAAACTCTCCCGGCTTGGCCAAACGGACACCTTTGCGAACAAACAGCTTCAGCACTTGATTGATGATGTAGGAGGAACCGTGCGTGGAGATTTCCACGACGTTTTCCTTGGTGAAGGAGCGCGGCGCAATAAAAATCGATACCAAGACCTCGTCGATAATCTTCTCACCGTCGCGGATGGTGCCGAAATGAATGGTATGGGAGGCTTGGTTCTCCAGATTTTTTCCAAAAAAGACTTCATTGGTCACGCGAATAGCGTCCTTACCTGAAAGTCGGATCACGGCTATGGCGCCAACGCCCTGGGGGGTGGCAAGGGCAATTATGGTGTCTTCGCGCTCGGCGAGGGAAAAACTCATGGTTTTACTCGGAAGGCTTTTTCTACTAAATCATTAAGCCCGGCGAGAAATGCATCTGCAGGCCGGTAACCGGGAAGTTGGGCGATGTTTTGTAATTTTGGCTCAATCACTACAAAGTTGGGATAGGAGCGAACCCGCATCGCTGCAGCCATTTCTGCCTCGCTGTATGTTTTACCCATGAATTCAAACTTCCGATTGGTATCCTCGGCATTGAGCTTGACAGCATAAAAGTTCTTTTTAAGATGGGCTACCACGCTTGGATCTACAAAGGTTTCCTTATCCATTTTTTTGCACCAGCCACACCAGTCGGTATATACATCCACAAGGATCATCTTGGGAACTTTAGCATTAGCTGCTACGGCTTCCTCAAATTTCATCCATTGGATTTGTTCTTGCGCATTCAGACCAAGACTCAATAAGACGCCTAGGCTAAGTATAAGGATTTTTTTCATTTGATTTAAGTCTCAAGGTTCTAACGTGGACAGAGGAGTAGGAGTTCCTTTCCACCAACTTGGTCGTTTTCCTTTGATCAAGGCGCTCCCGAAAAACAAAATGCCCGCCACGGTCACCATCATACCTGCGATGGAACTGTCCAACCAATAAGCAATATAATATCCGAATACCGAAATAAAAATTCCCAGCATTGCAGTGATCTTTACTAAGGGGATCAGACTTTTAGACCACAAAAAGGCAGTCGCAGGCGGTACCACCAATAGCGCCACCACCAAAATCGCTCCAACAGACTCAAAACTACTAACCGTCGTGTAGGATACCATACTCATCAAGGCAAGATTAATACCTTTTGCATTTATTCCGATCACAGCGCTAAAGTTTTCATCGAAGCTAGTAAGGATTAACTCTTTAAATAACAGGTAGATAAATCCAATTACAAAAAAGAGATTTAAGCCTGCAAGCCAAGTAATTCTCGGTCCAAGATTCAAGCCGTTTTTGGTTATCCACAGGTCTATCGGTAGGTAGGCGATCTCTCCATACAACACACACTCTTGGTCTAAATCTACCTTGTAGGCAAACAAATTGATTAGAATGATTCCGATCGCGAATAGTAGGGTAAAGGTAATTCCTATTGATGCATCCAGCTGAACTTTTGCTTTTTTTCGAAGCCCTTCAATCATCAGTGTGGCCAAAATACCCAATAAACCAGCCCCTATGATTACCTCCAAACTTCGTTGGCTTCCGGACACAAAAAAACCAATCACAATTCCCGGAAGAACGGCATGAGAAATGGCATCACCCGTCATCGACATTTTGCGAAGCATCATAAATACTCCCAAAAAACCACAGGAAATTGCAATCAATGCACCTGTGAAAATGATCAAAAAGGCGTTGGTATCAAAGGTCATGGTTTTCTCTTGGGATAGTTTCCTGATGGGGATCTAAGGCAGGGTAATTGAGGCGCTTTTCCAAAAGCGACTCCAGTTCAGGGGTAAGCAGATGTTCCATTTGTTCAGCAGATTCATGCACATGGTCCGGGGCGATGTTCATGTATTCATTAAGGTAAAGTTCCCATAAGCGATGCAGTCGGACAATCCGCATGGCATCTGAAATCCCATGGCTTGTTAAATTTATAATGCCTTGATTTTCAATTATATATTTATTTTTAATTAAATCTTTGATAGAATAATCAATTTCCTTTTTCTGGTAGGGGTAGAGCTCATAGATTTTTTCTATGAGCATGCCGTCCTCTCCTTTTTCCCCTGCCTTATAGAGGGCTTTCATCAGATGGTCACGATGTGTTTTTCTGAGATAGTTTCTTCGGGAAAAGTACCGGAAGACTACCCCACTTTTAGGTGAAAAGACGAAGGAGAGCAAAGCTATTAGCGAAAGAAAAACAACCACCCAAGGACCGGTGGGCATTTGAGGTAAAACGAAGGAAATGTAGGTGCCTAATATTCCTGAAAGAATGGAAAACAAAGCGGACAGCATCAAAAGTGGGTTTAGTCTATCGGTCCAAAATCTCGCCGCAGCTCCTGGAGTAATCAGCAAGGCAGCCATCAACACCACACCAATTGCTTGAATCCCGATAACCACCGACAAGATCATCAGCACATTGAAGAGAAAGCGGATGGCCTCCATGGGAAAGCCTATTGCCTTGCCATAACCCGGATCAAAAACCATCAATCGGAATTCCTTCAACAGTAGTGTCAACGTCAAAATTATGGTCAGCGAAAGACCCCCATAGATCATCAGGTCGGTTTCAGAAATTCCAATAGCATTTCCAAAAATGAAGGAGTTCAAACCTGCGATCTCGGGATTTCCTGATTTTTGAAGTCCGGTCAATAGTACAATTCCCACCCCAAAAAAAACCGATAAGATGGTTGCAATGATGGTGTCCTCACTCAGCTTGGTGTTTTTTTTCAACCATGAACTCAGGAATGCGGCCAATCCTCCGGATAGAAATGCTCCAGTGACGATATAAACTGGATTTTTTTCTCCTGCCAAAATAAATCCTAAACAGATACCCGGTAAAACAGCGTGCGAGATGGCGTCCCCCAAGAGGGCCTTTTTATCCAAAAAGGAAAACGTGCCCACATAAGCCGAACCAATTCCCAAGAGGGTGATCCCCATAACTACCCAGGTAATCGAGGGATCCTGAAAGGTAAAGAAGTACAAAAAGTCCTCCATATTAGTTTTTGAGGGGATTAAACTCTTTGTTTCGGATCATGTCGGTCACTTGGGTCAACAAGTTCAACTTGCCTCCATAGGTTTTGCGAAGCAGGTCCTCCGTCATTACCAGCTCTTTTGGCCCGGAGGCCACGAGGTGCAGGTTGAGCATGATGACCCAATCGAAAAACTTCATCGCTGAATGGATGTCGTGGTGGACTACAAGAACGGTTTTACCGGAAGCAGCCATATCCTTCAGCAATTGAAAAATAGCCGTCTCCGTGGCCATATCGACCCCTGCAAACGGTTCATCCATCAAATAGAGATCAGCCTCCTGGGCCAAAGCTCTGGCAATAAATACCCGCTGTTGCTGGCCTCCGGATAACTCGGAAATTTGCCGGCTGACAAAACCCGTCATTCCTACCTGTTCCAGACAGTGTAAGGCCAGCTCTTTTTCTTTTTTCCCGGGCCTTCGAAAGAGTCCTAATTTTCCATAGGTTCCCATTAGAACCACATCCAATACAGAAGCTGGAAAATTCCAATCCACTGACTCTCGCTGGGGCACATAGCTGATCCGTGCACGAACGTCACTGAGGGGTTTGTCAAAAAGCTTGACATAGCCGGAAGTGGGAGGGATTAAACCCATAATTGCTTTGATAAGGGTGGATTTTCCGGCACCGTTAGGCCCAAGAATTCCCACAAGTTTTCCGGAAGGCAAACTCAGATCCACATTCCAAAGCACCGGATGCTGATCATAACTTACTGTAAGGTCATGAACTTCCAAAACTGGCTTTTCGATTTGCGTAATCATAGTTATAATAGGTTTTCGTAGATGAGGTTTAGATTGGTTCGAAACATTCCGATATAGGTTCCTGCTGGGGTCTCAGGTGCGTCCAGGCTGTCAGTAAAAAGTGGACCTGCGAGTTGTACTTGCAGATTTTTTTCTGCAGCACCTTTTGCTACCGCGTTCAGCGCTTTTGGAGAGATAGTTTGTTCGGCAAAAATGGCCTTTACCTGATAGAGTTGGATTACCTGAATCAATTGGGTAAGGTCTCGGAGTCCAGGCTCGCTCAAAGTGGAAAGGCCCTGTAGAGAGTACACTTCCAAGCCGTAGGCTTTTCCAAAATAAGCAAAGGCATCATGCGCTGTAACCAGAACCTGGTTTTTTGACCGCAATTCATTGACTTTGGTTCTAGTCTCTTTTTCAAGGAGTTGTAGATTTTGAAAATAAATTTCCCAATTGCTTTCCAAAAAAGCTTCCCAATCCGGTTTCCAGAGGATCAATTCTTTTTTAGCTTGGATTAATGCTTTTGACCAAAGGTCAATATCGAACCAAATATGAGGATCCACACTGTGTGCCTCCGAGCCTGAGCGGATAAGCTGTTCTTGGGGTAGGCCTGCGGAGACGTCAATTACTTTTTGGTTCAGGGTCAATTTTTCAAAAATCTCGGTCATTTTGCCTTCCAGAAAAAGTCCATGATAGATCACTAAATCTGCATTGGTCAATAGGTCTAGGTCTCGAACCGATGCCTTGTAAAGATGTGGATCAACTCCTGCGGGCATGAGAGCGATCACTTCTGCGCTGTCCCCAACCAGATTTTTTACGCCATCTGCGAGGATGCTGGTTGTCGCCACAATCACTGGCTTCCCGCTATTGGTTTTTGGACCGAGCTTACAGCCTACCTGAACTAGGGTCAAAATCAACAGTAACAGGTAAGTTAAATGGTTTGCCAACTTTCCAAGCGCATTTTCAATTTCCATAAGCATGTGGGTTTATTCGTAAAGAATTTTTGTGGTTTACAGTTTTTAGCTTGGGATAATGTTGATTTTCTGGAATATGTTGGAGTTGGAATCTTTAATCAAGCTGAGGATAAAGGGCATTTTCTGGGTTTATTGATATGATTTTCAATAGCCAAATGGAGTGCTCCAGATAATCATCCTTTTGTTTGAGTAGCACTTATCAAGAATCATTCATGCGTTTAAATTCTAAATCTGCAGAGGATAGTTTTGGAAAAGAACCATTTTCATCCTCCTTCACCGATGATTTAGGTCTGTCCCAAACCGAGTTTGTAGGAATGGTTTTTGGAAAAACGACATTCCTACGACTGCAATACGAGAATATTTCCAGCCACTTCTTTTGACATGAACAGGTTCTTTTTTTGATCTACAAGAATTTCAACAGATCCGTCAAATTCTACCTTGTCCAAAACTTTTATTCTGGCTCCTATGTAAGCGCCTACCTTGTCCAAATACTTGAGAAATGCAGCTGAGCTGTCCCGAACGGCCACAATCTGTCCAGATTGGTTGATTTCCATCTCATTGAGTTGAATCCTTGGTCTCGATCGAACATCTCCAAATTCGTCAGGAATGGGATCTCCATGGGGGTCAAATTTTGGGTAGTTCAAAAAGGCATCTAAACGTTGGATTAGCAGGGGAGACTGAATATGCTCAAGTTGTTCGGCAACTTCATGGACCTCATCCCAGGCAAAATTTAACTTATCGACCAGGAAAACCTCCCAAAGCCGTTGTTTTCGGATAGTTTGTAGGGCTAGTTTTTGTCCTTTCTCCGTGATCTGCAAGCCATAGTATTTCCTGTATTCAATCACTTCCTTTTCTCCAAGTTTTCGCAGCATGTCGCTTACCGAAGCTGGCTTGGTTTTGATTTCGGCGGCGATATCATTTGTGGAAACACTTTTCTTTCCACCTTCTGATAAGTGATAGATCGCCTTCAGGTAATTCTCTTCTGCAATGGTTAATTCCATAGATCGGGTAAAATGATGGGGTAAATTTAAAAAATAGAATTAGACAATCCTAAAAATTTTTTTAATATAGGCTAAATATAATGTGAATAAGTCCAAAATCAATGGATATATTGTTTTAGTCTTGGCTAAAAATATTTTAATTTATGTCTAAATAATATTATAAAACATTGAAAAACAGTTGTTTATAAAATTAATTAGGAAAAATCTAAGTAATTAGTAGATTTTGAAAGGAGTTTCCTTCTACTGGTTTTCAGTTTCCTGAACCAGGCTGTCTGTGGATAAAAAAGGAGTGATTTGTGAGGTACACTTTCAAGGTTCAAACTCAATGGCCCATATTCGGATGGTTTTTCCCGCTGAAATATTCCCTAAAAATGGAGAATGGTTTGTTATACCTTGGTGCTGGAAACTTTTGGGGATTTATTTTTCCAACAGCAAAAGCTGGTGGCAACTGAAAAAAATGCCTCGTACTTTCTAATCTAAATTTCTTAATTCACTCACTCAGTAGCTTATCTACAGCCTGCTGAAACCGGACTTTTTCACTTTTCCAAAGTACCCATTCTTTTACCGATTCATTAAAATAGACTTGTTCCAGTGCAAGGTGAAAGGTACCTATTGCCTGATCGAGCTGGTTAAAATCAACAGAGAACCCTCCTTGAAACTCGCCGAGAAAATCCTCCCAGATTGGATTGGGCGTAATAAAAACTGGTACTCCCAATGCGGCACACTCGAAAAGTTTGGTCGGCATTTTTGTTCGAATGCAGGGATGAAGTTGATAGGGTAAAAGCGAGACGTCAGAGCTCCTCAAGGTGTGGATAATCTTTTCATGGGAAATGGGCTGACTCGAGACCCGAATCTGAATTTGAGGTAGCCCCTTTGTTTCTTTTTTTAGTTCTTCAAAATATTGTGGCAAGGGACAATGACCGATGATTTCTAGGCTAAGCATTGGGAACTTGGGGATCAAATTTTTGAACCATCGGATACCTTCAAGTGTCCCAAAAAAGGGACTTAAGGTTCCTGTCACACAAAATCTAAGTGGTTTTTCAGCACTAAGCTTTATTCTTGACTGCTGTTCAATATCGCCTTGATATTTATTTTCCAAGACCAGAAAAGGCTTTTTTTCTGGCATTTCCCATTCGTAACATTTTTCAGCTAGCAAAAACAAATCGATTCCTGACATTCGTTCCGCCCATTGGATTAGATTTTGGTAAAGTTTCTTTTTAAATCCCAAGAGCGTGGGATTTAGGTTTAAATTGCATAGGTAATTTTCTTGCACATCATAAACCAGTTTGTAGTTCAAAATAGGCTTAAAAAACGATCCTAGAGGGATAAGCTCAAAACTGCAACAAACAAGTAGTTTAGGCCTAATTTTAATAAGTTGATAGGCAAATTTGAACTGGAAAAGAATTCGATCCGTTAGAGAATTGAACTTGCGAATTCCTGAAAAGAATCGGGTGCCAGAAGATTTTGAAATTCTTTCATCAGAAAAACCTATGATGTTTAGTTGGTATTTATTTGTTTCGCCCAGTGAAAGAGCCAGCTTTTCAAAAGCCCTCACGTCCCTGACCGGTTTGAGGGTTGAGACGATTAGAATTGGGATAGGACAAGACGACGAATGACTCATAAACGAAGCTAGATAAAAAAATGGAACTCAAGACAATCATTGAAAACGCCTGGGACAACCGGGAATTGTTAAAGGAAAAAGAAACAGAGATTGCTATAAAGACTATAATTGCAGATTTGGATGCAGGTCAGGTTAGGGTGGCAGAACCAAAAGCTGATGGAGGATGGAAGGTGAATGACTGGGTGAAGAAGGCAGTAATCCTCTATTTTCCCATTCAGAAAATGCAAACCATAGAGGTGGGTCCGTTTGAGTTTCACGATAAAATGGCTTTAAAAACAAACTATGCCTTGCAAGGCGTCCGAGTAGTTCCTCATGCGGTTGCGCGGTATGGAGCTTATCTCGCCAGTGGCGTGGTGATGATGCCGAGTTATGTAAACATCGGTGCTTTTGTAGATAGTGGCACGATGGTTGACACCTGGGCCACGGTAGGTTCTTGTGCCCAAATCGGCAAAAATGTGCATTTAAGCGGAGGTGTTGGAATAGGAGGAGTGCTGGAACCCGTTCAGGCTTCACCGGTGATTGTCGAAGATGGTTCTTTCATAGGTAGCCGTGCCATTATTGTTGAAGGCGTGAGAATAGGAAAAGAAGCCGTAATTGGAGCTGGTGTGACTTTGACAGCAAGCTCAAAAATCATTGACGTCACAGGTTCTGAACCTATAGAATATAAAGGATTTGTGCCCCCAAGGTCGGTTGTTATTCCGGGCTCACTTTCCAAAACGTTTCCGGCAGGAACTTACCAAGTGCCCTGTGCATTGATCATCGGTCAACGAAAGGCATCTACAGATCTTAAAACCTCACTTAATGATGCGCTTAGGGAAAATAGCGTAGCTGTATAAATCAAACTTTATGTATAAGTTCAACCTTCTTTTTTTAGTCCCGGTCCTAGCTGGGACTTTTCTTTCTTCATGTTCTGAACAAAAGTCAAGTCCGGCAGACCAGTATTTTGAGAATCAGGAATACGATCTAGCGGCTCAAACCTATTCAGAGGAACTTAAAAATAAACCAAATGATGTTAAGCTGTTGTACAATCGTGGAAGAGCTTATCAGGAGCATGGTGACCTGGAGCGTGCTCAAAGTGATTTTGAATCAGCTTTAAAAAATGATCCATCCAATTCACAGGTATTGCTCAGTCTAAGTACCATTCAATTGGATCAAAAAAATTATGCGAGTGCCTTACTTTATGCCACCAAGGCAGAGGAAATTCCGGGAGCTCCTGCAATGGCATCTTTTCTAAAAGCTAGGGCCTTGCATCAGTTGGGAATGCCTGAAGATGCATTGAAAGCATATGGAAATGCAATTCAGCTAAACAGAAATTTCGGGCAAGCTTACCTAAATAGAGGGCTCTTAAAAATCGCCTTGGAAAGGAAAAAACAGGCTTGTGAAGATTTTAAATTGGCAATGGCTCTTGAATACCCCGGTGCTGAAGAATCTTTTCGGAAGTATTGTAAATAAGGCGTTTTGAATCAGCGCGAAATATGAAGATCCGCCTACAGACAAGTAGGCATTTTTCACCTTTCTTTCGAAAAGGAATGGTTTGATTGAAAAAGGAGCTGAAAACTGTCTTTCAAGAAAATTTTTAATGAAAAGGAAAGAGACTTCCTTTTTTGCTTACTGTCTTTGCGAGAGATAGCTTAAAGACGTAAAGATCGAATCTGATCTTAGGAGAATAATTTTTCTCGCAGAGGCGCATAAGGCGCAGAGAAAAAATTAAATTTTTTCAGCTATTTAGTGACACATAAATCTATTCTTATGGAAGTAGCTAGCTTTTTATAAGAATAGTTTTATTCAGATGAGTTGTTTTCATAGGAATAGCGAAATAGGAACTGGAATTTTCAAATGTCTTATATCTTTCATTTTTACTTAATTAAAAGCGGATATTCATAAAGAGTAGCATCCAAATTTTTAAAACAATAGCTTTTTTTCGCAGATCCTACACTGTATTTCAAACCGGTGCTGACCAAGGAATTTTCAGAATGATAAAATAGTTCTATTTATTTGGAGTTTCGGTGTGTAGTGCTGCCTTGTGGTCGCAAATGGAATCAGAAGGTAATTTTCCAGATCCGCTACAGGTTTTGCATTCAGCTACTTCTTTACCTGAACCTTCACATTCAGGACAAGATAGTCTTCCTTTGCCGCCACATCGCTCACATTCAAAAAACTCTACAATATTGAAAACATTAAGTCGCTTGATCATCCCTGTGGCACCACATCTGCTGCATCCCACTATCCCTTTAGATTTGCAATAATTACAGGCTTGCTCAGTGTGTTTATGACCTTCACAGGTAAAACAGACCGCTAATCGGTATCCTCTTCTGTCACAAAAATCACAGGCAATAATTTGGGAAAGCGGAACTTTTAGCTTTTCCTTTAATTCGGTTGCAGCCTGATAGTTTTGTCCATTGAATCCGGTCAGTTCAAAGTATTTATTCAGGAAATTATTACAATTATCAAATTGACCGAGCTGAAACAAGGTTTCTGAAAAATAGTAGGGCATTTCGTCAGGCAAGGGCAGACCTGAATCAATCAGATTTCTGAAAATGGAATTGGCAGTTTGATAGTCCTTACGTTCCATCGCAGAAAGAGCACCTTTCATCCAACGATCAGTCTGTCCCAGGTTGACCTGCGCCAAAACAGGAAATGAAAGGATTAGGAAAAGAAAAATGGAGGCAATACGTGTGGATGTTCGCAAATTGATTTAGGTTAGCTACCCGAAAAGTAAACAACAACAAAATTCCTTCAAAGTTAATTTTGATTAAGGGGAAAAAAGGAGTGTTTTGGAAGAATTGGAAAGCATCAAAAAAACGCGAACTAACTCGTTATTTTTTTTCAGGCTATCAAGACTTCCAACAAATTGGAAAGAAAAAAGCCTCTGGATTATGTATCTAGAGGCTTTTTATTTGGATTACTTAATGGATTTTATCAATCGCTCATTAAGTCCGACATAATCCGGGTTTTTAGCCTCAATAGCCATATTTTTGGATTTAGTGGCTGATTCTAAAGCATCTGTTTTCATCCCTAAAGCGAGTTCAACTTTTGCTCTAAGATGTAGAGTCCAGTATTTTGGGTCAGCATCGGTGGACTGCTTGATCCAGGTATAGGCTTGGTTTATGTCTTTGTTGTTGGTGAAGTAGTAGTTAGCCGCCTGGTAAAGTAGGGCAGGATTTGTGCTATTGGCATCAACTACCAGCTTTTTGATATCTGCCATTACAATTGGATCAACTTCGGTAGAAATCCTGAAATCTACTCTCGTTTGCTCCCACTTAATTGATAAATCGGCACCGTTATCAGTCAAGTTGTTAAAACTTAATTCAAACGTCTCATATTCCTTACTGGTCTTCGAAGGAGTAGCAGTAAATCTGATTTGATCTTCCTCTTGCTTGTATCCAATAGCACCCCAAAGTTTCGTGTTTTTGTTGAGAATAATAGTCCAGGATGATTTGCCAGGAATGGAATACAAGGCGTAAGATCCTGCTGGAACCTTTTGACCTCCAATAGTTACTTCTGTTGAGAAGGTCAGGATAGTGGCCCCATTAGCTCCGGTTCGCCAAACTTCACCATAGGGTACCAGTTCGCCAAAAATTTTCCTGCCCTTGGTACTCGGACGGCTAAAATCTGCAATAATGTCGGTAAGGCCTACCTTTTGAGAAATTTTAGCACCGGGACTCGCCGGTGGCATTTGAATCTGCTGTGCGTAGCTCGTAATTCCTGTGAAAAGAAGAACAAGAAAAACTAAACTTAATGTATTTTTCATAGAAATAGGAGGGTTTTACCATAATTAGAAAAGATCCTGAGGGACCGGATCACAAATCTAGGATTTACCTGCGAATAGTTAGTAGTTTTTTGAATTGGGCGCATTCAACTATGGAATAATAATCGGATTTAGCAAATACTAAAAAGGTAAGAATTTGAAATTTGGATTTGCTTTGAATTTTCAAGCCTATTTTAACTTAATGTTCTTGTTTAATCGATTTATAATAAGCTCAAACCAATAGAAATTTGGTTGATGCTGCATTTGACCTTAGCGCTAAAAACAAGAAAAACGTGGTAGGTAAAACCAAGACTTGACAATTTCAATTTTCTCTGCAAAAGTTTATCCTTGTGATATTTTAATCACTGAGGAAGTTAAGAAGGTTAAAGAACCTTTTAATAATGAAAAAACCGACACCCAAAAGCACTTTTTCCATTCATTCCTCTTAATTCCCTTAATTTCTTAATGATACAAAAAGTATAAAAAATTGTATTGATCAAGCTGAAAAATCAACGTATTGAATAAGCATTATTAACTAAATAGATAAAATTAAGTGTCCACCTATTGACTTGCAAGTATCCGGATAATCCTCTTAAAAAATCAAAGAAAGATCAATTTCAAAAAAGTTAGTGGTCATTGTGGCAAAAAATTTTATCGGGTTGATTTCTACCGGCAAAGTAGCGGATATTTGTATTCCGTTATTTAGCACGCCAAAGCCAGATCATTTAATTCCAAAAGATTTTTTAAAAAAAGGGATTGACTTAATTTTACAATGTACACCACCACAATTTTATGAGTTTAGCTATAATTAGTCCCGGACGAAATCCCCAAGTTTGGATTGATGCGCTTAGGCATCATCAACAGGATATTGATATTCAGGTTTACCCCGATATCCACCGTCCTGAAGACGTAGAAATGGCACTGGTATGGCAACATCCTCCCGGATATCTCAATACGCTGCCCAATCTCAAACTGATTAGTTCATTGGGTGCAGGGGTAGATCATATTTTATCGGATTCGGGTGTTCCCGAATCTATGCCGATTGTTCGAATCGTGGATGAAAAGTTAACCTGGTCCATGACCAATTATGTAATTATGGGCGTGTTGAATTTCCACCGACAGATAAGCAGATATCAGGCAGATCAAAAAAACAAAATCTGGGATATGTCTAACCCTGAAATTCCAGTAAACGTAGGCATAATGGGTGTAGGAGCCTTGGGAGGTGATGTTTTGGACAAATTAAATTACATGGGATTCAAGGTTTTTGGTTTTGGTTTTTCTGAAAAGAAAGACTTCCCCTATCCTTATTTTTCAAAAAATCAGCTCCAAGAGTTTCTCACCGAAATCAATGTGCTGGTTTGTCTGCTTCCACTTACCCCCGAAACCGAGGGGATTTTGAATTTGAACCTCTTTAGAAAATGTTCAAAAGGTACTTTTCTTATAAATGTCGCAAGAGGTAAGCATTTAGTCGAGGAAGATCTCATTCCGGCATTAGATGAAGGCTTTCTTTCAGGGGCTTTGTTGGATGTCTATAAAATTGAGCCATTACCTCAGAGCCATCCATTTTGGCAAGAAACCAGAATTCAGCTTACCCCGCATATCGCGAGTGTGACCAATCCCTTGGCTGCTTCCCCTCAAATTATCGACAATTATAATCGTCTAAAAACCAATCGACCCCTTCAGAATCTCGTTAACCGAAGCAAAGGATATTAATTTTTTGAAAATGGAACATGTTTTTAAGATTCTTTGCCCAACTGATTTTTCGGAATGTTCTCTCAATGCCATCGAATACGCTTCAAGGCTGGGAGAAAAATATCAGGCTAAACTCATTCTTTTTCATGTACTTAATAAAGAGGATTACCTCAAGCTTGCACCAATGGATCCCACAGGGATGCATCAGAAAGAGTTTGTAGAGCAAAAACTCAGGAGCCTTCAAAAAACAGTACTTGACGAGTGTCTGGACAAAGGGCTAATTTCATGTGAAATTGCCCTAAGGGATGGGGAGATTGTTCAAGGCACAGTTTCATTTGCAAATGAAATACGTGCAGACCTGATTGTGGTCGGTACGGAAGGGATGAATGAACTACGGAAATCCATCTTGGGAAGTCGTTCCAGCCGAATTGTGGAACAATCGGATTGCGATATTTTGGTTGTTCCAAGGCGGGTGTTTTTTAAAGCACCAGGAAGTTTTGTTTATGCCTCGGATTATGTGGAAGAAGATAAACTAGCTATTCAAAAAGTGGTACAGACTGCACGATTTTTTGATGCTGAAATTGACCTAGTGCATATTTCTTCCTCAGAAAAATCCATCAATAAAGCACTCCACCTTACCATGGTTGAGGAAATAAAACCCTTTGTCCACTATGAGAAAATCAAGTATGTGTTAAAATCTTTCAGAGGTGATATCGCCTTGGGCCTTGAAGAATACCTCAAGGTAAGCAATGGCGATATCTTGGTAACGCTGAGCAAGAAGAAAGAATTTTTCGACAAGATTTTTTCGAAAAACCTTTCCAGAAAAATGTCTTACTTTATCTCTAAACCACTCTGGGTGATAAAACGAGCTTAAATCTTTTTTCTACCGATGCTGTTTTTTACAAACATGTTAAATTCTTTCCTGACCAGTTTGTCAGAAAATATAGATTTGACTACGGTCCAAAAATGACCGAAAGTCAATTTTTTCGATGTTGTTGAGGTCGGAATAAAATTTTGTTTAGGACGCTCATTTGTATTTTTGGTTCCAAGGGTAGGAAGGTCATCCGATTTTTCCTTGGGTTTGTATCCTACAAGGCTATCTGCATTTTCAAAACTCTTTTTTGCCCGATCCCGATACCCGAGTTTTTCCTCCACTAATCCTTTATTGTTGTAGGCTACGGCATCCTCAGGATCAAGTTCAATTGCTTTTTCATAATCTTCAATGGCTCCTTGGAGATCTCCAATCCGATCTTTTAGAAATGCCCGACTGCTGTATCGATAGGGATTCCTTGGGTCGAGATTAGCAGCACGGTCCAGTTCTGTCAACGCTTCTTCATTTCTTCCCATCAAGTGGAGAACCACGCCACGATCACTGATAAAGTCAGTATTGTATGGCTCCAATGAAACCAAAAGATCGAAATCGGCCAAGGCCAAATCGTTCTTTCCAAGTCTTGTGAGGGTTCTCCCGCGATAAAGATGAAGTTCTGTCCTTCCTTTTTCACGAATAATCAGTTGGTCGAACAAGACTATCGCTTCTTCGAATTTGCCTTCCTGATAGAGTTTTAACCCAGTACTAAAATCCATTGTATAATTTTTGAATTGATTAATCGATTTGTTGAAGAATTCTTTCTTGATCCAAGCCGCAAAATGCTGAAGCTAGGCTGTTAGGTTTGGGGAATTGGAGTGGGATTAATTTTCGAATAACACATGCTATTAAGATATGTTTTTGGTCTTTAACCTCAGGCTATTTAACACTACTGAAACCGAACTAAAGGCCATTGCGGCCCCGGCAATCATCGGATCAAGAAGAAAACCATTTACGGGATAAAGAATTCCCGCTGCAATCGGAATTCCAATTACATTGTAAATAAATGCCCAAAATAAATTCTGCCTGATTCCCTTTACTGTGAGGTTCGAGAGTCGGAAGGTTTGTGGGATTTTTTCTAAATCAGAGGTTATGAGGGTGATTTTTCCAATATCCATGGCGATATCCGATCCGTGTCCCATAGCTATGCTCACATCAGCTTGTGCTAAGGCCTCCGAATCGTTGATTCCATCACCCACCATAGCAACAATCTTTCCTTTTTCCTGCAGGTTTTTGACAAAAAGAGCCTTATCTTCAGGCATTACCTCTGATTTAAACTCGTTTATTCCAACCTCAGAAGCAATGGCCGCGGCCGTTTGAAAGTTGTCTCCGGTTAGCATATACACCTCTATTCCAGAACGTTGCATTTGTTGAATTGCAGATTTTGAACTGGCTTTTAGCTGATCTTTGATGCCGATGACTGCTAGCGCCCGTTCTTCATCGGCAAACCAAACCACGGTCTGTGCCTCTTCGCTCCAAATTTTAGCAAGAGATAATAAGTCATCAGATACTGAAACGTTACCTTCCGAGAGCAACCTTGAATTTCCAACACCGTAGGTTTTGTTTTGTAGTTTTCCTTTAACACCCATAGAGGTAATACTTTCAAAATCAGTAAGTTCTAGAGGTTCAAATCCTTCTTTTTTTAAATGGGTTATGACCGCCTCTGCCAAGGGATGTTCGGACCTCCCTTCCAATGAACCAAGGATATTTATTAAATCTTTATTAGTTGAATCAGTGAGGGTTTTCTTTAAAAACTCAGCCCAATAGACTTGAGTAACCGTAGGTTTTCCTGTAGTAACTGTTCCTGTTTTATCCAGAATAACTGCATTTACCTTATTTGCTAATTCAAGGCTTTCGGCATCACGTATAAGGATTTGGTTTTCAGCTCCTTTTCCTATTCCAACCATAATTGCTGTGGGCGTAGCTAAACCCAAAGCACAGGGACATGCGATAACCAAAACAGCTACCGAGGCTAACAAAGCATGAAAAAAAGCATCTTCCGGACCAAAGACCATCCAAATCCCAAAGGTTAAGAGTGCAATACCCATGACCACTGGGACAAAAACTCCAGCTATTTTATCGGCTAATTTTTGAATTGGAGCTTTGCTTCCCTGGGCTTCTTCAACTCTGTGGATGATTTGGGCAAGTAGGGTGGAAGCTCCGACTTTTTGGGCAGAGATCTGTAAACTCCCCTTTTGATTGATAGTACCTGCAAACACTTGGTCTTCTGGGTTTTTCTCCAAAGGCAAGGGTTCACCGCTGATCATACTTTCATCCACAAAGCTCCTTCCGCTGGTAACCTTGCCATCCACGGGAATTTTTTCTCCTGGTTTGATCAGAATAAGATCGCCTACTTTTACTTCACGAATGTCGGTCTCTTGGTATTCACCGTTCTCGATACGGGTAAAATTAGTAGGTTGAAGACCAATGAGTTTTTTAAGCGCAGTTCCCGTTTGTGATTTGGCTCTTTCCTCGAGCAATTTGCCCAAGGAAATAAAGAGGATGATGACCGTGGCGGCTTCAAAATATACATGAGGGTGAATGCCGCGATCCGACCAGATTTCAGGAAAAAAGGTGGTTATAGCAGAATAAATAAAAGCAATACCCGTACTTAAAGCCACCAAGGTATCCATATTAGCTCTGCCATGTTTGGCCTGCTTCCAGGCTTGAATGAAAAAATTGCCACCAAAATAAAATAGGACAGGGATACTAAGTAGTAGGCTTATCCACCTTCCGGCCTCCCAGTCCATAAAAAACATACCCAAAACAAAAACAGGGAAAGTGAAAAAACCAGCACCCAAGGTTTGCTTTTTTAGTACTTCGTACTTTTTATGTTTCTCTTCCTCAACACTTACATTTACTTCTCTGTCGCTGATAATTAAACCATAGCCAACATCTTGAAGAGCGGAATTGATACCTTCAAGAGTTATTTGGTCATTCCATTCTACCAAAAGGGTTCCGGTTGCAAAGTTGACCTGAGCGGATATAATTCCTTCCGTGTGCTGAAGAATAGTTTCCACGCTGGAGGCACAGGCAGCGCAAGTCATCCCCGTTACCGGGAAAGTTCGCTTGTTAGAGGAAAGAGATGAAGAACTCATGCTGAGGTCATACTTTACTTTAGTGTATAAAATCCGGGAAAACATATCCAGGACAATTACATCCAGTCTGAAGGAATTAATTACAAATTGGAAAATCTGCCTATTTCCCAAATTTAGTTGGAATACATAGCGTTAAAACGGATACCCTTCCAACTTAATTCCCCAAAGCCAAGGTAAAATGAAATAAACCATAAGGGTAATGATGGCTATGGAGAGGACATTTAGCCAAACTCCAGCTTTAACCATATCCTTCATTTGCAAATAACCAGACCCAAATACCACTGCATTTGGGGGAGTTGCAACGGGGAGCATGAAAGCGCAACTTGCGGCGAGGGTTGCACCAACCATTAGTCCAAAAGGATGAAGGTCAAGCTTAATGGCTACTGAGGCCAAAATAGGCAGGAGCATGGATGCTGTAGCGACATTAGAAGTAACTTCAGTAAGGAAATTTACTGCGGCGATGATTACCAGTAATATGGTAAAAAGGCCAATTCCTTCGATTAAAGTAAATTTTTGCCCAAGGTATTCCGCAAGTCCGGTTTCTTTAAAGCCCTCAGCAAGTGCCAATCCACCTCCAAATAATATCAACACCCCCCAAGGAATTTTTTCGGCCGTTTTCCAATCCAAGATTTTTGTTTTTGAATTGGAGGAGGGAAGTAGCAGCAACAAAACCACCCCAGTTAAAACAATGATGGTATCGTCAATTTGTGTAATGAATTTTACTAAAAAAAAACTTCTTGTGATCCAGGCAAAACATACCGTTGTAAAAACCAGCAAAACGATTTTTTCCTCAAAAGTTATTTTTCCGAGTGCTTTAAGTTGCTGTGAAACTATTGATTTTGAATCGCTTAAGCTAAAGTTTTTGGGTAGGGGATTTCCAAAAGAAACGAGGTAATACCAGCAGATCCCCAATAAAATCAAAGAAAAAGGCAATCCAAAGAGCATCCATTCGTCAAAGGCTATGTTGTATGCGTACATTTCTTTGACTACAGCGGAAAGGATCGCGTTGGTGGGTGTTCCAATTAAGGTAGCCATTCCTCCGATTGACGCTGCATAGGCTATTCCCAGCATAATATTTTTACCGAGATGGTCTCCTAAACCTTGATTGGACTGTCCCAATTGTTCCTTAAACTGGTTCACCACGGCGAGTCCGATGGGCAACATCATTAAGGCGGTGGCCGAATTTGAAATCCACATGGACAATAAACCTGTCGCCAAAATAAAACCCAAAACGATACGCCTAAGATCTGTCCCTAATAAATTTATTATGTTAAGTGCAATTCGTTTGTGTAGGTTCCATTTTTCGATGCCTGTAGCGAGAAGAAAGCCTCCCATGTAAAGTAAAACGGTGGGGTGCATGTAATTATCAGAGACCACATCGATTTTTAAGATTCCCAATAGAGGCATTAGAATTAATGGCAATAGTGCTGTACCAGCAATGGGCAATGCTTCTGAAATCCACCATATCGCCATCCAAGTTGTCATAGCGAGCATGGACTTCGCCTCGGGATTAAGATCTGTAGGATGTATTAGGAATTGGATAATCAGAAAACTTAGAGGACCCAGATAAAGGCCAAAACGTGGAAGCCATTGATTCATTTGGATTGAAATTGGAATAAGGGAAAGAACCTGGGTGAAAGTTAAAAAAAGTTGACAAAAGATGGCTGAAACTTTATATTTAACATAATATAAATTATATAACAAATGGTAAAGTTTATCTAAAAACTTAATTCTTAATCGATTGGAACATCACTCATAATTCCCCGATAAATACCCGGATTCGATCCGTCTATGAGGGTTGCCCCAACGGCCTTTGTATAAAACTCAGCCGGACCAACGCCTCCAATAATTCCATAGGCGTAGCCTTGGGATTTCATGCCATACAAACATTCCAACAATAGCGCTTTTCCTATGCCTTTGTTCCTTACCTGCTCATCTACTCCCGTGGGACCAAAAAAATTTCGATAGCAGGAATCATAACATGCAAAGCCAACCACCTTACCTTCAAAGATTGATATAAAACACGAGATGGGTTGATAGGAAAAGCTCACCTCAGCTTCACTGGCCCAGCCTTTACCGAAATGTTTGGTCACCCATTCCAAAACCATATATTTTTCAGCAGCCAAAGGTCTTCGAATCGTAATGCCTTCATTTTCCAGTGATTTTACCAACATTGTTTGATCAGGTAGATCATATAATCGGACCAACATATCTTGCATATCTAATTTATTTTTTAGGTTGAATTTCTGGTGGACCTGCAATACCCGCTTTAATCTTACCCCTTACATAAATAAAATAAAATAAAACTCCTACCGCGGTGGCCAATGCTGCCATTAATACAGGAAGATGTTTACTGGATATTCCCGGTATTTCGGTTTCAGGGATACTAAGGGAAGCAACTACAACCAAAGTCCAGGTAAGAGCGATGATTTGGATGGGCATTCTCCATTTTCCAAGTGAGAAACCTGGTTTAGTTTTCAACTTTTTGGTAGTAATGATGGTAGCGAGTAGAATTCCCGAATATCCAAGGTATGCGGACAAGGCGCCTATGCTAGTGATGATTTCAATTCTTCTAAAGATCAAAATGATCAGGGCACTGAACAGTAAAATCACCAAAGTTGCAACCTGCGGTGTTTGTCGTTTTTCATTTATTTTCGACAAGTACAAGGAAAAAGGAAGCATATTGTCGCGTGACATTGAAAACAATAATCGGGTGGCAGTAGCCATGGAAGCTACAGCACAAGCAAAGATCGAAATAATCACAACGATACTGCTTGCTGCAGTTGCGCGGGTTCCTAATTGAGATTCAAGTATGGAAAGCAAGGCATTTTCACTGGCTTGTTTTTCGCTGATATTTCCAGCGGAAACAACCAGCAAGGATAAAATAAGAAAGCCTGCAATTGCGGCACTTGCCTGTGACAAAAGTACTGCCCGAGGTACATGTTCCCGAGGAGATTTTGTTTCTTCAGCAAGATCTGCAGCCGCCTCGAAGCCGGTCAAACACCAAGCGCCCAAGAGCAAAGAAAGCGCAAAGGCAGAAAAACTGGCACTTTTTTGTGAAAGTGCATTGACTGATTTAAAAAGATTTTCACTTTCCACGGCGCCCGCCAAAATCCAGATTATTGCAAGAACAAAAATAAGAAGAAGCACTCCTGCAATTTCTGCATAGACCCCGAGGTTATTCACCAAGGATACCAGTCTGATTCCATATAAATGGATCAAGGTCACTGACGTAATTATTGCCAGTGTGATGAATGAAACAGTCCAACCGGAGGATTCCCCTCCAAGCATAGTGTTGATCGTCACGGCCATGGCCTGACTGGTACCTGGAAAACCGGTAATAAACTGAATTAGTAGGTACCAGCCCACAAAAAAACCAAAATGGGGATTTACCAATCGGGAAGTCCATTGATACCCATAGCCCGAAATCGGAAATTGAGTGGACAAATCTGCCATAACCAAGGCTACTAGAAACTGCCCCACTCCCACTAAAAGCCAAGACCAAACGATCATCCCGCCTACTTGAGCAAACCCGAAGTTGAAATTGGCAAAAATGCCGGTAAGGATAGAAATAAGGGAAAAAGAAATCGCAAAACTGGAGAAGCCACCCATGCTCCGATTCAGGTGTTGCTGATATCCAAATTCACTTAACTCATCAGAATCGGAATTGACCGTGGAAGGATTCATATGACCAGCATTTAGTTAATTGAATTTCAGTCCATTTATTGCGTCCATGGCCCAAGATGCTGTAATCTCTGAATCATTGATTACAGAAAACCAAAGGTGTGGCTTAGAATTAACGTAATTTTTAAGATTTACTAATGAGGCAAGTAAATCCTCCTTTTTGATATCCAACTCTAAAGGCTGGTATTTTAGCCCAACCCTGTCCATAACGTTTTTTATCATGTCAAACTGATTTCCCTGTAGCTGACTCATCAGGTAAATCCCTAGCCCTACGATGTAGCCGTGGACGAAGGGTCGGGCAAGTCTTTCTTCCAATTCATAAAACAGAAAATGCTCGGAGCCCTCCTCAATTCGATAATGACCTGCAGGTAGACAGATGGTATTAACAGACAAATAGCCTTCTACGATAGCCATTAACCCCTCGTCTGTATTTTCTCTGATGTCATCCAGTTTCGTGTAAATTTTTTCCAAAATGGCACGACCGGCGGCCACATCATTTTTTGAGAAAGGGTACTCTGATTTCCCATTACTTTCAGCATATTCCCAATCAAAAGTGGCTGTATGTATAGAAAGTAAATCACCTAAACCGGCAATATTCAATTCGGGCGGAGCGGTTCGCAGCAAGTCAAAATCTATAATCAAGGGATTCGGTGTGCTTGTTCCTACATAGGCTACTTCATGGTTTCTTCTAATTCCTGCCGCCGGTGTTACAAATGCATCAACGCTTAAAATAGTGGGAATGCTTACCAAGCGAATTCCCTTCTTCCATGAAATAAATTTTGCCATATCAATAGCCTGCCCCCCTCCAATTCCTACTACAGTATCACATTCCGGAATCTGGGGCAACATGTTTTCTAACCAGCTTTCTTCCATGGTTTCGACAAAAATTACTTTTTCCGGAGTACCCCCAATCACCTCCTGGGTCAATTTCCATGGAATCTCCATCGTGGTGACCACAAAACGACCCCATGCTGAAGAACTATTTCTGGCGCAACCTCTGCCGGTTATGATCGAGGTGATATTGGTATTTTCCAAGTTCATTTTGCTTGTTCTTTTCGTTAATTCCTTGATTAAATCAAAGCGGCTTAATCAAAGATTGGTATTTGCTCAGAATTTGATTGTTTATCTCATCTCCTTCGTCAAGATTACTTGATGAAAATAACTCAGGTACATAGCCACGCTCAATCATTTGCTCCACAGCCGAAATGATCACGGAATGGAGTAAGATTGCCCCAAGCGAGGTAGAAGTGGCTGCCATATTCCGATTGATTTCAGCAATAGGAATGGAAGCATCACCGAGACAGCCCTGATTATCGAGTACCACATCTGCAATCTCGTATAATTTTTTTCCCGAAACGTGTCGGGAATCCTGCGCTTTGGAGTGCGTGAGACTGGTGAGCGCAATGACTTTCATGCCCTTTTCATGCGCTGCATGGACCATTTCAATGTTGACCGCATTCCGTCCGGAATTTGAAGCGATGATAAGGCAATCTTTACCTGTACATTCATACCGACCGAGTATTAGCTCCGCATATCCGCCCAGTCGCTCTAATTCCGTACTTTTTATGGCACCATTGTGTAGCATGAGAGATTCTTCAAGAATTGGATATACTCTCGCCAGCCCTCCTGCCCGGTAAAACAACTCCTCGGCCATCATGTGCGAATGTCCTGTGCCAAAGGTATAGACAAACCCCTCTCCCATAACGGTATCTGCCACTAGTTTACCAGCCTTATCGATATTGTCCAGTTGGCTTTCCTGAACATCTAAAATTAACTTTTGTATAACAGCCAGGTACTGTAATGTTTTTCTCATTGTCAATTTTTACTTTTCGATGGAGTTGATTTTTTTCCTTTGCTATCGATTTTTCATTTGAATAACCCAAAGATTTCAGGTTTGGAAATTAACTTGAATAAAGCTCGTTTCTATTCGTAAAGTACCAATTATGGATTGCTTACAGTGAATAAACGCTTTTTTAGAATAGAAATAAATCCGATAAAACTTTGAAATATCTAAAAACCCCCAGAGGCGTGGTAACCTTAAATACTGGTAAATGTGATAAGATTTTCGTGTGGGTGGTCGGTAAGTACAGTCCTCCCTACTCATAACTTAATAAATATCTTTTTCCTATGCAGAATAAATGCGGGAATAAAATTGACACCAACATAAAATAAGCCATAGCTCATACTAGCCACCTTGGGGGCTACACCCAAGGAAGTCAGAAAATTAAATGCTTGGATATTAAGCGATTCACTACCAATAGGAATTCCATAGAAAACAATAGCAAGTATATCAGCCAAAACATAAACAGCAATAGCATTCATCCCATAAATCACACCAAAATTTGCCCAATTTTGATGTCCTTTCATGTCGATAACAACTAGGAACGAAGCTATGGTCAGTGTGGCCAAACCAGAGGTAAATAACACAAAAGAAGGCGACCAGAGATTTTCATTCAGTCCAAAATTCCAGCTCCAAATCAATCCAATAACGCAGGAGATAAATCCCCAGAAGAAAAGTAGAATTACCTTTTCTTCCATTTTTTTTTCTGTCAATAGTAATTTTCCTGCCAGCATGCCGGTTATGCCGGTTACAATTGAAGGGAAAGTACTCAGTATTCCCTCGGGATCCCAGGTTCCCTGCCACATTTTACCGGGAAGTAGTTGTTGGTCAACCCAAGCCGCAAGATTTACTCCAGGTTCAAGCATGACCCGGTCATACCCTGGGGTAGGAATAAACATCATAACAACCCAATACAACCCTAGTATTATGACTGCAATAATTGTCTGAATTTTCCAATTTGTATGTAGGAATACTAAGGAACAAACTAAAAAAACAATCGAAATTCGGTGTAAGGTGCCTGTCCAACGTAATTCTTCCCAACTGAATTTATCCAATATGCCCAGGGTGTTCAAAAACATCCCCACTGCAAAAATCTTTACGGATCGAAGGAATAACTTCCTATACATTTCCTGTGGTTTCCTGCCAAGATCTAGTTGTTTGGAATATACAAGTGAAATGGAAACACCAACGGTAAACAGAAAAAAAGGTGCAATAAGATCGGTAAATGAAATCCCCCACCAATCCGTATGTTGCAAAGGGCTAAACACATAATCCCAATTACCGGGAAAATTCACTAAAATCATAGCTGCAATGGTAAAGCCTCTGAAAGCATCAAGTGATACCAGTCGGTTACTGCCTATTTGATGAGTACCCATGTTCTATTTTGAGTAATTCAAGAAATTTATTTTCATACTGTACACGAATTTCCTTGTTTCTGCTAAATACAAATACTTGCCCCATGTTCAATTCCTCCAAAAATAGCTCAAGCATATTTTCTTTTATTTCCCATTTTGCGGAAGTAATTCCGTTCTCAGGAGAAAGCTCAAAACCATCTAAAGCTTGAAACCAAGAAGGAAGTTTTATTTGCACTTTTACTTCCTTGGCTTTGGTCCATTGATAGGCCGAGTCACTGATTTGATAATTGGTGTTCGTAATAAAGGTGATCAGTTGGTCAGGTGTTATCAGGCTAGCAACATCTATCTTTTCAGGGGAATTGGATTGACCATGATAAGGATCTGAAGATAGTAAAGCGTCTTCCAACAATCTAACAATCCTGCTGTATTGCTGCAAAGCTTTTTTCGTGGCGGGAAATCGTAAGCCGGCTTCTTCCATAAAAGTAAACCATAAATTACCTTTTGCTCCCCGGCTTAAGTTAAAGTAAAGTTGTGCTCCCAATTCATCAGGGGTTGGCAAAGGCATCTTTGGTCTTTCATCCCAAAGATGAACTCCTTGTGTCCACACCCAAATCGGCTTTGGTTCGGAAGCGTATTTTAAATCAGCGGTATAGTACCCGGTTTCTTCCAGACGTGTTCCATAGACATAGGGCCACTTGCTCGTGGTAGGCGCAGTCACACTATAATGATCGTGGCAAGGAATATCCGCAATAAATGCAAATTCAAAGAACTTTACATTTCTGCATAAAGTGATGAGAGTTGGTTTTCGGGTCGAATATTTCTTGGTCATCTCATGGCTAGCCATAAGAAGCTGGGGTGTATAAAGCCAATCGGGTTCATCATGGATATACCAAAGAGCCACGGCTGGATGATTTTCCAAATCACGAAGCATGTCAACATTGGGATAAATTCCCGAATGTGGCATGGCTTTTATTCCTGTGGTGTTGAAGTCCTGTGAGAAAAACCGGTCAGTGGATTTTCCGCCTTTTACCATGGTATTTAGATGATGCTTTTTGGCATCTGCGTATTGGTTTTCCTCGATTCCCCAGGTCCCATTGGGAAAATAATCGGCATACGCATTTCGGTGACTGTAAAAAGTGTGTGACTTGCCATTGATTTCTGTTTCAATTTTCAGCAATGCTAGTTCCCCTGGCGTAAACGGCTTTTCCAAGAGAATTTTTGCTACAATCTGGCCCTCTCCGTCAATTTTATTGGATGTTGGTATGACTTGAATGTGGCTTTTACCCTCAAATTCAATAGAATTTACAGCAACTTCATTCAGGGTAAAATTTCGAATATGAACAGTGATCCTGGTAAGTGATTCATCCATGACGATGGAAGTAACCCTCAATTTTTCAGGTTCAAAAACTGCTGGTTGAATGGCCACTGGCTTCCAATCGGAACCTATCAAGGCAAAATCTGCCTTTTTGCCGAGTTGAAAATCTTCGCTAACCCCGGAAATTTCAAGAACAGTAGTTTGTCCAGGCATCAATCTTGATGCATATCGGCGATCCCAGGCTACGTCACCTGATAGACGGAAATGACCACTTTCCCGTTCATTGATATACCATTCCCGTAAGTCGACGGGGGTATCCGATATGTTTTTGTAATACACAAATACCAATTCTCCAAGATTACGCTTTTCATTTACTTGTTCGGAAAGGGAATTCTCTTCCCATCTCGCTGGACGATAGGAAATGTAACGAACCTCAATAGGATAATCCTTGTAATCAGGATTACTTCCCTTTGCCTGACTTATTAGTGCCACAAAGCCGCTAATGAGTATGAAAAAATATCGTTTCATTGGCTAATCTTTTGATTTATAGATATTTTCCGATGGGGACTTGGTCCGTGAAAATGGAAAGTCCGGAAAGATATTAGGGATGGCTAATCAATCCAGCCCGATTCATGGAAGAACTTACCGCATTTTCTCCAATCCCACGTAATAATCAGGATCTATCTTTAACTCCCCCGGGTTTTTCAGCTTCAAATCAGCCCAAGTAGTTTTTGCTTGTATTCTCTTTTTCTCTCCGCTAATCTCCACATCCACTGGCATACTAAAATTAGGCAAGCAGGAAATCCAACGATAGGTTAAGGTTTGGTCATCCGAATAATAATATTCCAGCACAGGAATTCGAGAATCACGTAAATATTGGTCAAAAACGGGTTTGAGATCCATACCGAAGGCTTTTGCAATATACTCTTCAACTTGTTCAGTAGTGACGGTCTGATGGTAAAATTCCTTATTCAGGCCTCTAAGGACCTGTCTCCATTTTTCATCGTCATTCAGGATTTCCCGAAGCATATTTAGCAGGTTTCCGCCTTTGTAATACATATCGCCCGAGCCACGTTTATTGACCCCATACGTTCCGATGATCGGACGGTCGTTTAGAATATTCATCCTCGTTCCCCTAACATATTGCTGACCAGCCTCTTTTCCGTAATGATAATCCAAAAATAGGCTTTCCGAATAATTGGTGAAGCTCTCGTGAATCCACATATCCGCCACATCTTTGTAGGTAATATTGTTGGCAAACCACTCATGCCCTGCTTCATGAATGATGATAAAATCAAACTTTAATCCCCAACCTGTACCACTCAAATCACGCCCCTTGTAGCCCATTTGGTATCCGTTTCCATAGGTTACCGAACTTTGGTGTTCCATACCCAAATACGGCGCATCCACCAATTTGAATCCATCCTCATAAAATGGATAGGGCCCAAACCAGTGTTCAAATGCACGCATCATCCGATTGGCATCTTGAAAATGGATTTTTGCTTTTTCTAAATTTTCTCTCAGCACAAAATAATCCATATCCAGGACTCCCTTTTCCCCTTGGAATTTTTCACCAAAATGAACATAGTCCCCGATATTAATATTCACACCATAATCATTGATCGGGTTGACTACAGACCAATGGTAGGTGTTTTTTCCATTACCCTTATCTTTTCCCAGCAATCGACCATTGGAGATATCCATCAAGCCATCGGGCACTGTGACACTAATTTTCATACTGTCCACTTCATCTGCCGGATGGTCTTTTAATGGCCACCAAATACTCGATCCAATGCCCTGATTGGAAGAGGCAATAAATGGTTTTCCATCGCTGTCTTTAGTCCACGTAATGCCCCCATCCCAAGGTGGACGTATCGCCTCTTTAGGTTTTCCCTCATAATAAACGGTTATTTTTTCAACTTTATCGGGGAACTGCTTCTTTTTAAGCCTCACCCAATGCACGGCCCCTTCCCTACTGAAGTCCAATTCTTCCCCATCTTGAACTACAGAAGTAATTTTTAATGGTTCCTGTAAATCCAATTGTAAAATCTGTTGTTCAGCTAAAACGGTATAGTATATTGTATTTGAGCCTTTTATGGATTTATTTTCGGGAAAAATCTCAACTTGAAGATGATAGTGATTGAGGTCCCACCACCCACGTTCGGCAGTGATTCTACCCCGTAGCGTATCTGCACGCGTGGGAACGGATTGCGAAAATGAGGGAAGTATATTTAGTAAAATGGCTGGCAGCACTAGAAGGAACTTGATGTTCATAGGATTAAACAAAGGTTTCAATATTGGGTACAAGATAGTTTTTGATGCTATTAAAATCCCTATGGTGCGCATGGATTTCAATGCTATGGGCTTCATTTTTTACTTTCAAGCCAAACTTTTTCCAATTGTTCTTTGAGGTAGGTCTTCATTTCCTCACCTTCTTCGACTTTTATTTCTCCTGGTAATCCCAAAATAAATCTCGCCAAACCCGGTAAATGAGAAACTTCCCCTTGGAAAAAATACTGATTCCTATTCTTGATCTGCATAAAAGGCCTTGCCTTGGGATGCTCTTCCAACATCAATTGATAGGCTCTTTTGCTCAATTTTAGCTTTACGGAAAATTTACCTTTTCCCGTAAAACCGAATAGTGCTTGTTCGGGCAATTGGTGGCTTGACTCAAATTTCCAGAATTCTGTGCTGATAATTACCTCGCCTATCCGTTCAATTTTGAACATTTTCATTTGCTCACTTTCTACTTCAAACCCATGGATATGCTCATAATCGGATGAAAAACCTACCGGCTCTATCAGTCGATCCGAAACCAAGTCACTATTTAATGAATAGTATTCCTTTAGCCAGACCCGCTTTTTTAAGAAAATACCTTGACCTATTAAATCAACAAATCTTCCAAGATTAGCCTTAAACAACTGCTCGCTCCCCAGTTTCACCTCTGAATTAATCTGAAGTTTTTGCAAAATCGAATCTTTCAATAAGTTGCCTTTGCCTTGGCTCTCAATCAACCCCTTCAACCACTCGTTTTCCTGTGCGGAAAAGGTATTATTTAGCGGTGTTGAGGACAAGTACTCAGGTCTTTGCTCAATTTTGTATTTGAAATATTCCTTTATTACCACGAATCCCAAGGACTCCAAAAGGTTAAAATACCTGTAAATTGTTCGTTCATCTGTTTCTAGCAGTTCTGCTAAACGGTGTACGGGTTTTCCAACATTTCCCTGTAGCAAGTTGATCAACTTGAAAATACGTAAGATTTTCTTCTGCTCGATTGGTCCTGATTTTGGCATAATGGGTGACAATTAGTGTCTAAAAATAGCAAAAACCAGATGTAGAGTTGGAGGGTGCGACACAAATTGTCAAAAATAAAATTCTATCTAAGTTGCTGGGAATGATCCTGCTGTATGCTTTACTGAGTACCCCAAACCCAACATTAAAAAAAAAGTGGTAGCTGAACGAGTCAACCACCACTTCAACATCCTTGATTTTGAAATTTATTTTGTAATCGTGAGAATATTTCCGTTGACCGTCGCTGTATAAAGTGCTAAAGGAGAACTAGCCGGACCCTGCAAAACTTTTCCTGCAGCATCAAAAATTGAATTATGACACGTGCAGGTAAACCGATTGTTTGCAAAAGACCAACTGTCAAAGCATCCGGAGTGTGTACAAACAGATGACAAGGCAACAAACGAACCATTTATATTGGCTACGAGAGTTTTCGCTTCAGTGATGAGCAACCACCTTCCGGAAGTAGAAAGGGAAGTTTGTACTTGAAGGTCGATCCGGATAGTGGAACCAGATACCACAATTCCGTTTGGTGTATTATTATTTGAATTGCCATTCGGATTAGTGTCCTCGGAATTAGTGGTACATGAAGTGAAAAAAGATGCTCCAAAGGTGCCTAAAACCGCTGCAATTCCAGCTTTTTCAATAAACTTTCTACGAGATTCGGTTAAGTTTCCAGATACTGTCAGTTTAGAATTGTCCATATCAATTGGTAACTAGATTAAGATTAATTTCCTTAATCCTATAATCAACAGGGTTCTAAATTGTTTGGATAAAAATCAAAATAAGTGTATATGCATACTATTTAATTTACAAACCAAATCATAGTTGGCTACTTGGATACAAGCGGATATTCATATAAGTTTATATAAGAGCCATGCTTTAGGTATTGTTCGGTTTATTTTTATGATGGGATATTTGCTTTTAACAATTGTTCAGTGGTATTGCTGAGGATGGTAGATTGGTTGAAAGGAATTGTTAATTGCCTGTCCGCCGCAGGAGGATTCAGGGTTTTACTTTTGATGCCGGGTTAAAAATATTTCGGTCGTAAAATCTCACTTACAATGACTGCTTCTTTTAATGATTTTGGGCTTTTTAGTAATGCGGCATAAGGATTAACCTTTTTTGAAGACACTTCATTGAATTTGAATACGCTTCTTTCGGGTTCCTCTACTAGTTTATTTGGATATGCCTGATAGGGATTTTGTTTGACTCGATGCCCAAAAGCGCCTTCGTAGTAACTCGCTTCATCATCTATATCCTCTTTTGGTTCAACCTGTTTTTTTCTTTGATTTTTAGAACTTGTTGAATCTACAGCGACGGGTACAGGAAAAGGGCGGAGAGGTTCCTGTTTTACTTCTTTAGGTAATTCAGGAGCTGGGGGATTTTGGGAATTTTTGATTTCTCTTAATAGTTCCTCAAAGGTCAACCCTTTTTGAGGTGTATCCGATTGTTTTTCATCAGTTTCCATGGGATCTGTTGACCTCTTTTTCTTTGAGGCTTGGTAAAGAAAATACCCAATAACTGCAATGATATAGATGATCTGTCCTAAATCCATGAGTTGAAGTTAACGAGAAATTTGATAAAAAAGTAAGATGACTAAAATACCTTGGAAAATTCCTCTTTCCAATCCCTTTTCTTGAGGAAAAGCTAATTTAACACTGCGTATTTCACGGAGGTATCGAGAATAATCTTAGGGAATCAAGCGTTCTCGATAGAGCAAGGGGTATTTCGCAATTTTTTTGTCAAATCCGTTCATAAATTCTAATTTGAAAAATTATTCGTGTTTAAAAAATTAGCATGCTGCTTAGCAAACTGGAAATCAAGGGTTTCAAAAGTTTTGGTGATAGAATAGTCATCCATTTTGACAAGGGAATTACAGGAGTGGTGGGCCCCAATGGATGCGGTAAATCCAATGTTGTGGATGCGATCCGATGGGTTTTGGGTGAACAAAAATCCAGAATGCTTCGCTCCGACAAGATGGAAAATGTCATTTTTAACGGAACAAAAAACAGGAAGCCAACCAATATGGCTGAGGTCTCTTTGACTTTTGAAAACACGAAAAACCTTCTCCCCACCGAATACACTCATGTAACCATTACCCGCCGGTATTACAGAACCGGTGAAAGTGAATACCAAATCAATGGTGTGATTTGCCGATTGAAGGATATCACCAACCTGTTTATGGATACGGGTATCAATTCAAATTCCTATGCAATCATCGAATTAAAAATGATTGACGAATTGCTCAATGACAAGAACAATTCCCGTCGTGAACTATTTGAGGAGGCAGCAGGGATTTCCAAATTCAAGAACAGAAAGAAAGAGACCCTCAGAAAACTCGAAGATACGGATGCAGATCTCGCTCGGGTTGAGGATTTGCTTTTTGAAATAGACAAAAATCTCAAGTCGCTCGAAAAACAGGCAAAACAGGCAGCCAAATACTTTGAAATCAAAGCCGATTATCGAATAGCAAGCATCAATCTTGCTAAAAAATCCATCGGTGATTATGCACAGGCATTGATTGCATCCAACTCCACACTCACCGAGGAGGCGGATAGAAAACTTCAGACTCAGACGCAAATCACCGAACTCGAAGTCCGATTAAGTGAATTGAAGATTGATTTAATTCATCGCGAAAAACTTCTTTCCTCTCGACAAAAATCGCTCAATGAGCATGTGAATAAAATCAGGGCTTTTGAGTCTGAAAAGAAAATCAAAAATGAACGACTAAGATTCCTTGAAGATCGATCTCAAACACTCCGGGAACAAATTGACAATGACAAGAAATCAAATGACCGGGCAGGTTTTTCCATTCGATCCCTTGAGCAGGAAAAAGAGTCTGCAGAAAAACTGTTGGCGGAAAAGGAATTCTCAGTAGCCCAATTCAGGGAAGATTATGATTCCCATAAACTTTCAAATTCGCAAAAACAACAAGCTCAAAAGGAAGTAGCCCAAAAATTCGACAGCCTGAAAGAACGTGTATATCAGCTGAGAAAAGAAGTTGAAATCAAGCAGATTCAGCTTTCAACACTCAAGCAAGAATTGGAAAGAACCTCTTCAAACGATTCTTCCCAAGAGGCAAGTTTGGTAGATTTTGAGGATAAAATGGGAGAGCTAAAGTTACAACTTGATGCTTCCTTAGAAGACTTTCATTCGCTCAAATCAAAACAGGAAGATCAGGATCGGAAAATTGAAGAAACTAATCGGGTAATTGAGTTGATCAGGGAGGAATTAACCAGTACTTCCAGGAAACTTGATTCGAAAACCAATGAATTCAACTTGACAAAGTCCTTGGTTGAAAATTTAGAAGGTTTTCCAGAAGCAATTAAGTTTCTCAAAAAAAATTCTTCCTGGGGTAAAAATGTCCCATTGCTTTCCGATTTATTGACCACGGAGGAAAAATTTCGGGTAACCATAGAAAATTACCTCGAAAATTACATGAACTATTATGTAGTAGATACCGAGTTGGAGGCCATTGCTGCCATCCAGCTGCTGAGTGATGCTGCACGAGGTAAAGCCAATTTTTTTGTTTTGGAACATTTTGAGCGATTCAAACCAAGCCAAACCAAGCTGTTTTCCAATGCTATTGCAGCCTCAGAAATCATCGAATTCGATATCAAATACTCCAGGCTAATCAATTTTATCCTGGACAATGTGTATATCGTACAGGCTGATTACAAAGATTTTCCTCAAGATTCGGATTGCATTTTCCTTTCCGAATCCGGAAAATTCACTAAACGAAAATTCTCTATTTCGGGTGGTTCGGTAGGTCTTTTTGAGGGCAAACGAATTGGCCGTGCAAAAAATCTTGATAAACTGGACGCAGAGATCAAGGATTTGGGCAAAAAGGTGGGAGCTACCCGCTCTAATTTGGACCAGAAGCTGAGTGATCTGATTAAGTTGAAGGAAATCAGTTACAAAAAGGATATCGATGAGAGCCAAAAACTCATTAATGAGCTAAACGCTGCTTATATTTCTATCAAAACCAAAAAAGAGCAATTAGCCGAACTGCTCAGCTCCAATGCCAATAAACAGGAGGACATTTTGGACCGAATCAGTGTTTTGGCAGATAGCCTTTCTGTGATTCAACCCCAATTGGAGGAAGAAATAAACCGATTTGATGGTATTTCAAACGAATTGGCAATTCTAAACGAGGAATTGGAAAGGGAAAATAAGGTCTTGGCTGAAAAATCTCAAGCGTTTAATCAGGAAAACATCACTTACATCCAACAAGTGAACCGGGTGAATAGCCTTGAGCAGGAGATTGAATTTAAGCGT
Organism: uncultured Limnohabitans sp.; assembly: GCA_964574365.1. Lineage (GTDB taxonomy): Bacteria > Bacteroidota > Bacteroidia > Cytophagales > Cyclobacteriaceae > Algoriphagus. The sequence continues at coordinate 33,548 of CAZNND010000004.1, forward strand.
AATGCTTTTGAAGGCTCTAGAGAACGAATTGAAAAGTCACAGATTGAACTTTCCAAGCTTGATTCAGAAATAAAATCCCTTCTGGAAACCAACGAAATCAAAGACGATGAGCTAATTGAGCTTTATTCGGAAAAGGAAGACATAGAAAAGGGAGTAAATGAGGCCGAAAAAGAATACTATGGTGCACGTGGCCTGATTGATGAAACAGACACTCGAATCCGGAACCTTCAGAAAAGCAAGGAAAGTTTTGATCAACTTTTACTGGAGATTCAGAATCGAATCAATGAAATCAAACTCAAAATGACCGGAATGAAGGAAAGACTGAGCGTGGAATTTGAATTGGATTTGGATCGGTTGATGGAGGAAAACCCGGAATTAGATGTTGAATTTGGAAATTTTTCAGAGGCAGAGCTCAGAGAGCTTGTAAAAAAACAAAAAGAGCGGCTCGAAAAAATCGGCCCAATCAATCCAATGGCTATGGAGGCCTATGATGAGATCAAGATACGGTATGATTTTATCACGGCTCAAAAGGAAGATCTGATAAAAGCGAAAGAGTCGCTTTTAACCACCATTTCTGAAATTGATCAGGTGGCTAAAAATACGTTTATGGAGGCCTTTGCAAAAATCAAGGAGAATTTTGTGAAGGTCTTTCGTTCCCTATTTACCGAGCAGGACGACTGTGACCTCACCTTGGTAGATCCTGACAATCCTCTGGAGTCCCCCATTGAAATCATGGCCAAACCAAAAGGAAAAAGACCTTTGACCATCAATCAGCTGAGCGGAGGAGAAAAAACATTGACGGCTACTTCCCTGCTCTTTTCCATTTACCTGCTGAAACCAGCTCCCTTTTGTATTTTTGATGAAGTTGACGCCCCTTTGGATGATGCCAACATCGACAAATTCAATCAAATCATACAAAAGTTTAGCTCAGAGTCCCAGTTTATTATCGTAACTCACAACAAGCGAACCATGGCAAGTACTGACATTATTTATGGGATTACCATGATTGAGGCGGGGGTATCACGAGTTGTACCTGTGGATCTTAGGGAACTAACCTAAGAAAGGCCAATAGAACTCTAATTTACCCAGGCATTCAAGGAATCAGTACGAGTTTGCCAAACTGAGCCCCGGCCTTCATTCGGTCAAATGCCTCAACGGCTTTCTCCAAAGGAAACGTGCGATCAATAATCGGTCTGATTTGGTGCTTTTCGATTAGATTTATCATTTCATCGAAATCCTGGTCTGAGCCCATAGTAGAACCCATGATTTTCAGTTGGTTCCAAAATACTTTCCTGGCTTCTAGTTTACTGGGATTCCCCTGGGTAGCACCATAAAACACAATTCTACCTCCCGGTTTACATACCGTGATCAGTTCGTTAAGACTGTCGCCTGACGCTCCATCAATGATCAGGTCAAATCCTCCGGTTTTTTCCAAAGATTTTTGGATCCAGTTTCCGGAAGTGTAATTGAAAACTTCAGAAATTCCGAGTGAAAGGGCCATTTGGGACTTTTCTTCACTGCTGCTACTTGCATAGACATTAGCTCCGAGGGCTATTGCAAACTTCGCTGCCACCTGGGCCACTCCCCCACCGATTCCTGTAACCAATACATTTTCCCCGGCTTTAACTAGACCCTGATACACCAAGGCTCTATATGCGGTGAGTCCTGCAAGAGGCAACGCAGCAGCTTCCTCCCAGGAAAGGTGTGTTGGTTTTTCGTGGAGCCTATCAGCAGGAATAGCCACATATTCAGCTAGGGTGCCATTCCTAGGCATACCGAGGATTTCAAAGTTTTTTCCTTGGGCAGCTTGATTACTGCCCCAATGTATGGCCGGATTGATCAGCACTTCTTTTCCTAACCAAGAGGAAGAAACCTCGGAGCCAATGGACTGGACAATCCCTGCACCATCTGATCCCAAGACTACACCATTTTTGAGGTTTGGATAAAGCCCTTTTCTGCTCCATTCATCCCTATGATTCAAGGCCGCAGCTTTCACCTGTACAACAACTTCATCAGGCTGGGGAATTGGAACAGGTATTTCCTCCAATTGAATTTTATCTTCGAGTAGATTATTTAAAACAATTCCTTTCATGCTTGTCCAAATTAAAATGGAGCAGGGTCATTTCCACCACTAAATGCACGGTCTATGTCATCCTCATTGGCCTTGCTTGGCATTTTTATAGTTTTTCCGGTATCAAACGAATCCGCACCTGAGGCGCTTGAAACGAATTTACGGCCATAACTAATTTCTCCCGGCTGATTTTGGGAAAAGTCCGTACTATCCCCATCCAGGTCTGTAAATTTGGTATATCGACCGATAAATCTGAGTTTAACGTTGTCTAAGGAACCATTTCGATGCTTGGCAATGATGACCTCGCCTACTCCGGCCGTAGAGACATTCCCATCATATTCCGAAATTCCATAGTATTCAGGTCGGTAAAGGAACATCACCATATCGGCATCCTGTTCGATGGAACCCGACTCTCGGAGATCTGAAAGTTGAGGCCGTTTATCGCCTCCCCGGGTTTCCACAGCTCGAGAAAGCTGGGACAAAGCAATCACGGGAATATTAAGCTCCTTGGCAATTTTCTTCAAGGCCCTCGAAATACTAGCGATTTCCTGTTCCCGGTTTCCTCCTTGTCCCCCATTTTTTGAATCTCCAGACATCAATTGGAGGTAATCCACCACCACGAGTTGGATATCATGTTGTGCTTTAAGTTTTCTGCATTTTGCACGAAGTTCCAAAATAGAAAGAGCGGGGGTGTCGTCCACAAACAGTGGTGCTTTGGATAGCCTGGCTGTTTTATGTACCAACTGAGCCCATTCATGGTCAGCGAGCGTACCTTTTTTGATTTTTTCTGAATCTAGTTCAGCTTCGGAGGATATGAGTCGGTTAACGAGTTGGACAGCAGACATTTCCAAAGAAAAAATCGCTACCGGCCTGCCATGATCGACAGCAGCATTCCTAAGAACTGATAAAACAAATGCCGTTTTACCCATTGCCGGACGCGCTGCGATGATCACCAGGTCGGATTTTTGCCAACCTGAAGTGACCCGATCCAAGGCAGTGAAACCAGATGGAACTCCCGTAAGCCCATCTTTTTGATTTTTCCGCTCTTCCAATTCGGCTATGGCCTCCCTCATGATGGAGCGCATGTCTGAATAATTTTTCCGGATATTCTTTTCTGAAATATCAAAAAGTGACTGTTCCATTTTGTCCAAGAGTTCGAAAACATCCGTAGTATCTTCAAAGGCCTCCTTTTGTATTTCTGAAGAGATTCCAATCAGCTCGCGTTTGATAGACTGTTCGGTGATAATTCGTGCATGGTATTCGATATTGGCCGCTGAGGCTACTTTTGAGGTAAGTTCCGTGATGTAAAACGCACCTCCAGCTATTTCCAAAGCTCCATTTTTCCGAAGCTGTGTGGAAACCGTCAGAAGATCTATGGGCTGACTTTCTGAAAAAAGATCCAAAATTGCCTTAAAAATCACTTTATGGGCCTCTTTATAGAAGCTTTCTACTTTAAGAATGTCAATCACATTGGTGAGTGCATCTTTTTCAAGCATTAAGGCACCAAGCACAGCTTCCTCCATCTCAACAGCTTGGGGAGGAACTTTGCCTAAAAGGTTGGTTGGATTATCAAAAACCGGTTTTTTACGGTTAATGCGGATTGGGTTGGTGTTGTCGGACATAAAACAAATGTACCCTAACAAAAGCAAGAGTTTTAAACAACTTTTCCAAAACTTATCAACAGCGATTGAAAAAAATCAAGTACCCATCAGCCGGGCATCCTTGAAATAAACACCATTACGATAGCCTCTAAACATAGAACAGAGTAAGGTCCAACTAAAATGCCAAAGCATTTCTGAAACAGGAATACTGAGAATTTTATATCCAAGTATAGGTTCATCTTTTAGCATCCCATAGGTATCCCAAAAGTTGGGAAAAAGTATTCCAAAAGTGAGGTAGTAAATCAGTATGACGATTCCAAGGGTAGAAAATCCGGAAATCAGGGAGATTTGGATCAAATCAGGTCTTTGAATCCAAATGTAAATGGACAAACTGATGAACGTCAAAAAAGTCACATAGCCTGAATGAAATTCCAAAATCAGACTAAATAAGGTCAAGCTCGAGCATCCAATCACCCAAAGAATGAATAAGTCTCTATTTTTTGCGGGTGTCTGTCGATCAAAATCAACTTCCCTCTTGGTGAAAGCAGCATGGATATACCCTCCCACTCCAAACATGGCAAAACCTATAATGAAGTCCTCAATTCCCGGCCAACCCGCTGCTAAAATCATTGGAGGTTGCCAATAATCATGAAAGTACCATACCTCGGCTATCACGCCCATAAGCCCTCCAATGAACCCAACCTTGATCATTCCACTTTTCCAGGGACTTTTCAAATAAACCACCCACCAAGCCAATAGGTAGAGTAAAGCCATAGTCATGTAGGCAAACTTATCTGGTAGCATCATTTGGTCATATCCATTTTCGAAATTAGATAAAAACTCAAAAAAACGGGAAAAAACCAAAATGAAAATAATATTCCTCCAGTGCTCCATGTTTTATTTTTAAGTTTGAGTCAAATATCATTTAACTGAATTTTTGCTGAATCCATGCCAGCCTATCACTTCATTGCCATTGGAGGCGCCGTCATGCATAATCTTGCTCTGGCCCTCGTCCAAAAAGGCTATCAAGTCACCGGAAGCGATGATGAAATCTACGAGCCTTCCCGAACCAGACTCCAAAACGCAGGTATTTTACCTGAAAATTTGGGATGGTTTCCGGAAAAAATCCAATCTAATCTGGATGGGATCATTCTAGGAATGCACGCCAGACAAGACAACCCGGAATTAATCAAAGCTCAGCAACTCGAAATTCCTGTTTATTCTTTTCCAGAATTCATTTTCAACCAAAGCCAAAACAAAAAGCGAGTTGTGATAGCGGGTTCCCACGGTAAAACCTCGATTACGTCCATGATTCTCCATGTGCTCAAGGATCAGGGTGTTGAAATCGATTATCTTGTGGGTGCTCAGATAGAGGGTTTTGACTTAATGGTCCGCCTTTCGGATGCCCCGATCATCGTAATCGAAGGAGATGAATACCTGACCTCACCCATCGACCGCACTCCAAAGTTTTTCCATTATCAGCATGACCTTGTTTTAGTCAGTGGAATCGCTTGGGACCATTTCAATGTCTTTCCTGATTTTGAGGAATACAAAGCCCAGTTTTCCAAATTAATGGAAAAGACACCACCCGATGGAAAATTGATCTACTGCGAGGTAGATCCATTGGTGAAAATGGCAGCCGAAAACACCCCGACTTTGGGTCAAAAAATCCCATATAAGGCACATTCTGCAAACATTTTGGAAGGAAAAACATATCTAAACACTGACCAAGGTGATATAGAAATAGGAATCTTTGGCGACCATAACTTACAAAATCTACAAGGAGCACTTGAAGTATGTGAGTCCTTGGGAGTAAGCAAAAAGCAGTTTTACGAATCTATTCCAACCTTCAAAGGTGCCGCCAAAAGGCAGGAAATTCTGGCCAAAGGAGATAATGGGATTTTATTTCGCGATTTTGCCCATGCTCCTTCCAAACTGAAAGCCACCGTCAATGCAGTGAAAAACCAATTCCCTGAACGACGCCTGATTGCAGTACAGGAATTGCATACCTATTCTTCATTGAACAAAGCCTTTCTTCCCAACTACGCCCACAGCATGGATGAGGCAGATATTGCCTTGGTTTACCTAAATCCGCATGCAGTGGCAATGAAAAAACTGGAATTGATGGATCAGGATACCCTGAGAGAAGGATTTAGACGAAAAGATTTGATCCTATTCACAGAAAGTGCAGCTTTAAAAGAATTTCTCCTTTCACAGGACTTTTACCTTACCAACTTGCTCCTGATGAGTTCGGGCAACTATGATAACCTAGACATCGAACCCCTCAGAGCCAAATTTAAAACTCATGAAGCTAAACATTAAAAATCCTATTGCATTTTTTGATTTGGAAGCCACTGGCACCAATGTAGCCACAGATAGAATTGTGGAGATTTCCATAGTGAAACTTATGCCCGACGGGGGACAACAAATCTATACCCGAAGGGTAAATCCGGGAATTCCTATCCCATTGGAAGCTTCTTTGATTCATGGTATTTATGACAAGGATATCAGGAATGAACTCTTATTTAAGAATATCGCCAGGGACGTGTTCAATTTTATTGGACAGTCTGATTTGGCGGGTTTCAATGTACTGAAGTATGATATTCCGCTATTGGTTGAGGAGTTTTTAAGGTCGGGAATTGATTTTGATCTGGACAAACGAAATCTCCTGGATGCGCAGAAGATTTTTCATTTGATGGAAAAGCGGAATCTTAGCGCGGCATACAAATTTTATTGTGGAAAAAAACTCGAAAATGCTCACAGTGCCGAGGCAGATACTCTTGCCACCGTGGATGTATTCAGGGCGCAAATCGAGCGCTATCTTGGTGAAGAAGTCGAAGACCTTCAGGGAAATAAACTGGGCGTTTTTGAAAATGACATGAAAAAAATTCATGAATTGGTCAACGAAAAAATGGTTGACCTTGCGGGTCGTTTTGTTTTCAACTCCCAAGGACAGGAGATTTTTAATTTTGGCAAGCACAAAGGCAAAACCATCGAGCAGGCCCTGAAAGAAGAACCTGGCTATTACGAATGGATGATGAAGGGAGATTTTCCTTTGGATACCAAGCGAAAACTTACCCAAGTAAAGCTTAGGGGATTAACAAACCGATAATAAAATAAATAGGGTTAAAGGTTCTAGATTATAAAACCTTGGACTTTTTTTTGTGTGTATCTGGATAATTGCACGTAGGTTTTGTAACTCAGAATTTCCTTTAACCCTAAGGCAGCTTAGCCTATTCCAATTACTAGTTTTTCATCTCGGAGCGAATAGATCAAAAAATGGTAGTAAAACCGGTGGATATACCTGTTGTAGTAGGGGTTAAAAACGGGATTATCAAAGATTTTATTTCACCAAAAAGTGGAAGAATCAAAAATCACATAGAATTAAAAACCTTGTAAAATCAAAAACCAAATAGAAAACATAGTGAGCGTGTAATTAAGCAGATGCCCAAATTTTTTTTATGGATATACGCTATTTTGCTAGTAGGGATTAAAACCGATAAAATTTAAAAACCACAATGGACACGAAGGTCACGAAGGCCGCAAAGTTGTTTTTTCACGTGTTTAGTATGGGATTTATGCTCGGTCCTAAAGCGATTATTTCTCCTTTTTTCTAGTAAATGATGTTTAAGGGCACTACCTGGAAAAGCTAAAGCTTTGATTTCGAAGGTGTACAGATCAAAATTGAAAGTTTGGATATGCGTTGAATTTCACCTCCCGCTGTTAATTTTATGTTCTTCCTATTGATCGATTTATACCCTTAAACACAAACAAAATGAAATTTGGCCACTGGTAGGATTCCGTATATCCATTTTTTTTTAGCTTACTTTCGTGCTTCATCGTAACCAAGCGCCTTTGGCATGTTGGCATTGAGTCGGTCAATACGTCTGTCAGGACCCGGGTGTGTCGAAAGAAATTCTGTTGGATTCCCTCCTCCTGCGGTAGCCATTCGCTCCCAAAAAGCAGGAGCCTCCCTTGGATCATAACCTGCCATAGCCATAAAAATCAGGCCCAACTCATCGGCCTCCAATTCATGCTTTCTGGAGAAACTCAGCATTCCAAGTTGTGATCCAATTCCTACGGATTGGAGAAAAATCTCTTGTGTCAAGGTGGGATTTTGGCCAATTGCGGTAGAAAGTGCCGAAATCCCCAAATTTAATAACAAGCCATTGGACATTCTTTCCCGTGCATGCGAGGCTACCGCATGCGCGATTTCATGTCCCATAACCACGGCTACCCCTGTTTCATTTTTGGTGATAGGTAAGATGCCTGTGTAAAATGCCAGTTTACCTCCAGGCATGCACCAAGCATTGATTTGATCGCTTTCCAGTAAATTAAACTCCCAAGAAAGATCTTTCACCAAACCCTGATATCCGTTGTCATTCAGGTATTTTTCTACCGAGGATGACATTTTTTTTCCTACCTCGACAATCATTCGACCCTCTCTTGTGTCGGTCAATACCTTCCCGCCTTTTATCGCTTTTTGGTATTCTTCATTTACCAGAGGCTGAAGTTCTGCATTGGATACTAGCGCTAGTTGGCTTCTACCGGTCAAGGGTACCTTTTCACAGGAAAAGGACAAAAATCCAATTATAAAAATCCATGTAATCTTTTTCATTAGGCAGTTTTTTTAAGTTTATAAAATCCAAAATGTCCTTTGATTGATATTGGGTTGCAAATTTCGTTATTTTCAGATCAAATTTCTAAGAAATGGATAGTAAACCTCAATTGACACTTTCTAAAGCAGCGTTGGATTATCAAAAAAAAATGACTAATCCCTTGATTTTTTGGTTTGCCATGTTGGTCAAATTACCTTCTGCTATCTTTTGGAGGCTAAATGTCAAAAAGCTGGACCAATTTTCTTGTGAGGTAACCATCCCATATTTTTGGCGGTCTCAAAACCCCTTTAAATCGATTTATTTCGCAGCATTAGCAGGTGCGGCAGAACTTAGTACCGGAGCTTTGTGTCAATTGGCCTTAGCAGGAAAAGGAAGCTTCAGCATGTTGGTGGTGGATTTCCGGGCTGAGTATTCTAAGAAAGCCAACACCAAAATCTCCTTTACCTGTGATCAGGGAGAGGAACTTTTTGAACTGATTGAAAAAATGAATATCGGCGACACCTCTCAACTTACCATGATATCCACCGGTAGAAATACTTCCGGTGAGACCGTGGCTAAGTTTTACGTCACCTGGTCTTTCAAAAGAAAAATCTAATCCCCCAGAAAACTCTCGATACGAATAAATTCAGTCAAAGCCTCTTTGACCCGCTCTTTACTCCAATCCAAAAAGTTATGGGATTGGTGGAATTGATTGAAACGGATTACTCGTTCATCCCAATCTTCCCTATCCAAGCTGTATTTGTTCATTATTTCAGATCTGACTGAATCTGAATCAATGATAGCCAGATATCCTGCTCTTCTTTTTAGCCAATCCAACTTTTCTTCATACGCTCTTAACTGTCGATTTCGCTTGGTGAAATAGCTGATCGGTCCATAAATTGAAAAATTGGGAGTTGGAGAAAACTTATCCATAGCACCTGAGATCTGCTGGGCCAAAGGCTTTTCCTCCTGGTCTTCATTTTCTATGATCGTCAATTTACCATCTTTGAACCGGAAGCGGTAAGGCTCTGATTTCACCTGAAAGGTAGGGAGCAATCTTGCCCGATCTTGTAGTTCAAGAAGGAAGAACCGTTCCTCTCCAAGTACTTGTTTTTTCTCAATAAATCCGGGAAAACTTAGGAGAAGTGTGTCACCTAGTAGCGCTGAAATGGAGAAATATCCTCTGGAATTGGTTATCACCTTCCCTTTTCCTAGCACGGAGACTTCAACCCCTTCCAAATAGTTTTTGTCCCAAGCGTCGATGACATTTCCAGAATACATGGTCTGAGCCCGTACATTCAATTGGATTACGATAAAAACTAGAAGTAGAGGAATTAATCTCATGGTAATCCAAAAGTAGAAACTGTTTTCAGAGCTTCCCAGCCCTACCTGTTAAAGATCATTAAGAGTCGCTTTTTTCTTAAATTCGAACTATTTGAAATTTCTACCTTTGAGCGATGAACTATACCCTTACCCGGATCGCTCCTACGCCAAGTGGATACCTCCATTTAGGCAATGCGTATTCGTTTTTACTGACCCAGGCCTTGGCCAAAAAACATGGAGCGAAGCTCCTTTTGAGAATAGACGATTTGGACAGAGAGCGATACCGCCCAGAGTATGTACAGGATATTTTTGATACGCTGGAATTCCTTGAAATAGAAATTGACCTTGGGCCGAAATCTGTTTCTGAATTGGAATCCGAATGGTCACAAGTTCATCGAATCCCACTATATGAAGAGGCTTTATCTAAGTTGATCGAAACCAACCTTGTTTTTGCCTGCGATTGCTCTCGAAGTAAAATCCAACAAATGGACGCCAGCGGGTATTACCTTGGGCAGTGTGTGGACCGAAAAATCCCACTTGAACGCAAGGATACAGCTTGGAGAGTTAATAGTTTGGACTCGGATTTCATCAATTTCTTGGAATATCCCAATCAGAAAAAAATAGACTTGATAACCGAAGAGACAGCATTTTATATGGTTCGAAAAAAGGATAAACTGCCTGCTTACCAGCTGACTTCCGTGGTGGATGATATACATTTTGGAGTGGATTTGGTGGTCAGAGGAAAGGATCTTTATGCTTCAACACTAGCCCAACTGGATTTGTCGAGATTGCTGAAACAACCCCATTTTTCTCAAACTACATTTTTGCATCACGACTTACTGAAGGGGCCAAATCAAACTAAGCTTTCCAAATCTGCTGGGGATACTTCTATTCACTTTTTGAGAAAAGAAGGTAAAAAATTGGAGGATATTTTTAGAATTTTGGGCAAAATGATCAGAAAAGAGGAGGAAATTTACTCCTTTCAGGACTTTTCTAGACTTATTTTACAAAAAAAATAGCTCCAATTTTGATCGGAGCCATTTTTTAAGGAAAGTTTGCCTTGCCTGTTATTCGTACTTTGCTGGCTGACCCGGAGCTACCGTTGATTTTTGAATAAACTGACGAATGTCCTCATTTGATGTAGCCAAATCCTCCGCTCTCAGATACATCATGTGTCCTGACCGGTATCCTTTAAAGTCAATTCTATCTTTCAATTTGCCATTTGGATCGATGTGCCATGTGCTGTATTTGGCATTAAAATAATCGGTTCCACCATCGAAATAGCCTGATTGAACCATCAAGTGAAGGAACGGATTCTGCCTCATTGCTGTGCCCAGATCATTTCCTGTAGTTTCGTTGCTTCTATCCCATGGGTTTACCGGGCCAAATAGGTTATAGGTTAAATCTGTGTTGTATTTCAAGACATTTTTTGCGTAGTGATTAAATGCCGGAGCAAAGGCATGGTTCCAGCTGGTTAAGGCAGGATCAAAATCATAGGCAGATCCAGCTTCCATTCGATCAAAGCCCTTGTATCGGCTATCCAATCTTCCGATCGTCATCCCGTCGCGTTCTCTGAGCAATTCTTTCCAGAAAAAGCTGGTTGGCACCATCAGATTATAGTGAAGAATAGCCTCCTTTTTCAACCCTGAATAGTAGGCCATTTTGGTGGCAATCGCATCTCTCTCGGCATCAGTGAGCATCCCACCCTTGGTCATGGCTGGTAAAATTTCATTCAGTGCCATGGGTTCAACTATGGCCAAAATTTCATCAAGATCCTTGGACTGAAGTTCTGCAGGAAGCGCTTTGTGATACCAGGCCGTGGCAGCATAATAGGGCCAGTAGTTTGCCATTTTCACTGGTCCTCCTCTTTCAATTCCCATATCGGTTGGAGACACCAAAATCACCCCATTGAAATACATCCAATGGGAATTCTGAAGCTGAGAAACCAACCCAGCCACTCGAGTGGTGCCGTAGCTTTCTCCGATCAGGTATTTTGGAGAGGCCCAACGGTTTTGGCGGGTGACAAAGGTATTTACCCAGTCAGCGAGGTACTTAATGTCCGAATTGATACCAAAGAAAGTGCCTCGAGGCGTGTCTTCCTTTACTATTCTAGAATAGCCTGTATTTACCGGATCTACAAATACAATATCCGCTACATCTAAAATGGAATGCGGATTTGCCTTAGTGCCATACGGCTGCACTGGATAGCCCTCATTGTCAATATTTAGAATGACAGGTCCAGTATAGGCCAAATGCATCCAAATGGAAGCCGAACCAGGACCTCCATTAAAGGAAATCACAAGCGGTCGTTTGGTTTTATCCGTAATATCCGTTCGTTCATAATAGGTATAAAATAAGGAAGCAATCGGTTCACCTTTGTCATCCCATACGGGCTGGGTACCTGCCGAGGCTTTGTAGGGGACTCTTTTTCCCTTGATCATAACTTCTGAAGTAGTCTCAACTTTGGATTCCACTTCAATTTTTCTGGTTGTCTGTGCAAATGCAACAGAAAAACCAAGGACCATCAGAAGGCTAAAGTAGATTTTTCTCATAAAAGGTATTTGAAGTTTTAGTTATGGAAATAACAATTTTTAAAGAAGCGAAAAACAATAATTTACAGGAACGGAAATGACAAATTCATTTTTTAGGGGCACTGTATCCAACTAATTTCGCAATAACTACTGCCGGGTAAAGAATTCCAGTGGTGGATAGGAAGACAGAAAGCATTTTAGACATGATGTTTACGGGTACAAAATCCCCAAAACCAACCGTGGTCAAGCAGACGAAACTATAGTAGATGTAACTTGGAAAATCTTGATCGTATCCTTTAAAATCTTGGCTGTCAACAGATGGATTCAACCCAGATATAGAATCCCCCACTGTAAGATCTATGGTCTCAAATCCGAAAGCTCCTAAAATAGCGAGTAATAAATACACGTTAACCGCCCCAATTACCCGAAACAAATTCACCTCGTGGTCTCGGAACAATAACCTAATATTGAGAAAAATGAAAATTCCCATATTTATCAAACCGAAAATTAACTCCCAAAAGTAAAATTCAACAGGTATATCACTGAATCTAAACATCCTAAATACGATTTGGGCGAGAAATAGAAAGGCGGTTAAGAGGACTAAGAGTTTATTGTCCGAGGACCAAATTCCTGTGAAAAAAATACCTAAAAAAACCAAGTTTATGGCTGTTTTGCTCACATGGCCATATTCTATCAAAATAGGAAGAATAAAGGCAGTAAATACCAAAACTACCATTAGTACTACGAAACTGACGTCATTAAGCCAATATTCGTTAATGTGTCGAATAACTCTTTTGATGGTTATTTTTTTTTTGGTATTTCCCTCCATGATCACGTCAAAAATAGTTTTCCCTCCAGTACTTTCACCGCCTTCCCACGGATAAACACCCGGTCATCGTGCTTTTCCAACTGAAGCTCCCCTCCTCTTTTACTTGCCTGATAAGCATTCAATTGGGTTTTTCCCGTCTTTTGGTTCCAATAATGCATCAAAGCACAATGCGCAAACCCCGTCACTGGATCTTCTGGAACGCCCACGTTTGGACCAAAAAACCTGCTGACAATATCGTATGTTTCTCCTTTGGCAGTGATAATAAATCCTTCCTCACTATGTCTCGAAATGAGTGAAAAATCAGGAATCAGCTCCCGTACTGCCTGCTCAGTTTCCAACTCAAAAATCCAATTCCTGCGGAGTTGGGCAGCTTGAATAATTTTTTTTCCAAACAATTCTGAAGAGAAAAACGGGTGTACACCCGGGTAGGTAGGAATCAATGGAAAATCCATTTCCAAACTATCAGCGCTGCATTTCACCCGCAATTCCCCGCTTCGGGTTTGAAATTTTATGGTCTCTCCTTCTTGCGCCCAACCGGATTGAAGCATCCAAAAGGACGAAGCCAAGGTAGCATGACCGCAAAGGTCAATTTCAAGGGTTGGAGTGAACCAACGGAGTGAAAATTTACCTTGTTCTGAGGTTCGCTCTACAAAAGCGGTTTCACTCAGGTTCATTTCCATTGCAATGTCCTGCATTTGTTCTTTTTCCAAAGGCTGTTCAAGCAGGCATACTCCCGCAGGATTTCCTGAAAAGGGAGAACTTGTAAATGCATCAACTACTGCAATCGGGATTTCTCGCATCAATAACGGTTGTTTAATACTTCGACATGGTGAATAAAGTGCCCCGGAATGATCCAAAATAAGGCTCTAGGGGTGATGGGTTTATCGTTTGCTTTTCCTTGAAAATTCAAAAAATCCTCCGAAAGTGTATTTACAAATGTAAACAAGGCTTTCCGCTGAGCTTCAAAATCATTCAGTAGGTCTTCTAATGATATCTTTGAAAATTGAGCAGTTTCTACATAAGCATTTTCGTCAAACCCAGGTAAGGATTGTTTTTCTCCTCTCAGGAAGCATAAAGCTCGAAATGTCATAATCCTTTCAGTATCGATTATATGGCCTAGTACTTCCTTGGGAGTCCATTTTCCTTCCGAATAGGCAATAGATTCCCATCCTTGGGGCTTACTGTCGAATAGGTTTCTGATTTCCACTACTTGGTTTTGAATTAATTCAGCAAATGATAGTGGAGGAACTTTGTCCAAATACGTTTCATAATAGCTTGGATAATCACCTTTTTTTGGCGGGCCGAATGTTTTCATGTAATTTTTTGATGCGTAGTTAATCTTCCGCATTAAATTTAAGGCTTACAATACAAAACCAAACCTACCATGATTAAAATAGTATTCATTCTTTGCCTTGGATTTTTTTCGTTGGTAAGTTTTGGTCAGCAGGCCGTTATTCGAAATCCTTCGATTGAAAAGCTCGTCAATCAGGTTTCCTCGGACAGCCTTAAAAAATACATTGATGATCTCTCCTCCTTTCATTCACGGCATACACTAAATACGGATGAAAATAAAGGGATGATTGCGGCCCAGCGGTATGTCCTGAAAAAATTCAATCAATTTGCTAAAGCCTCCAATGGTCGAATGACGGCTCAAATCGAGGAGTTTGTGATTCCGGGAGATGGTCGAAGAATCGTCGCAGATGCTAGAGTTGCCAACGTGTTGGCTACATTGAAGGGAACTAACCCAAATGATAAGCGGATTGTAATTGTTTCGGGGCATTTGGATTCTAGAAACCGGGACGTGATGGATTCGGAGGGAGCCTCTCCAGGAGCGAATGATGATGGGAGTGGCGTTGCAGTGGTGTTGGAACTCGCGAGAATATTGGCTCAAAAAGAATTTTCTGCCAGCATAATTTTTGTGGCATTTACTGGAGAAGAGCAAGGTCTGAAAGGAGCTACTTATTTGGCTGATAAAGCTAAATCAGAGGGCTGGCAAATCGAGGCTGTGCTTAACAATGATATTGTAGGGAATAGCAACTCCTCTGAAACACTGATCAGCAACAACACAGTGATGCGGGTTTTTTCAGAAACGATACCACTTTCGGAAGACGAACGGGCAGCGGCTTTACGCCGATCCATCAATTCAGACAATGATAGTCCCTCACGTCAATTGGCTCGATACATTAAAGAAATCGGAGAGCGGTATGTGGATCATATGGAGGTGAAACTAATTTACCGCAATGACAGATTCTTGAGAGGTGGGGATCAGACTCCATTCATGAGAAATGGATTTACAGCGGTTAGGATGTCTGAAATGAACGAAAATTTCCTCCATCAGCATGAAAATGTGCGGGTGGAAAATGGCATTGAGTATGGCGACTTAGCGAAATTTATGGATTTTGAATACCTGAGAAAAGTAGCTGGAGTGAATCTTTCTGCTGCCGCCTCCTTGGCTAATTCCGCCGGGATTCCTCAAGAGGTGAGAATTGATGTCAGAGGATTAACAAATAAATCATCACTCCTGTGGAAGGCTCCATTACAGGGAAAAGTAAAGGGATATTATGTTTTGATGAGGGAGACTTCCTCTCCCATCTGGGAGCGGAAGTTTTTCACTGCTGAAAACTCCCTTACCATTCCCTACAGTAAAGACAACTATTTTTTTGCAGTACAGTCAGTTAGTGAATCAGGTGAAGAAAGTTTGGCTGCTTTTCCTTTGCCTTTAAGTAGATAATTTTTTAAGTTTACCTAATACTAATTGTATATCATCCCAATTCTCAAAATCAGATAAAGGAATATTTATAATTATTCCTTGGTAATTCCTTTTTTAATAATCTTTTTTTAAACGAAACTAAATTCTAATCAGCCAACTGTATGAATCGTGTTGAGACTTCACCGTTGAAAATTCAAATTGAATTTTTCCAGAGTTTAAAAAATGCCATTCCATCTCATGCTTCCTTGGTGGAGGAAGTAGCACAAATTTTAGATTTGAGCATGGACAGTGCTTATCGTAGAATAAGAGGAGAAAAGTTGCTTAACATCAAAGAATTAAGAGCACTTTCACATAAGTACAACCTGTCATTGGATAAAGTATTAATCATCAATTCCAACTCACTTTTATTTCAGGGGACCTTCAATGCCAATCGAGTTGATGAATTAATGTGTTGGATGGAGGATGTTTTGGCTCAATTTAATCTGTTCAATGGTTTTAAACGAAAACATGTTTATTTTTTGGTCAAGGACATGCCTCCATTTCATCATTATTATCACCCTTTACTTGCCGGTTTCAAGTTTTTCTTTTGGATGAAGTCCATTCTACATTACGAAACCCTCAAAAATGAAACATTCTCTTTTGAAAAAAATTATTTTCAGCCTTTTCAAGAGGTAACACAAAAAATAATCAGAGCCTATAACAAGGTGCCTAGCTCGGAAATTTGGAATGAAGAGGGCATCAATACTACTTTGAGGCAAATAGAGGCTTACCATGCGATGGGAGTTATTTCATCTTCAGAGATAACCCTACAACTCTATGCTTGTGTTTTAGAAGCGATTGATCACATGGAAAAAATGGCAGAACATGGTAAAAAATTCAGTCCGGGTCAGAGTCCTACCTCCGATAGCGCTGACTATCGCTTGTATCTTAACGAAATTGTGCTGGGTGACAACACATTTATGGCTGAGATCGGGGATTCGAGAATTACCTATCTCAATCATAGCGTACTTTACTTTGTAAGGTCCATGGATCAAAAGTTCAATGAAAGTATGTTCCACAATCTGGAGAATTTATTGAAAAAATCCACACTAATCAGTAAAATAGGAGAAAAGGAGCGTAAACAATTTTTTAATACGCTTCGGAAAAAAGTACAGGAAAAAATCGCATTGATATAGGTCTTTTTTAAAATACTAGGTATGAATGTCCGGAATCTTGACAGGAGCCAAATTTCATTTGGTTAATGTAATTTTTTAACCATTTGGAAATTAAGAAGGCTCGGGAACCTTTTTCTAATGAAAAACCAGAACCGAAAAGCACTTTTTATAGTTCGGCCCCTTTTAATTCCCTTAATTTTCAATGGTAGAAGAAGTGTAAAAATGGTATTGATCCTGCTGAAAAATTAACCAGTAGAATAAGCATCGTGATTTAAATTGATAAAATTAAGTATCCAAATGTTGACTTACATGTAACCAGCTAATTCATTAGAAAATCACAAAAAAGACCAGTTTCAAACAGGGAAATCGCTTTTAAAACTTACCATTTTTCCGTCCGACTGAAAAAACAAACCAGTTTCATGTAGTTAACCACGAGAAAATTAAGAGCTACTCTACTGTTAAATCGAATAAAAGTGGGATTTCTCCAAAAAAGACTAAGTCATAATTCTTAATTTTCTCAATGACCTTAATGGTTATAACCCACAAGTCTTCAAAAGGAAGGTTCTCGATCCCTTCGTTCCATGTTTTAATTACCAAATGTTAAAAGCGATTTCCCTGCAGTTTCAAAAAAGGTAGTGACCTTTGTGGCTCAAAATTTTATCGGGTTTATTTTCTACAGGCAAAGAAGCGTATATTCATGGTTCCAGATTTAATAACCGTTGGACTGATCTAATCAATTCAATATCTTTCAGCAATGAAATCGATCACTTACGCACTACTTCTTGGTGTCTTTCTGTTTTTTGGGGCGTGTAAATCAAATCCCGAATCAACAACAAAAGAGCTTGAAAACTCATTAGTTACCTTATTAGAACCTGAGCCACCAATTAAAGAACCAGGAATGGTATGGATACCTGGCGGAAAATTTAGTGTGGGAACCAATGATCCGGAAGCTTATGATGCTGAAAAACCTGCGGTAAACGTTGATGTTTCTGGATTTTGGATGGATGCAACTGAAGTGACTAATGCAGAATTTGAAGCATTTGTCAAAGCTACCGAATATTTAACCGTGGCCGAGCGTCCCATAGATTGGGAAGAACTCAAAAAACAGCTACCTCCAGGAACCCCGAAGTTGGATGATTCGGTGCTTCAACCCGGGTCTATGGTTTTTTCCCCACCGCCTACCATGGTTCCGCTGGAAGATATTTCACTTTGGTGGAGCTGGGTAACTGGTGCAAATTGGAGACATCCTGAAGGACCTAAAAGCAATTTGGAAGGAAAAGAAAATCATCCGGTGGTTCACATTGCCTTTGAGGATGCTGAGGCCTATGCAAAATGGGCAGGAAAAAGGCTTCCTACAGAATTTGAATGGGAATTTGCTGCTCGAGGTGGAGTAAACGGGAAACGGTTTGCCTGGGGGGATGAATTAACGCCTGAAGGCAAATTTTTGGCAAACACCTTTCAGGGAATGTTTCCATATAGGAATGAGGGATCTGATGGGTATGTCGGTACTTCTCCGGTAAAAACCTATCCTGCAAATAGTTTTGGGCTGTATGATATGATTGGAAATGTATGGGAACTGACCTCCGATTGGTACGATGCGCTCAAATTTGCGCGGATTGCTGGAAAGGCCCCAAAGCTGGATGCAGGGATGAATCCTTGCTACAACCCTACTAATCCCTATGCTATGGAGCGCGTGATTAAAGGTGGATCCTACCTTTGCGCTGCTAACTATTGCGTCAACTATCGACCTTCAGCCCGACAGGGACAAGCATTTGATTCCGGTACTTCTAATGTAGGTTTCAGGCTGGTAAAAGACACTGGAAAAGTGGATTCTATAAATCAATAGGTGCTACACTTTCACAAATAAAGTCAGCAATTTGGCTGTTATCTGGTAGGTTTATTTCTTTTAAAACGATAAAGGGTAAACGTCTTTGATTGATCTGTTAATCCTCGGACAGAGATTTTTACTCGCGGTCTAATTCGTTTCCAAAAATCTCCTTCACCACCCAGCCTTTGCCCCACTCCTCTTTTTCTTTTTCCGACCAGAGTTCGGGGAAAAAAATTACTTTCTGAAATCGTGGAGGCAAATACTTCTGCCAGTTGGTACCTCCGGTAGCAGCGATATCAATAGGGTCTCTTTGCAGGTAGCGAACTGCTGATTTATAATGTGCCAAAGGCCAAAAGACATTGGCTTTAAGATCAAATTGCTGCATCAGTTCAGTCAGTTCCATGGATGGATTCTCCAATTCCATGTATTTCTGCCAGATATTTTTTCGGCGGTAAGACTCGATCAACTCTATGAGCTTCTTGCCATATTTCGATTCAAAATTTTTCAGGGTCAGGGTTTTTTGGCCTGTAGCCAACTCAATGGCTCCTTGTTGCCAATATAGATGAGTAAACAGATCATCTGAAGGGCTGTGATAATCAAATTCAGCTCTTTTGCTTAAAGTGATCAAATGGAACGCATCCGTCGCCATCAGTTCAATTTCCCGATATTGAGCGCTCTGAAATCCTGAGGAGGGAAGTAAAGACATTCGGAACTTGAGGAACTGATCTTTTTCCATACCTTTCCACATCATCGCAAAGGAGCTGATCAATTGGTCAAAGTACATCAGAATCCGCTCCAATCGAGCTTGGAAAAACTGTTCTATCACGGGGTTTTGATCTGCAATTTGCTCCATTTCTGAGATGATTAGCTTAAAATAGAGCTCTGTGATCTGATGGTAAATGATGAAGATCTTTTCGTCTTTAAAGCTGGTCTTGGGTTGCTGTAAAGACAAAAGTGTGTCTAGGTTGATGTATTCCCAATACGTCAGGTAGTCGGCATAGAGAAGACCTTCGAGGTAGGAAAGCATGTCCTGACCTGAGGCTTTAAATTTTTCCTGAAGCAGTTGGATTTTCTCTAAAATCATTGGGTCAATTTGGGTTTGGTGCATGAGGAAATTTTAATCAAAAAGGTGATTTTTCAAGGCCTTTCTCCTTAATTTTGGGCTTCCGAGAGGGTTTCTTCGCGGCAAAAATGACTGATTCTCAAAAATAAACCAAATATATAATGGAGGCTGTTGAAATTCAGAAATCCTTAAAGCAGGATCTCTTCGAAGGTGTTGACTTTTTAGACCTTGATGATTTGCTCACCGAAGAGCAGATTTTGATCCGTTCTTCAATGCGTGATTTCGTAAAAAGGGAAATCTCTCCCTACATCGAAGACTGGGCACAAAAAGCTCATTTCCCTTATGAAATCGTTAAAAAATTCGGAGAAGTAGGCGCATTTGGCCCCCAACTTCCTCTGGAATATGGCTGTGGTGGTTTGGATTATATTTCTTACGGTCTGATCATGCAGGAGATTGAGCGGGGAGACTCTGGAATGAGATCTACCGCCTCGGTACAAGGTTCTTTGGTAATGTACCCAATCTATAAATTTGGCTCAGAGGAGCAACGTAAGAAATACCTTCCCAAACTTGCTTCAGGTGAGCTACTCGGCTGCTTTGGCCTGACCGAACCCGACCATGGTTCCAATCCAAGCGGGATGGTGACCAACTTCAAAGATATGGGCGATCACTATTTGCTCAATGGAGCCAAGATGTGGATTTCCAATTCTCCTAAAGCGGATGTTGCTGTAGTTTGGGCCAAAAATGAAGAAGGTAGAATACACGGATTGATTGTAGAGCGAGGAATGGAGGGTTTTTCTACACCCGAGACGCACAATAAATGGTCGCTAAGGGCTTCCTGCACGGGTGAATTGGTTTTTGATAATGTAAAAGTTCCAAAAGAGAACCTACTTCCCGGAAAATCAGGCTTGGGTGCGCCAATGATGTGCCTGGACTCTGCTCGCTATGGAATCGCCTGGGGGGCAATTGGGGCAGCGATGGACTGCTACGAATCAGCCAGGCGTTATGCCGCTGAGCGAATCCAATTTGGTAAACCTATCGGAGCGTTTCAGTTGACCCAAAAAAAACTATCCGAAATGCTTACAGAAATTACTAAAGCCCAGCTTCTGGCATGGAAAGTAGGCAAGATGATGGATGAAGGAAAGGCAAAAACTGTGCATATCTCCATGGCTAAGCGTAACAATGTGGAAATGGCATTGAACATAGCCAGAGAGGCCAGACAAATCCATGGAGGAATGGGAATTACCGGTGAATTTCCAATTATGCGCCACATGATGAATCTTGAATCGGTGATCACCTATGAGGGTACCCACGACATACACTTGCTGATCTTAGGTTGCGAGATTACAGGTATTCAAGCTTTTAAATAATATCCCGTCAAAAAGCACCTTGGTTAAAAAAGGCCCGAACTTTAGTATTCGGGCCTTTTTTATTTATCGTGCATAAAGCACCAGCTTCTTCATGGCCCAAGGTTTTTCTACTTTTTCTGAAGTTTGGATTTTGAGAAATTTAGCTTTGCCTGACGAGTTCCATTGTAAGGTATTTGCTCCTTTTTTTCCGCTTGCCTTTGCTACCTCTGACCAAGTTGAGCCATTTTGGGAAATGAAAACGGAATAGCTTTTTGGAAACTGTTCCTCACCTGATTCAAATTGGATTTCGGTCAGATTTTGATCTTTGGGAAGTTCCACCTGAAACCACATTCCGGGCTCCTGATTGGATTCCGTTTTCCACCCCTTGAAGCTAAATGCATAAGAAGGATCTCTGGTTGAACCCACACCCTGCAAGGCAGTGCTACTGGCTGAAATTTTCCAATTATCCTGTAAAGTCAAGGCTTTTGGAACTTCAGAAACAAGCTCATCAAATCGGTAATTGGTTTTTCTAGTCTGTGTTTCATTTCGGATCTTGGCCACGAACTCAGGACTTACCACACTTCCCTTGTTTCCGAATTCATTTCGGATATATGAAATCACGGAGGCTATCCATTCGTCTGTATTGGTACCCATGGCAATCATTACCCCCTCGTATTCTTTGCCCTCGATGTCTCCTGTCAAACCGTGAAGTAGGGTTTTGACAGCATATTCCGGATGACCCAAAATCCGTGGTGAGCCGGAAAACGCAGGAGCTATCAATTGTCCATTGCCCGATGGAGTTCCCAAGCCTTTTATTCCATGGCATGTAGAGCAATAGCTATCAAAAATGGTCTTCCCAGCATTAAAAAGAGCCAATTCTGCAGGGGTAAATTTGCCGGATACCAGATTCTTCTCCTCACGCATTTTTTCTAAAATCTGTGTACCCACCAGTTGGATTCCTGAATTGGAGTTTTTGTTAAGTGCGGATTGGATAAGGTCTTCTGTTTGATCTATTTTAAGAATAAAGGCGCTTTGCAATGCCTGAATGGCCACACTTGGATCCTTGTCCAAAACCAAGGTGCGGTAATCCTCTGTCAGACTCTTTTCCCCATATTTATATAATGTCTCGCTAGATCTGATCGCCTGAAATCGTATTCTCGGATTTGGATCTTTCATAAGCGTTCGAACCAAATTCAGATTCAAGGAATTTAGACCTTCTAAGGTCCATAGTGCATGAATTCGGGCGAGTTCATTTTTGGAGGAGGAAGCCATTTTTTCCAAGTCCTTAACCACCGACTTATCCTGGTTAAGGATCAAGATCTGCTGGGCCTGATCTCTCCACCAACCATTGGGATGTTCCAAATGCCGAATGAGTTCAGCGGGACTCTCCTCGTACATTCTTGGTTTTTCGGTGTTTCTAGGCAATCCATCATAGGTCACTCTCCAAATCCTCCCGTTTCCAATGACATCATCCATTTTGTATTGCTGGATTTTGGTCCGGAGGTAGCTTCCCTCCTGGGTCCAGTTGCCTTCTTGAATAATTCCCCGATACATATCCACGATATACATCGTCCCATCAGGCGCAGTGGCCATGTCCACCGGTCGAAACAACGGATCGGTGGATTGGATAAATTCAGACTCTGAACCAATATATTCGTTTTGAATATAGGTCAAACCATCCTTTTTTTCAGAACGTACCTGCCTGACCATTCGCCCTACCGGTTCTCCATAAAAATACTGGTTTTGGAGTTCCTTGGGCAGCCGGTCACCCCTGAAGACATCATTTCCTGCCGCCCCTGTCACATTATTCAGTGAATTGTCAGGCTTGGTTTCTCTCATTCCGGGTTCAAAATCCGCCAGTTTCACCAAGCTATACGGAACTCTGAAACCTTCCTTGAATTGTCCTTCAACCTTAAAATTGCCATAGACAATCGGAAACTGGAAGTTTTGTGGAACTCCGCCTGCACCGTCCTGAAACCACACCTGACCGTAGTTATCTTGGGTCACACCCCATTGTCCGTAGGGATTTCCGGTCGGTTCCTGGATGACCCCATCAGGTGTCCAGCGGATTCTTCGAGCATTGTAGGTGCTGTACATCCAATTATCCATGGCCCAAGTCAAAAAGCTGGTTTGGTGCTCCACATTTCCGGACCGGCCCAATCCCGAGGCAAATAGTTCTTTTTTATCCGCTTTTCCGTCATTGTCCGTGTCGGTGTATTTGTACACGTTATCCTCGTTTGATTCCATGGACAAAATGGTATTTGGCCCGAAGGGAACCACAAATCGAGGAAAAACCAAACTATCCAAAAACACTACTCCTGATTCATAGACCCCGTCATTATTTTTGTCCTCCCATCTAGAAATCCTGCTTGTAGCCAACAGCTCACCATTGGCATCGATGTCCTGCATGTAGCTTCGAAGTTCCAGGACGTACATTCTTCCGTTACCATCAAACTGAATAGCAGCAGGTTCTCTGATTTGTGGTTCAGACAATACTGGCTCCATTTTGTATCCAGGTCTCAGGACAAAGGATTTCAATTCTTCATTGGCGGAAACGGGGATTATGGGAGGTTTGGGAGATAAATCTATTCCTTTCCACCGGGGAGACTCGAGATCCACCCCTTCCGGAATAGCTATTTGGGGAAAAGGAGCTATGAGCCGCTTAGGATCCATGGACTCAGCCGGGGAAATGTCAAAAGGCGAGCGTTCTGGACTACAAGCAGATAAAAGCAATCCTACAAAAAAGGCAAGAGAAAGGGCTTTAAATGAATTGTGCATCAATAAATGGAGGAGGTTTGAGGATATTGAGGGTATTTATTTTGATTTTTTGGGGTTCATGAAAAATTCGAATCCTGTATTTAAAGCTATAAATGGCTGAATCAGAATTTTTTAGAATTAGTCACTGAGGCAATAAATAAAAAAAAATGAATTAAACTATCCTTGTGATTCGGTTTTTAAAACTGCTTTTTATGATTATCCTCCTATGTACAAGTGGAAAAGTCTAACTTCCCCTTTTAAGCATAGTTTCTTCTCGGCACCTTTGAAGTCTAGGAAGTCGCTGGGTGAAGTTTGAAACTTAACCCTCATATCCCTACCATCTCGATAGCTATTGGGATTTAATTCGCATACTTTCATTTGGTCTCCTTCCTTTAGCAAATTACAAATTTGTCAGAATAGAAAGGCGTAATTACAAATTACGCCTAGCCTTAACTTGAACCTCAAAGTTAATGAGTAGTGACTACGCCTAGAGGGGTAGGTGCTGTTATGTACTGCATTTCTATCGTCCATACATTTCATATAAAGTATTTAATCCAAGTCCTTCATAGTCGTGTTGTGTCCAAAAGTCTGTGATTGTATAAATAATTTCTGTCTTTCCGTTTTCAGGTCCAAATTGATAGTCTGTTAGGAAACAAACCTTTTTTATGGGCGAGTTGTCAAGTGCAATTTTTAGCAACTTATCTATGTCAGGTTTGAATTGTTCTAAAAACTTAAACCTAAATTGTTGGTTCGCTCCACTATTGTATGACGGGTCATTTTCGTCATGTTCAGGAATAATTATGTCACCTGGCTCAAAACTCCAGTCAACAATAGCCCTGCAAAAAAACATCCTTCTTTGTCGTCTTTAAATTCAAGATTTCCAATGTGAATAATTACTCCCTTTTGTTGTCGAAGGAAGTGGTAAAAAAGTCCTCGGTGACTTTCAAGTTTCTTCTCTTCAATTATTGCAACATCAAAGTCCGCTTGATTTAGTCCAAGTCCTGTCGAGTTAAATGATGCTATTTCTATTGTAGGCATTGTCCTTTTTTAAAGTTGCACCCTCTAGGCGTAGATTCTTCTTAGCATCTTTGAATTCCAAAATGGTTCTGTCTAAAGTTTCCCGCCCTGCAAGCTGGCCCAAGCCAAATTTCCTTACCATCCAGATACCTCTCGGGATGCAATTGCCTTTCTTTCATTTGGTTTCGTGCCTGTAGCAAATTACAAATTTGGTTGAATAGAAAGGCGTAATTACAAATTACGCCTAGCCTTAACTTGAACCTCAAAGTTGATGAGTCGTGACTACGCTTAGAGGGGACTATATTTTAACTGATCATTATTAATATAAAACAAGACTAATTTCTGAATAAAATATTTATAACTAGATTACCAATTTTTAATCCTATCCACATTAAAGTAACGAATAAAAGTGTTGTAAATGGTGTGAATAAAACTAAGACTAATAATCCTTTTATTCCGTATACTTCCTCGTCATTAAAATTTACCGGAAAAAGTCCGAATAAAGAAAACAATCCTAAAATCATCATAAACAATAAAGTCCCAAATAAGGAATTTATATACAACAACTGAAATAATTTTTCGGGCAGCTTTGACTTTTCTTTAATTCTCATATTTTAATTTTTAATCAGTAAAACAAAAAATACTGTTTTGATATATTTTCCAAAACCTTTTCGTGCATTCCGCCCTCTAGTCGCAGACTGTTATTTTTCAAGGCTTCAAATTCAATTGAGCATTGGGTGAACTTTCCCGCCCTGCAAGCTGGCCCAAGCCTAATTTCCCTACCATCCAGATACCTCTCCGGATGCAATTGGCTTTCTTTCATTTGGTCTCGAGCGTTTAGCAAATTACAAATTTGGTTGAATAGAAAGGCGTAATTACAAATTACGCCTAGCCTTAACTTGAACCTCAAAGTTGATGAATAGAGACTACGCTTTGATGGGGGGATAGTCAGCCCACATTTACTATAGCCTATGTTGGCGTGTTGTGCTTTTTTATTTTATCATCCATTCGTGAATGTTAGTCGCAAGTTCCTTATAATCTTCTTTTGGTCCTGCTGTTGACTCGTCTTCAAACCATCTCAAAAACTCCTGATAAATCAAGTTGTGAACTTGTTGTTCAGTCATGTCATGGTCTAATTGAACAATAATCGTTTTACTTCTGCTTCGTATTCATCTTCCGGTGCTCCTATGTCAAGCAGTCCAATTGGGTCATATTGATTAATAATTGTCCTAAGCTCTGAAAATCTGTCGCCATGGATTGATTTTACAGAATCTAAGTCAAGGTCAAACAGCGGATCTTTGATTGATTCCGCATATTGTCTGTCAAAATTTTCTTGTGCTTCTTGGTCAGTCATTTTTGCCTTGTTGTCTGTTCCGCAACTTGTTAAAAGAGTCACACCAGTCAAAAGGGTCAGTATTTTATTCAATTGTATCAATGTCTTTTTTTTACATGCCAACGTGATTCAGCCCTTTTAAAGTGTAGTTTCTTCTCTGTACCCTTGAAGTTCAATTAGGCTGGGTGAATTTACAACTTACTTTTTAAGAACCATTTCTAACACCCGAAAGAAATACCTGCTACGCATTTATTCCAACAGCAATCACATCACCTTTCAGCATCGTAACAGGCGGAAAAATCACCTTGGCCTGATTTCCTACAAGTTCAAAGGTGGAATTTATAGCGCGGCCATTCACAGTTACCTGGATCGACTTTGCCGTTTTTTCCTTGGGCAATTCTAGCCTGATTTCCTGTAGCGCTAATTTCCCATAGTTGAGTTTGATCCGGTTGGATTGAGCACTTGCTGTCCTTTCTTGCTCCAAGGTTCCCCACCCTTCGGCACCTGTAAATGCTGCTTTGAAGTTTTCGGGATGGATTTTCGGAGCAAATCCGAGCTGTCCTTTGGGACCATGATAGGTAAAGCCGCAGGCAGCGATGTAGGCACCATAGCTAGCCATCGCCCGGGAATAGTGATCACTGCACTCAATTTCATTATAGGGGTTTCTTTTTGCCGGACTGTATCGCTCGTGAATGGCTTTTTCAATGGCTAAACCATTGTCCAACATACCCTCCCAAATCATGTGACTGGCAACTTGATGTTCAAAGCCGGTCATGCATTCATTGAAGTACCCAAACTGCCAGTGCTTTTCCCAATCAGACCGTTTACCTCCAAGTGGCCAGGTACACATGACCAAGCCGGAATCTCCATCAATAGCATAAGGCCTACCTTTGATTTCCGGGGACAAACTGGCTCTCAATGGGCCCATGTCGGGAACGAAATTGTATTTCCATAGTGATTCAAGCGAGCTGACTATCATCCTCTCGTTGTACAAGCGTCCAAGCCCCACTTGATGCGCCCACCCTTGTCCGAATACCTGATCGATATAACATCCCGCCCCAACACCGATCGCATCTTTGTGTGCCGGGTCTTCGTTTTGAACGAAATATTCTCCGTTGAAAAGCTTCTCGATATTGGCTTTTCCAGCTTCTAGGATCGCTCGGTAGGTAGTTTCTGCGGAGGTATCGTTCATCTCGATGGCCATTTCCACAGAGGCAGCAAGTGCAGCCAAATAGAGGGACGTGATCACCGGAATATTCCCAAACCACTCGGCATCCAAGGTATTGTGCTGCTCGCCGAAGATGGTACCGTTGGCCTCTCCGTCTTCTTTGTCCAGGTTAATCAAATACTGCAAGGCAAGTTTGATGTCCGTCCAATTCTTTTTCAGGAAGGAATGATCTGCAGACAAAAGGAAATCCCGATACGCACGCAACACTACTCCTGCCTGACCGTCAGCAGCATACCGTCGAGCCAAAGCGCCTCGGAAGTCTATTCCACCGGAAGAGGAATCCATCACGGCAAAGTCAGTTTTCTCCCGCAGGTTTTTTTCCAACTCGGGAAATATGCGACCCAATGCCTGTGCATAATGCCACACATGCGTACAGGTGCCGGGGCAGCATCCAATACCTTCCCAAGCCCAAAATCGTCCATCTTCCAACAAAAAACAGGTTTCGGTTGCCAAAATAGAGGTGTTGAGGAATGTTCGGTTTAAAAACCAATGGGGAAGCGTGGATTCGGTATAAAAAGCATCTCTCCAGGAAACTGTCTGGGAATACAAATCGGTAAATCGCTCAGCTAGCTCCACTCCTACTTCCAAGGCATTTTGAAAGCGTTTTTTGTAATACCTCCCTTGATTGATTCCTTTGGAATTTTCGTTTTGAGGAAGGGTAATGTTTGGGAAATACCAACTGATGATAAACGTGATGTCCTTACTTTCTCCTGGATTCAGCTCTAGGGTTTGGCTCAAAGCGCCGCACAATTGCTCTCCATGCCCAGCCGAGTCTTCCATTTTTTCATGTTGGGGAAAAACCAGGTTACCGGTGACCTGAACTCCGGCATCCACTTTGGATGAATCACCGGGATTCAAAAGCAATAAAGCCATATTGCCAAAATCCCTTTGGTTTTTTACCGCTTCCAAATCAGTTTCTGCGGTGCAAAAAAGTGCTTGATGGCCGGGGGTTTTCTCAATCCGGTTTACCAATTTGCCGCTAGCCGTATTTTCCGAATTATTCAAGACCGCATTTTCCAACCAACCTGCTAATTCCACGCTTGCTTTTTTCTCACTCGTATTGGTGATCGTAAAACGCATCACCGTAGCCGGATAGCTGGAAGAATCCACATCCAAGGGGACAAAAGGAGAAAAAGATTGTAAGTCAATTTGGACGGGTAACTCATTCTCGCGATAGCTTACCTCTGCGATCGGGTATTGGCCTTTGAAGGTGATTTCCTTGAAACCTTTGAAATCCAAACTTCTTTTCCATTCCCTACTCTCTTGAATTATTCGAATACCAAAGCCTTGCTCAAATGGATACTCTGGCGAAACTGGGAAGATATAATTTGCTCCATCTCTGGCTCGTACCTTTTTTTTACCCTGCCAGTTCTCGTAAGTTCTATCGGCTATTCCTTCTTTTTGCTGGTTGAAAATGTCCCACAACCATAATTTACCATCACCGCCAACATAGACAGTACCAGTAAATAGGCCTCCAATAGGCATTCCAATGTAGGCTAGTTCTTTTCCAGAATAGTATTCCGGTTCACCTCTTTGATAGAGACTTTCAAATCGGGCTTTTGAAAAACCTTTATCAGCAGGAATGGTAAAAGTGTTTTTAGGTTTATTCGATCCAAAAGCAGGAAAATCCACCAACATGCCCCCGGTGAGTAAACCCATTGCTTTCAAAAAATCTCTTCGAACAAGGCTTGGGTTTGCTTGGGTTTCCAAAGCTGGAGATGTAGAACAACAGCCGGTACTTGGATCACAGGTCTCTGGGACTAATTTGACACTCATGCGTATTGATTTATTCTTGAGATAAATCCTTTCGGAGTTTTTCTTCATCATTTGCATCCCAATAGCCGCATTCCAATTGAAAAAAAATAGAGGTGTAAGGGATTGTTTGATTGGTTTTGATGATCAAGATAGTAAATAAGTTGGCTGAATGATCCAATTCACGGATGATGTCTTCATGTAGTAAGCTTTGGGTTGGCTTTCCCTCCCAAAGTTTGGAAAGATTGTTTCGATAATTGGTTATTCCCTTAGCAGCTTCTTCGGAGACCCATTCGAGTTCTTTATCCAAAAAAATCGTCGCATCGACATGATTGGATTGTTTGATCGACTCATGAACAAACTCCACTACCTCCAACTGTTCTGCTTCGACCAGGATGGTCTTTATGGAAGGATTGCTTTGCAGTGGGTAGGCTGCATCGGCGACCACCACCCAATTTCGGTGTCCAAATAGCTTTAAAGTATTCTCCACTTCAGTCTTCCAAGTCTGGGGATCTGAACCTGGTGTTAGATTTTGGTCACTGGTTTCGGGAGTTTTACAAGCTACTTGAAGCATTACAAGGATTATTGCTAAATAGTTAAATTTTCTCATTCCGATAACATTATCTTCTATAATTGAAAGGTATTTAGCTATTCTACATTACTGTCGTATCTGCTAATGTAGCAAAATAGGAAAAAGCCTCTTTTGATCGAATTTAGGTTCTTTTTTTGATTTTTTATAATGTTACTCTATCTGGAAGAGAATGAATCGTATGAAATTATTTTTAGAATTTTTTGAATAATTCTATATGAAAATACGGAATCTTACTAGTAGCCAAATTAGCTTTGGTTAATGCTTCAATTAACCTTAGTTCCAATAACAAGAAAACGTGTTTGATAAAACCAAGATAGGATAATTTCAATTTATACTGAAAAAGTTTATTTTTTTGATTTTTAAACCATTGTGTAAAATTAGAAGATTAAAGAATCTTTTTTTTAATGAAAAATCAGTAACAAAAAAAATACTTTTTACAACTCATTATTTCTTAATTTACTTAATTACTTAAATCTAAATAAAATTAAAAGATATCATTAAAAAAATACCAAAAGATTAATTGGTTTATAAAATATTGTAAACTAATTAGATAAAGTTAAGTATTCACATTTAATTAATATGTAAACGAATATTCATCTGAAAAAAAGGATTAATGCATTCCTGCAAAAACTCCCAAATTAAATCCTGAATCTGCTCAAGGGATATACTATCTTTAACCTTCAAAAAAATTGAATTCAAAAAACTTCACCCTTTTTCCAAAAAACTGAATACCCAGAATGAATGTACTCGTCATTGACATTGGTGGATCCAACATCAAACTCCTCGCTACTGGTCAGCCCGAACGAATAAAAATACCTTCAGGAACTAATTTCAGGCCAGAGGAACTCGTTCCACTGGTCAAGGAGGCTACCAAAGACTGGACCTACGAGGCCATTTCCATCGGCTTTCCCGGTGTGGTCAAACATGGACAAGTTGAAGCAGATCCGGTAAATATGGGTACAGGGTGGAAAGGTTTTGACTTCGCTCAAGCTTTTGGCTTTCCGGTGAAAATCATAAACGATGCCGTTATGCAGGCGCTCGGAAGTTATGCAGGTGGTAAATTATTATTCATGGGTTTTGGTACCGGCTTGGGAACAGCCCTGATTTTTGAGGATTTACTACTACCTTTGGAGGGTGGTCACCTCCCCTTCAAATTGGGAACTTTTGAGACTCATGTGGGTAATGCAGCCCTAAAAAAACTTGGCAAAACCAAGTGGAAAGAATTGGTCTATCAAACCATCGAGCATTTTAGGCACTGCTTTCAGCCAGATGAAATCGTATTGGGAGGTGGTAATTCCAAATTGCTGGATGAACTGCCCGCCAATTGCCGCTTGGGTTCCAATAAAAATGCATTTACCGGTGGATTTCGCCTTTGGGAGCGATCCTTCAAAATCTAATTCTTTGCCATGCTTCAGCTATTTGCCCAAGCGCAGCTCCTCCCCTCAAAAACCGCAATTGTTGAGAAGGCGGGTAAGTTTTCGTACCAAGAGCTTTGGACTCAAAGCTCCAAAGTGGCCTTTCATCTGCTTCAGGAAAAAACAGACCTCAACCAAGCGCGCGTGGCGTTTATGGTTTCTCCCGGTTTTGACTACACCGCAATTCAATGGGGCATCTGGAAAGCCGGAGGAATTGCCGTACCGCTGTGCATCACCTACCCTCTTCCTTCCCTGACTTATGTCATCGAGGACACCAAGGCGGACATTGTGATCACAGGACCGGAGTATGAGGCTATCTTAAAAGAATACGCACTAGAAAAAAAACTCCGATGGATAGTGTTGGAAGAGCTAAACCAGCCTTTCAAAGAAACTGTACTTCCCGAAATAGCTACTGATCGGGGTGCAATGATTTTATACACCTCTGGAACTACCAGTCTTCCCAAAGGCGTACTCAGCACGCATGCCAATATAGAATCACAGGTCAGCACTTTGGTTCAGGCCTGGGAATGGTCGGCAAGTGATCATACCTTGTGCCTCCTTCCCTTGCACCACGTTCATGGCATCATCAATGTACTTTCTTGTGCCCTGTGGTCCGGTGCTACGGTTGAATTTATCCATCCCTTTGATGCCAAGCAGGTTTTTGATGTTTTTCTTAGAGGGAAAGTCAATGTCTTTATGGCTGTTCCGACAATTTATTTCAAGCTTATCGCAGCATTTGAATCCGGTTCAGAAAATGAAAAGCTTCAACTTCATGAATGCATGAGGGGATTCCGACTCATGGTGTCTGGTTCGGCAGCGCTTCCTGTCTCGGTGATGGAATCCTGGCAAAAAATCTCCGGTCACTACCTCCTTGAACGCTATGGCATGACTGAAATCGGCATGGCCATCAGTAATCCTTATACCGGGGAACGCAGAGCCGGATACATTGGCAAACCTCTGCCGGGCGTTCAGGTTCGTCTTGTCGATGAAGCGAATCAGGAGGTTTTACCCGGGCAAGCCGGAGAAATTCAGATCAAAGGTGCCTCGGTATTCAAAGAATATTGGGAGAAACCGGAAGCAACCGCCAAATCTTTTACTTCCGATGGATGGTTTAAAACCGGGGACATTGCTGTTATTGAGGAAAATTACTTCCGAATTCTGGGAAGAGATTCTGTGGATATCATCAAATCAGGAGGGTATAAAATTTCTGCGCTCGAAATCGAAGAAGTGCTTCGAAAGCATCCCTTAGTGAAAGATTGTGGGGTTGTCGGAATTCCAAACGAGGAATGGGGGGAATTGGTGGTGGCTGCTATTGTAGCTATGCCCGAGCTGGATACCAAAGAACTTACCTCTTGGATGAGAACACAAATGCCAGCCTACAAAACCCCAAGAACTTATCTCATTCTGGAAGAGCTTCCTCGAAATGCCATGGGCAAGGTGGTGAAAAATGATCTCAAAAAACTCTTTACCTAATCCGCTTTACCAAACATGATCAAAGGTCTCGCACTGCTTTCTTTTTCCTTTCTCCTCGGTATGTGGATCGGAGAACAACTGGGAGGATGGTTGGGCATTGAAGCCAACGTTGGCGGAGTTGGATTCGCTATGATTTTGCTGATCCTACTTAAGGAATATTTTAATTCCAAAGGCTGGTGGAAAGCTGAACTTGAATTTGGAATCGAATTTTGGAATAAGCTCTATATTCCGGTGGTCATTGCCATGGCAGCAAGTCTCAATATAAAATCGGCCCTTTCATCCGGGCTCCTGGCGATTTTGGCAGGCACGATTCCTGTTCTACTTGCTTTTTATACGTTCAAGATTCTTGTGAAGTCCTTTAAGCCAAATTGATATGGAAAATGTGTTCACTTTGGTTGATAAAAACGGGTTGATCGTAGCGTTTCTGCTTGTTGGCCTTCTTACCTGGCTTACCGATGTATTCTCCAAAAAAGTCCTTTCTTCCCGGATTCCTGGTTCGGCCATTGCCATCTTTCTAGCCTTGGTATTTGGCTATTTGGGAGGAATTTTGGCTGAAGGAGAAAAAGGCCTTTCTGATTTACGGCTGTTTCAAGGCCTTTCGGTTCTGGGAGGTTCCATGTTCAGGGATTTTTCGATTGTTGCAACGGCAGCGGGGGCCAGTTTTTTGTTGATTAGGAAAAGTGGGCTTCTTGGAATGATTTCACTGGTTTTGGGTATCGGCGTGTTTTTCCTTGGCGGAGTTATTCTGGCTTGGGTAATGGGTTACCGGGATGTAGTTAGTCTGTGTACCATTGGTGCAGGTGCCTGTACGTATATTGTAGGGCCTGTGACCGGAGGAGCCATCGGAGCAAGTTCAGAAGTCATTGCGCTCAGTATCGGAACAGGTGTGGTGAAAACAATTGCTGTTACGATCCTCACCCCCATTTTGGCAAAAAAAATCGGGTTGGACTCACCCAGTGCGGCGATGGCTTTCGGTGGAATCATGGGAACTTCCAGCGGGGTGGCGGCTGGCTTAGCAGCTACTGATCCCAAATTGGTGCCCTATGGCGCCGTGACTGCAACCTTTTATACAGGATTAGGTTGTTTGGTGTGTCCCTCTCTATTTTATTTGATTCTTGATCTGTTGTTGCGTTAACCCACTTGACCCCATATTTCCATGCAAAAAATCCTTTTCTCGGGAATTCTGGCACTACTAATTTCCTGTTCGGCTCCTAAAAAAGAACCTGCAGTAAGTGCAAATCCATCTGTCCCAAAAATCGAAATCGCTGAGATCGAAGCAGGAATAAAATCATTTATAGACAAACAAACGGCAGAAAACGACGGAGTTTTTCCGGTAAAAGATGAAAATCATGACCTGAAAATGAAACTAGTACGGGTTCACACCGAATACCTATCCAACCTCGGCCCCGAAAGTCACTTTGCCTGTGTGGATTTGGTAGATGAAAAAGGAGATGTATATGATGTGGATTTTTTTATGGAGGGTAAGCCTGGGCAAATGATCGTCACACAGACTTCCGTGCATAAGTTGAACGGCAAACCCTTTTACAGTTGGAAACAAAAAGCAGACAAAACCTGGTATAGAATGCCACTCGAACAAGCAGACAACAACCTACTCGGAGTCATCGAGGGGAAAGACAATTTTGAATTTTACTACACCGTCAAGGTCCCTGAATTGACCAAAAAAGCCAAAATATGGATACCTATCGCGATTTCTGACGATTTTCAGGAGGTGCAACTCCTGGAAATGAAAGTTCCTGGCAAATCCAATCAGCTATTAGATCAAGTCAACCGCAATAAAGTGCTCTATCTTGAGCTCAATCCGGAAGACAGTGGAAAGTCAATTGAGATTTCTTATGCTGTACAGCGCAAGGAAAAAACTCCTTACGAAGCCCCAGCCCCTGATCCAAAAATCGACTTGGTTTCAAATAAACTGATGCCTATCGGAGGTCGTTTTGAACAAATTGCAAAAGAAACTCTGGGTCAAAAAATCAATGATTCCCATTTGGTACAAGCCAGAGCGCTGTACGATTATATTATCGACAACATGCGATACATGAAGTTCGGGGACTTCGGTCGTGGTGACTCCAACTATGCCTGTGATTCAAAAACGGGTAACTGTTCCGAGTTTCATTCATTCTTTATTTCCTTGGCAAGGTCGGTGGGTATTCCGGCACGCTTTGCCATTGGAGCATCTATCCCATCAGATCGCAACGAAGGTGGAATTGATGGATACCATTGTTGGGCGGAGTTTTATGCGGATGGCAAATGGTGGCCTGTGGACATTAGCGAGGCCAATAAATACACAGCTTTGGCCACTTACTATTTTGGAAGGCATCCTGCTAATCGGATAGAATTTACTCGAGGCAGAGATCTGGAATTAAATCCGAGCCCAAGTCAAGGACCTATTAATTTCCTTGCGTATCCCTATTTAGAAATTGAAGGTAAAGAAGTGAAAGCACCTACAATTTTTACTTTTCACAGGAAATCATAAAAATTCATTAAAAAAAGAGGCTCGAATAGATCGGGCCTCTTTTTTACCTTATTGAGCAGCTGTAGAATCAGTCTTGGTGCTGTCCGCGGCAGGATGCTCACCTCCACTTGGATGTTCACCTCCTGAAGGATGTTCGGACTGTTCAGTAGTCTCTTCAGTAGCTTCTTCCTTCTTTCCTCCACAGGACGTGAACAATGTTGCGGAAATAAATCCAACAATCATCAAACTGGCAATAGTGAATCTTAATTTTTTCATAATAGATAAGGTTGAATGATTAACAAACGAAGTTACAGATTATCAGCTAAAAACAAATAAATTTAGATCAACTTTTTATCGTAGGGCATTCGTACTAAAATGATCAGTGCTGAAAATAAGGTGAGCAAACCAATCAAAGTTACAGAAGAATAAATTCCAAACCAGTCTGTGGCAACTCCTGAAATCAAGGCACCTACCGCATATCCCAGGTCACGCCAAAACCGAAATGTTCCCAAACTTTCTGCCCGCTGTACCGGATGACTACCTGCTGCAATAGCCGTCAAAAAAGTGGGATAAACCACCGATGTACCCAGTCCTAAAATCACGGACAAGAGCGTATATTGCTTCAGTGAATCTGCTCCTATGAGTCCCAAAATAGTTATTCCCTGGATCAGCATTCCCCAAAAAATCATTTGTTTATGGGGAAAATAATCGGACATTTTTCCAGTAAACAGTTGGCCAATACCCCATATAATCGGATAGATTGAGACGATTTTTCCCACCTCCTCAAGCTCAAAACCCCTTGAAATCAGCAGAACCGGTAAAAGGCCCCAGATCATTCCATCGTTTAGATTATTGACCAAACCGGCCTGAGTAACCGAACTTAGCGTTTTGTCTTTGAAGGTAGTATTCCAAAATACACCTTTTGTTTGCGGAAAATCTTGAATTTTGGCTTCCGCTTTTACAAAAACGCGGGTATCTCTGACCAAGAAGGTAAGCATGAAACCCAACATCGCCATGCCCATCAATACCCAAAACGGAATGGGCCTCATTCCATACTCAGTGGCCAAATAGGCACTTAAAAAGGCTGTTAAGCCTACTGCCAAATAACCGGCAAATTCATTCAGCCCCATGGCTAACCCTCGGTTTTTGTCCCCGACTAGATCAATTTTCATCACTACTGTGCTGCTCCAGGTCAAACCTTGGCTAATTCCCAGCAAGACGTTGGAGAAGATGATCCAGGACCAGAATTCTGCAAAATTGAGGATTAGCGGTACAGGCAAAACTAGTGCCCAGCCGATAAGCAATAGATTTTTCCTTCCGAATTGGTTGGCAAATCGACCTGAAAAATAATTGGTCATCGCTTTGCTCAAACCAAAAGCTACAATGAAAGACAGAATAGCAACATTGGATTCCAATCCAAAAACTTGATTGGCAAAATCAGGAAAAATTGATCGTTCCATGCCAATCATCCCACCTACAAAGGCATTGATGAGCACTAGAAGGGCAAACTGCTTCCAGTTTTTCCTTAATCCGGTTTCGGCAGGTGTAGATACTGTCATTTGTATGCAAAATTGTACCAGCCATACCTGAAAACCTTTTACAAATGTTAAAAAATGGAAACCTTAAAAAATAAACCTAGCACATTTTGCTCCTGATTCGACTCAAACTCACCTGAGTAATGCCCAAAAAAGAGGCAATATGTTTAAGAGGTATATTCTGGATTAATTCCGGTTTATCTACAACCAACTTGGCATAGCGCTCTTCGGCTGACAAAAACTGGATGTTTTCCAGCCGACGGAGCATATCCACATAGGCATTCTGTATCAAGACCCTGAAAAGCCTTTCCAAGTCGTGGTGCTTCTCAAAAAGTGTAAATAATGGCTCTGCAGGAATGGCTATCACTTCAGAATCAATCAAAACCTGTATTGCTTTTTTGCTGGGGATTTTGGAAAAAAGACTCTCTGCCCTGATGATCAGATCATTTGGGAAGGCGAAATATTCGGTAATTTCTATCCCATCTTTTAAATAATATATCCTGCCGATACCGGAAGCCATAAAATAAAGTGTCTTACAGGTAGCACCAATGGATTGAATCTCTTCATTTTTTTTCACCCATTTCGTGGAAAGCAAGGCAGACAAATCCTCCGCTGCACCCAGTGAAAGTGGCTGAAGACTATTGAAATACAAAAGCAATGATGTCGAACTACTCATCAAACTGAAGGTAACTATAATTTGGCTGTTTCCATCATCCTTTGATTTTATTAGACTTTTCTCAAGCCTTTCATGGATTTTTAATAAAATTCTATTTTTTAGAGGGTATTTTTAACGATATGAAAGCACTATTTCTTTTTCTTTTTCTGGTAATTGCCAGGACTTTTGCAATTGGTCAGAGTCAAATTTCTGGTGATGTAAAAGACCAATCCACCCAAAAACCCATCGAATTTGCTTCCATTGCCGTCTATTCTAGTCTTGACAAAAGCCTGATCAACGGATCCATCAGTAATCCTGAAGGAAAATTTGTGGTGGAAAAGTTGCCAAAAGGTAGCTTTTATATAGTGGTAAGTTTTTTGGGATATCAATCTCAAACTATTCAAAACTTCGAGCTGTCCAGAAATGAGAATAAAAATCTGGGAACCATTTTTCTAAGCCCAGATCTTCAAGACCTTCAGGGTGTCGAGGTTCAGGGACAACGGATTTCCACCGAATTTCAGACCCAAAAGCAAAGTTTTTCGGCAGAAAATTTTGAATCAGCCAAAGGGGGAACTGCCACGGATGTACTCCGCAATCTGCCGGGGGTCAGCATCAATGCCGAAGGAAAAGTGGCTATCCGAGGAAATACAGGCTTCGTTGTCATGATCAATGGAAGACCGGTACAGGGTGATCCCGCCAGCCTTCTTAGCCAACTTCCCGCTAATGCCGTCGAAAAAGTGGAATGGATCTCCTCCCCTTCTTCAAAGTACGATTCAGAAGGCAAGGCAGGAATCATCAACATCACCACCTCAAAAGGCCTTTCAGACGGGACTTTTCTCCAGGTAAACACCAGGCTCGGTTTGCCTTCCATCCAAAATTATGACAATGCGGAATCCCAGAAGCGCTATGGAGGAGATTTCAATCTCAATTATATCCAGGGAAAATGGGATCTGTCCCTCGGTGGAAGTTACCAACAAAACGACCAATCCGGTAGAAGGGTTGGTAATGTCATCACCTACCGAGGAGATCGGGCAACCCACTTTCCATCAGATGGGGAACGAAGCATCGACGAATTAAATTACTCCGGAAGATTCACTATTGGATTTACTCCAAATACCAAAAACAACTTTAATCTGGGATTTTATGCTGGTGTGAGGGACAGGGTAAGAATTGCGGATATCCTTTACTTTAACAATCATCAGGTAGTGAATGGAATAAAACAATCCTCATTTCAGTAT
Organism: uncultured Limnohabitans sp.; assembly: GCA_964574365.1. Lineage (GTDB taxonomy): Bacteria > Bacteroidota > Bacteroidia > Cytophagales > Cyclobacteriaceae > Algoriphagus. The sequence goes on from CAZNND010000004.1 coordinate 72,067, forward strand.
TTCAATGCTAACGACCAAAACCGTCGCGGGGACTTCGTACTTGGAAGTTTAGATTATGTCCACACCTTCGATTCCAAGGCCAAGCTTAGCTCCTCTTTTCTTTACGAATACACCATGCTTGGTGGCCCCACCATCAATAGAAACCTCGGCTTTCCAAACCTGAGTTTGGTGTATCAGGATGAATACAACACCAACGACAACCCACTGAACGGTATTCGATGGAACCTGGATTATTCCTTCAAACCGTCTCCACTTGGCAAGTTTCAAACCGGGTATCAGTTTCGATTCCTCAACCATTTCGGAGACTTTTTCTACGAAAGGAAAAACAATCAAACCGGTCGATTTGAATTGGTACCGGAATTCTCCAGTGAAGTCAATCTTGACCGTCTGATCCACTCTGCGTACCTGCAATGGGACAAATCGGTCAAAAAATGGAGTTACGGTGCTGGTGTACGTGTGGAAGCCATGAACAGGGATTTCCGGCTTCAGGACAAGAGCAATACCCTGGACACACTGTATCAATACGACTATGTTCGCCCATTCTTTTCTGGAAATATCGCTTATCGAGCCAAAGAAGACCTGACCTGGAAACTCAATTTCAGTCAACGTGTCGAGCGGGAGACCACCTTCAAAATGAACCCTTTCCCAGAGCGGGAACACAGTGAAACGCTGGAACAAGGAGACCCGACGGTACTTCCCGAATTCATCAACCAACTGGAAGGTGGGCTGATCAAAACCTGGAAAGCCAACAGTTTTTTTGCGACAGCCTATTACACTCGGGTAAAAAACCTGGTCAATCGAGTGAACACGGTTTACAATGACTCTATCCTCAACCGAATTTATTCTAATGTGGGAACAGGAAAATCGGTTGGAGTTGAGCTGGGCAGCGAGCTGTTTTTTACCAAAAAGTGGAAAGGATATTTTGGTGGAAATCTGTACCGATACTCCATCAATGGAGAATTTGACAAGAAGCCCATCAACCAATCCGCTTGGGTTTATTCTCTCAATTTGAATACCACTCTTAACCTTACCCCAACCTGGAGTACACAATTTACCATCAATTACCTCTCCAATCGGGTAACTGCACAGGGGGAAGATTCGAGATTCTATCAACCGTCACTCAACGTGAAAAAGACCTTTCTGGAAGGAAAGACTACCCTGAATTTCCAGTGGCAAAATATGGATCTTGGATTACTCAATTCCAACGAGCAACGGATCACGACCTTCCGGCCAAATGACTTTTACACTACCACCAATTACATTTACGAAGTGGACATGCTGATTTTGAACCTCTCCTACACGCTCAATGGATCCAAAAACCGATCGAAGTTTGTGAAAAGTGAATTTGGGGAAAAGGAGTTTTGATTATCCAATTCTTGAAAAGCAATAATGTTAAGGATGAAGAAATTCGAAAATTCCAATTCCTTTTTTTTGCCTTTAATTTGATTAAAACAACTCCCCGGAATGAAAAATTTCTTCTTTAAAAAAGCTAACAAAATTCATAGTAATAGATTTATAGGTCGCCGAATGGCTGAAAAATTCTAATTTTTCTTTGCGCCTTATGCGTCTTTGCGAGAAAAAATTATTTTTAAGATGCAATTTAATCTATAATTCACTAAGCAATCTCTCGCGAAGACGCTAAGGCGCAAAGGGATTTTCTTTCCTTTTCATTAAAAATCTTCTTGAACGGGAGTTTTCAGCTTTTTTTCGTGCAAACAATTCCTTTGTTAAAGAAATATATAAAAATGCCTATTTGTAGATAGGCGGATACCCATAAAACAAGTTTTAAGCTAAAGACAAATCAAATTAAATAACCAGAATCATTCCCTATTTAGTCCGTCTCAGTGACCACCTCAGGTCCCAATTCTGACTCCCATTTGGAAACTGCGGCTGTAGCCAAGCCATTGCCTAGGACATTGGTAGCACTTCTGAACATGTCGCAGAAATGGTCAATAGGCAGAATCAAGGCAATCCCTTCTACCGGAACACCAAACATCCCGCAAGTGGCAGCAACCACAACAAGACTTGCCCTGGGAACACCAGCTACACCTTTGCTGCTTAGCATCAACACCATAAGCATGGTCAATTGAGTTCCAAGATCAAGGTCAATCCCATACACCTGGGCGATAAAAATACTGGCAAAAGTCATGTACATCATGCTTCCATCCAGATTGAATGAATAGCCCATGGGCAGAATAAAAGAAACAATCCGGTCTCTGCACCCAAACTTTTCAAGTTCTTCTGTCATTTTTGGAAAAACGGCCTCTGAACTTGTAGTGCTAAAAGCAATAACCATGGGACTAAAAAGGCGCTTGAGTAAATTAATCAGTCGATTTCCCAAAATTAAATATCCAACAACGAGAAGTAAGGCCCAAAGTGAGGCAATTCCAACAGTAAAAGCTCCAAAATACTTTGCATAGGTAATTAGAATATCCAAACCCCGTGTAGCAATTACCGCTGAAATTGCACCAAACACCCCAAGCGGAGCCATATTCATGACATAACCTACCATCTTAAGAACTACATGAGAAATTACATCCAAGGCTTTGATGAGTGGAGTAGCTTTAGTGCCAAGTCCAGCCAAGGCAATTCCGAAGAATATGGAAAAAACGACCAACTGAAGAATTTCGTTTGTGGCCATGGCCTCAATGACACTTTTGGGTACAATATGCTCCACAAAATTCTGCAAAGAGAAACTTTGGGTTTTTCCGGTAACATCCGCAACTCCCGAGGCATCCGTAACAGTAAGATTCATACCCACGCCCGGCTCAAAAAAGTTAACCATCAATAAGCCAATAGTCAATGAAATCAAAGAAGCGGAAAAGAACCAGATTAATGCTTTTGTCCCGACTCGACTCACCGCCTTCATATCGCCAAGCTTTGCTATTCCGACTACCAAGGTGCTAAATACTAAAGGAGCGATAATCATCTGAACAAGTCGGATGAAAATTGTCGCTAGCAGCTTGATGTTTTTACTGTACCCGTCAATCAGCCCCTGATCATTTCCTTGATTGATTATATATCCCACCACCAGGCCGAGAACCATGGCAATTAGAATAGCAGTAGTAAGTCTGTTTTTTTTCATAAATGACAACGGCATTTTTCAGCACCTCTCAAATGTAAATAGAGAAGCTTCAGTAAAAAATAATTTTTGGGAGAATGGGAAGGTTTTTTCAATTCAATTCCTGCAGCAGCCTTATTCGTTTTGGAATGATTCACAGGATTGAGGTATAAGAATAATTCAAAAACCAAGAAAAAACGCTGAAATTCAGTATCCTTAGATTTATCTGTCCCAAAAACCCGCCGATTCATCCCTTTTTTTTGACTCCTTTTTTCTTTGGACTTATTCTTGGATAAAAATTTACTAGCCTCGAAAAAAGATCTCCAAAAAGGCTCATTCAACCAACTCACTGATAGTTCATACCCAATGTTTGACACTATGGACTTAAATTTTGCTTTTGTCAAGTTCAATATTTATTAAAAAACCAAAATTTCAAACTAATAATCTAATAAAATTAACTCCATCCATGCTTAGCAAACAACTAAACTTTCGACAAATTGAATGGTGGATTGTCACCAGTGGAAATTTGATAGCTTTTCTTGTTATTCTGTTTGGCTACAGACCCGATCTTTACGAAAACACTGATTCTGGAATTTTCTCCTTTGCCAGTAGACTGGTAATTCTTTTTGTTCTAGATGGCTTTTTTCATTTAGTGCACATGGTATTTCTTCCTTGGTTTTTAGGTTCGGAAAAAAAATGGAAACCAGTACTTTTACTCATTCTAACCGGCATCCTAGCTTTTGGAGTAAGCTCCATTTTTGGGTATCAAGGAGCCTTGATAAAAACTCCATTTCCAACCTTTTTCTTGGGTGTAGTAGTCCTGTATGGTTGTTATTTAGTTGGGGTTAAGCTTTTAACTGAGGCATTAAAACCCCCAAAATTCAAGGATTTCAAGATTTACAACATTTCCAGATTGGTTTTTGCCTACCTGTTTACCCTGTTTTTCTTGATCCAACTCAATCCCATCGTCAGCGAAGGGCCTGCGATCATTTTTGGGGTATTTATTCCCACTATTCTTTTTGCCGCCTCTTACAATTATTTTTTAGTCTATGGGCAGAAAAAACAGGGGAACATTCGTCAATCCAGGTTTTACAATTGGGGTCTGGTTTTGGTGCTAATGACTATTTTTGCAATAATCTCCGGCAATGAAAATCAGGAAGAGATTTTTTTAATCGGGGGATTGGGTCTCAATGCTTTCATTCAGTTGGTCTTTTTTCCATTAACTTCCCTGATATTCAAAAAATATGATTCATTTCAAGGACAGATTTCCACCCTTTCCCATCGTGTCGAACAAGGGGATGCCAGCTTTGATTTTTTACGTTCACAGATCAATCCCCACTTTCTCTTCAATGCACTAAATACCCTCTATGCCAAGGCTTTAATTGAAAATGCTGAAAAAACAGCAGACGGCATCCAAAAACTGGGAGACATGATGCGGTTTATGCTTCACGAAAACCAACTTCCGTCGATTCCTCTTTCCAGGGAGATCGACTACCTGAGAAATTACCTGGACCTTCAATTGCTCCGTTTTGGGGCACAGGACAACCTGGATTTGAGCATACAGATTCCCGATCAAGCCTGCCAGGGCGAAATCGCTCCGATGCTACTCATCCCCTTCGTAGAAAATGCTTTCAAACATGGGATTTCAGCCAAAGAAAAATCCTGGATTCGGCTGAATTTGCGGTGCCTGTCAGGTTCGATTCACTTGGATTTGGTTAATAGTGTTCATCCGGATAAGCTATTCGGGGAAGAATCGGGTATCGGACTAGAAAATGTGAAAAAACGACTTCAACTACTTTACCCAAATCGCCATCAGCTAACCATTATTTCCAACGAATCTGATTATTTTGTCCATCTATCCCTACAAATCCAATCCTGATGATTCGAGCAGTAGCCATTGATGATGAATCTTTTGCCTTGGAGGTGATCAAATCCCACGCCTCCAAGGTGCCTTTTTTGGATCTTCAGGCTGTTTTTACAGATGCCATCAAAGGACTGGAGTACCTCAAAACCGAAGCTGTAGATTTACTTTTCTTGGACATCAATATGCCTGACATTTCCGGGATAGATTTGGCTGGATTAGTACCCAGGAAAACACTGGTTGTCTTCACTACCGCCTACTCGGACTATGCGGTTAAAGGCTTTGAACTGGATGCATTGGATTATTTGCTAAAACCATTCAGCCTTAGCCGCTTCCTTCAGGCCTGTCAGAAAGCCCAGGAATGGATCGCTCTTCAGCCAAAGGATGAGCCAGATTTTCTCTTTGTCAAAACTTCTGCTGCGCAAGTTCGGATTGATTTCCCTACCCTGTTGTATTGCGAATCCCAAGGAAATTATGTGGTTTTTCAGGTTGGAAAACAAAAAATAAGCAGTAGGATGACTTTAGCAGAAACAGAAAAGCTACTTCCCTCCTATTTTATTCGAGTACACCGATCTTTTTTGGTCAACAAGCACCGGGTAGATAAAATAGAGCGACACCAACTTTGGGTCAGCAACTTCCCCATCCCCATCAGTAGCTCATTTCAGGAACAAATCAAACTGCACTTTGTGTCCTAGGTTCGGATATAAAAAGTGGATTTAAACTCTTTTCTGTACTCCATGGGGGTCTTTTTCATCCGTTCCTTGAATAGTTTATTGAAGTTTGAAAGGGTAAAAAATCCACATTCGTAGGAAATTTCGCTGATGTTCAAATCACTTTCATGCAACAGCTTACAGGCATGCGAAATTCTGACTTCAGTCAAAAAATCGGTAAATGATTTGTTGACTCTTGACTTAAAATATCGGCTGAATGCCGATACGGAAAGGTTGGAACGCTGCGCTGCTTCTTCCAGGGTTACTTTTCCATGAAAATTTTGCATGACATATTCATACACTTGACCCATTCGGTCTTTTTCGGACTCCTTATTCGTGTTGATATAGCCAACGTCTGCGATGAGTTTGCAGTCTGGACAATCCACCAGTACTTCCAATATAGTCAAGAGTTGGATTAAGCTATTGGCACCTTTTAGACTGAGCAGGTCAATCATCATCTTTTTTACTATCGTATTGGTTTCTCCTGTGACCTCAATCCCTCTTTCTGAAAGCTTAAGCATCCGGGCAATGCCTTCAAACTCTTCCAAACTAAAAACGGATTCATTCAAAAAATTGTCAGGAAAATAAATTACAATCCCATGGGATTCCAATTCATTCTTTGGGTCTTCATAGATTTTGTCACTCTTCCAAAGGTGGGGTAAATTTGGCCCTGTCAAGACCATGTCACCTTCTCTAAAAGAAGTAGTATGGTCACCTATAAATCGGGTTCCCCTTCCTTTTAAAACGATAAACAATTGGTATTCTGTATGAAAATGCCAATTGATATCGAAAAAAGGCGTTATCAATTCTTTGATAACAAAGGCTTTACCCTCTGGAATCCGTGATTTCTGAACTGGATTTTTCACTGTTTTATTTCTTTTTTCAAATGAATCGACTGAAAATTTGATTAAAAACAGTCATAAATCAAATTAAAACAGTGAGATTTTTATTAATTAAATCTGGAATATTATAACTTAAAATATTACTTACCCCAAAATATGAACCAAAACATGTATTTGAGACGATTTGGTCTCTTGGCAGTGAGTTTGGTGATTCTTTTTTCTTCTTGTGGAAGAAAGAATCAGTTCCTTTCCATGACCGAACCAAGAAGAGTAGAAATCTTGGTTTTAGGGCATGAAAGTGAGCACCACAACTCCGAAAAATTGATGCTTCATCTTGGAACCCCATTATTCCAGAAAGGGATCAACTTGACTTACACTACAGATCCAAACGATCTGAGCGAAGAAGTACTGTACAATTATGATGGATTGATGATTTATGCTAATCATGATTCCATTACTAGCAGTCAGGAAAAGGCACTTCAGGATTATGTTCAAAGCGGAAAAGCCTTGATCCCAATCCATAGCGCATCTTGGTGTTTTAGAAATTCAGATTGGTATGTGAAAACTGTGGGAGGCCAATTCAAGTCCCATGGCGCAGAAAAATTTACCGCCAAAATAGTGGATGCTGCACATCCAATCATGCAAGGAATCCAGGAATTTGAAACCTGGGATGAAACCTATGTGCATTCCCAGTTAAACCCTGCCATGCATGTCCTAATGGAGCGCGCGGATGGCGACAAGCGTGAGCCCTATGCGTGGACGCTTGAAGAAGGCGATGGACGCGTATTTTACACTGCTTTTGGGCACAATGAAGAAACCTGGAAACAAGCTGAATTTCAGGAATTGGTGGCTAATGGAATTCTTTGGGCAGTAGGAGAAAAAGTCAATGAACTATTGACCGCTTACCAGATACCTACGCCGGAGTTTAAGGATGCTGAAATACCAAATTATGAGAAGCGTGATCCTGCCCCCAGATTTCAGCTTCCTCTTTCCCCTGAGCAAAGCATGAAACTTGTTCAGCTCCCCATTGAATTTGAAATGGAATTGTTTGCCAGTGAACCTATGATTATCAACCCCATGTCAATGACCTGGGACGAGCGAGGAAGGTTGTTTGTGATTGAAACAGTAGATTATCCAAACGAAGTGAGAACAGAAGGTGGAAATGACAAAATCAAGATTTTGGAAGACACTGACGACGATGGCAAAGCGGATAAAGTGACTGTTTTTGCTGAAAACCTAAATATTCCTACTTCCATTATGGCGGTCAATGGAGGAATTTTGATCTCTATGGCTCCTGATTTTGTTTTCCTAAAGGATACAGATGGAGATGATGTGGCAGATGTTAGAGAAGTAATAATGACCGGTTGGGGTAAAAGTGATACCCATGCCGGTCCATCCAATTTAAAATATGGCTTTGACAATAAAATATGGGGTGTTTTAGGCTACTCTGGCTTCAGAGGAGATGTAAGCGGAAGACAGCATTCCTTTGGACAGGGTGTGTATCGCTTTGATCCAAGCGGTGAAAATCTCCAATATTTGGGAAATACTTCCAACAACACCTGGGGTTTGGGATTCACTGAAGATTTCGAAACCTTCATTTCTACAGCCAATGGACAGCATAGTGTGTATTTCTCCATGGCCAATAATTACTTGAGAAGACCGATTTATCAGGGTTCTGCAAATACCGTACATGGTATTGATAGTCATTATGATATGCCACATTTGACTCCATTTCTACGTCAGGTGGACTGGTTTGGAAGTTATACCGCTGCGGCTGGCCACAATTTCTACACCGCAAGAAGTTTTCCTGAGAAATATTGGAATCGAATTGCTTTCGTAGCTGAGCCAACTGGTCGAGTTCTTCATAATGCAGTGATCAATCCCGAGGGTTCAGGATTTAAAGAGAAAAATGGATTCAATATCCTTGCTAGTTCTGACGAATGGTTTTCTCCAGTTCACGCAGAAGTTGGCCCGGATGGTGCCCTGTGGGTTGCGGATTGGTACAATTTCATCATCCAGCACAATCCAACACCAAGAGGCTTTGAAAACGGTGAAGGAAATGCCTACATCAATCCTCTACGAGACAGCAAGCACGGACGAATCTATCGAATCAAGTACAAAGGTGGAGAGGATTCAGAAACATTTGATCTCAAGGATGCCGACAGTGATGATTTACTCGAAGCTCTTGAAAGTGAAAATATGTTTTGGAGACTTACAGCCCAGCGATTGATTGTTGAGAAACAGGATAAGTCGATTGTAAAAGGATTATTCAAACTTATCAACAGCCAAAAAGTGGATAAAGTAGGTCTAAATGGACCAGCGATCAATGCGCTTTGGGCGCTACAAGGTCTGGGAGAATTAGCAGGTGAGAATGCAGAAGCCAATGCTGTAGTGGAAAAAGCACTTTCCCATCCTTCTGCAGCGGTTCGTAAAAACGCGCTTCGTGTTCTGCCTAAATCAGAGGCATCTTTGAAAGCCATTCTGGCGTCAAACCTCATCAATGACCCGGATCTTCATACTCGAAAATATGCCTTCTTGGCTATTTCGGATATGCCTTATTCTGAAGAAGCAGCCAAAGTTTTGGTTAAAGCAGCCCAAAATGAAGAAAATGGTAAAGATGCATTCCTCCCACAAGCGGTGTTTGCCGCGGTTTTAAGTCATCCAACTGAGTTTGCCAAGAGAGACAATGCCAATGCCTTACAAGCGGGTGGAGATGAAGAACTTTCACTTGCAGATCGAATCAGCAGAAGTTTGGTGGCAGAGCAATATCCTTTGGATTCTCGAAACAGCATTCTTTTCCCACCGGATGTGGCAAATAAGGAAATTGACCTCCGATTGATAGTTTCCAAAGGGCAAAATCCATTGGATGGTGTATTGATGGCTCAGGGAAATAATACCAATGGCTATAGTCTCTACATCTATCAGGACGCCTTGCACTTTGCTGTCGCCCAAGATGAAAAGCTTACTATTTTAAGTTCTAAAAAGAGTCTTCCTGAGGAGCAGTTTACCATTGATGCGAGTTTGGTTGCCGACGGTAGCTTAAGTCTAAAAATCGATGGAGAGGAGATTGCAAAAGGAAAAATTAGTGGACTTTTCGCGAAGACACTTAGTCCTAACCGTGTCAGAGTAGGCACTAATGATGGAAGAAACGTAGTCGGAAAATACGAAGGGAACTGGAGATTTGAAGGGCGATTGAGCAATAAATCCACCCTTTCACTCCGTAAACCAGGAACTTCTTTATCAAGCGAGGGAGAACTGGCAGAAGCGGCAAAAGCTTCAGGTACCAGTTACGTCAAACTTGGAGTTATTCCGCATGAAATGAAATTTGATAAAGCTTCATTTACCGTGAAGGCAGGCACCCAGGTAACCATAGATTTTGAAAACCTTGATTTCATGCAGCATAACCTGGTAGTTGGGCAAAAAGGTCAAATGGAAACCATTGGAAAAGCTGCGGATGAACTTGCTAGAGATCCTAAAGGTGCTGAAATGAATTTTGTGCCTAAAATCCCTCAAATCATCGCCGCAACACGATTAGTAGATCCAGAGGGAAGGGAATCCTTGGTATTTGTGGCACCTACCGAACCCGGAGAATATCCTTTTGTGTGTACCGTACCGGGTCACTGGAGAATCATGTTTGGGGTTATGATTGTGGAGTAAGTCATGGCTTTGGATGTAAAATTTGCCGTAAGCACTTGGCTTTGGACATCGCCATTCAATCGGGAGACACTCGGTCTTTTTCCAAAAATCAAGAGCTACGGCTATGATTCTGTAGAAATTCCAGTTGAGGATCCTGAACTTATAGATCTTGATTTAACCAAGAAAGCACTAGCGGATAATGGGCTCAGCCCCATTATCTGCGGAGCTTTTGGGCCAAGCCGGGATTTGACCCATGAGGATCCTTCCTTTCACCAAACCTGTTTTGATTACTTGGATTCCTGTTTTCATATTGCTTCCGAATTGGGAGCTGGTTTTGTAGCAGGCCCAATGTATTCGGCCGTTGGAAAAGCACGCCTGGTTTCACCGGAGCAGAAGAAAATCGAATGGAACCGAGCTGTATCCAACTTGCAAAAAGTAAGCAAACGGGCGGGCGAATTCGGATTGGAAATAGCTATTGAGACGCTCAATCGCTTTGAAACGGATCTGATTAATACTTCGGAAGAGTTGATGAATCTGATTCGAGATATCAATGAACCACAGGCGAAGGCGCTTTTGGATGGATTTCATATGAATATTGAAGAACCTGACCTGGAAGCGGCGATTCGAAGGGTTGGGGACAAATTGATCCATGTGCAGGTATCCGAGAATTACCGAGGTACTCCAGGCACCGGACAGACGAATTGGGCAGCCTGGAAACGGGGATTGGAAGCCATTGATTACAAAGGAACCATCTCCATAGAAAGTTTCACTCCCAATGTAAAGGAACTTGCAGGAGCGGTATGTATCTGGAAGCCATTAGTGCCAAGCCAGGATGGCTTTGCCGAAGAAGGGCTTCAATTCCTGAAAAAATGGGCTGTTGAATAGCAATTGCAAGCGTTTATCTTTTTTAAAAACAAACAATAAACTAAATAATGATCCTCTTAGGCAAAAAACCAATCAACATCGCAATTATCGGCCTTGGATTCGGTGCGGAGTTTATTCCTATCTACCAAAAACATCCATTGGCAAACATGTATGCTGTTTGTCAGCGAAACAAAGAAAAGGCAGAAGAAATCGGAAAGGCTTTTGGCATTGAAAAGGTATATACGGATTACGATGAATTGTTGAAAGATCCCAATGTAGATGCAGTTCATATTAATACTCCAATACAAAATCACGCCGAACAAAGCATAAAAGCCCTTAAAGCAGGTAAACATGTGGCTTGTACGGTACCCATGGCCACTACTGTAGAGGAGTGCCGTCAGATTGTGGAGTTGTGTGAGCAAACTGGACTGACTTACATGATGATGGAGACTGTGGTCTATAGTCGCGAGTTTCTATTTGTAAAAGAACTGTATGAAAAAGGAGAATTGGGAAAAATCCAGTTTCTGAGAGCATCCCATCAGCAGGAAATGGCAGGTTGGCCGGGCTATTGGGAAGGCCTCCCACCTATGCACTATGCCACCCACTGCGTTGGGCCGGTATTGGCCTTGCCAAAAGGACAGGCAGAATACGTTTCATGCTTAGGTTCAGGTCGAATTGATGAAAATTTAATTCCGAAATATGGTTCGCCTTTTGCGATTGAAACCTGTCATATCAAGTTTAAAGATTCCGACCTTGCCGCAGAAGTCACCCGCTCCCTTTTCAACACAGCCAGGCAATATCGGGAAAGCTTCGACGTCTATGGATCCAAAAAATCCTTCGAATGGACGCTGGTCGAGCATGAAGACTCTGTGATCCACACTGGTGAGGTACCTGAGCGAGTCAAAATCCCTGATTATGCACATTTATTGCCTGAAGAAATCCAGAAATTCACCACGCAAGGAGTGTATGATTCGGATGAAAACCAGCATCTTTCCTTTATTCAAGGTTCAGGGCATGGAGGTTCACATCCTCACTTGGTGAATGAGTTTTTGAATGCATTGTTTGAAGGACGTTCTCCTTATCCGGATGCCCGACAGTCAGCAAACATCACTTGCGTAGGTATTCTTGCCCACGAATCGGCAATGGCAGGTGGAAAAATTAAATACCTGCCAGAATTTACATTGAAGAAGTAAGGAAAAAGGCCTGGAGAGTAAATCCAGGCCTTTTTTTTATGTACGAAGTACCATGTACAAAGTATCGTATTGCTAGAACCATGAAAATTCCGGTTCTTTTAAGGTTTAATCCTACTACTTGGCACTTTATACCTGGTGCTTAGTACTTTATACCTTGTACTTTGTACTCAGGACAAAACACCAGTATCCTTACTTCCCCATCCCTACTTCACCTTTTTAGCTTCCGCGGTAAACATGTCCATCAAGGAACCTGAAGCATTTTCCTCATCCACTTTTTTCAGACTCACATAGACATCATAGCCCTGGATATTGAAGTTAGCGGTAAGAACATCGCCGGAAATAGTTACGGAAGACATGGGTAACTCGGTTCCGGAGGCATCTTCCATAAAGTATCCCATGGTTTTTCCATCTTTTGTTTCAAATCTCATGGGAATGGTAGCAGTCCCCTGAGGTGTATCCTTTACCGTTACTGCCCATTTACCTTCAAAGTATTCTGGAGTTGCAAAGTTGAAACTGGACAATTGGAGCGTCATCAGGGATGCAACAATGACTAAGAGGAGTTTTTGAACTGTTTTTTTCATATTTGATTGGTTTAGGTTAATTAAAGTTTTTACACGCATAAATTTTTCCACCATTTTTAAGAAAATTTATTCGAATTAGAAGATGATTCACCAAGAAATCTGTAAATCAATCTGAATATCCTCCTATATACAAGTACATAGGAAATAGCCTTTCTGAATACCCATTTATCATACAAGCAAACATCTGAAGACTTAACTTTTATCTGTTTATTTTTAAGGCTTATTCAACCGGTTTTAACTTTCAGGATTTTTATAAAACTACGTAAATTAGCTTACCATTTACAAATTTAGGGAATTAAGAAAGTCTGTCTAGTAAAATGCGCATGATTGTTTTGGTTTACCGTTAACGAAAAAGATTCTTAATGCTCTAAATTCCCTAAATGGTTCGAAAAATCAGATTTTTGATATTTTGCAGAAAATTGAGTTGATCTAGTAATGGTTTTACTACACACGCTTTTTTGTTTTTCAGCGCTGAGGTTAAATGAGGCATAGAGTCATTGAAAAACAAGTTTTCAGCTCAAAATCTCAAGCAAAATAAATTGGATACTTGTAATAAAGCTGATACTCATATAAATCAATCTTACTTTGGTTTAATCACTGTGGATTTTCAATGAACATCTCCCATCATTTTTCTCAAAATAGGTTTGAGTAAAAACAAAATTAGAGCAGAACCTATCACCGTGTACACAATAAGCATAAACTGATCCGGCATTGCCGCCAAGCCTTCCTCTGATCCTCCTGACGCTTCACCTGCGATCAAACCCGCAAACAGATTTCCTAAAGCAACGGATAAGAACCAAATTCCCATCATTTGTCCTCCATAGCTTTTGGGAGCCAATTTCGTAACAAGGGATAATCCCACAGGGGATAAGCTCAATTCTCCAAATGTGTGGAGCAAGTAGGTAATAATCAGCCAACTTGGGGCAGCTAATTCCCCAGATGCTGCAATTTTGGTAGCGAAATACATCACAAAAAACCCAATGCCCAGCAGTAAAAGACCAAAGGTAAATTTAAGCGGAGAACTTGGTTCGAGGTTTTTTCTACCCAACCACACCCAAAGTGCCGCGAAAAATGGAGCGAAAATGATGATGAAAAGGGAGTTAATGGACTGGAAATATCCGGTAGGCATTTCCCAACCGAGTATGGTTCGGTCGGTAAATCGTTCGGCAAAGAGATTTAAGGTAGAGCCTGCCTGCTCAAAACCTGACCAAAACAAGGCTGAAAAGATAAACAGAACCGCAATGACCCCGACCTTTCCTTTATCAGAATTGGTCAATCCTCCAAAAAGAATGACATAGCCAAGATACCCAAACGCAACCGCTGCAATCACATAGCCGGATGCTTCGGCAATTTCCGAAACATTGATAGGCACCAATCCGGAAAACAAAAATCCTATAGCCGCAAATCCCAAAGCACCAATCAACAACGTGAGAGATTTCAATTTTTTCTGACTGTTTAGCTCTTCTTGAGACACCAAAACAGGCGCCTCACCGTAGCCATCTAACGCTCCACCAGTCAATTTATATTGGATAAGTCCCAAAACCATTCCCAATCCTGCCAAACCAAATCCAAGATGCATGTCATATTCGGCTACCGTAGAACAAGCAATTGGCGCAATGAAACCTCCGATGTTAATTCCCATGTAAAAAATCGAAAAACCGGCATCCCGCTTAGAACTTCCAGCAGGATACAACTGACCGACAATAGAACTGATGTTTGGTTTCAGAAGACCGGTACCCAAAACAATAAGAATAAGACCAAGGAAAAAAGAAGTGGTATCCAAGGTACTGAGGGAATCTTTCAGCTCGGGAGCTTCCAAAAACCAATTTTGGAAACCCGGAAGCGCCATCATGAAGTGACCCAATGCTATAATTATTCCTCCGTACCAAACGGATTTTTTTAAACCAAAAAGTCTATCTGCCAACCAGCCACCCGGCAAGGCCATCAGGTAAACGCCCATGGTATAAAGTCCATACACTGCGCCAGCAGTCTTATCATCGAAACCGAGTCCACCGTCAACAATAGCTTTAGTCATGAAAAGTATTAACAAGGCACGCATGCCATAATAGCTGAAGCGCTCCCACATTTCGGTGAAGAAAAGAGTCATCAGGCCTTTGGGATGTCCAAAAGCAGTTTGACCACTGAATTCTAGGGTGGATTGATTTTTCAAGGGTAGGATAATTTGGGTTTTATTTATTTTACAATGATAAACTTTTTTGTTGCTTCATTGCAAAAAAACCAATTCCACGGGTGGCTATTTTTTCAGATCAAACAAAAAAGACATGGTCTGAACTGATCAAAGAGAATCTTTAAACTCTTTTGGATTAAAATCCTTTAAAAATGGAAACAAGCCCTAATTTTGCACTCACAAAAATGATAGTAAAAAAAGACCAAACTTACCTAATGAAGACTGCAGAAATTATTACCGAAAAAGGTACCATGAGAGTGGAGTTTTATGAAAAGGATGCTCCTGGAACTGTTCAAAACTTCGTAGATCTTGCCACTAAGGGATTCTATGACGGACTGACCTTTCATCGGGTAATTCCGAATTTTGTCATCCAGGGAGGTTGTCCAGTAGGAAACGGAACTGGGGGACCAGGTTACAAAATCAAGTGTGAATTAGACGGAGGAAATCAATACCATGACCGTGGTGTCCTTTCTATGGCCCATGCGGGAAGAAATACAGGAGGATCACAGTTTTTCATTTGCCACAGCAGAACGAATACAGCACACCTAGACAGAAACCATACTTGTTTTGGTAAAGTTGTGGAAGGTTTGGAAGTAATTGATTCAATCCGTGCAGGTGATAAAATAGAAAAAATTGTAGTTCACGAAGCATAAAAAAAATCCCCTCAATCGAGGGGATTTTCATTTTTATCACTTGAGCAGTCTCTTCAATTTGGTTCATTTTTTAGTTCTTTCAGCAACTTCAAAACTTCAGTATGAATTTTTGGGGCAGTTTCAGGTCCCAAGGAATTAATTTCTCCATAGGGCCGGTCTTTGTAATCATAGGTGAAGGGAGGGGCGACATCCCATTGACTTTTTGGAACGATATAGCCAATCATGTCATTGGACATTCCTGCAAAAAACTTGAATTTCCCCGGAATTTGGCTCTGAATGGAAGGAATTTCCACGGGCTCAATCCCAAAATCAGCGTTAGCCGGTGCTTCTACTCCCCCATGCAAGATTTCCGGATAGAGTTCACCCGGAACATGTACAAAGGTAGCCGGACCCAGAGACCAGGCCGATACTTCCGATCGAATTTGTTTCCAACCTGTGAATCCCCTATCGAAAATACCTATGAATGCTGCCAATTGAAATAATTGGTTATCCATTTTTAGGTGAATGGTTTTTGCCCTCAAACTTAGGTTAAGGTTGGGGTACACCATCGAGGCAGTGTCCTGAAGCGTTTCTAACGTAGCTTTAGCCAAAGCTCTTCCCTGCGCATGAATTTTGCCAGGTGATTGTTTTTGAATTTTCTCTGAGTTAAATGGATCTTCTACGACCATGTCGGGAAAAGTTGTCATCAGTCCTCCTACAGCACCATTTAAAAAGATCGCAACACCACCAACACCTTCCATCCTCACCGAATCATTGACTTGGATTCCTGTCTCAACCATATTCCTCCAAGGATCGGCAAAATCCGAACTAAGCTGAATGTTTTGAGACCAAAGCGTCTCCGGATGATTTCCCCAGTTCATAAGCGTACCCAAGGTTTCACCTGAATTGGCATCCATTACCTGCATCAGCTTCAACGAAGCATCAAAAACAAGCGGAGGCCGGGTATCTCCCACCTGCGGTTTTAGCTTTTCCGACTCCTCTGCAAATGTGAATTTGGCAGGTCTTCGGTTTTCATAGGCTTGATTTACTGCTTCTTTTATTCCTTCCTGTACCTGTTTTAAGTATTCAGGATTCACTCCCCTTTTGAACTCGGAAGGCCCCCACATGCCCATCAGATCAGGGGAGGAATGAACATGCGTACTGGAAATGATCACATAGTCCAAATCAGGATTGCTTTCCAGGATCATTTTCCTTGTCGCAATCACTTCATCATTGCCATAACCGATCATATCGATGACACATAGCGCCATCTTTATTTCTCCTGATTCCAGAACCATAGCTCTTGCCCATAGTGGATCCAAGACGGATTGAGCGGGTCTGGAATTATGGAAACCTGCAAGCCAGATTGCGTCGAATTTACCATTACCATTGGTGTCTTCGAAAGCGTCGCCTTTATCAGGATTATACTTGGAATCACCGTCCAGATCCGTCCAGGTTTCAAAAAATTGGGGAGTGATATCCACTTTAGAAAATCCGGCCTTGACTTCACCCGCTTCGGAATAAAGCGTCAAATCCACATCATATCCTTTATGACGATCCCGAAATTGGTAGATTCCAAATCCAATTAACAATACAAGAATTAGTATCAGTGCAATTCCAAGCCATTTAAAAGTTTTTTTCATAACTAAACAAATTAAATTTGCCTACTAATCTACTGAAAGAATTTTCACGGAAATCTGGTCTGTACAGAATTTTGGAATAATAATTGACTTTGAATATTTATCTACATACAAGCCCCTGGGGATAGCCTTTAGGAAATTCGGATAAATAAAAAATAAGGGTGTTTAGAGGGCAACGATTTCCTGAAACTATTTCTGAATTCTTTTACCGCAGAGTCACAGAGGACACAAAGGAAAACCGAAATACTTTAAACTAACTCTAAATGACAATAGGTATCGTTTCTTTTCAGAAGAATTTAAGGAATAAAACAATTGAACCTTAATTAGTAATATTTCCTTTGCGGTCTTTACGCCTCCGCGGTGATATTAACCGTATTTAGAAAATATCATGGGGTTTATGTCCTGCAGGTCAACATTATTTTGTCACTTGTAGATAGGCGTATATTCGTATAATTGAAACTAGTTGTTCAAATAAAAAAAATGAAACACCGGATATTTTTGTTTCTTGGCACAATGCTCTTTACCTATGTAAACGGCAATGCACAACACTATGGTACTGCGACTGGTGTTCGGCTTGCCAATTCAGACCTCAGCAGAACCGTAGGGCTGACTTTGCAGCAACGAGTGGCAAATAAATTGACCGTCCAAGGAATCCTTCAATCTGATTTTAATCGAAATACCACGCTATCATTACTCCTTGAACGACACCATTCTTTACTAACTAAGCGATTCAATTACTACTATGGAGCCGGTTTGGCCTTTGGAAAGGAAGAAAGCTTTGTTAAAAATACTGCTACTAAAGAAATCATTCATACCTATGGAAATGCAACTGTAGGGATGGATTTGATAGCTGGAATCGAAATTAAGGTAGCTAATGCAGTGATTTCCCTGGATTACAAGCCTAATATCAACCTCTCAGGTAGGGAAGAGTTCTACCGAGGTCAGGTCGGAATATCAGCTAGAACTGTTTTGGTGAAAAGCAGTGAGCAAAAAAGAAAACAGCGGAAGCGTCAAAAAAACCGAGATACTAAATTAAATCAACTCTTAAAACCATTCTCTGAGCTGTTGAGAAAGTAAAATACCAACTCATCCATTTTGCTTCCAGTACATTTTTTCATGGAGATCGGAATGCTTGACGATTTCCCGATACCATTTCAACCGAAGGTGATTCTTCTCCTCTTCGGAAAGGTAAAATTCAGGATGTTTAAAAGAACCGGCCTTTTTAATTAAATCATATAGAAAAATGGAGGCCGAAACGGAAATATTGAAACTGTCTGTAAAGCCTAGCATGGGGATATGAACCAATCCATCGGCTTTTTCTTTTACCTCATTGCTGATTCCTTCATGCTCATTGCCAAAGACTAAGGCCAATTTTTCACTCGGCTCCAAGTCATAAATGGAAATTGAATGAGGTGCAGGGCTAGTCCCATAGATTTTATACCCCCTTTCCCTAAGAGATTCAAAACAAGCGTCCACGGATGAACCAACCTTTCTGTAATATTTGTACAAATCCACCCATTGGGAAGCACCTCGGGTAACATAGGGATTGATTTTGTACTGATTGGTCTTTTCAATGACATGAATGTCTTGCAAACCGAAACAGTCGCAAGTTCGAATTACAGCACTTGCATTATGTGGTTTGAAAATATTTTCTAAAACCACCGTAATAAACCGGGTACGCTCGTTAAGCACCCGGTGTATAACTGATTTTTTATGCTCGGTAATGTATTGCCCCAGGTAATCCAGCAGTCCTTGGTTAAAATGCGTTACGGTTGGGTTTTCTTCATTCATTACTAAAATGGGCAAATCAAAACAGCTTCATTTGGTCATCCTCATCTTTTTTGGGAGTCAAATCAACCGTACTGCCTATGTCGAGTTGATCCTCGGATTCCTCTCCTACTTCACTTGCTTCTTCTGCATCGTCCTTAACTGGAGACTTAGATAGTTCCGATTCAATCAGCTGGATTTCTTTGATCGGATAGGCACTGAGTTTATTTCCAATAGCCTTCCAGCCTTTTACATCAATCAGCATTTCCAGGTCATATTCCAAGTTCTCCTCCACTTTTCCTTTAGTTACTGTGACTATGACCTGTGCCTGGGAATCGGTTGTTACCACTTTTAGATTGGATTGTTTATGATCCGAGATAAAGTTGAAGCGCTTGTTGATGGTTGTGGTTTCGATTTGGAATCGTTTTATAAAATAAGTTTTGGAGGCACCGTCGAAATAGATCGCTGATATGATTTTGTTGGTATCAAATTTTTGGATCAATAGCACATCCGCAGGTTCATAGCGATTGGTCAATTCAAAACCGGTGAGTTCATAGTCGCCGTTTTTATAGCAAACCAACAGCTTGTCATCCCCAAGAAAATTACCTAACAGCCTTCCTCGCTGATCTGTATTCAAGCGACCTACGGAAGGATCATAATAGACATTCAACCCTCCAAGGGTGGATTTCCCCTCGATTTTAAACTGAATTTTTCGGATAGGGTATTTGGTTAAAATATTACCTCCGGCACCCCTTCCTTTAATTTCCAGTTCTGCAAACTCAAAATCAAAGACCTTAATCTTGGCTTTGGCTCCTTGAGTAAGGTAAACGGTTACGGTCTCTGCTTCCCCGTTTGGATTGGCGGAAAGATAAAGCGCCTTGGAACCTTTGGAGCCTTTGGTGAGATCATATTCTTTGTCCCGTGTGATTCCACCCACCTGAAATCGCTTGACCATGCAGCGACCAGAGGTACCATCGAGGTAGATGAGATTGTAGGTCATCCGTTCATCGTTTTTTCGAAAAACACCGACATGGAGGATATCCTTGCCCATGAAAAGTTTTTCCTGGATTTTGGAGACCACCATTTTCCCGTCCCTTCGAATGGCAATGATTTCATCCAAATCTGAACAGTCACAGATAAATTCATCCTTTTTCAGACCAAATCCTACAAAACCATCCGTTCGGTTTACATAAAGTTTGGCATTATTTGCGGCCACTACAGCCGCCTGAATGGTATCAAAAGCCCTGATTTCAGTCTTTCTCTCCCGTCCCTTGCCATATTTTTCAAGAAGATTTTGATAATAAGCAATGGCATAATCCGTGAGGTGCTTGAGATGATGATTTACTTCTTTCAATTCCTCCTGAAGTCGCTTCATCAGTTCATCCGCCTTGAAGGCATCAAACTTAGATATCCGCTTGATTTTGATTTCTGTCAATCTGACCAGATCATCCTGAGTGATTTCCCTGTAAAAGTCCGGCTTGTATGGCTCCAAACCCTTATCGATTGCCTGCAAAACTCCTTCCCAGGTTGTACATTCTTCGATATCCCGGTAAATCCGGTTTTCGATGAAGATTTTTTCCAAAGAAGAAAATAACAACTTTTCTAAAAGCTCGCCTTTTCGGATTTCAAGCTCCCTTCGGAGCAGCTCCTTCGTCTGTTTGGTGTTGTATTCGAGGATCTTGTTGACCGTGAGAAAAACAGGTTTTTCCTCAATGATCACGCATGCATTGGGGGAAATGGATACCTCACAATCCGTAAAAGCATACAAAGCATCGATTGTCACATCAGGAGAAACTCCAGGTGCCAGTTGGATCTGGATTTCAACATCTTTGGCCGTATTGTCCACCACCTTTTTGATCTTGATTTTACCCTTATCATTTGCTTTAAGGATCGAATCTATCAAAGTGTCCGTAGTGGTTCCATAGGGTATTTCCTTGATTAACAGGGTTTTGCTGTCCTCTTCTTCTATTCTTGCACGAACTTTCACCTTTCCTCCTCTAAGTCCTTCCTGATAGTCAGAAAAATCTGCAAGACCTCCGGTTAAGAAATCAGGCAATACATTCGTTTTGTTGCCTTTTAAAATTTCGATGGAACCTTCAATGAGTTCACGGAAATTGTGAGGAAGAATTTTGGTAGAAAGCCCCACTGCAATCCCCTCCACTCCTTGTGCAAGTAGCAAGGGGAATTTGACCGGCAAGGTAACTGGTTCCCGTTTTCTTCCATCGTAGGAAAGCTGCCACTCGGTGGTTTGTGGATTGAAAACTACCTCGAGTGCAAATTTAGAAAGCCGGGCTTCAATGTATCGAGCGGCCGCTGCGCCGTCTCCGGTCCGAATATCTCCCCAGTTTCCCTGAGTCTCGATGAGCAATTCCTTCTGCCCCAAATTCACTATGGCATCACCAATAGAAGCGTCACCATGTGGGTGATATTGCATGGACTGTCCGATGATATTGGCCACTTTATTGAAACGGCCATCATCCATTTCCTTCATCGCATGGAGAATCCTGCGTTGGACGGGTTTCAGACCGTCTTCGATAGCCGGCACCGCACGCTCGAGAATCACATAAGAGGCATAATCCAGAAACCAGTCCTTATACATTCCGGTAACGGGAATGGAATCATGCAAACTTTGGTCTTTTTCTCCAGATTGGTTATTTTCTTCGTTCATCGCTCAATCCAAATTCAATATTAATTTTTATTGCAGTTTTTCTGCAAAATCAAGCTACCTCAATTTCTTCCTCCTCAGCCTTTTTCGGATCATCCAAAGCCAGGTCTTTTTCAATTCTTAGATTGTCAATGATAAAGTTTTGACGGTCAGGCGTATTCTTACCCATATAAAAGGTAAGCAAATCCGAGATTTTGGTGTCCTTATTTAGGATAATAGGATCCAATCGGATGTCTTCGCCGATAAAAGTGCCAAATTCATCGGGAGAAATTTCTCCCAAGCCTTTGAACCGGGTGATTTCAGGTTTACTACCCAGCTTGTGAATTGCCCGCTGACGCTCTTCATCAGAATAACAGTAAATGGTTTCCTTCTTATTTCTCACCCGGAAGAGTGGCGTATCCAGAATGAACAGGTGTCCATTTTTTACCAAATCCGGAAAAAACTGGAGGAAGTACGTCATGATCAGCAAGCGGATATGCATGCCATCCACATCAGCATCTGTTGCAATCACAATCTTGCGGTAGCGCAAATTTTCAATCCCATCTTCAATGTTCAGTGCATGTTGGAGTAGATTGAATTCTTCATTTTCATACACTACTTTTTTGGTCATCCCAAAGCAATTCAATGGCTTACCACGCAAAGAAAATACAGCTTGAGTCTGCACATCACGGCTTTTGGTGATCGATCCTGAAGCCGAATCCCCTTCCGTGATGAAGAGCATGGTTTTATTTTTGATATCCTCCTCCGCTTTTGGATCATCGTAATGCGCTCTACAGTCTCTTAGCTTTTTGTTGTGCAGGTTGGCTTTTTTGGCTCGCTCATTGGCAAGTTTCTTTATACCGGAAATCTCTTTTCGTTCACGCTCCGACTGCAAAATTCTCTTGAGCAGGGCATCTGCAACTACAGGATTTTTGTGCAGGTAATTGTCCAGCTCGGTTTTGATGAAATCATTCACAAATGTCCTTAAAGTCGGTCCATCCGGACCAATACTTTGAGATCCAAGTTTGGTTTTGGTCTGAGACTCAAATACGGGTTCCTGAACCCTCACTGCAATGGCAGCCACCACAGACTGCCGTATATCTGAGGCATCGTAGTCTTTTTTGTAAAACTCGCGAATGGTTTTAACAATGGCTTCCCGGAAGGCTGCAAGGTGCGTTCCACCCTGAGTCGTGTATTGTCCATTCACAAAAGAATAATATTCCTCTCCATAGCTGCCAGAGTGGGTCAAGGCAACTTCAATATCATTTCCTTTCAGGTGAATGATGGGGTAGCGAAGACTTTCTTCGTCCACCTTATTGGAAAGCAGGTCATAAAGCCCCTTGTCGGAAAAAAATTTCTTCCCGTTGAAATTGATTGTTAGCCCTGCGTTGAGATAGGCGTAGTTCCAGATCTGGTTTTCTAAATATTCCGGAATAAAATGGTAGTTTTTGAAAATAGATGAATCGGGAGAAAAAATCACATTGGTTCCATTGCGGTCAGCTGTTTTTTCGACCGGAGCATCGTTGATAAGTATCCCCTTCTCAAATTCGGCAACTTTGGTTTCTCCATCCCGAAAAGACTGAACTTTGAAAAAGTCTGACAAGGCATTGACCGCCTTGGTACCGACTCCATTCAGTCCAACCGATTTTTGAAAAGCTCCCGAATCATATTTTCCGCCTGTGTTGATTTTGGATACGCAGTCAATGACTTTTCCCAAAGGAATTCCCCTACCATAATCCCTGACCTCAACTTTATGCTCGGAAATTTTAACGTCAATAGTCCGACCATGTCCCATCATGTGCTCATCGATGGAATTGTCCAGCACCTCCTTTACCAACACGTAAATCCCGTCGTCCTGTGCACTACCGTCTCCCAACTTTCCGATATACATTCCCGGACGAAGGCGGATATGTTCCCGCCAATCCAAGGACTTTATGCTGTCTTCGTTATATTTTACTGGTTCTGCCATATTTTTTTATCAAGACTTCTGAATAGCCTTAAATTTTCCTGTTAAAAGAACAAACAACGCTATCACCCAAACCACTAGCAAAATTGGCATGAGGTAAAACCAGAAATTGTAAGATGATGCAGCAATTTCTTCTTGATTGTTGACAGCATGCACATACAAGGATGTAAATGAAAGACTTATATTAATAATCCCACCAAAGGAATAAAACCAGGTCAATAGATAATCTCTGTAGGGATCACCGATTGGGAAGATTCGGTGGAGTTTCTTGTTGGTTTTGGTTTCCAGCGATTTAGGAAGAAAAAGTGTCGTCAAATTCATTACCATAAAGAATGCAGTCATTGCATAAAAAAAGGTGCCTTTTTCCCAAGAGCGATCTATCACCCCCTCATCATTGAGTCCAATTCCGATACGTTCAGGCATGGCTGAATAGAAATACAACAGGGTGAATACGAAAACTAAAACGCTCAGAAAGTAAATAGCTTTACCAAATCTGTAATACATGAATTTAGGATTTAAACCGCTAATATAACCGATTTGAATAAACCTTTGGGCTATTCTTCAGGTTCAGGGATTGACAACTGCTGTCTAACTTTGTTCAATATGTTGCAATACAGTGAAGATCAAGAATCTAATTTTATTGGATAAAATCCGACAACAATACAGGAATCAAGACCTAGCTTTGCGATCAAGTTAATTGATATTTATCCTACAATCTGAATTTTCCATGCGTATCCTTCTTTTGCTTTCTCTCACAGTTACCCTACTCGTCACTTCCTGCAGTTCTGCGATTGATGCTGGAAAAATCAATCTTGAAAATTGGAAAGCAGACCGCTATGGTTGCAAAGGGCTTCGAATTCAAGATCTTGAAGAATTGCAGCGTACCAAAAACAATTTTCTGGGAGCAAGTAATCAAGCCTTGATCAAAACTTTTGGTAGGCCAGACCGCGTAGAGCTTTTTGATAAAAACCAAAGCTTTTTCTTTTACTTTCTTGAGCCCAGTTCGGATTGTGAAGGTGTCAAAACAGAAAAAGAACCGTTAAAGGTTCTTTTTCGAATGAATGCCTTGAGCAAAGTCTCTGAGGTCAATATCACAACCTTGAATCCATAAAACATAGCGCCGCCGCACCAAGCGTTCCGGCATTATTTTCCAAAGTTGCCTTTTTCAATCGTAAATCCTTGACATAATAGGGTGTGAGGTACTTTCGGGTGTTATGCTCAATAGTGGGCATCATAAACTCCAAACCGGCAGAAATCCCTCCTCCAAAGTAAACGTCAGTGACATCTAAAACTCGAATTGTGGATACGATAGCTTCGCTGATTATCTCTCCTACTTCCTTGAAAACCATCAAAGATACCTCATTGCCCATTCTGGCAGTATCTACTAAGAGATGTGTTCCCAACTCTTTACCGACAAGAACGCCGGCCTTTTCAGGATAGGCGGAGATGAGATTTGCCATGATTTTCAGGATACCATTCCTGCCAATCAAGGATTCAAGACCCGCATTGCCACGAGAAAGCATGTGTCCCATTTCCAGAGCATTACCCCTTGAACCTTTGAATACCTGTCCATCCAATACCAAGGCGCTTCCGATGCCGGTTCCCATAGTTATGAATAAGAAATTATCTGAAACCTCCCCTTTTCCAAAATGAAACTCACCGATTGCCGCAGCAGCGGCATCGTTTTCAAGATAGAAATCGTGCTTGGGGTAATTTTCCTGTAAACTGGCTTTCAATGGGAAATTATTCAGATCAGGAATTGCCGGGATTTCCAATGGAGTCATCCGGTCTTTGGTTATCATTCCGGGAAGACCGATCCCAATTTTTGAAACATGGGGGTATTTTTCCACATATTTCCCGATTACCCTCACGAAATTTGGGCCGAAACCTTCAGGATGATCTCGGTAAGGTGTGGTATCTTCTTTTTGAAAGTCAAGGATTTCACCTTCTTTGTTGACTAAGCCGATTTTCAGGTGGGTTCCCCCTACATCTATTCCCAGAAATTGGGCATCCGTTGAACTCATAGTTATTTTGATAGGTTTGATTGCCAAAAAAGCAAAAGTATTGCTTCACTTCCTATATTCTTTGCCGATTTCGTAAAAAATTTTCAATACTGCTGGACAAACCAGGGAATTTTTTAAGGTCAAATCAAGAATTCCCATCATATTCTTCCTGTCTGTATGCGGATATTCCCGACAGGCTTTTGGACGATCTTCGTAAACGAGACACTTGTTATCTATCCCCAAAAATGGACAGGGCGCTTGATTTAATACGTAATCGCCCTCCTCATCGCGGTGTAAGTACTCATCAATAAACTGACTGCTCTTCATGCGAAAAGACTTGGACAATCGGTCAATATCTGTTTGCAAAAAAATGGGGCTTGTGGTTTTGCAACAGTTGGCGCAGTCCAAACAATCCAATTCAGAAAACACCTGCTCGTGAAGGTGATGGAACGTTTCGTCCAGATTTTTAGGCTTTGTCTTTTTCAGTTTTTCCTTCAATTTCTTATTGGAAGGAAATTCGGATTTGCTTTCCTTAGAAAATTTATCAAGATCTATTTTCAATAGTACAACTAGTTGAAGTTCAATTTTTTGTAAATTATGTTAACTTTATGTAACACTAAACCAGAAAATACCATGAAAATCCATCCCTCTGAGCTTTATTTCTACCATAGCTTCAACCAACTGGGTGATAAGCAGACCAAAGCGTATGCAAAATCAATTACCCGTTTTGTCAATGAAATTGATCTCAACCATGAAAAGCTCACGGCCACGCAATGGGATCAACTTTTGCTCAAATTAAATCTACGTGCAAAAGATCTTCTAAACCGAGCACATCCGGACTACCAAAGACTGATTGCCGGCAAAGATTGGGATGAGGAGGCCTGGCTCAATATTCTGATCAGTTACCCTTATCTGGTAAAAGCTCCGATAGCACTTTTCAAAGAGAAAGCCATCCTTTGTATAACTCCGACTGACATCTTCAAGCTGGACTAATCCCTACTGAGGCTGATACCGTCTTGACGAATTTCAATTTCTCTGGCTTTGTATAGCTGTCCTATGCATTGTTTGAAATGCTTTTTGCTCATGCCGAGGACTTGTTTGATCTCCTCAGGATCAGACTTGTCATGCAAGGGAAGAAAACTCTTTTTTTCCAAAAGCTGAAGTATCTTTTCGGAACCCTCATCATATTTTACTCTTCCACCAGGCAATACTTGAAGATCTATCTTGCCATCGTCCCGTCGTTTTTTAACCCATAGTTTCCTCGTTTCTCCGAGCTCTAGTGGTTGAAAAACTTCATTGGCGTACAGGAGACCTTCATATCTGTCTTCCAGCAACACTTTATAACCAAGGTCTGTCTTTTCAAAAATCAGCCCTTCACAAGAATTTCCCAGTTCGTAATCCTTTGGAGCTGGGTAAATGAATTCTCTGTATTTACTCACCCCAATAAGACGATCTGTTTTATAGTCTACACATACCCGAATGAGGTATTTCTGACCGGGAGTCATGGGCTTAGCCATTTCAGCGTTAGGAACAAAAAGATCCTTCAGAAGCCCCCAATTCATAAAAGCGCCAAATTTGGTCACTTCTTTACATTCCAGAACAGCAAACTCATCCAAGAGTGCTTTTGGCCGGTCTGTAACTGCTACGGGGCGATCTTCACTATCTGTATATACAAACACTTCAATTTCATCTCCTTCCCTTTCTTCTCCTTTCAAATACCCCTTTGGCAAAAGAACCTCTCCGCCATCCACCAAAGCCAAGTATGCCCCAAAATCTGTGAAACGATTTATCCTTAGTTTGTTGATTAATCCAAGTTCCTTCATAGTTCAAATGTAAAGATTAATCCTTGTTTGGGTTTTTATTTTCGGACAAAGAATGTCATTTCCGTAAATGTTGAATTGGAAATAGCGGGGCTTCAGCGTAGTTTTGGATAAGTTAATCAGGTCTCCCAGCGACCATATAAGCCCAAATCAATAATTTTTGCTTAAAATCAATTACATATGAAATCCATTGCAGTCATTGGTTCAGGAACCATGGGAAACGGCATCGCACACGTCTTTGCCCAATATGGATACCAAGTTTCCCTAATTGATATTTCCCAAGGTCAACTAGAAAAAGCCATCTCTACCATTTCCAAAAATATGGATCGTCAGGTGACCAAGGGAACCTTGACCGAGGAGGAAAAAACTAAGTCAATAGCAAGAATCACCTTGCATACGGACCTTGCCGAAGGGGTCAAATGTGCAGATCTGGTAGTTGAGGCAGCAACAGAAAACTTGGAACTTAAGCTTGATATTTTCAGGCAATTGGATCTCTATGCCCCTGGAGAAGCTATTCTTGCCTCGAATACTTCTTCAATTTCGATTACAAAAATTGCATCTGTCACCAAGCGACCTTCCCAGGTAATCGGAATGCATTTTATGAATCCTGTACCTTTAATGAAATTGGTAGAGGTGATTAGGGGGTACTCTACTTCCTATGAAGTCACCGAGATTGTGATGGATATATCGCATAATCTATCTAAAGAACCCGTGGAAGTCAACGATTATCCGGGTTTTGTGGCCAACCGGATTTTGATGCCTATGATCAATGAGGCAATTTATACGCTCTATGAAGGGGTGGCTGGAGTCAGTGAAATTGATACTGTAATGAAGCTTGGAATGGCGCATCCTATGGGTCCACTTCAATTGGCAGATTTCATTGGATTGGATGTTTGTCTATCCATCTTACGGGTATTACATGAAGGATTTGGAAACCCAAAATATGCCCCTTGTCCCCTTTTGGTAAAAATGGTAGAAGCAGGAGTAAAAGGAGTCAAAACAGGTCAGGGATTTTATCAATACACCCAGGGAAGCAAAGACCTCGTTGTAGCTTCCAGATTTTCTAAAAAATAAACAGACTAACAAATGCACCTTGCAGTATCCGGAAATATCGGAAGTGGAAAAACTACGCTTACAGAAAAACTGGCCCGCCATTATGGTTGGAAGGCTGAATTTGAGGCGGTGGATGACAATCCTTACTTACCTGATTTCTATGAGGACATGAAGCGATGGGCTTTTCATCTTCAGGTGTATTTCCTCAATTCCCGATTTAATCAGATCAAAAAAATACAGGAAAGCACGGTTCCAACCATTCAAGACCGGACGATTTACGAGGATGCCTATATTTTTGCGGCAAACCTGTATAAAAGCAAGCTGCTGACAGAGCGTGATTACTGGAATTACCGAAGCCTGTTTGATTCCATGATTTCCCATGTAAAAGCACCTGATTTGTTGATTTACCTGAAGGCGGATATTCCCAAGCTGGTGGGACAAATCGAAAAGCGCGGAAGAAGCTACGAGACTGCGATGAGGATTGACTACCTGAAAAATCTCAATGTCCACTACGAGGATTGGATCTCGGGTTATAAGGATGGGAAGTTGTTGATTGTGGATGTCAATGACCTGGATTTTGTCGAGCGGCAGGAGGATTTTTCTTTTATCGTGGAAAAAATCGAACGGGAAATGTTCGGGCTTTTTGCCTAATTGGTATCAAAGAGGATTTCGCTAGAGTTTTTATAACATTCAGAATTTAAGGACATTAAGTAAAATTCATATAATCGGAAATGTGTATAAGGATAATTGCACATAATGTATCGCTTATTAGAATTTCTCACATTACTAAGGCAGGTTATCTTATTCTAGTAAATAAATTTTCCTTTTGGAATCAAAAGATCAAATAATGATCCTAAACCCCTTGGATATACCTGTTTTAGAAGGTATCAATAAACGGGATTATCAAAGATTTTTATTTTACCAAAAAGTGAAAGAATCAAAAACATATAGTCACATAGGAGAAACATAGTGGGAAGCGATAGTATTGGTAACTAGCTGACTATTTGTTTCTTAGCAACATTAGGATGAAACATAGCTGCTCCTAGTTACAAATTTTTTCTATGTGAGCGCCTATGTATCTATTGTGGTTAATCTTCTTTTCTGTTCTCATTCATTTAATGGATAGACCAATTCCTTCAAACTTATTCCATTAATGAACACAGTTGCAACATATCCTTGACAAAACAATACGACCTTAGGTGTACTCTTCCGGATACACATAAATCGGATTTTAGCAAATCACACAACCATTTATGACCTAATGGTTACCAATCCCAACCCGGAGGGTTGGCATGTTTATAGATAAGGACGGCAATCCAAAACATTCCACCCCGACGGGGTCGAACCATATCCATTGAATCTTTTAGCTATAAATAGTTGAACCATTCTGGGTCAGGTTAACCCCGAACTTCGAACTCCGCACTTCGAAGTTAAAATAAATCCCAAATCTGATATCCCAAATCCGACGTCCGAAATTCCTTCTATCCCAACTTTCTCATCAACCAGTTGAAAATAACCGCCTTTTGCTCTTCTTTTGGATTGATCAAAAGTTGATCTAACCGCTTGAGTGATCCTCCTGTCATCAGCGTTTCATAAGGATTCAATCGGATGAGCTTGTATCCATGAATTCGTGTTTGAATATCGGTTTGGACGCTATTGTAGGCCAAAAGTTTCCACCCGGAAGCCCCATTTCCAGTAAAATCTCCTGGCTGGCTGGCCTGACCAAAAAGGCTTTGTGCGATTGGAGGCCCAGCCCAAATACGGGAAGCCATTCCAGCTTTTAGGGCTTCTTTCTCATACGTTCTGCAAAGTCTTTTGTAGCTCTCGAAAAAGGGAAAACTCATTTCCTCATAAAGTTCGGCCTTCAGCGTAGTACCTCTATATCGGTTAAACTCAATTTCCTCATCCCATAGGATCAACTGCCTGCCGATTTTAAAATCAAACTTGAGTTTTTCCAACAAGGGCATGGAACCGTTTCCCCCTAAATCATCAAGGATGGTTTTGAGCCAATTTTTCCCTTTACCGTCCAAATAATTGGGATTGAGTTCCAACTCCACCTGCCATTCGTAAGAAACTCCACCTTCACGCAAAATGAGGTCGAGTTGCCGGGTCATCAACTGATCCATTTGTTCAGGTATTTTCTCTCAATATTTCCCAGGTATGATCTGCCAGAAGCTTCACTTCAGCCACAAATGCGGCCCAATCCTTTTTTCTGCCCCATTCTTCGGGAGCAATCATGCTCATAAAGTCTGCTCCATCTGATTTTTGATACAAAAAATACCGGTGGTTGATCAAGGGTTCAAAGGCGATAGATGCCTGATAAATTCGTTCAGAAACTTCTACCCTTGCCTTAATTTTTTTTGCCTGATCTGCCAAAAGTTTCATTTGCTCATAAATCTGAGCCATCTGCATGTCAGTTTGACTATGCATCGCAGCAACAGCCCTACCGGTGATTTTTCCTTTATCCTCGGGTTTGATCAAGGCACTGCCAGCATGGTGTGCATAAGGAAGTGTCCCCGGAGTTTCTGTTGTTTTTTCTTTCATCAACTCCAAGTCGAGCTTATCGACATCAATTTTTTTTCCAGTCATTATTTGGGGGATTCTACTTCTTTTGTAATCCTTTCCTTCAAATTCCCCTTGGATCCGGGAAATGTGGTTCTCTTTGAAATGTCGTAACTGATGTAAAGGATCGCCAACATAAACAGAACAAACAAGACCAGGAAGATTTTTTTATTCTTTTGCATAGCTTAAAAGCATTGGGAGTACAAAATTAAGCGTTTGATTTTTTTCTTGTTTAAAGTCACAAGTCAATCTATACAAATGAACCTTTCTCAAAAATGTTTTTAATTTTATCCAATTCCTTTAAGAATCTGGATTACTAATCCATTATTATACCATGCAACTGATTAGTCAAGAAGTTATTTATCAGCATTTTGGCGAAGATGATCCAGAAATTATCCTAGAAATAATTGAACTAATCCAAAATACGCATCTTGTTGACCTGAAAGAATTAAACCAACTTTTCAATCATAGGGACTTTTCAACCATCAAAAAAAGATGTCACAAAGCCAAACCTTCCATGAATTATCTGGGGGCATTCCTGATAGCAAAAACTTTGGATGAAATCGAAACTCAAGGTGAAAATTCAGGTTCTTTGATCCAAGAGCTTCAAGTTCAATTAGTCATTCTGGAATTAGAATTAATCGAATTCCTATCAAAATTACCTTAAATCCACTACCTAATCATTCACACTCCCTAATGTTGCGAAAAAATTTAATTGTTTGCCTATCCCTATGGGCATTCTCAGTTGCGCAAGCCCAATCCCCACTTTCAGTCGACTACATCATGAGGGACCCCAAGTGGATGGGGACTTTTCCCTCAGCCCAGTCCTGGAGCGAAGACAGCAAAAGCATCTATTTCCGGTACAACCTCGAGCAGGATCTTGCCGACTCCCTGTACAAAATCGATCTCAGTCAGCCTTCCAAGATCTCCAAAGTTCATTGGCCGGAAGAAAAATCCCTTCGAAAAGACCTGTCCACCTACAATGCAGATCAAAGTCTAAGGCTGTACCGAGAAAACAAAACCATCTACCTACAGGACCTGAAGAAAGGCAGCACGGCAACTCTTTTTGAGTGGTACGAACCCTTGTCCAACCTCCAGTTTCTGGCCAATCCCAATCTGATCTCCTTCAGTTCGGGTTCTAATTTTTACACTTACGAGCGATCCACCGGTAAAATCGCCAAACTCACCTCGATTGTAAACGGAGCCAAGCCGGCTGGCCCCCCTGCCTCGGCATCTACCAAAACCACCTTTCTGGAATCCGAAAACCTTGCTCTCCTTCAAGTCGTGCGGGAGCGAAAAGAAGCTCAGCAAAAATCCAGAGAATACCGCGAGTCGATCCGTCCAAAATCCCAAGATTTTACCTTTTACACCGAAGGAAAAAACCTCTCCAGCCTGCAGCTAAGTCCCAATGCGAGATGGGTGACTTTTGCCGTGGTGGCACCTGCGAGCAACAAAAACACCAAAGTCCCTGACTACACCGCCGCCTCAGGCTATACCGAAGACCTGAATGCCCGACCCAAAGTCGGCACCCAACCCAACAAAGTGGAAATCGGAATCTATGACTTGGAAAGAGACACCGTCTACTACATCAAAACTTCCAATCTCCCCGGAATCAAAGACTTGCCCGACTATGTTAAGGATTATCCTGAAAAGAAGTGGGAAGAAAAAGAGCGAGAGCTAACGCTTTCCAGCCCGTATTTTTCACCGGATGGCACGCGAGCCATCGTCCAAGCGCGCTCCTTTGACAACAAGGACAGATGGATTGCGGAAGTCAACTTGCAAACGGGCGAGCTCAACACTCTGGACAGACAGCGGGATGAGGCTTGGATCGCAGGACCGGGAATTGGTTGGGCGTTTGGAGGAGGTACATTCGGTTGGCTTCCGGATTCCAAGCACATCTATTTCCAGTCAGAGGCAACCGGTTATTCCCATCTCTACCTCTTGGATGTGACGACGGGCGAAAAGAAAGCCCTGACCTCAGGCAAGTACGAGGTGTTTGACCCTTTCCTTTCCAAAGACAAAAAATCCTGGTACCTGACCACCTCCGAAGTCGATCCGGGAGAGCGACATTTTTACCGCATGCCGGTGATGGGAGGCAAAATGGAAAAACTCACCACCCTAACCGGTGACAATGCTGTGGTTCTTTCTCCGGATGAAAAGAAGCTGGCCATCATCCACTCCTACTCCAATGTGCCCGCCGAACTCTTTGTCCAAGAAAACAAAGTCGGGGCTACACCTCAAAAATTGACTTCGGGCCAATCCGACGAATTCAAAGCCTATGCCTGGAAAGATCCTCAGATCGTGAGATTCCCTGCACAGGATGGAGCCCAAGTTCCGGCAAGGCTATACCTCCCCGACCTGACTAAGAAAAACGGAGCCGCAGTGATCTTTGTCCACGGGGCAGGCTACCTTCAAAACGTACACAAATGGTGGAGCACCTACTTCCGGGAATACCTATTTCACAACCTGCTGACCGATTTGGGTTACACCGTTCTTGACATTGACTATCGGGCTTCGTCGGGCTATGGAAGAGATTGGAGAACAGGCATCTACCGACACATGGGTGGAAAAGACCTCTCCGATCAGGTGGACGGTGCCAAGTACCTCGTGGCTCAGCAAGGAGTGGATCCCGGCAGAATCGGGATTTATGGAGGCAGCTATGGCGGATTCATCACGCTGATGGCTTTGTTCAATCATGGAGATATCTTTAAATCAGGTGCTGCATTACGATCAGTAACCGATTGGGCGCATTACAATCACGGTTACACAGCCAATATTTTGAATACGCCGGAAGAAGATCCGATTGCTTACCGTCGCTCCTCCCCGATCTACTTTGCTGAAGGATTGAAAGGAAACCTGCTCATTGCACATGGCATGCTCGATGTAAATGTGCACTTTCAAGATGTCGTCAGACTGGCCCAGCGACTGATCGAACTGAAGAAGGACAACTGGGAAATGGCCGTCTATCCCGTGGAAGACCATGGATTTGTGGAGCCAAGTTCCTGGGCAGATGAGTACAAGCGTATCTTAAAATTGTTCAACACCACCCTTTTGGAAAAATAACCTATGACTAAATCAATCGTACTCTCCCTTACCCTTTCGCTGACTGTTTTGTTTTTTTCCTGCGGAAAGAAAGAACAGCAGTCCCCCGCTCCTCAATTTGGCCTTGTAGCCGAAAAAGCCATGGTAGTGTCGGCGCGGGAAGAAGCCTCAAAAATTGGCATTGAAATTCTTCAGAAGGGAGGAAATGCCTTCGATGCCATGATGGCGACTGAAATGGCCTTGGCAGTAGCCTTTCCGGTAGCAGGAAATCTCGGAGGAGGTGGATTTATGGTCTATCGGATGGCAGATGGAAGCATCGGCTCGATCGATTACCGCGAGAAAGCTCCCTTTGCAGCCACCAAAAACATGTATCTGGATGAAAAAGGAGAGTTTTTATCCCAGTTAAGTACCAAAGGCGCGTTGGCATCCGGTGTTCCGGGCACCATAGCAGGTATTTTTGAGGCACAGGCAAAATTTGGAAAGTTGAAGCCGGAGGAGATTCTCCAGCCTGTCATTGAGTTGGCCAAAAGGGGATTTGTGGTTACGGAGGGGCAGGCAGAAGGTCTGATCCGCAACAGAGAAGCATTTATAAAAGTGAATGGGCCGGAAACCTTCTTTGCAAAAGAAATCAAGGCAGGCGATACTTTGAAAATTCCAGTTCTTGCGGCAACCTTGGAGCGGATTGCGAAAAACGGCCGAAATGAATTTTATACCGGCGAAACCGCCAAGCTGTTGGTCAAGGATATGCAGAAAAGAGGCGGGATCATTACCGAGGAAGATCTGGCATCCTATCAGGCAGTATGGAGGGATCCGGTTGTTTTCAACTACAGGGATTTGAAAATCATCTCGATGGCGCCCCCAAGTTCGGGTGGAATTACGCTAGCCCAAATCTTGACCATGCTGGAACCCCATGATTTGAAAAAATTGGGACACCATTCACCCGAATACATACAGGTGGTGGTTGAGGCGGAGCGCCGTGCCTATGCAGACAGAAATTTTTATTTGGGCGATCCTGATTTTGTTAAAATACCTGTAAATCAATTGCTTGATAAAGAATACCTCAAGTCACGGATGAGTTCTTTTTCCTTCGAAAAAGCGACTAGGTCAGAAGACATTTCGGAAGGGAAAATCTCTTTCGCCGAAAGCATGGAAACCACCCATTATTCCATCGTGGATGCTGAAGGAAATGCGGTTTCTGTCACAACCACCCTCAATGGCGGGTATGGTTCCAAGGTATATATCGACGAACTCGGATTTTTTATGAACAATGAAATGGACGATTTCAGCGCCAAGCCAGGGGTGCCCAACATGTTTGGGCTGATCGGTGCGGAGGCCAACAGCATCGCGCCGGGGAAGCGTATGCTGAGTTCGATGACGCCTACCATTGTTGAAAAGGGTGGTAAGCTCTGGATGGTCGTCGGTACGCCGGGAGGTTCGACCATCATTACCTCTGTGTTGCAGACCATTTTGAATGTGGCTGAATTTGGGATGACCATGCAGGAGGCCGTGGCATCACCGAGATTTCACCATCAGTGGTTGCCTGACCTGGTTAATTTTGAGCCTGATGCCTTTGATTCTACTCTGATTGCTACACTCAAATCACGGGGATACCTGATCAATGAAGGCAATAGCCCAATCATTGGAAAGGTAGATGCGATATTGGTTTTGCCGGATGGCAAGTTGGAAGGAGGCGCCGATCCGAGGGGGGATGATACGGCGGTGGGGTT
Organism: uncultured Limnohabitans sp.; assembly: GCA_964574365.1. Classification (GTDB taxonomy): domain Bacteria; phylum Bacteroidota; class Bacteroidia; order Cytophagales; family Cyclobacteriaceae; genus Algoriphagus. The sequence continues at coordinate 107,859 of CAZNND010000004.1, forward strand.
TTAATTGGGGATAGGCTAGAGCGGGAAACTTCACCATCCACCCATTTGAACTTCAAAGTTGTTGAGAAGATACTAAGCCTAGTGGGTGACAAATACCGTAGCTAAAAAAAGTAAAGGGAAAATACCCACAATCAACTGCGTAAGATTTCCAAATAGGCATGCCTTTCTCAGTAAAATTCGCAAATACAAAATTTGTCGGCAAGTTTAACAGACGATACCAAACCGAAATTGCCTATTTCACAATATGATATTTATAGACATTAAGACGCATTAATGACTTCTAATTTGTAAATTTATAGGATTTAGATTTATAAAAATGAGCAGAATAAAAATAAAGAATTTTGGACCAATAAAAAATGGCTGTAAAGCCAATGAAGGTTGGATTGACATAAAAAAGGTTACTTGCTTTATCGGAAATCAAGGTTCAGGGAAAAGTACTGTCGCTAAACTAATTTCTACTTTTACGTGGATAGAAAAGGCTCTTGTAAGAGGCGATTATAACAAAAAGTGGTTTGAACGAAAAAACAAACTGAAGAATCAATACCTAAATTATCACCGTCTTGAGAATTACTTAAAAGTTAATGGTTCTGAAAAAACTGTAATTGAATACGAGGGTGATGCGTTTTCTATTGTCTTTGAGAATGGTTCTTTAGTAATTAGTGAAGTACGTAACAAGGAATATCCACTTCCACAAATTATGTATGTCCCAGCAGAAAGAAACTTCATAACGTACGTAAAAACCCCAAAGGAACTAAAGTTTTCGTCAGAATCTTTAAAAGAATTCTTAATTGAGTTTGACAACGCAAAAAACGAAATGAAAGGATTTGAAAGTCTTCCCATTAACAATGTCGGTGTTGAATACGACAGGCTGAATGATACTTTAAACTTAAAAGGAGAAGGCTACAAAGTAAAACTTACCGAAGCGTCAAGTGGATTTCAATCGCTTGTACCATTATATTTAGTTTCAAGTTATTTGGCTAATTCTGTGAAAAAACAAAGTGAAACAAATAAGGAAACTATGAGCAGTGAAGAACTGCAACGCTTTAAAAAAGGTGTTGAAGATATTTGGAATAACTATAGTTTAACAGATGAACAAAAAAGGGTTGCGCTATCTGTTCTTTCATCAAAATTTAATAAGACTGCTTTCATAAATATTGTAGAGGAGCCGGAACAAAATCTTTTCCCAACTTCTCAATGGAAAATGTTACAAAGTTTATTGAAATGTAATTCTATGAATAAAGGCAATAAACTTATTGTGACAACCCATAGCCCTTATATTATCAATTATTTGAGTATCGCAATTCAGGGAGAATACTTGGAAAGAGAAGTAAAAAAATCAGTAAACAAAGATGTTTTACTCCCTAAGTTGTATAGTTTAATTCCAAAAGAGTCATTGATTTCTTCAAGTAATGTGGTTGTTTATCAGTTGGATGAAAAAGATGGTAGTGTTAGAAAATTGGAAACCATTGACGGAATACCTTCCGACAAAAATTATCTTAACGAAACATTAGTAGAAAGCAATTTGCTTTTTGATTCTTTACTTGAAATTGAACAAGAGTTATGAGTATAAACTTTTTTGAAACAGACTGCAAAGAAGAATCAAAAAATGAAAAGCAGTTTGGAATATGTGATGACCAAAATGGAACAAAAGCATATACAGATACCACTGACAGTTCAAAATGGATCGCTAAAGTTACAAATATCAATGAAATTGACGTTTCGTTTACTGCAATCGATAACTGCATCATTGTTTTTAAAGAAGGGACTAAGGATAAAGAAAGTTCTTGTGATGGAATGCTAACATTTGCTCAGAGTTTGTATTTGGTAGAACTTAAAAAACAAGGAACAGGTGGTTGGATTTCTGATGCAAAAGGACAATTGGAAAATACAATAAAATTGATTTCAGAAAATCACGACCTTTCCAATTTTCGCTATAAAAAAGCTTTTGCGTGTAATAGAAAACATCCAAGTTTTACTGTAATTGATACAGCAGAAAGAAAATCATTCTTTGAAAGGACAGGAGGCTTTAGAATTGATGTACAGGCAGAAATTGTAGTTAAGTGAAAAAGACAGAACTCCAGCTGCCAACAGCCGTTTTGCAAAAGCGGGGTTTCGTGTCTCGATTTCATCGGGATGCTATATTCAAGCTTTGTGCATCTAATGAAGTTTAGTTCTAAAAATCCCCGCTTTCGCAAAGCGGCAAACCGTTTTGCGGCATTTTAAAACGACAACTAATTATGAAAATTAGACCAGAAGAATTAACAGAAAAGGGCTATATTTTGCTTGACAAATTAGAACATAAGGAAGTGATGCCTTTTATTAAGAGGTATTTAAACAAAAGAACGTACACTTCTTTTTTCTATTATGCAATTAATTTGGTGTTATTTCTTATAGCGATTGTTTTCTTTGTATTTGACTTTCAAAAGCCTAGTTTTGTTTTTTTGGATTGGATTTACAATTATTTCATTGGTTTTCCCATAGCGTTTTTATTAGTGCCTTTACACGAATATATCCATGTTTTGGCATACCAATCACAAGGAGCAGAAAATACTTCTTATGATGCTAACTTAAAGAAGTTTTATTTTATGGCATTAGCTGATAAGTTTGTAGCTAATCGCAAAGCATTTAGTGTAGTAGCCCTAGCACCCTTTTTAGTAATTTCGGGCTTATTGTTAGCTTTTTTAATATTTTCTAATCACCCTTGGACTTTGACCATTTTAGGGATTTTGTTTTGTCATACGGCAATGTGTTCAGGTGATTTTGGACTTTTGAGTTATTTTGAGTTTCATAAGAATAAAGAAGTGGTGACTTATGATGATATTGAAAACAAGATTTCATTCTTTTTTGGAAGAACTAATGAAAGAAAAACGACCGCATAACAAGGTATTACCCCCCATCTTAGAATAGTCACTTCACATCAACTTTGAGGTTCAAGTTAAGGCTAGGCGTAATTTGTAATTACGCCTTTCTATTCTCACAAATTTGTAATTTGCTACAGGCACGAGACGAAATGAAAGAAACTCTATTGCATCTCGAGAGGTATCTGGATGGTAGGGAAATTAGGATTTGGCCAGTTTGAAGGGATGGAAAGTTCAGCCAGCATTTATTCGAACTTCAAGTTTTGAAAATGAATAGTTACCGCTCTGTGTGGATAAATTTATAGAATAAGAATATGAAATATCCTGTTTTTGCATTAAAAGAAAAAGATAATATGATCTATGTCTTTTTTAATGAAAAAGATTTAAAAAATACAAGTACAGATCTACTTAAAAAGAATATTTTTAAAGATGTAAACCTTAAAGATGCTTCTGGAGAAGTTTTTAAAATTAAAAATACAATCAAGATAAAAGATGTTGGTTTTTTGGTTTTAGTTTAATTAAAAAGGGAAAGCAAGTGCTTATAGACTTTGAATTCGAGGGAGAAAGTACTATTATTAGTATTAGTCAATTTAAACAAGTTGTTAAAGAAAAGATTGATGGGAATAAAAATTTCTGGCAATCCTCTTATAATATTAATGAGCTGATAGAAAAGATAAATAAAAGTACTTCATTTAAAGAAATTGCAACTTTAATAAAGTAGCCCAAGCATGGTTTACCCCCCCCTTTAAAGGTAGTCACTACTCATCAACTTTGAGGTTCAAGTTAAGGCTAGGCGTAATTTGTAATTACGCCTTTCTATTCTCACAAATTTGTAATTTGCTACAGGCACGAGACGAAATGAAAGAAACTCTATTGCATCTCGAGAGGTATCTGGATGGTAGGGAAATTAGGCTTGGGCCAGCATGCAGGGCGGGAATCTTCACCCAGCACCCAATTGAACTTCAGGATAGCTGAGAAGAATCTACGTCTATAGGGGAGAGAAATAAGTCAAATAAATTATTAAATATATTTTGATGATAACCTTAATCATCTTTTCTATTTTCAAGAAACCAATAAATCTAAATTATGAGGTTCCTATTTTTAATCTTGCTTCTTTTTTCTACTATTCCCCTATCTGCTCAAACGATCAAAGGCACGGTCCGGGAGAAGGAATCCGGGCTTCCGCTTCCATTTGCCAATATCTTTGTCAACAACACGACCCAAGGCGTAGCTTCTGACCGGGAAGGAAATTTTATCCTTACCGGTGAATTCCCACAGGAAATCGAGATTGTCGCCTCATTTGTGGGTTATGTCACTGAAGTAAAGACTGTATCCTTTCAGCAGAATAGAGAAATACAGATAGATTTTGAACTCGCCCATCAGGAGGCAAACCTTTCTGAGATAGAACTCAAAGCCAAGCGAGACAAAGCCTGGGAGCGAGAACTTCGCAAGTTTGAAGAAGTTTTCCTGGCCCTGCCCGATGATCCCTACAAATCCCAAATCGAAATCCAAAACCCTTGGGTGGTGGAATTTGAAAAAGTAAGACCAAACAAGGGCCAAAACTACCTACGTGCCTCCGCACAGGAACCGCTCAAAATCATCAATCGGGCCTTGGGCTATCAATTGGACTATTACCTTAAGGATTTTCGCTTGATCCGAAACGGTTCACGGTTTTTCGGGCAGGTGTTTTATGAACCTTTGAGCCCAACAAGTACAGCAGAATCCCAACAATGGGATAATGCCCGTGCCTCAATTTATCAGGGGTCTCTTCGTAGTCTCAATCAAACCATCTTACTCAATACAGCCGATTCTTTAGAATTTAAAATTTATCATGCCTTGCCGGAAAGGATGGACAGAAGACGTACCAATGACTTCAGCGAGGAACTCAACAAATCCATCCGTGTCTTCCTAATAGATTCTTTATTAAGAAGACCGCTGGGCAATGGCAATTTTAGGATTTTCCTACCAGGAAAAATGGAAATCCACCATCTGAACAAACCTTGGCCCAACGATTACTACAACAACGTCTACCATGCCATCAGCTGGATTCAGGCCCCAGAGGGATACTATGATGTAGACCGCAGAGGTATCCTGATCAATCCTACTCAGCTGGTTCTTTCAGGCTATCTGAGTAGACAACGCGTGGCTCGGACCTTACCCCTCCCGAGCCTGGATTATTGGCCGAGGACGAGGGGCAAGCATTCGAACTCCTTTCCGATCTTTCCACTCAACTGAATCGACTTCGGGAAAAAGTCTGGTTGGGTACCAACAAACCCTATTTCTATCCCGGTGAGACTTCCTGGCTGGGTGGGCGAATGCTCTATCAGGAACCTACTCTCGGGGATTCACTCAGTAGAGTAGTCTATGTCGATCTGATCGATTCGACCTCAACCATTATACAATCTGCCACATTTCCAATCAGACACAGTAAAATCTCAGGAGGATTGGAGGTGCCTCCGGGATTGGAGCCGGGAGACTATATCCTTAGAGCCTACACCCATTGGAATCTTAATTTTCCTGAGCAAGATCAATTTATTACGCCCTTCGTAGTCCTCAATCCCGGCTATGAGCCCAAGGCCGATATTCCCGATACCGAGGATTACTTCGGGGAAATTCAGGTTAACACCTCTTTCACGCTCAGCGATTCGCTCAGTTACCGGGTGATGAACCTGAATATTGAACTGCTGGACGGATTCCAAAATCCGATTGACGGGGAGTTTATTCTAAGTATCACGGATGCAGGGTCTGTTCAGGATCTGCCTGAAGAAAACAGACTGGAAAAAGCCATGAATTGGCTCGATAATACCCTACCAACGGATTTTAAATCCGACCTTTCCTTTCCAGTTGAGTACGGAATATCCGTGCAGGGCAAGTTTGTTCCTGCCAATAAGCGCCAGTCTCTGATCAATCCAATCACGATTGTTCGTGGAGGTCTGGAAGATTACGGACAGGTGACCACTGATTCAGCAGGGAGATTTAGGGCTACAGGATTGTATTTTACAGATACTACCCAGATTGCAATAGCAGCAGTGTACAGTAAATTGAGACCATTCGGCTCAGTTGAATTAAACCCATTGACCAAACCTGCCGCCCTTTCTCAATTTCCAAAGATTAGGTACCAGAAGATTCCTGTTTCTTCCACTGATAATCTTCTGGATGGAGCAGGAGATTATATCCTTTTGGAAGAATTTGTAAAAGAAGTGCAAAAAGATGTGACCAATGAATCCAACTGGTATGGGTTCGGTGAGCCTGATAGAATTATGTCGGTGGATCAGTTAAGTATGAGTTTGGATATGATGACTGTTTTAATGCGAATAGGATTTAATTCAAGTAGTTCAAAAATTGTAAATTACAATTATGGGGTTAGAACAGGAGCACCGTTATTAATTATAGATGGTGCCAAATACCCATTTCTTGAAAATCAAGAGTTTGTCGAAATGATCAAATCTTACGTTCCCCAAGAGCTAAAATCTGTTGGTGTTTATACGTTTGGATCTGTGGTGTTTGGAATGGCAGGATATTCGGGAGTAGTTGTCCTAGAAACTAAAAGAGGACAAAGGTTTATTCCCGGTGGTGACCGCAAGTTTAATTCCGAGGGTTTTCAAATCTTTGATTTGTCAGGCTTTACAAACTTTCTAGAATTCCCGAAAAATCCTCCTTCGGATCAGTACCTTAAAAAAAAGCCTACCATCTACTGGGAGCCTGATGCACAGAGCGTAAATGGGGTTCTCAAAGTTCAGGTTAAAATTCCATATGGGATACGACGATTGGGAATATCCCTAGAAGGAGTAACTATAGATGGTGAGGCTTTCTACAAAAAGATTGATTTAAGCCTTTAGAAATCATAAATCTAAGAAAAACCACTAAGGCTAAGCGTAATTTGTAATTACGCCTTTCTATTCAACCAAATTTATAATTTGCTATTGGCACAAGTCGAAATGAAAGAAAGCCAGTTGCATTCCGATAGCTATCTGGATGGTAGGGAAATTAGGCTTGGGCCAGCATGCAGGGTAAGAAACTTCATTCAGTGTCTTTCTGAACTTCCTAGGTGATAAGAAGATACTACACTAATGGGGACATGAGGGTGAAGTTACAAACTTCACCCAGCGACTATCCGAACTTCAAAGGTGCAAGGAAGAATCTAACCGTAGAGATGGAATTCCAACTTATGGAAATAATACTCAAATCCTATAAACCCACTTTCAATTTGAATTTATAAATCTGACCCGGTCTAAATGAACCACAATCATACGGATTACAATCTGCTTCAGCGTTGACAAATTCATAATTGTCAATACCCACTTTTTTCAACATTGCGATTGTAAAACGGGAATATCGCTCGTCATAAGGCACTACCCATCTAATATAACCTTGACTATCCGTTTGGATGGTGTCAGTTCTGATAATACTAGGAAGGGTCATTATTGAGGGAGGCTTCTCATAAATACTCAGCAATAGAGTGGCATCTGGAATTTTGTTATCGGTCTTCAAGTCAACAACATCTACAGAAAATAGGGTCGGATCCTCTCTTTCGCAGCCCAGAATCAATAACAGGGAATAGATTAGAAAAACTCTCTTAAACAAGTTGGGAATTGACTTCATCTTCAACAATTTTTCTAATTCGCCTTTCATTTTTCACTTTGAAAGGTCAAGTTTCTTCTTAAATTCTCAAAAGTTGTAATCAGCAAGTTACAGGGAAATCGCTTTTAAAACTTACCATTTTTCCGTCCGACTGAAAAAACAAAC
>CAZNND010000005.1:0-66514 GCA_964574365.1 uncultured Limnohabitans sp.
CAGCTGAGCTACGGAATCTTACAATCTTTTTTAAGGCTCTTTAAGCCTTCAACTCGAACCCAGAACCCTCCCGATAAATCGGGATGCTCTACCAGCTGAGCTACGGAATCTTACAATCTTTTTTAAGGCTCTTTAAGCCTTCAACTCCAACCCAGAACCCTCCCGACAAGTCGGGATGCTCTACCAGCTGAGCTACGGAATCTTTTTTCTATTTCAATTATTTATTTCTCAAGACTCTTTAGCCTAAGATTGATACCCGAACCCAGAACCCTCCCGATAAATCGGGATGGTCTACCACCCCGATAGCTATCGGGGTACGGAATCTTAAATGTTTCAAATTGCCTTCCCAAGCTTGCTTTTTCTTGGATCATTGCCGTAATTGGACTGCAAATTTATGACTCTGATTTATAAATGCCAAGCCTAAAACGATTCTTTCTTATAAAACTTTACATAATTTTTACCCTGTTTTCCCAAATAGCTCATTCTCAGGGAAGTGTACCACAGCTTCTCGTAGCAGATTCCCTGTTTAATCAAAGAAGCTACAAGGAAGCCATGGAAATTTACAGATCCAACTTCCAACTTGGAGTCTATTCTCCATCAATGCTGCTTAAAATGGCCTTTATTTCAGAGGGAATTGGGGATAGTGAAAATGCTACTCTTTACCTAAGTAAATACTACGATCTCAGCCCAAACCAACAAACCATCACCAAAATCAAAACCCTCACAGGGCAAAAAGAATTGATAGGTTATGAAGTAAGTGATGGAATGAGATTTGTCCTATTCTTGGTAGAATATCGTGAAATCATAGTCGCTGCGTTGACCCTTTTCTTGATTTCTTCCTTGATCTTTCTTTGGTCAAAAGGAAATAAACTCACTGAGGCTAGGTTTTATTGGCCCTCTATACTGCTAATTACACTTATTTTTCTTACCAATAATTTCCTCAAAGCCCCCTCTACAGCTCTTGTAACCTCCAGTCCAACCCTCATAAGAAACAAACCCACAGCCGGAGGGGAACCCGTGGATCTTGTAGAACCCGGCCACCGGGTAAAAATCCTTGGTTCAAAAGATGTCTGGTATAAAATCGAATGGAAAGAAAAAATAGCCTATCTCAAAAAAGAGGATGTGACAAGATTATAAAAAAAGGCCCGAATAAATCGGGCCTACATTTTTCTATTGCTTCTTAATAACCAGATTTCTATAATGAACCACATCGCCATGGTCCTGCAACGAAATCTTCCCCTTTTTATACTTTCCAAACCCAGGCATGTCCTTAAACTTACTTTTAGCAATTAAGGCTTCCCACTCTGGAGTGAATAGCTGTGTGGAAACGATATTTACTCCATTGAGGAAAAGATCAAGTTTTCCCTGATTGACGATAATTTCTGCCTGATTCCACTCTCCTGCAGCCTTAACCGTCTCCTGATTGCTCACAATCAAATCGTACAAATCACCTGCACGGTGACTGATGATTTTGGCATCTGGATGACCCGCATTGTCCAATACCTGCATTTCAGGGCCAGTTTGCCAAGGATACTGATATTCTGGGGCTTCATGCACCAAAAAAATCACCCCGCTATTTCCATTGGGCGCAATTTTCCATTCGTATTTAAAGTGGAAGTTTTCAAACTCTTCATCCGTAACGATATCGCCTCCATCACCGGTTTGCCATCCGGCTTTATTAGCCGCATCCAAATAAAGCTCGCCGTTTTCAATTTTCCAGGCTTTACCCACTTCTCCTCCTCCATATTTGGACCACCCGGTAAATGTTTGCCCATCAAACAAGGAAACCCACTCCTCTGCAGGTTCAACAACTGCCAAGGAGTCTATCACAGCCGTATCATCAGTTTTTGAACCTGAACAAGCGACCAATACACTTGTGGCCGCCCAAAGCATTAAAGAATTCTTGTTCATCTAGTATTATTTTTTCAAAAGCAATACGTAACGAACCATATCCTTCGCATCCTCTTCAGTCAATCCTGGATGAGCTGGCATGGGCACTTCTCCCCAAACACCTACTCCGCCTGCAATTACTTTTTGGGCCAGCATAGTCACGTTTTCTTCCGTGCTTTCATATTTGGCAGCTACGTCGGCGTACGATGGGCCAACAATTTTTCTCTCCACCATGTGACAGGAAGTACAGTCGGATCCCTTCACTTTTTCCAAGCCTTTGATGTAAACAGGATCATCTTTGTACTTGTCCTCAAGGCTGATTTCCTGCGCCGGCGCAGCAGGTGCTGCAGTTTCAGTTGTGGTCTCAGCAGTTTTTTCTCCACCTCCACAGGCAAATGTTAATCCAGCCATTACAAGTAAGGCCAGTTTTAATGGTTTTGTAATTTTCATTGTTTATTTGTTTTGGGTACTTAAATGCCTAATACTTTTCTGTTGAATGCCTCATCTGCGCCTGTTCCAGCGAAGTCATCAAAGGCTTTTTCTGTTACTCGGATAATATGAGAAGCAATGAACGGTGCACCTTCAGCTGCCCCTTGTTCAGGATGTTTGATTGCACACTCCCACTCCAATACCGCCCAGCCGCTGTAATTGTACTGCGAAAGTTTGCTGAATATTCCCGCAAAATCAACTTGTCCGTCTCCTAGAGATCTGAATCTTCCTGCTCTTTCCACCCAGCCCTGGAAACCACCATATACGCCTTGCTTTCCGGTAGGATTAAATTCAGCATCTTTTACGTGGAACATTTTGATTCGCTCATGGTAGAAATCAATGAATTGTAAGTAATCCAGGCACTGAAGGACAAAATGGCTTGGATCATAGAGAATGTTTGCTCTCTTGTGCCCTCCTACTTTATCCAAAAACATCTCGAACGTGATGCCATCATGAAGATCTTCACCCGGATGCAATTCATAACACACATCAACACCTACCTCATCAAACGCATCCAAAATCGGTTTCCAGCGTTTGCCTAATTCAGTAAAGCCAGTTTCCACCAATCCAGCAGGTCTTTGTGGCCAAGGATAAACAGTGTGCCACATCAATGCACCTGAAAAAGTCGCATGAGCTGTCAAGCCAAGATTGGCTGATGCTTTGGCAGCGTATTTTAATTGTTGGGTAGCCCACTCGGACTTGCCTTTCAGATCTCCTTTCAGGTTAGCGGGAGCAAAGCCATCAAACAACTCATTGTAAGCAGGGTGAACCGCTACTAACTGACCCTGAAGGTGAGTGGAAAGCTCGGATATTTCCATACCTGCCTCTGCCACTATCCCTTTAATCTCGTCTGCATACATTTTGCTTTCTGCTGCTTTTTGCAAATCAATCATCCGGCCATCCCAGGAAGGAATCTGTACGGCCTTGTATCCCAAATCAGCCATGTATTGACTGATGTTTTTCAAGTTGTTGAAAGGAGCTTTATCGTCGGCAAATTGTGCCAAAAAGATTGCGGGGCCTTTGATCGTTTTCATGTTGGTTTTGGGTTTGAATAGTTTGAATAATACTTATTTTTCTACTATAAAAGGTGTCCATTTAAGGTCGGATTGTGTACTTCTGAGCACATGGTCAATAAATGCCATACCACGAATACCTTCTTCAATGCCGGGATAATCTTCCCACTCCCATTTCGGATCTAGTTCAGCCCGATCAGCATAAATGCATCTTGCAAAATTGCGATACAAATTAGCAAAAGCTTCAATGTATCCCTCCGGATGGCCTGCTGGAGTTCTCGTATTTTCCTGTGCCAAAGAACCTAAATAGCCCGTTCCCGCACGTAAAACCTGAGCCGGACCTGTGGGTTCTCTGAAAATCAGCGTATTGTTAAGCTCCTGCTCCCATTCCAATCCTCCTTTTTCTCCATAAACGCGAATCTTCAGATTGTTCTCACAGCCTGTATCCGTCTGAGAAGCCATCAGTACTCCGGATGCCCCATTTTCAAATCGAAGCAACACTACACCGTCATCATCAATCGGCCGTCCATCGATTTTGATATACAAATCAGCGCATACATGAGACACTTTTTCCCCAGTTACATATTCTGCCATATTAAAGGCATGCGTTCCAATATCGCCCATGCAACCAGCCAATCCGTTTCTTGCCGGATCTGTTCTCCACTCTGCTTGTTTGTTGTTTTCGGTTTCGAGAAGTTTATACAGCCAACCTTGGGGGTACTCTACATAGACTTTTCTCACTTTTCCAATTTTGCCATCCATGATCATTTGTTTTGCCTGCTTGATCATAGGATAGCCAGTGTACGTATGGGTTAGCAGAAAACGGCTCTCGGAATTTTTGACGATATGATAAAGTTCTTTGGCTTCCTGATAATTCAGTGTCAAGGGCTTATCCAATGCGACATGAAATCCGTACTGTAGGGCTTTTACCGTGGGGTCAAAATGAATATTATTTGGAGTAACTATCGCTACAACATCCATTCGCTCACCTTCAGGCAATGCGGACTCTTTGGCAAACATTTCATCATAAGAACCATAAACGCGGGTTGGATCAAGCATCAGCTCATCTCCTTTTTGTTTGGATTTGGCCGGATTAGAGCTGAATGCTCCGCATACCAATTCAAACATACCGTCCATCAATGCTCCATTCAAGTGAATGGCGCCGATAAAAGATCCGGGGCCTCCGCCGACAAGGCCAAGTTTTAATTTTTTAGCTGCTGACATAGGTCAATGTTTAGTTATCAGGTTTTTTTTTGATTATCACTTACATTTCTTCTCGAAATTTCGAGTATTCACCGGTTAAAGAGGGGCCTTTATGATCAACTGCATCATGGGTTTATGAGTGGCTTTGTCAAAACTTTTTTGACCCTTATTTCGAAATCTCAAAAGAGATGCTTAAAATACATCAAAAAGCCTAAATTGTAAATTCTAGGCAAAAATTCGATTCAACAATTTCCAATTTAACCATGATACTACCCGTCAAAATCCGTCTTTCATTCATGATGTTTTTGGAATTTTTTGTTTGGGGATCCTGGTATGTGACCATGGGAACATTTTTGGGGAACAATCTTCAAGCAAATGATCAGGATATTTCCCTTGCATTTTCTACCCAATCCTTTGGGGCAATCCTGGCTCCATTTATTGTCGGTTTGATTGCAGACCGCTATTTCCAAGCACAAAAAATTTTGGGGGTCATCCACATTTTGGGAGCTGGCATTATGTATGCACTCTACCTTGCTACTGATTTTTCCGGTTTTTTCCCGCTGTTGTTTACTTACATGATCCTCTTTATGCCAACCCTAGCATTAGTTAACTCCATTTCCTTCAATCAGATGAAAAATCCGGAAAAAGAATTTTCCATCATCCGGGTCTGGGGTACAATCGGCTGGGTAGCTGCAGGATTTTTGATTTCTGCTTTGGCTTGGGATAGTCAGGAAGGGCTTTCTCAAGGACTATTGAAAAACACTTGGATTATGTCCTCATTTGTTTCCTTGGGTCTAGGCATATACAGCTTCACTCTTCCATCCACACATCCTAGAGCCAAGGCTTCAGGCAAATTCAACCTGAGGGAAGCATTAGGGTTGGATGCACTTTCGCTTCTAAAGCATAAAAATTACGCTATTTTCTTCCTTTCCTCCATTTTGATCTGTATTCCATTGGCTTTCTATTACCAAAATGCCAGTCCATTTTTAACGGAAATCGGTTTGGAAAATTCTACAGGAAAAATGGCTTTGGGTCAGGTATCCGAAGTGATCTTTATGCTGGCGCTACCCATTTTCTTCGCCAGGTTTGGATTAAAAAACACCTTGATCGTAGCGATGCTGGCCTGGGTGATCCGTTATGTACTCTTTGCCTTTGGGGATGTGGACTCAGGCGTGTGGATGCTCTTGTTGGGAATTGCCTTGCATGGAATTTGCTACGATTTCTTTTTTGTCAGCGGACAGATCTACACCGATGCCCATGCTGGCGAAAAATTCAAATCTTCAGCACAAGGTCTGATTACCCTGGCCACCTATGGAGTCGGAATGCTGATTGGCTTTTGGGCAGCTGGTCAAATTTCAAATTTCTACCTCGATGATTCAGGCAAACACCTTTGGAATTCAATTTGGCTAATTCCTGCTGGGATTTCCGTTTTGGTTTTACTATTTTTCATCTCTTTTTTCAAAAAAGAATAAGCAATCAATCACTCTTAACCCAACCTAGCCATGACTTTCGATTCTGGAAGACGCTCCTCCTTCAAAAAAATGATTCTAAGCGGTGCGGCCGTAGGCTCACTCGCCTCTTTTGAAATGAAAAATGAACCTACTTTTCAACTAAAAGGAAACATCAACCACGGTGTCTGTGCCTGGTCTATGAGACCTTTGACCCTAGAAGAGCTATGTGCCAATATCAAAAAAGTCGGTGTTGGTGCCATCGACCTCATTGGTCCAAAAAATTGGGAAATCCTAAAAAAATACGACATTCACTGTTCGATGTGCAACGGCGCCGAACTTGGAATCCCAGATGGATTTAATGATCCAAAATTTCATGATCAACTGGAAAAAAATTACAGTGAAGTTATTCCACTTGTAGCTAAGGCCGGTTACAAAAACCTAATCGCCTTTTCGGGAAACAGAAGAGGAATGGACGATGAAACCGGCCTGAAAAACTGTGAGGCAGGCATTAAAAGAATCCTGAGCCTAGCCGAGAAACATGGCGTGATCATCACCATGGAGCTGCTCAACAGTAGAGTGGATCATAAAGACTACATGTGCGACAAATCGGCTTGGGGAGTAGAGCTATGTAAGCGGATTTCCAGTGAGAATTTCAAACTCCTTTTTGACATCTACCACATGCAGATCGATGAAGGGGATATCATCCGTACCATCAGAAACAACCACCAGTATTTCGGCCATTATCATACCGCCGGAAATCCTGGTAGAAATGACTTGGATGATAAACAGGAAATCTATTATCCTCCGATTATGCAGGCTATAGCGGATTCCGGATTTAAGGGATATGTTTCCCATGAATTTTTACCAAAAGGCCAAGACAAAATCGCTGCACTGGGTCATGCCGTGCAAGTATGTGACGTATAACTAAGTAAAACAAATAGCAAACCTATGGCAAATGAAGCGTTTGACGCAATCGTAGTTGGGTCGGGAATCAGCGGCGGATGGGCCGCAAAAGAGCTGACGGAAAAGGGGCTGAAAGTACTACTCCTGGAAAGAGGCCCGATGGTCGAGCACGTAAAAGATTACAAAACTGCTACCCTTTCCCCTTGGGAAGTTCCTCATCGGGGAAGAAGAACCCAAGAACATTTAAACAACCATCCCAACCTTAAAAGAGATTACGTTCTGAATGAACTTAACTTGGATTGGTGGGCACACGAAAGTGATTCTCCCTATATTGAAGAGAAGCCTTTCACCTGGTTTAGAGGATATCAGGTTGGTGGAAGATCCCTGCTTTGGGGAAGGCAATCCTATCGCTGGTCGGAGACGGACTTTGAAGCAAATGCTAAAGAGGGAATTGCCGTGGACTGGCCGATTCGTTACAAGGACATTGCCCCTTGGTATAGCTATGTGGAGAAATTCATAGGCGTTTCCGGTTCCAAAGATGGTCTGGACATATTGCCCGATGGAGAATTTCAGCCTCCTATGCCGATGAACTGCGTGGAAGAAGCGGGTGCAGCAAAAATTAAAGAACATTATAAAGGTGCAAGAACCTGGACTATTGGACGTCCAGCAAACATTACCCAGCCACTTCCTGGAAGACCCGGCTGTCAATACAGAAACAAATGCTCTCTAGGTTGCCCATTTGGTGGCTACTTCAGTACACAGGCTTCTACCTTGCCTGCTGCCCAAGCAACGGGTAACCTGACCTTGAGACCTTGGTCGATTGTTAGACGCCTTATTTATGACAAAGACACCCAAAAAGCCACAGGAGTGGAAGTAGTGGATGGTCAAACCAATCAGACCGTGGAGTATGATGCAAAAATTGTCTTCCTCTGTGCTTCAGCCTTCAATTCAACTGCGATTTTGATGCGAACCGCGACGGATATCTGGCCGGGTGGATTAGGTTCGGCATCTGGAGAACTGGGTCATAACGTAATGGACCACCATTTCAGATTGGGAGCCAGCGGCACTTATGAAGGTTTTGAAGACAAATACTATTTTGGAAGAAGACCAACCGGACTTTACATTCCACGATTTAGAAATGTGAACGGCGATAAGCGGGATTACTTGAGAGGATTTGGCTATCAAGGCGGTGCAAGCCGTAGTGGATGGAGCCGTGATGTTGCTGAGTTGGGCTTTGGGGCTCC
This sequence comes from uncultured Limnohabitans sp., assembly GCA_964574365.1. Classification (GTDB taxonomy): domain Bacteria; phylum Bacteroidota; class Bacteroidia; order Cytophagales; family Cyclobacteriaceae; genus Algoriphagus. The sequence continues at coordinate 8,194 of CAZNND010000005.1, forward strand.
AATGAAAGATGCGCTTACCGAACCGGGACCATGGTCTATGGGGATCACCGCTTTTGGTGAAATACTTCCTTACCATGATAACACCATCAAGCTTTCAGACTCGGTAAAAGATAAGTGGGGAATGGAAGCTTTGGTGATGAATGCGGAAATTAAGCAGAACGAACTCAACATGAGAAAGGACATGATGGCAGATGCCGCCGAAATGCTAGAGGTTGCCGGATTCAAAAATGTAAAAACTTACGACAACGGTTACACCTTCGGTCAAGGAATCCATGAAATGGGAACGGCCCGAATGGGTAGAGATCCGAAAACTTCCGTCCTGAATGGAAACAACCAGGTATGGGATGCGAAAAACGTTTTCGTCACCGATGGAGCGTGCATGACGTCTGCAGCAGCACAGAATCCATCCCTGACTTACATGGCGCTTACCGCAAGGGCAGCAGCTTTCGCAGTAGAAGAATTGAAAAAACAAAACCTCTAATCTGACCAAGACATGACAGTAATGAACAGAAGAGATGCGCTAAAAAGCGTAGTCCTAATGATGGGAGGTACGATGATCGGTGCCACAGCCATCCTTACCGGTTGCGCACCTGACACTCAGATCAAAGACCTGAACTTTACCCCGGATGATCTAGCCTTCTTGGATGAAATCGGGGAAACGATCATCCCAACGACAGATACTCCTGGCGCCAAGGCTGCCAAAATCGGGGAATTCATGCAAATGATGGTGAAAGATTGCTACGATGCCGATCAGCAAAAATCCTTTCTTGATGGTTTGAATTCCCTTAGAAAAGATTTCAAAACTGAAAAGGGAACTGATTTTATGGACGCGAGCAGCGAAGACCGATTAGTTTTCCTCAACGCCATGCAGGATAAATACAAGGCTAGTGGAGAGGAAAAACAGCCGATTGTGATAAACATGCTACGTGACCTAACTGTCCTAGGCTATTTCACCTCTGAAATCGGTGCTACCCAGGCGTTGCGTTTTGTGGAAGCTCCTGGACGATTTGACCCTTGTATTGAGTATAAAAAAGGGGATAAAGCCTGGGCAATATAAAAATCGATCTAGTAAAACTTGCCTGTTCCGACTTGGAACAGGCACTTTTATTTTAAAACAGCATGAAAAATCAGCGCAGAAAATTTATTCAAACCGGATTAGCCTTGGGACTTGGTGTAGCCACCGCTCCGCTTCAGTTTTGTGCAACACCTAAAAAAGAAGAAGCACTTGCCGAACCGGTGAAATCCAGACTTTCAAGCTTTGGCATCCAATTGTATTCTGTGAAAGAGGATATGGCCATTGATCCGGTAGCTACCATCCGCTCGCTAGCAGGATTTGGATATAAGCAACTGGAAGGGTTTGATGGGGGAAAAGGAATCCTTTGGGGCATGAAACCTGCAGAATTTAAAAGTTTGATGACCGAACTACAAGTAGAAATGGTAGCTAGTCATTGCAATGTGTTTGAAAATCTCGAAACACAAGCAGAACAGGCTGTAGCATCCGGAGTCAAGTATTTGATTTGTCCTTGGATAGGCGCACAGAAATCGCTGGAGGATTACCGCAAAATCGCAAAGGAATTCAACCAAATCGGTGAAAAACTAAATTCCTATGGCTTAAAGTTTGCCTATCATAATCACGATTACACCTTTGTAGAACAGGAAGGTCAAATACCTCAGGATATTTTGATGAATGAAACTGATCCTGCATTGGTAGATTTTGAGCTCGATATGTATTGGGCTCATGTGGCAAATGCTAATCTTGGAGACTATTTAGCCAAATTCCCAGGCAGGTTTAGGCTTTGTCATGTAAAAGATGCGGCGGCAGGTTCAGGAGATCCTCATCAGCGGGGAGTATTGCTAGGTCAAGGGGAGATCAATTACCCGCAACTAATCAGACAGTCAAAGGAATTGGGTATGGAGTATTTTATTGTAGAGCAGGAGCAATTCCCGACGGGTACACCTATGGAAGCAGCAGATGCAAATGCCAAATACCTTTCTGTCTTGGAATTTTAAATCAAATCCGGCTCTCCTTCTGACTTTTTAAAAAGGAGAAGGAATATGACGATCACCATAATGATCAGCAACGCTACTTCAAACTGAGCCCAAATCTGGGAACGGTTGATTAATGCTTTAGCCTTGCTGATTAGCTTTTCTCCCTCTTCCAGCTGTATTTTGCTTAGATTATCCAGATCTTGCTGTGCACGACTGATTCTTTGGTCGTACAACTTTACTTGCTCCCTGTTCACTCCTGATAAATCTGAATATAAAAGATTGTAACTTTTAATATTCAAGTCATTTTCGATAATCTTCTTAAAATCTGTAAGATAGGTAGCTTCCTGCTCGGTTAAATTGGTTGCCTCAAACTCCTTTACAAGCTCAAGGATCTCCTGTTCATGACCCGAAATTTCATTGATCACCTTAGAGTAATCGTAATCGAGGTCACAATGGTCTACTAATTTTTGAATTTTGAAGAGCTTTTCCGAAATCTTAAAAATATATCCTTCCACCACCAACCTGTCGTTGTAAACCTCGGTAAAGGTGCTGCTAATGCTTCTGAAAGACTGCCTTTCCAAAAGATTTTTTCCATACAACATCAACAGAAGGACTCCTATAATTATAAACGCCTGTAATTTTTTCCTTTTAAGCACGATACGGTTAATTTGGGTAAGTGAATCTAACTTCCTATTAGATTCTAATTAAGTGACATTGCGCCAAATTCCCAAAAATCAGGTAGAAATTAGCTGATAGATAGCTAATCTTTGACCTTATTCAGGCTTCTTGTCATGTACTCGGACATAATCCACTTCCATCCGTTGGGGCCAAATCTTTTCATCGACTCCTTTTTGTCCTCCCCAATTTCCGCCAACCGCGATATTCAAAATCAAGTGAAAAGGATGGTCGAATGGCCATTCTTTGGAATCTTTTCCAGTATTGTCAAAAGTAAAATACTTCTCGCCATCTATGAAAAAATCTATTTTTTCAGCAGTCCAATCAATCGAATACGTGTGGAATTGCTCATGAAAAGAATCAACTTTTTTTTGAGCTCCTTTTTGAGTCCCCTTGATATGATTAAATGCCTCTGTATGAACTGTTCCATGAACTACACCCGGATCATACCCCACATGTTCCATGATGTCAATTTCACCGCTTTTGGGCCAGCCACCATAGTTGTTTTCCTCAGGAAGCATCCAAATCGCAGGCCAAGTTCCCATGCCTTCAGGCAGTTTGGCTCGAACTTCAATGTAACCATATTGCCAAGCAGCTTTTTGTTTGGTTACAAGACGCGCTGAGGAATATTTTTTGAAAAATGAAGGATCACGGTGAGCCTCGATGATCAGAAGACCATTTTCCACTCTGGCATTTTTAATTACCTCTTTAGTGTAAAACTGCAATTCATTGTTGCCCCAACCGTGATCTCCCACATCGTAACTCCAATTTTTGGGATTGGGCTGGCCATCTCGATCAAACTCATCCGACCACAATAATTTAGCCTGTTGCGCAAACGCCAGGTTGCCCAAAAAGTAAAGACCAAGGAAAGAAATAAGGATTTTCATTGTAAAGTGAGGTTTGGAATAAAATACAAAACTTTAAGAGAATGAGGTCGGTTGTTTAATTATCCGGGAATATAGATTTTTATGAATTTACGGAATTTTGCCAGTAGCCAAATTTGATGTTGTAAGAAAGAAAAAAATGGAAAGTATGGAAGAAATGACTTCAGAGGACTATTTAGTTGGCTTCGAATAATTAATTTCAAGTGTCGAACGCCGAATATCGAATATCGAACCAAATATTTTGTAACATTTGAAATTCTACTGGCAAAAAAGCAGATAATCATATAGATTTTTCTCCCAAGGATAAGTAGCTAATTTAGCATCAAATATAAACCCAAAAATATGGCCTATTACGTAAAAATGGGGCAAATCCCCCCAAAAAGACATACCCAATTCCGGCAACCTGACGGTAGCCTGTACAAGGAGGAATTAGTAAGTTCAAAAGGATTCTCAGGAATTTACTCCAACCTTTATCATATCCACAATCCCAACGAAGTCAAATCCATCGGATCCCCCATTCCGTACGGTTGGGAACCCGCAAAAGATCATGGCCTAAACCAGACTCATCTGAAAACCTCTGGGGTTGGAACCACTGGAGAAGATTACCTCAGTGCGAGAAAAATCCTCTTGATGAACAATGACGTTATGATGGGCATCTGTTCTCCCCGAAAGCGATCTATGGATTTCTTCTTCAAAAATGCAGATGGAGACGAACTGATCTTTATCCACGATGGTCAAGGGGTATTGTATTCGCAGTTTGGAAAACTCGAGGTAAAAAAGGGAGATTATATCGTCATTCCTAGAACAACAATTTACCAGTTTGAATTTGAAAAAGAAGGGCCACTTAGGCTTTTGATCATTGAATCACAAGGACCTATTGAAACGGTTAGGCGGTTTAGAAATGAAGCAGGCCAACTTTTGGAACATTCGCCCTATTGCGAGCGGGATATTCGCCCCCCGCATGAACTTCATATTGAGCGTGAAAAAGGGGATTACTTGGTTCAAATAAAAAAACAGGGTTTTCTTCACCAATACCAGTATTCCCACAGCCCATTTGATGTCGTAGGATGGGACGGATATCTTTACCCCTATGCGCTTTCCATTCACGATTTTGAGCCGATTACTGGAAGGATTCATCAACCCCCGCCAGTGCATCAGACCTTTCAGGCAGGCGGCTTTGTGATTTGCTCTTTTGTTCCGAGACTATTCGACTACCACCCCTTATCAATTCCAGCACCTTATAACCATAGCAATATTGATTCAGATGAAGTACTGTATTATGCTGAAGGGGAATTTATGAGCAGAAAAGGGATAGAGCGGGGATCGTTTACCCTCCACATGGGAGGCTTGCCTCATGGCCCTCACCCCGGAACCGTGGAAAAATCAATTGGGGCTAAAGAAACCAAAGAATATGCCGTAATGCTAGATACGTTTAGACCATTACACCTAAGCACCGAGGCTTTGGAATACGTGGATGGACAATATCCCATGAGTTGGACTTTATAAAAAAATGGCCTGATACTTTGCATCAGGCCTACCTTATAATCCCAAAAATTTAAGCTCTTCTACCAGTGAAATTTCCTTGTGCTTATATTCCTGTCTTTCCAATAAGCTCTTTTCCGAGGAAAGCCTATTGAGGCTTACAGAATGAGCATGGTATCGTTCATCCCACTCTAGAAATGAAAAAAAACCATCTCTTTCAAGCTGTTCATGGATCAAAAATTGAATATGTTCGACCAATTGATCAACTGACATTTTTTCTGGTAGCTTGATCAAAAAATGAATATGATCCTGAAGAACGCTATGATGAATTTGTTGTTCTGGAAATTGCTGGTGGAAAGAATCCATAGCCTTACGGATACTCGGCACCATTTCTGGATTGATATTGCGCTGATGACCCCGAGTCCACAAGACGATGTGAGTCCAAATATTTGAGTGTGAATGGGCCATTTTCTGAAATGAATGCCCTGAATTTAGAAATAAAAATTTGATAATCACCAAGAAAGGTCAAAAAATAAGCAATAAAAAAAGAATCTCGGTGAAACATCACACTAGCACTGTCTAAAATCGGTTTTCCCAGATTTCCAGAAGAAAATTGAAAGACAGATTAATTTCCGAGCACTTCTTGAATCGGCATACCAGTGGCACCGTTAGGCATACGAATCTGAAGTAAGACAGCCAAGGTAGGGGCAATATCTGCCACTGTTACATAAGAGGCACTTTTCCCCTTTTCAATACCCCATCCATAAAATGCAATTGGCACATGGGTATCGTAAGTGTACCCTGATCCATGTGTAGTCCCCCGCTGTCCTCCCACCAACCAGCCGGGCTCAAGCACCAGCAATACATCTCCGGAAGCTTTATGATTGTAGCCCATTTGTAAAAGATGAGACCTGTACTGCGTAAAGTCTTGCCTTCTCAGATCTGTAGCAGTGTAGGCCTCTTTTACTCCTTTAAATCTTAGGACAAAAGTTGCTAAATCACGTTGCATTTGTTCCAGATTTAGTTTTTTGGCATCAATTAGCTCATGGTTCAAAAAAATCTGTTCATTTGAAAAATTCAAGATCCAATCCCCTACTCCATATTTTTCATTTGCGAACCCTTTTAGCTGTCCCAATACCATCCCGGAATTGAAATTTCCTGCAGGTATTTTTTCACTGATCATGTAACTTGGAACCTCCGCAACGGCATGGTCTGCTGATAGAAATACGAGATAATTCCCTTTACCGACTTTTTGATCCAGATAGGAAAAAAACTTGGCTAAGTCCCTGTCGAGTCTCAAATAATTGTCTTCCACTTCAATCGAAGATGGACCGAATCGATGCCCAATGTAATCTGGGCTTGAAAAACTCACCGCCAAGAAATCAGTCACTTCCCGCTGCCCCAAGCGCTCTCCTTCTATCGCCGCATAGACAAAATCCAAGGTAAGCTCATTTCCAAAAGGGGTAGAAGCTACTAACCCGTACCCACCATTGTTTGCTTTAAGTGAATCCAATTTATATGGAAAAGTGGGGGTCGCTTTTCCGATAAATGGGCTTTCAAAATCGTTGTTGTCCTGAATACTGTTGATATAGGTAGAAATTGGAAAAAGTGTATTCCAGGTTTGCTTTAAGTAATAATCCGGTCTCTTCTTGGCATTGAAATCAGAAACCCATTTTGGAAGAGTGGCGTAGTAAAAAGTTGATGTCATCCAATCTCCATTGGCATCATCATACCAGTAGGCATCGCCAGTGTGGCCTGCAGGTAAGCTTGCTCCTCGATCTTTTATCGCAATAGCTACTGTCTTTGAACGCTTTGCAGTGGAGAGTCTGAGTTCGTCTGTTATGGTAGTGGTCAGCATGTTTCTGGGGCTGATCTTGCCATTTTCAGGAGTGCCACCTACGTGGGAAACCGTAGAATCCTCAGCACAATAAATCATTCGCTTCAAAGACCTTACATACCAATTATTTGCTATGATGCCATGCGTCGCAGGCGTAGTTCCCGTGTAAACCGAGGCATGTCCCGGCCCTGTGTAGGTCGGGATGTAGTTATAATGCCCGTTGGTCATCATAAATCCCTGCTCAGAAAATCGCTTGAATCCATCCTCCACATATCGATCTGCAAACCGGTAAAAGTATTCCTGACGCATTTGGTCAACAATGATCCCCACTACCAATTTTGGTTTTTTGGGTTGATCCTGTGCGCTAAGTCCTGTTAGAAGAAAAAAGGCTACAAAGAAGAATAGCTGGTTTTTCATAGGGATATAAATTTCTCCAAAGATACGGATAAAGGAAGTCTTGTTTGGAAAGGTGCTATTAAATGTGGATTAACTATTCTAAACCTCCCCTAAAAGGTGTCCTGATTAAATTTCTATTTTCCCATTGTCCCGCAAATAGATCCCCTAGACCTGATTTCTAGGTTTCAGGAAAATCGTTTGATTTTGTTATTTGCAGCCAGGAATTTCTTTTCCCCCCAGACAAGCCATGCAAAAAATACTTCCTATTCGAATTTTCAGCTTTTTCTGTTTTTGGACCTTTTTTTTTAAAGCTCAATTTTTGCATGCTCAAGGGGCCTACCTTCCTTTTGATAGGGATTATTACCATAAAGTGGAACGATATGAAATTCTTCAGGGTAAAACCAATCCCTTTTTCAACACCGGCTTTAAGCCCTTCCGAAGGGATATTGTGGCCCAATTCTTGGATAGTTTGGCGGAAAATCCACAGATTATTCAATCCAAAGCCGATCAATTCAACCTGAATTACCTCAGTCAGGATTCCTGGGAATTTTCATCCCGGAAAATTCCAGGGTCCAAACAGCCTTTTCTAAACTCTCTCTACCGCCATCCTGGCGACTTTGCCTACTTCGAAAACGAAGAATTTGGAATTCACCTTTCTCCGGTGATCAATCTTAGCAGGGGTACCGAAACAGGCAAGGAGCGGAATCCTGCCCGATTAGCAAGAGGCCTTGTACTTCGCGGTTCCGTGGATAAAAAAGTAGGGTTCTATACCTATCTCACTACCTCGGAAGTTTTTTTCCCATCATGGGTGAAAGACTACGCAGAATACAAGGGAGCCGTACCTGGGGAGGGGTTCTGGAAAGAATACCAATCGGATGGATACAGCTATTTTTCTGCCCTAGGCCATGTTTCCTTCCAAATCACCAAACACATTGAAATTCAAGCAGGTCATGACCGAAATTTTGCAGGCGAGGGTTACCGGTCATTTCAGATCTCCGACTTTTCCAATCCCTACATGTTTATCAAGTTCAATACTAAGGTCTGGAAATTTCAATTGACCAATCTTTGGACCCAACTGACTTCCGATGTTTTTTACGACAGGGGTAGGCCTACGGACGGTAGGTATCCTCAAAAGTATTTTTCCTATAATCGGCTGGGAATGAATGTCGGCAAGCGTCTGAACCTTGGCTTTTTCTCTTCGGTCATGAGTGACCAAATCAATTTCAATTATTTCAACCCAATCATTTTTCTGCGCTGGGTAGAACAGCAACAAGGAACTCCAGACAAAGTAATGTTAGGTTTTGACGGTAAATGGATATTTAGACCTGGAATGGAGCTCTATGGTCAGTTTGCACTGGATGAGTTCGTCTTCAATGAGTTTTTTGGAATGGATGGAAAAGGTTCAAAAAGAAACAAATATGCAATCCAGGCAGGATACAAATACATCAATGTATTTGACATAAAAAACCTAGACCTTCAAATCGAATGGAACCAAGCTCGCCCCTACACCTTTCAGGAAAAGTTTGCGAACCAATCCTATTCTCATTGGAGAACACCACTCACCCATCCCCGAGGGGCAAATTTCAGAGAATTTGTGGGTACTCTCCGTTATCAACCTCTTCCGAGATTGGATATTAACCTCACCGGTATGTATCAATATTTTGGAGAAGATGAGAATTCCGGCAGAAACTGGGGGGGCGATGTATTAAAAAACAGGACTCAGGGAAGTCCGACAGGACTTTTTGGAAATTCCATTGGCCAAGGAATTGAAAACGAGGTAATCCAAACTAACCTCACTGCCAGCTACATGGTCAAGCATAATTTATTCATTGATGCCTCTCATTACTACCGAAAAAGGACATCTGAAGATCTGAATTCTTCGTTAAACACCAATTTTATGCAGTTGGCCTTCCGGTGGAATTTTGTAAGACCAGACTTCAATTTCTGAAAAAAGCCTGCACAGGGATTTTTGCGTAACTTGCAAGCCGTTTTAACTTTTCTTTTATAAATGAAAACATACTTTCGGATCATTACTTATGCACGCCCTTTTGGAAAGTTTATCCCGATTTATCTTATTTATGCGTTCCTAGCCATTGTTTTTGGGCTACTTAATTTTACCCTGCTAAAGCCTCTTTTTGATGTAATTTTTGAACAAGTGGATGCTGAATCCCTGGAAAAATTCAGAACCCTTCCTCCATTCTCGCTTTCAATAAACTATTTCACTTCCTTGTTTAACAACCGATTTTTATTGGTCAGTGAGGAATATGGGAAATTTGGAACCCTGATATTTGTCTGCGTCATCATTGTAGGATCGGTTTTCCTATCCAACCTCTTCACCTATCTCTCCGGAGTAGTCCTAGCACAAGTTCGGGCGGTAGTGATTAAAGGTATTCGGATGGATATTTTCAAAAAGGTCAGTGATTTGCACATCGGATACTTCACCAACGAACGTAAAGGGGATCTGATTTCCAAAATCACCAACGATGTGCAGGAAGTTGAAAACACCATTGTAAATTCCCTACGGATAGTCTTCAGAGAGCCTACTACCATTTTCTTATATTTTGCAGTACTTTTTTTCATGTCATTTAAACTCACTTTGTTTACGATGCTGATTATCCCGATTTCGGGAGCGATCATCGGCGGGATTACCAAAAGGCTGAAAAAAATCGCAGTGCAAAGTCAAGAATCACTAGGCAGGATCGTAAATATTTTGGATGAGACTTTGGGGGGCATACGAGTGATTAAAGCCTTCAATGCCGAGCGATTTGTTCAAAGAAAATTTGACTCGGAGACAGGCTACTATTCTGACGTCAATGTAAGTATGGCACGCAAAAACGAACTGGCGGCTCCGATTTCACAATTTTTAGGAGTGACAGTGGTGGCAGGCATTTTATTGTATGGAGGAAGTATGGTTTTGAATGGTGAGTCTGAATTGAGTGCCTCCGATTTCATGACCTATATCATTATTTTCACCCAGGTTCTAAATCCTGCCAAAGAAATTTCCCGGGCAGTATCCAGCATCCAGCGGGGAATTGCTTCAGCAGAGCGTATTTTTGAAGTCATCGATACACCAAGCCTGATCAAATCACAGGAAAAGCCCAAGCCAATTTCAGATTTTCACCAACGTATCGAATTCAAAAAGGTAGGATTTGCCTATGCTGAAAATCCAGTGCTGAAAAACATTGATTTTTCACTGGAAAAGGGAAAAACCATCGCTCTCGTGGGACCATCCGGTGGAGGAAAATCAACATTGGCCGATTTGGTTCCCAGATTTTATGACCCAACGGAGGGACAAATCCTTCTGGATGGAACCGAATTGAAGGAGTTTTCCACCACCGATCTTCGAAATTTGATGGGTATCGTGACCCAGGAATCAATCCTTTTCAACGATTCAGTGTTCAATAACATCGCTTTTGGGATAGAAGGAATAACAGAAGCTCAGGTTATTGAGGCAGCAAAAATTGCAAATGCGCATGGGTTTATATCCCAACTGGAAAACGGCTATCAAACCACTATAGGGGAGCGGGGATCAAAACTTTCCGGAGGACAAAAGCAACGACTCAGCATTGCGAGGGCAGTTTTGAAAAATCCTCCTATACTAATTCTGGATGAAGCTACCTCCGCTTTGGATTCCGAGTCCGAATTGCTAGTTCAGGAAGCCCTCACCAAGCTAATGAGCACCCGAACCACCTTAGTGATTGCCCATAGACTGAGTACAATTCAGCATGCAGATGAAATTCTGGTAATCGAGCGAGGAGAGATTGTGCAGCGGGGTACTCATGTCGAACTGATGAAGGTAGGAGGATTGTATCAAAAGCTTTCCAATATCCAATCCGTTTGATAACTTGTTGTTCTATTCTATGCACCAATGAAAACACTGACACAAATTCTTCAGCTCATACTTTTGTCATTTCTTCTCATTTTCTTGATGTTTTTCATCTTTTTTGATGTGCTGGGTTCGGCATTTGGAATGGATCCGATTTTACCGGATGCTATGGTTAAAGTTTTCCTTACCGGAATGATCCTTTCCCTAACATCCTTGGGCGCCACTTCGATATATATCAAAGGGCTTTTGGATAAACAGAAAAAAACAGAAAATGAAATGAATGCTGTGAAGGCCAAATTGTACGACTTGGAGCATCCCAAATCACCCCAACCCTACAAGCCTGTTCCCCAAAAGAACCAGGAAGAAATAGGAGGCGCCATCCGTCCCAGACAAAATTTCACAGATCAATAAGATTTAATTTTTAGAATCCGGTATATTCGGGAACCAAACAAATTTTTTTTCATCATGGTCGCAAAAACTTTTGGAAGTGCGGTGGCAGGCGTAGATGCCAATATTATTACCATCGAGGTAAATGTGGGACAAGGCACTAACTTTTTTATGGTCGGATTGCCTGATTCTGCAGTAAAAGAATCTCAGCAGCGCGTAGAATCCGCACTGAAATATTTCGGATACCGAATGCCCCGGCAGCGGGTAGTTATTAACCTGGCTCCCGCTGATGTTAGAAAAGAAGGTTCAGCCTATGATCTTCCCATTGCGATGGGTATTCTCCAGGCATCAGAGCAAGTCTTTTTTGCAGAGCTGGATCGCTATGTGATCATGGGAGAACTCTCTCTGGATGGAAAACTTCGTCCCATTAAAGGAGTGCTTCCGATAGCAATAGAGGCAAGAAAACGAGGATTCAAAGGGTTTATTCTCCCCCTCGAAAATGCCAAGGAAGCGTCCATTGTCAATAATCTGGACATCATCGGCGTGGAAAACTTGGACCATGCAGTGGACTTCCTGCTAGGAACCAGAGAGATAGTGCCCTTGGTGACCGATACTCGGGAAATTTTCTACCACTCCTTGGATGATAATGAGTTCGATTTTACCGATGTGCAGGGTCAAGAAAATATCAAAAGAGCTATGGAAATCGCAGCCGCAGGTGGCCACAATGTGATTATGATTGGACCTCCGGGTGCCGGAAAAACCATGCTGGCCAAGCGCTTACCCTCCATTTTGCCTCCACTTTCACTTCAGGAAGCCCTTGAGACAACCAAAATCCATTCCGTTGCTGGAAAGTTGGGCAAAAACGCCTCTCTCTTAGCCCAAAGACCCTATCGAAGCCCCCATCATACGATTTCTGACGTCGCCTTAGTCGGTGGAGGGGGCAACCCCCAGCCCGGGGAAATCTCTTTGGCTCACAATGGGGTTTTGTTTTTGGATGAACTTCCGGAGTTCAAGCGAACCGTGCTAGAAGTCATGCGTCAGCCTTTGGAAGAACGAAAAGTAACCATCTCCAGAGCAAAAGTATCCGTGGACTATCCCGCCAACTTCATGCTGATCGCCAGTATGAATCCGTGTCCTTGTGGCTATTACAACCACCCCGAGAAAGAATGTGTCTGTGGACCGGGCATCGTGCAGCGCTACCTCAACAAAGTCAGCGGACCCTTGCTGGATCGGATTGATCTCCATGTGGAAGTCACCCCAGTGAAATTTGACGAGATGACCTCAACCCGGAAAAGTGAATCCAGCAAAGCGATCCGGGAGCGGGTAATCAAGGGAAGGGAAAGACAAAAGATGCGTTTTGAAAATAATCCTGAAGTCTTCTGCAACGCCATGATGCCCTCCCACCTGGTCAAAGAAGTGTGCCAGATCAATGAAGCGGGAAAAGCATTGCTCAAGACTGCCATGGAGCGACTAGGCCTTTCTGCCCGTGCTTATGACCGCATCCTGAAAGTGGCCAGAACCATTGCGGACATCGCCGAGAGCGATTCGATTCGGGTTGAACACCTTGCCGAGGCAATCCAATACCGAAGTCTCGACCGGGAAGGCTGGGCGGGATAACCTTGGGGATAAATCTGGACATCCAATTCTCAAACGGGCGATTTCATTTTTATTTACTCCTACTTTGTTATGTTCAAAGAACTGGATAAAATCTGACTAGTTATTAGGTCTGAACTTTAGCTTGGAGAAAAAAGCTTTGCTCTGTTAAAACCTCGTTTCCCAACAGTTTTTCACAGATATATTGCACACAGAACGGTACACCTCAGGAGGATTTTTAAAGAATCTTTTGCTCCCAATGGAATAGCTGATAGGAATGGAAAAATCTGTGTCAATCTGTGATTTTATCCGTGCAAACCCGCCTTCTGCGGACAGGTCTGTGGGGAACCTTGAAATTATTACTCTAATATCTGTTACTCCTAATAAAATCCAATTGTGACAAAGTAGCAATAAGCCAATGAATATTTTCCAATTGGCTTGAAAAGGCATGACACCAACAACATCCGCCTTTATCCATCCATTTTCCTTACCTTTGCGACCTGAAATTTACTATTCATGAGTTTGACCGAGGAAATCAAAAAGCGGAGGACATTTGCCATTATTGCCCACCCGGATGCGGGAAAGACCACCCTGACTGAGAAGTTACTACTTTTCGGAGGAGCAATCCAGACTGCGGGTGCCGTCAAGTCCAACAAAATTGACACCGCCACCAAATCTGACTGGATGGAAATCGAAAAGCAACGGGGTATCTCCGTGGCTACTTCGGTGATGGGTTTTGAATACAAGGATGTCAAAATCAACCTCCTCGATACCCCCGGTCACCAGGACTTTGCGGAAGACACCTATCGTACCCTGACTGCGGTGGATTCGGTGATCATGGTCATAGACTGCGTAAAAGGAGTCGAGATTCAAACGGAAAAGCTCATGGAAGTATGCCGGATGCGCAATACACCTGTTATCTGTTTTATCAATAAGTTGGATCGAGAAGGTCGTGATCCTTACGACTTGTTGGATGAAGTAGAAACCAAACTCAACATCAAAGTTCGCCCGCTTTCCTGGCCTATCGGGATGGGAAAAGGTTTCAAGGGAGTATATAATCTCTATGAGAAAAAACTTAACCTATTTACTCCTTCCCAGCGAAAACTTAATGACGATCGACAGGTTTTCGAAAACCTAGATGATCCGCAATTGGACGCCTTGATTGGCTCGGGTAATGCCAATCAACTCCGTGAAGATGTTGATCTAATAGAGGGAGTGTATCCTGATTTTGATCCCAAGGACTACCTGGAAGGAAAAATTGCCCCAGTATTTTTTGGTTCTGCGGTCAACAACTTTGGCGTTAACGAGATGCTGGACACCTTTATCAAAATCGCCCCTACTCCAAAAAGCAGAGATACGGATGTCCGTGAGGTAAAACCTGAAGAGTCCAAGTTTTCCGGTTTTGTATTTAAAATCCATGCAAACATGGATCCGAACCACCGAAATCGGATAGCTTTCTTGCGGATTTGTTCCGGGAAATTTGAGCGAAACAAGCCTTATAATCATGTGAGAGGACCAAAGCCCTTACGTTTTTCCAACGTGACCCAGTTTATGGCACAGGATAAGGAAATCATTGATGAGGCCTTCCCGGGTGATATTGTCGGGCTGTATGATACCGGAAATCTGAAAATTGGAGACACCCTGACCGAGGGTGAAAATATGGTCTTCACCGGAATTCCGAGCTTTTCACCGGAGATCTTCCGTGAGGTGGTCAATAAGGATGCAATGAAGACCAAGCAATTGGAGAAAGGTCTGAAGCAATTGATGGAGGAAGGGGTGGCGCAGCTTTTCACTTTTGAAATGGGGCAGCGGAAAGTTGTCGGTACGGTCGGCCAACTTCAGTTTGAAGTGATTCAATTCCGTCTGAAAAACGAATACAACGCCACGGTGGAGTTTCATCCGATGAACCTTTACAAGGCTTGTTGGATCAGCTGCAAAGACAAGAAGCAGTTGGATGAATTTGTCCGGTCTAAGAATCGGTACATTGCCCGGGACAAGGACGACAAGCTGGTCTTTATGGCCGAATCCAAATCCTGGCTGCAAATGGTGCAGGACAACTATCCGGAAATAGAGTTCCACTTTACTTCGGAGTTTTAGCCAACCCTCCAAGGGTCCGGGGACCCTTGGAGGGTTGTAAACTCAAACCTTTTCCCATCAAACAACCCTCGATCACTCAATTTCAAATCCGGAATCACCAGCAAGGCCATAAAGCTCAAGGTCATAAAGGGAGAATTGAGCCTAGAACCCATTTCCTTGGCCATTCGGTCGATTCGAGTATAGGCCTCGGCTACCTGATAGCCGTCTTCCGGAGACATGATGCCTCCTACGGGTAGCGGGAGTACCTCTACTTTTTTTCCCGAAACTGCCGAAATCCCGCCTTTCGCTTCGATCAATAGATTTACTGCCCGGCAGATCGATTCATCTTCCACGCCGACAGCGATAATGTTGTGGGAGTCATGACCGACGGAAGATGCGATCGCTCCAGATTTCAACCCAAAGTTTTTGATAAAAGCCACTGCCGGAGCCGCGTCCTGATAGCGATTGACCACAGTGATTTTCAGGATGTCATTTTTCGGATTGGATTCAGCCAAGCCGTCACGGATCAAAATTTCTCCCTCAATCTCCGGTGTGATCAGCTGTCCGTCCAAAGCTTCTATTACTCTTACTATTGTACCTGAAGCGGAAAGTCTAAAATCTTCCGGCTTTTTGAGCGAGGTGTGGAAATTATTGATCACCTCATTTTTGATTTTGGTAATCAGGGTCTTTCCGTCTTCAGCAACTTTCTGCCCTTGGATATAATTGGAAAGGACTTCAAACTTTTCCAAATCCTTCACCAAAATGAAATCAGCAGGATCCCCCTCCCTTAGCTGACCTACAGGCAAGGAATAGTGAGCAATGGGATTAAGACAAGCGGCCTGAAGCACATGAAACAGGTCTTTTCCTTTGGCAATTGCCCGAACCACAAGTCCATTGATATGACTGATGGCCAAATTATCAGGATGCTTATCGTCCGAGCAAAACATAATCCTATCGGGAAAGTCATCGATCAGGTCAATTAAGGCTTCGAAGTTTTTGGCAGCCGAACCTTCCCGGATCGAAATTTTCATTCCGAGTTTGATTTTACCTAAGGCCTCCTCATAGGTGAAGCACTCGTGGTCCGTGCTTGGACCTGCGGACACATATTTTTCAGCGAGTTCCCCCATCAAACCCGGTGCGTGTCCGTCAATAGGTTTGCTGTGCTTCTTTGAAATCTGAATCTTCTCCATCACAAGCGGATCCCGATGGACTGTTCCGGGCCAGTTCATCATCTCTGCGAGGTAGAGAACCTCTGCACGAGCCATCAGATTTTCGATGTCTTTGGCATTGATTTCACCTCCTGCCGTCTCAAAAGGAGTGGCCGGTACACAGGAAGGAGCTCCGAAGAAAAAATGAAAAGGTACCTGTTTCCCGTTTTCGATCATGTATTCCACACCTTGCATGCCACAGACATTCGCGATCTCATGAGGATCGGAAATGGTTGCCACTGTCCCATGAACTACCGCAAGTCTAGCAAACTCAGAGGGTACCAACATGGAGGACTCCACGTGGACATGTGCATCAATAAACCCGGGAAGAATAAAAGGAAGCCTATGCAAAGATTGAACCTCTTGGATTTCGTCAATTTTTCCTTCTTGAATCGTAATCGAAGCGGGGAATATTTTTTTGTTTTGGATATCGACTAAGTTGGCTTGGATTTTCATGCGTTGGTTGATAAAATCAGTGAATTTCAAGGTGATTTACTCTTTGCTAAAAGTTCATACTCAGGGTTAGATAAGATTAAAACTACTATATTTGCGGAAATTTAAGCAGCAACCAAGATAGGTTTTTGATGGGTAAGATAGTCATCGCAATTGATGGATATTCGGGATGCGGTAAAAGTTCCACTGCAAAAGCCGTAGCTAAAGATTTGGGATTCACCTATATCGATTCTGGAGCGATGTATAGAGCTGTTACACTCCATTTTTTAAATCAGTACCTTTCCCCCTCCAACCCACAGGACGTGAAAAAAGGTTTGGAATCCCTTGAAATTTCTTTTCAGATCAACCCTGAATCTCAAAAACAGGAAACTTATTTGAATGGATTGAATGTGGAAGACGAAATCCGAACCATGCGCGTGTCCGGACGTGTAAGTGAAGTGGCTACGATCAAGAAAATCCGACAAGAGATGGTCGCACAACAGCAGCGTTTGGGAAGAAAAAAAGGAGTGGTGATGGATGGAAGAGACATAGGGTCTGTGGTCTTTCCTGATGCAGAGTTAAAAATTTTCATGACTGCTGATTTGGAGACAAGAGCCGTTAGGAGGCAACACGAGCTTCTTGAAAAGGGTGAATTGGTGGAGTTGGATGAGATAAAAAGAAACCTTGCCGATCGTGATTTGGTGGATTCATCAAGAGTTGAAAGTCCACTGATCAAAATGGAGGATGCAATAGAAATAGACACGAGTACTTTGACTTTTACTGAGCAGGTTGCTCAAATAGTGGAACTAGCGAAAGAAGTCATTGAAAAAGAAAAGGATTATGCAGGTAACCATTGATAAAAATTCAGGCTACTGTTTCGGAGTCGAATTTGCCATCAAAATGGCCGAAGATGAAATGGAAAATAGTGATCAGCTGTATTGTCTGGGTGACATCGTCCATAATGACATGGAGGTAAAACGACTCCGGGACAAAGGTCTAGTCGTGATTGACAGGGAACAGCTACACGAATTGAGCAACTGCAAGGTCTTGATCAGGGCACACGGCGAACCCCCGGAAACCTACAAAACAGCCATTGAAAACAACATCGAACTGATCGATGCTTCCTGTCCTGTAGTGCTGAAGCTCCAGCATAGAGTCAAAAATGCATTTGATAAAATGGAGCGTGAAAACGGTCAGATTGTAATCTATGGAAAAAAAGGGCACGCCGAGGTGATCGGGCTTACCGGTCAGACCTTAGAAAAAGCTATCGTAGTAATGGAGGATTCAGATTTGGAAAAAATAGATTACAACAGGCCGGTCACTTTATTTAGCCAAACCACAAAAAGTACCAAGGGCTTTTATGAATTGTCCCAAAAGATTGAGGAACGGATCAAAAATTCGAAAGGCGAACTGACCGAGTTGGATTTCAACTCAAATGACTCCATTTGTAGGCAGGTCTCAAACCGGGAGCCCCAGCTTCAGCGATTTGCACAGGAAAATGATGTCATACTTTTTGTTTCAGGAAAGAAAAGCTCAAATGGTAAAGCGCTCTACCAAGTTTGCCTTCAAGAAAACCCAAGAAGCTATTTTATTGAAAATGAAACAGAGGTTGACCTGGACTGGTTAAATACATCGGATAAAGTGGGGATATGTGGAGCAACTTCGACCCCGATGTGGCTAATGGAGCAAGTAAAATCCCGTTTGGAAACCATGTATGAACATTTTCAGCATGTGTGACTTGGTTGGGGATTTTCAACTAATTTCTATTAAACACACGTTCGAACAATAAATATGACCAAAGCTCCGCAACAAAGAGGTTTTTCTTTAGATTTGGGGCGTTTTTCAAAAGCTCATAGTTAAAAACAGATATGTCAAAAATAGTGAAGCTTAGGAAGGGATTTGATATCAAGCTGGTAGGAAAGGCTCCTTTAGAGTTTGTCTCCCTCGCGGCAGCCTCGACCTTCGCCATTAAGCCTTCGGACTTCCCTGGGATTCAGCGTCCCAAAGTCCTTGTGAACGAAGGAGATACGGTGAAAGCCGGTACTCCAATCCTGATTGATAAAGCATTAGATCAGGTAGTCTATGCAGCTCCAGTTTCCGGAGAAGTGGTAGAAATCAAGCGAGGTGAAAAAAGAAAACTCCTTGAGATCAAGATTTTGGCTGACCAAACCATCACCCATGAAAACTTTGGCAGAATCGACCTAAATCAAGATCGTGAAGCACTAGCATTGAAACTTGCGTCAACCGGTGTGTGGCCCAATATCATCCAAAGGCCATTCGGTATTGTTGCTAATCCGGCCGATACACCAAAAGCCATTTTCATTTCGGCTTTTGACACTCACCCATTAGCTCCTGATTATGGCTTTACCTTGAAAGGGGAAGAAAAATATTTTCAAGCAGGGATTGATGCTCTAGCTAAATTGACCAAAGGAAAAGTTCATCTGAACGTGGACGGTTCAAAACCGATTCCATCTGTCTTCTCTGGGGTTAAAAATGCCCAAATTAACCAGTTTTCAGGGCCTCATCCAGCAGGAAATGTTGGTGTTCAAATCCACCACCTGGATCCGGTCAACAAAGGTGAAATAGCTTGGACGGTAAGTCCCGTTGGGGTGGTTCAATTGGGAAAAGCAGTTTTGGAAGGAATTTATGATGCATCCAAAACTATCGCCCTCACAGGCTCTGAATTGACCAAAACAGGATATGTAAAAACCTATACTGGTGCAAATGTAGTCTCTTTTGTTAAAGGCAATTTAAACTCAGGTAACATTAGGGTTATTTCAGGCAATGTTTTGACTGGAGAAAAAATCAGTCTTGAAGGTCATCTGGGTTTTTATAGCAACCAAATTACCGTAATTCCAGAAGGTGATTATTACGAGTTCTTAGGCTGGGCTAAGCCAACATCAAACAAATTAAGTTACCATCGCGCCCTAGGTCTTTTCTCCTTCCTTAACCCCAAAAAAGAATATGTGCTCGACTCCAATTGCAGAGGAGAGGAAAGGGCGTTCGTTCAAACCGGAGTTTTTGAGGAGGTAACCCCTATGGATATTCTTCCGGTTTATTTACTGAAGGCTATCATGGCAGAAGATTTCAATGAAATGGAGGAGTTAGGTATTTATGAGGTAGTCGAAGAGGATTTGGCATTATGTGAATTTATAGACGTATCCAAGCACCCTGTTCAGGAGTTGATTAGAAAAGGTATAGAATTAATCCAATACAGTTAATCCATATGAAGTTCTTTAGAGATTTATTGGACAAGCAGCGCCCAATGTTTGAGAAGGGTGGGAAGTTTGAAAAGTTCTTCTACGCATTTGAGGCAGGTGAAACATTTTTGTTTTCACCTAACCACACCACAGCAATCAAAGGTGCACAAGTAAAAGATGCTATCGACTTAAAAAGAATGATGATCACGGTGGTGATCGCTATGATACCGTGCTTGATATTTGGAATTTACAACACGGGTCATCAGCACTTGTTGGCAACGGGTTCCACATCAGGCTTATGGGACAATTTTGGAGAAAAAACCTGGTTAGGCATTGAATTGGTACTTCCTATTATCATTGTAGCCTATGCAGCTGGAGGTTTGGTTGAAGCTACTTTTGCAGTAATTAGAAAACATCCCATCAATGAAGGATTCCTGGTGACAGGGATGTTGATTCCATTGGTTATTCCTGCCACTACCCCACTTTGGCAGGTAGCACTAGCAACAATTTTTGCCGTGGTCATTGCCAAAGAGGTTTTTGGCGGAACAGGGATGAATATCCTCAACGTCGCCATGACAGCACGGGCATTTTTATATTTTGCTTATCCTGCACAGATTTCAGGAGACCAAGTATGGACATATTTGGGTGAAAAAACTGCTGTAGATGGATTTTCAGGTGCTACAGCATTGGCTGTTGCTTATGATGCAGGTGTACAGGGCAAAAATGCAGTAGAAGCCTTAAACGATCACAACGCTGTTCTCGGGGATGGTCTATTTAGTTTCTTTAATCTCTTCATTGGATGGATACCCGGCTCAATTGGAGAAACATCTACGTTAATGTGCTTGATAGGTGCTGCAATTTTAATTGCAACAGGAGTAGGCAGCTGGAAAATCATCGTATCTGGCTTTGCAGGTGCTTGGGTGATGGGATTTGCGATGAATCTACTGGCAGTAAATGAATACATGGCACTACCAGCCCACTATCATTGGGTAATGGGCGGCTTGGCATTTGGAATGGTATTCATGGCAACAGATCCAGTATCAGCGGCACATACCGAGACTGGAAAGTGGATATATGGTTTCTTGATCGGCGTACTTACGGTCATCATCAGGGTGACTAATCCTGCATACCCTGAAGGGATTATGCTTGCGGTGTTATTTATGAATGTTGTAGCACCATTAATTGATTATTATGTAGTTAAAGCAAATAAAACAAGGAGGTTACAACGTGCAACAGTCTAATACTTACATCATCGTTTACTCTGCTGTATTAACAATTATTCTTGGCTTATTACTATCTGGTTCATCCCAAGTATTAGGGCCTTTACAGCAAGAAGCTATAGCCTTGGACAAGAAAAAACAAATCCTTGGTGCAGTAATCAGCGCAGATGAAATCTCAGCAATGACTCCTGAACAGGTCAATCAGTTCTATTCTAGTAGAATATCCTCTACTGTGGTCGATATTAATGGTCAAGAGATCACTGAGGGTGGAGTCAGCGCAGAAAAGGTTGAAATTGCCAAAGATTACAAAAAGTCGGCAGATCAAAGAAAATATCCCATATTCATTTTTCATGCTGAAGGGAATCCGGAGAAAGTAGAATCTTACATCTTCCCACTTTATGGCGCAGGTCTTTGGGATGCTATTTGGGGATACCTTGCATTAGAAACCGACATGAATACTATAGGAGGCATTACCTTGGCACATGCGAGTGAAACTCCAGGCTTGGGGGCTCGAATTACAGAAGGTGAAGTTCAAGCACGCTATGTTGGCAAAAAAATCTTCGACGAATCTGGAACTTTAGTCGCAGTTCAAATGCAAAAAGGGGAGGGCAAAGACTATTCCTCAGATCCTCATAAAGTAGATGGTATGTCTGGCGCCACGATTACTGGCAATGGCGTAAACAATATGTTGAAGGCTTACATGGGATGCTATGAGTCATACATCAAATCCAAGTCCGCACAGAAAGCTGTAGCTGGTTTATAAATCTTTACAACTCAAAGTTCAAAATAATATGAGTGCAGAAACAGTAGAAAAGGTTGCAGTCACAAAACCTGCTGAACCATTACTATCAAAAAGACGGAAGAAATTAATTTCAGATCCCCTAATTGACGATAATCCGGTTACTGTTCAGGTATTGGGTATTTGCTCAGCGCTTGCAGTAACTACACAAATGAAACCAACACTGGTTATGGCTATTTCGGTGGTTTTCGTAATTGCTTTGTCAAATTTGACCATTTCTTTAATGCGTAACACGATCCCATCACGGGTTAGGATTATTGTACAATTAGCCGTTGTTGCCACCTTGGTGACTTTGGTCAGTGAGATTCTTAAGGCTTTCGCTTATGACATGTACAAAGAGCTTTCCGTGTTTATCGGATTAATCATCACTAACTGCATCGTAATGGGTCGTTTGGAAGCTTTTGCTATGGGTAATAAACCCTACGATTCCCTGCTAGATGGTCTGGGCTCTGCCTTGGGATATTCTTGGATCATCCTGACAGTGGCGTTCTTTAGAGAGCTTTGGGGATCTGGTTCCGTTTTTGGCATCAAAGTATTTGATTTTATATCTGGTTTTATCGGTGATGATTTTAGCCTTGCAACCAACGGTTTAATGGTAACACCTGTAGGTGCTTTCATCATATTGGGATTGATTGTTTGGGTACAACGTACCAAAACAGGTTATGTGGAACATTAATTAACGTCCTTAAGACATGGAATTATTTAGCTTAGGTATTCGATCGATTTTTATCGACAATATGATTTTCGCTTACTTCTTGGGCATGTGTTCTTTTCTTGCCGTATCTAAAAAAGTTAGCACTGCAATGGGTTTAGGGGCCGCTGTGGTATTCGTTCTTGGAGTTACGGTGCCTTTTAACTGGCTACTGAATGAATTTGTCCTGAAAGAAGGCGCTCTTACTTGGGTATCCGCTGATTTGGCAGGAATCGACCTTTCATTTCTGAGATTCATCATGTTCATTGCCATCATCGCAGGTATTGTGCAATTGGTAGAAATGGTTGTAGAGAAATTTTCACCGGCTCTTTATGGTCAACTGGGTATTTTCCTTCCCCTAATCGCCGTTAACTGTGCCATTCTTGGCGGTGGCTTGTTTATGGCTCAGCGAGACTACACACTCGCTGAATCTGCAGTATATGGTTTTAGTTCAGGGGTTGGATTTATGCTGGCTATAGTGTTATTGGCTGCAATCCGTGAGCGATTGAAGTATTCTCATGTTCCCAATGGCCTTAAAGGTCTTGGAATCACCATGCTTTTAACTGGATTAATGGGAATAGCATTTATGTCTTTTATGGGTATTAATCTCTAAGTCCAGCTATCAGATTTGAAAAAAGGCTTTGGGTTAATCATCCAAAGCCTTTTTATTTTTATGGTTAGGATTCTATGGCTAATCTTCTATATATTTCTCTCCATTAACTCAAACCCAAAAAAATATGAAAAACCTTCTCGCACTACTTGTATTATTTTCGATCAGCCTATCCGGTTTTGCCCAAAAAGGGAAATGGGTTGAACTTTTTAACGGAAAAAATCTGGAAGGATGGAAAATCTCTGAAAATGCTTCCTCTTTCTCTGTTGTCGATAAAACCATCAAGGTTGATGGACCTAGAGCCCACGCTTTTTATGATGGACCTGTGGGAAACCACGATTTTAAAAATTTTGAATTAAAAATTGAGGTAAAAACCATGCCAAAAGCAAACTCAGGTATTTTTATCCATACTACTTATCAGGATACAGGATGGCCAAATAAAGGCTATGAAGTTCAGGTCAACCAAACACATGGCGATTGGAGAAAATCTGGCAGTTTATATTCTTTCAATGACGTTAAAGAGGTGTATGTAAATGATGGAGATTGGTACACCTACCACATTATTGTAAATGGTGACAAAGCTACCGTGAAACTGAACGATCAAGTCGTGATGGAATATGATGAATCCGAAGACACCAAAAGACCAGCTAACGCAGGCGAAAAGAAATTTGACAGGGGAACTATCGCTCTCCAGGCACATGACCCGCAAAGTGTGATCTACTACAAAAGCGTGAAAATTAAAGTTCTTGACTAATAACACCCTTTCTTTTATTAAATTTAAGTGCTTAATCTCCTGATTAAGCATTTTTTATTCCCTAGCATCCCTTTTCATTATGACCTGGACCTATCGCAGAATCATAGCCTATTTCTTCAGGGGACTTTTATTCCTCACTCCTCTTGCTATTACTTCCTATATAGTATATGCAATCTTTCTTTTTTTAGATAACCTCATTCCAGTTTCAATACCCGGAATTGGCATACTCATGGTTTTAGGTCTGATCACTTTTGTTGGGTATTTGGCTAGCCTATTTTTTACAAAACCCCTTTTCGATTGGTTTGAACGGGGAGTATTTAAAATTCCATTTGTCAATCTCCTTTACACATCCATCAAAGATCTGATGGGAGCATTTGTGGGGGAAAAGAAAAAATTCAGCTCCCCAGTCATAGTTGAAATTTCAGAATCAATTAGCCGACTAGGTTTTATTACCCAGGAAAACTTAGCTGTAATTGGAGAACCTGATTTGGTAGCAGTTTATTTTCCGCATAGTTACAATGTGTCTGGAAACGTTTTCCTCGTAAAAAAAGATAAAATCCGCCCACTCAACGGAGTAAAAAGTTCAGAAGTCATGAAATTTTTGGTATCCGGAGGAGTATCCCCACTGGAAAGCTAAAGGATTAAAATAGAATCCCAAAAATACATTTCAAGCACCAAACTTAGCTTACCCATAGAATTACGAAGGAATAACCAAATCACCATTTTCTCCACTTCTAATCAAAAAGCAATTTCCAAGGATTTAGCCTTGTTTTATTTTAGTTTCGAACTTAAATGAAGAGGTAAAAGTTGTTTCCTTGATTACTTACCATTTCTTCACCAATCCCGAATACCATGAATGATTCCATATCCACATTTTTTGGAATCTATTTTCTTTCCTTATTCAAGTTTATCACCGGCCCTATTTTAGGCTCCGCAGCAGGTTACTCTCCACTAGTAATAATAGTTGTAACAGTCCTTGGCATGATGAGCAGTGTGACTCTTTTTACCTTTTTGGGTACCAAGCTCAGAGTGATTTACCAATCAAAATTTGGAAAACCAAAAAAAATCTTCTCTAAAAAAAGCCGACAGGTCATAACCATTTGGAGCAAGTACGGGGAAGTCGGGATTGCTTTCCTCACACCGCTTATCCTTACTCCCATTGGCGGTACGCTCATATTGGTGTCTTTTGGAACTCAAAAAAGAAAAATATTCAGCTACATGTTCCTCAGCGCCTTGATTTGGGCAACTTTCCTGAGTTTCTCAATCGATTGGATACGTTCAATTCCTTTTATAGCAAATTTAATTGGGTGAATTTTCGTCAGGTAAAATCTCAATATCCTGAATCAACACCCGACTGGCTATTTCCTGACCAGTCAAGGTTGCCGCTAAACCTCCCATAGCAGTCTCCTTGTACCGACTTTCCATCGATGCACCGATTTCACCCATTGCTTCTATACATTCATCCACTGGTATGACAGCATTTACATTTGAAAGGGCAATTTGAGCGGAACTGAATGCGATAGCCGCAGCACTGGCATTACGCACCACGCATGGAACTTCCACCAAACCAGCTACAGGGTCGCACACCAATCCAAGCATGCACTGGATCGTAATCGCCACCGCATTGAAAATCTGATCCACACTTCCTCCCAAACAATACACAATAGCCCCTGATGCCATTGCAGCAGCTGAACCAGTCTCTGCCTGACAGCCGCCGACAGCCCCTGCAAGACTGGCCTTTCCCTCTATAATCAGCGCTATTCCTGCGCCAACTAGTAATCCTTCTAAAATTTTATCGTCCTCCAAACTATGAATCTCTTGAAGAGTAACCAGCGTACCCGGTAATATTCCTGAAGCTCCAGCTGTAGGCGCTGCGACTACCCTTCCCATGCAGGAATTGACTTCCTTGGCCGCTAAAGCTCTTGCTATTAATCGCTGGAATTCTGGTGAAAGAACAGTCAGTGGATTGCTATACACCTTCTTGGCTCCGTTGTTGATCATTCCCGAACGAGAAACCATGTCTTCCTCCAAACCTGACTTTACCGCCTCCTTCATCACCTGATAAGCGCGAGAAAGACCCGCTTTGATTTTTTCTGGTGAAGAATTTTTCTGCTCTACTTCATATTCAATTACTGATTGAACGAGTGTCACCTGATGCTCCTCACAATACTGCTTCCATCCTTTGAAACTTTCAAAAAGGTAACACATGTTTATTTGGGTTTATAGTAATCAACTTTTCTAATTACCTCTTTATGAGGTAAAGCTTAAAAATCGAAATTCACGGTCTGCTTGATAGTAGGTTCCAAACTCAACGCAACAGGACAAGTTCGAGCAGCATTTTTGATTTTTTGGATAAACGTTAAATCACTGACAGGGTTTGACCAACTGAAATCCACAATTACTTCCTGGATTTTACGCGGGCTAGCTTGCATAATCTTGGTAATCTCCCAAGATAGACCTTCCAAAGAAATGCCTTCCTGATCTGCCACTATCCCCATGATGGTTACCATACACGAACCGAGCGCAGCACAAACCAAATCTGTAGGTGAAAACGCTTCACCTTTCCCATTATTATCCAAAGGGGCATCTGTAAGGATAGAATTCCCGGACTGAACATGCATAGCCTGTGTTCTCAAATTCCCTAAATACGAACTTTTTATAGTGGGCATAAACTCTTACTTTTAAAATTCAGTTAATAGACTATAATCAAAAATAGGGCATTATTTTGTACCAAATCGAATGATCACGCTGAATTTCAAATTTCTGGTTCTTTTTATTCTCATTTCCGGTACTGCATTTGGACAGCGGGATGATATTGGAAATTATGAGTATGACAAAGAATTTTTGTTTGGCTTAAACAAAAATACCAATGGTGGTTTAGTTGGAGGTTTGGCCTTTAAGATGGGTACTCGAATAGATGATTCCCAATTTTCATTTTTAGGCTTAGAACTTTCGAATGTAAAAAATCAAAAAGAAGCCCGATATAATACAGTCCTTGGAAATAGTTACATTTTTGGCAAGTCCAATTACCTCTACGCCATCCGACCTCATTATGGACGAGAAATTATTCTCTTCAAAAAAGCCCCCAACCAAGGAGTTCAAGTTTCTGCTCTAGCTGCAGTAGGCCCTACCCTTGGAATTATTGCGCCCTATTATATTGAGTATGCTCTAAACCGAGTAGAAACCGTAGTAGAACAATACGATCCACAAAAACATCAAAGCAAATTTAATATTTTAGGAACTGGAAGATTATTTCAAGGAATAGGAAAATCTGAGGTCGCAGTTGGAGCGATGGCGAAAGCTGCCCTGAGTTTTGAGTTTGGAATATTTAAAAGCAGCGCAACGGCTTTAGAACTTGGGTATATGATAGAGGGGTATAACAAAAAAATCCCATTGATTCCAACAACCGAAAACAGTCAGCTTTATCAATCAGCTTATTTCACATTTTTCTACGGGTTTAGAAAATAAGCCAATTGGCTTTTGAACAGGTCTGGATTAACTTTGTGCCAAATCAGAATACAATGATCGAATTACCAGTAATTTCCCAGGAAGCTACCAAGCGTAAAAAACCGGATTGGCTACGCGTCAAACTTCCCGTTGGGAAGGAATATGCCAAAGTCAGAAGATTAGTCGATGAACATAAACTTCATACCATCTGCGAAAGCGGCAATTGTCCGAATATGGGAGAATGCTGGGGTGCGGGTACAGCTACGTTCATGATTCTGGGAAATGTCTGCACGCGTTCTTGCTCTTTCTGCGCAGTAGCTACCGGGCGACCTAATGAATATGATACTGACGAACCCAGACGTGTGGCAGAAGCCATCAAACTGATGGGCGTAAAGCACGCCGTGATTACCTCTGTTAATCGCGATGAATTAAAAGACCGGGGTGCCGAAATATGGTACCAAACCGTGGTGCTTACTAAAGAAATGTCCCCGTCAACAACCATTGAGACTTTGATTCCCGATGTAAAAGGAAATTGGGACGCGCTGTACAGAATGATCGAAGGTGGTCAGGAAGTAGTTTCTCATAATATGGAAACAGTCGGCAGACTATACCGAATGGTAAGGCCACAGGCGAAGTACGAACGCTCCTTGGAACAAATCAAACTCACCAAAGAATACGGAAAAAGAACCAAAACCGGCATTATGCTCGGTTTAGGTGAATCCAAAGAAGAAGTCTATAAAGCGATGGATGACTTGGTAGCCCACGGTTGCGATATCCTGACCCTAGGCCAATATTTACAGCCTACAAAAATGCACATTGAAGTAGCAGAATTCATTCATCCTGATCTTTTCGACCACTACAAAGAAGAGGGACTTAAAAGAGGGCTGAAGTATGTAGAATCCGGACCCTTGGTAAGGTCTTCTTATCATGCCGAGCGGCATGTATTGGTCTGATTAATACTAAAAATTTCCAGCACGTTGAGAAACGTGCTTTTTTTATCTAAATTTTGAAAACTAACTTTTAATCCCTCAAAAAATGCAAGTAATCAAAAAAACCGATGTTGGTTCCGCTGCCAAGGTGTACGGACTGACTTTGGGTCTTATCGGAATTCTGATTGGGATAGTTTATGCACTGTTTTTTGGATGGCTAAGCTCTTTTTTGGATACGGAATCAGGATTGCCACCCTTTGTATCATCGGGAATAGGAATGATGACAACCTTGTTGTTTATGCCAATTCTCTATGGGCTTATCGGTTTCGTATTCGGAGCTGTCGGAGCCGTAGTGTACAACTTCGTTGCTAAAAAATTCGGAGGACTTGAGGTAGAAATTTCTTACTTAACCTCACCTGTCAAAGAATAAAAAAAAGAGGCTATCCGCAGATTGCCTCTTTTTTTGCTTATTCAATTAAGACAGTTGCGCCTCTTTGGCATATTCCTCCACAGGAATACAACTGCATACCAAATTTCTGTCGCCAAAGGCAGAATCAATTCTTCTCACACTAGGCCAAAATTTGCCTTCTTTTACGTAAGCGATTGGGAATACCGCCTTCTCCCTCGAATACGGCAAATTCCATTCTCCGGTAAGTACCATAGTGGCAGTATGAGGTGCATTTTTCAATACATTTTCCACTTTATCCGCCTTGCCTTCCTCGATCTCTCTGATTTCGGCACGGATCGAAATCATCGCATCGCAGAACTTATCCAATTCGGCCTTGGTCTCGGATTCAGTTGGTTCGATCATCAAGGTACCCGCCACTGGGAAAGAGACTGTAGGTGCATGATAGCCGTAGTCCATCAAACGTTTTGCAATATCCTCAACCTCTACTCCCACTTCTTTGAAAGCCCGGCAGTCCAAGATCATCTCGTGTGCTGCACGACCTTGAGATCCGGTATAAAGAATAGAGTAGTGACCGTTTAATCTTTCTTTGATGTAGTTCGCATTCAAAATCGCCATCTTAGTTGCATTGGTCAATCCGTCTCCTCCCATCATTGAAATGTAAGCATAGGAAATCGGAAGAATGCTTGCACTACCGTAAGGTGCCGAGGAAATAGAGGACACGGCATGTTCTCCACCTGTTTTTACCAATGGGTTACCTGGGAGGAACGGCGCCAAGTGACTTGCTACACAAATTGGACCCATACCAGGACCACCACCACCGTGGGGAATACAGAAGGTCTTGTGAAGATTCAGGTGACAAACGTCAGCTCCAATTCTACCCGGAGAAGTAAGCCCAACCTGAGCATTCATATTTGCTCCATCCATATAAACTTGTCCTCCATACTGATGAATGGTAGCGCAGATTTCCTGTATGGCTTCCTCAAATACCCCGTGTGTGGATGGATAGGTCACCATTAAGCAGGAAAGATCGCTAGCATTTTCTGCGGCTCTTGCCTTCAAATCTTCAATATCGATATTTCCTTTTTCGTCGCATTTCACCAAGACAACTTTCATTCCTGCCATAACTGCAGAAGCAGGGTTAGTCCCGTGGGCTGAGGTAGGGATTAAGGCAACATTCCTGTAGCCTTCTCCCCTGTTGATGTGGTAAGCTCTGATTACCATCAAACCGGCATATTCACCTTGAGCACCTGAATTTGGCTGCAACGAGGTATCTGCAAATCCGGTAATTTCCGTTAACCAGTTTCTCAGATTGGTAAACAACTCCTGATAACCCGCTGTCTGATCGATTGGAGCAAATGGATGCAACTGTCCAAACTCAGGCCAAGTAACCGGAATCATCTCGGCGGTGGCATTCAGTTTCATGGTACAAGAACCCAAAGAAATCATGGAGTGAACCAAGGACAAATCCTTTGCTTCCAAACGCTTGATGTAGCGGAGCATTTCGTGCTCGCTGTGGTAGTTGTTGAATACAGGATGGGTAAGGTATTCAGATTTTCTGAGCAAAGCCTCAGGCAGCTCCAAGTTCAGGACAGCTGCCATGGAATGAACATCAGGAGTGATTTTTCCACTTGCTTTCGCAAAAATAGAAATTACTTCAGCAGCATCCGTTACGGTCTTCGCTTCATCAAATGAAATTAAAATTGCTCCCTCTTCATACCTGAAGTTCAGCTCCGCAGCCAGTGCCAAATCTTGAACTTTTTTCTGCATCGCAACATCGGCACTCACCTTGATTGTGTCAAAGTAAGTTTTGGAAGAAACTTCCACCCCCATCTGAGTCAAGGCACTCGCAGTAAGTTTGGCAAGTCCATGCGTTCTCAAAGCAATATTTTTCAATCCCTTCGGTCCATGATAGACTGCATAGAAGCTGGACATCACGGCCAAAAGAACCTGTGCAGTACAAATATTGGAAGTCGCTTTTTCGCGCTTGATGTGCTGCTCTCGGGTCTGAAGCGCCATTCGATAAGCCTTGTTTCCGGCGCGATCGATGGATACCCCGATAATCCTTCCGGGAATCTGACGCTTGAATTCGTCTTTTGTAGCAAAAAAAGCAGAATGAGGTCCACCATATCCCATCGGTACCCCGAAGCGCTGCGCAGAACCGACTACCACATCAGCACCCATTTCACCTGGAGGAGTCAACAGGGTCAAGGCCAATAAATCAGAAGCAAATGCTGTCAATACTTTATTGTCTTTTGCTGCTGCTAGAATTGCTGAGTAATCACTCACCTCCCCATCCGCATTTGGATATTGGAACATTACTCCGTAAAGCTCGGGATCAGTCAGATCAAGCGCCGAAAGCGGACCAAAAACCAAGTCAATTCCGATAGGTTCCGCCCTAGTGACCAACAAAGCCTTGGTTTGCGGGAATACCTTTTCGTCAACGAAATACTTGTTGGCATTCTTCTTCTCTCTAGGTTTAACCGCATGAAGCATCGTCATGGCTTCGGCAGCGGCAGTTCCTTCATCGAGCAGTGATGCATTCGCCAACTCCATACCGGTAAGTTCAATCACCACAGTCTGGAAATTGATCAAAGCTTCCAATCTACCCTGTGCAATCTCCGCCTGATATGGGGTGTATGCCGTGTACCATCCCGGATTTTCCAATACATTTCTCAGTACAACTCCAGGCACAATCGTGTCATAATATCCCATACCGATATAGGATTTGAACACCTTGTTTTTGGAAGCCAGTTCTTTGAAATTTTTCAGAAAATCTGATTCCAATTGGGCAGCAGGAAGGTTCAGTGGGCGCTCCAACTGGATAGACTTGGGTACCGTTTGATTGATTAATTCCTCCAAAGAAGAGGCACCGATTTTCTCCAACATCTCTGCGATTTCCGCCTCGGTCGGGCCATTGTGTCTGCTCTCAAATTTGACAGCATTAGAAAGATTGATCTGCATAAGGAACGTTTAGAAATATAATCTATTTGGGTTTGAAATCGAGCTTGATTTTCGAGCGCAAAGGTAAGATTTCCCAAAGGAAAAGTCTTTCGCTGAATGAATAATTTACCTCTATTAACACGAGAATTGATCAGCGGTTTTTTTGAGGGGTAAAATTTTACCTAGTTTAGGGGTCTAAACTGAAAATCATGAACAAAGGACTACTCTTAAGTGGCGCCCTGACCTTGGGAATGATGCTGCCTGCCTTGGCACAGGATCCCGTTCAGGTCAAATACGCCAATACCATCACGGCAGAAGATCTGACCAAGCACCTTACCTACCTTGCTTCTGACGAAATGAAAGGGCGGGATACAGGCTCACCCGAAGGAAAAATTGCCGCACAATACCTCGCTGACTTCTACAAAGGTTTGGGGCTTAGTGCTCCTGTGGACGGAAGTTATTTCCAAAACGTACCCTTGGTAAGTACCAACTTTTCCAAGGTGATACTTCAAATCGGAAAAGCCAAACTGGTAGAAAATACAGATTTTATTTTTACCGGTGACGGTAATATGGCAAAAGTAGCTAAGGCCGATTTGGTGTTCTTAGGTTTGGTAACGGATGAAAACCTAGCTAAAGTGGACGTAAAGGGCAAGCTCGTCGGGCTATGGGCTGTCGGTGTGAGAAGTAATGATCTCGTCACCAAAGTGATGGATGCCGGTGCAGCCGGAATCGTGATCGTGACCATGGAAGGACAGGCCAACTTTGACCGAATTGCCAACCGATACAAGTCTCTCGCAGGACGAGGTCGAATCGGCTTCGATCAGGAGACAAAACAGCGACCTGTATTTATGGTCAGCTCGGATAAAATGGCTCAGCTTTTCGCAAGCCCGGTTGAAACCTTAAAAGAAGCTGCTAAAACCAACCCAACCAGCATCGCATCTCAAAAAGCGATTTACCAAATCGTAAAAACCAAAACTCCCGTTGAAGCCGTCAATGTGCTCGGTTTCTTGGAAGGAACCGATAAAAAAGAAGAAGTATTGGTGATTTCTTCTCACTACGACCACGTGGGGGTAAATGGAGAAGGCGATGCATTCAATGGCGCAGATGATGACGGTTCAGGAACTGTGTCTGTCATGGAGATTGCCGAGGCTTTTTCTACGGCTGCCAAAGAAGGAAAGAAACCAAGACGAAGCATCTTGTTCCTGAATGTGACCGGTGAAGAAAAAGGACTTTTAGGTTCTGAATACTATGCGGAAAATCCAGTTTTCCCGATAGCCAACACGGTGAACAATATCAATATCGACATGGTAGGCCGTATCGATTATGAGTACCAAAAGGCCGAAAATAAAGATTATGTGTATGTGATCGGTTCGGAGATGCTTTCCTCTCACCTGAAGAAAATCAACGAATACAATAACATCACCTACACCAATCTGATCCTAGACTACCGCTACGATGCGGAAGATGATCCTAACCGATTCTACTATCGCTCAGACCACTACAACTTTGCGAAGTTCAACATTCCGGTGATCTTCTTTTTCAACGGGGTGCATGACGACTACCATCAGGTGACTGACACCGTGGACAAGATCGAGTTTCCATTGATGACCAAAAGAGCAAAGCTGATCTTCCATACGGCTTGGGATTTGGCAAACAGAGACCAAAGAACTCCGGTCGATGGAACGAATACGAGAACGGATAGATAAGAAAAACTGAAAAAGGCCTTGAAATTTGATTTTCAAGGCCTTTTTTTATTTCCCCCTATTCTTCTGATTCTTAGTCTTCAGCTGATTTCGGTTGGGTTTTTTGCTATGTTTTTTCGCTTTCACCTTTTCTCCTTTTCCGATATTCTTTTTAGGCTGGGCTTTTTTCTCATGGAATGCGCCTTTGTAATCCGGATTATCCCGCTGCCTAAGTTTATCCAGTTCCCGCTCATAACCTTGCTTTTCCTCAAAAGGCGTAGCAGGCACATCCACTACATCTGGAATGGGCAACTCCTCTACCTTCATTCGAATCAGCTCCTCGATCTTTTCGAAATGGTATGCTTCAGCAGGGTTGATAAAGGTTATTGCTTTTCCTTCATGTTCAGCTCGGCCGGTTCGCCCAATCCGATGCACATAATCCTCATAGATCAAGGGAACATCAAAGTTGATCACATGGGAAACCAAGGTCACATCCAAGCCCCGTGATGCTACATCTGTCGCCACCAAAATCCTCACATCTCCTGCTTTAAAATCCTCCATGGAATTGATTCGGGTGTTTTGCCCCTTATTGGCATGGATGACCCGGATTTCCCCGAAGTTTTTTCGCTCCAAATAAGAAAAAACAGATTCGGCATTTTTTCGGCTACGCGTGAAAATCATCGCTCGATTGATTTCCTCATTCTCCAACAGATGAGCCAACAGGTTGATTTTGGTTTTGATATTGGGCACCGTGTACTTGACTTGAGCAATGGTCTCAGCAGTGGTGGCAGATGGTGCCACTTCCACCCGCTCTGGGAACTCCAAAAATTCTGCTGCCAAGTGGTCAATCCTCCCCGAAAATGTCGCCGAGAAAAGCAGGTTTTGTCGTTTACTTGGAATCACCTCCAGGATAGCGCGAATCTGAGGCATAAACCCCATATCCATCATCTTGTCTGCCTCATCCAGCACCATGGTCTTTATGTCCTTGGGATATACATTTCCTTTACGGTAAATATCCATAAACCGACCAGGAGTAGAGATCAGAATATCCACCCCGGCATCGATCAGTTCCATTTGTGTCTTTGGTCCCAATCCACCGTATAGAGAAACGATCCTCAAGTCAGTAAACTTTGCCAACTGTCGAGCTACTTCCTCGATCTGCATGACCAGTTCGCGGGTAGGCGCTAGAACCAAAGCTCGGGGATGTTTTCCTTGGGCATATTTCACCTTCATTAGTACCGGGAGGATGTAGGCAGCAGTCTTCCCTGTTCCGGTCTGTGCAATGCCCAATACATCATGTCCGGCCAATGCCAAGGGAATTGCCTTTTGCTGAATGGGTGTCGGTGTGGTATAGCCAGATCCAATGACTGCTTCGAGCAATTGTTTGTTTAGCTTAAATGCATCGAACCCTAGGGTTTCATTGCTCATGTTTGTTAATTTTGAAATGAATTCTCCACTCGTTAAAAAGTAGAACTGATGAAAAGTATCCTAATCACCGGGGCAAATATAGTCAATGAAGGCCGGATTACTCCGGGGGACGTGTTGATCCGTGAAGGACGCATGGCCAAAATTGGCCTTGACCTTAGTCAAGAGTCTGCTGACATTCATTTGGATGCACGTGGAAAACACCTTTTCCCGGGTGTTATCGATGATCAGGTGCATTTCAGGGAACCCGGACTGACCCATAAGGGAGAAATCTACACCGAAGCCAAAGCCGGGGTAGCGGGAGGCACGACTTCCTACATGGAAATGCCAAATACAGTCCCGCAGGCGGTTACTATTGCCCTTTTGGAAGAAAAATACGCCCGGGCAAAAGAAGTGTCATTGGCCAACTACTCCTTCTTCTTGGGCGGAACCAATGACAATCTGGAAGAAATCCTGAAACTGGATTTGGAAAATGTCTGTGGGCTTAAAGTATTTCAGGGCTCCTCCACCGGCAACATGGTC
The DNA here is from genome assembly GCA_964574365.1 of uncultured Limnohabitans sp. Taxonomy (GTDB): domain Bacteria; phylum Bacteroidota; class Bacteroidia; order Cytophagales; family Cyclobacteriaceae; genus Algoriphagus. Next base: position 43,607 of record CAZNND010000005.1, read on the forward strand.
GTGGACAATATCGAATCGCTAGAGGGAATTTTCAAATCGTACAAAGGCCTATTGGCCATCCACTCCGAAAACGACCACATCATCAAAGCCAATCTCGAGGAGTACAAAAAGATCTACGGAGACGATATTCCAGTAAAATTCCATCCCAAAATCCGATCCGAGGAGGCTTGCTACGACGCTTCAAGCCGAGCCGTAGCAATGGCCAAAAAGTACGGCACCCGACTTCACATCCTGCACATCAGTACCGCCAAAGAATTGGAGCTTTTCGATAATTCGATTCCCTTGGAGGAGAAAAAAATCACCGCAGAGGCCTGTATCCATCACATGTGGTTTTCGGAAGAAGATTATGCCAGCCAAGGCAATCGGATCAAATGGAATCCTGCTGTGAAAACGGCTCATGACCGAGAAAATATTTTTCAGGCCATGCTAGATGACCGAATCGATGTGATTGCCACCGACCATGCTCCTCATACCTTGGAAGAAAAAGTACAGTCTTACCTTAAAGCCCCCTCAGGCGGTCCTTTGATTCAACATAGTCTAGTGGCGATGTTAGACTTTTACCATCAGGGAAAAATCTCCCTGGCGACCATCGCCCAAAAGATGTCCCACAATGTGGCTCGATTATTCAGAATCAAGGATAGGGGATTTATCCGGGAAGGATATTTTGCAGATTTGGTACTGGTGGATCTCGATTCACCATGGACGGTCAGCAAAGAGAACATTTTGGCAAAATGCGCTTGGTCACCATTTGAGGGACATACCTTCCGTTCAAAAGTGACTCACACCCTCGTGTCCGGTCATCTGGCGTATAGCGAAGGTCAGTTTGATGAAAGTAAAAAAGGCGAAAGACTAACTTTTTCCATAAATAACTAGGGAGATTCTTGCACCAAATGGCCTAAGTCCTTACTTTTGCAAACTAATTGAAGCAAGGGCTTCGATGGAAATCAAACGGTGATTGTAGCTCAGTAGGTTAGAGCGCTGGTTTGTGGCACCAGAGGTCGCCGGTTCGAGTCCGGTCTTTCACCCAAAAACCCCTCCATGAGAGGGGTTTTCTTGTTACTAGCACTCTCAACTTGGCATAGGATTTGAAAACAACGCATGAAACTAAACCACCCAATTATGTTTACCTTGTTCAAATCATCTCCAAAATTCCCTAATGTTAAACCAGTAAATATCAAGCAAATACAAAACTACTTTAATAAATTTGAAGAGTCTTTGAAGGCATTTGAGGAACTACAAAAAGAACCTATTAATTAAGGAAGAGTGGAACCTAAACCACTCCACAGGCGATCAAATTAGACATATAGTTGGGAATTAAAAAATCAAAAGAGGTAAGTTTACCAATTTGACTACCCTCCAAAACTTTATAGGTATAAAGCTTCTCTGCCTATGGAACTTCAACCATTACAAGATATTAGGTTCGATACTTGTCCGCCGAAGGAGGATTCGAGATTAATTATTGATCGTCCACTAAACAGCACTCAGAAGTCATTTCTTTCCTGCTTTTCATTTTTTTTTCGCTGCATTCAACCTCGAATTTTGCTAGTGGCAGAATTTCGTATATTCATAAAAAATTAAATAGGTAAACTTTTGCAGTGAAAATTTAAATTGTCCTGTTTTTCTTTTCCTAAACACAATTTTCTTGTTTTTAGCACTAAGGTTAAATGAAGCATTAACCCTTTGTTATTTGACTATTGTCAAAATTTCTTATATCCCCAAATTTTTAACAGGAATTTAGCTGACCTTGGTAAGTCAAAGTCTCTTTTTATAAGAAGGAGGGTGTAAACTTACCTTCTTTGAAATTGGCTCAAAAGGGGTAAACAAATACATATCCTGAAAGAAATCCTTTTTCATCCGAACCAAAAGCCCCTTTTTTTGAAAAAAATCTGACCTTGATTCATGGAATATAAATAGCGAATAGGACGATAAACTGTCTTAAATGCAGCTTTTTTGAACACGAAAATTTGACTAGGGAAGAAAATAAGCTATGATGCTAAGGTCAACTAGAAAAGATGAAGAAACTCAGAAATCCGGACACAAGCTTTACAGCTGCTATTTTTTATCCTTTATTTTCTGAATTTAATTTTTCTTATGCAATCAAAACTCTATTTTTAAGTTCTTTCCATCGATTCCTATGAGTTACATCCATTTTGATAAAACCCAATTAGTAAATCTAAATTATTCTCTTGATCGGGAAATTATTCGGACTAATCGATCGGGAACCTACACTAGTACCACCATTATCGGATGTAACACGAGAAAATATCACGGCTTGCTTGTGGTGCCCCAACCCCAGATCGACTCGCAAAACCACGTACTACTTTCGACAGTTCATGAATCAGTGGTACAGCACGGGGCATGTTTTAACCTTGGAATTTCAAAATTCCCTGGAAATTACTCCCCAAGGGGCCATAAATACCTAGAAGATTTCAATTCTGAACCCATCCCAAAACTCACGTATCGGGTTGGAGGAGTAGTCTTACAAAAAGAATTGATCCTTGACACCAATCGGGACAGGGTAATGATCAGATACACACTTTTAGAGGCCCACTCGCTTACAAAAATCCGAATTCAGCCTTTTCTTGCTTTTCGTGGCTACCATCAGCTAATGAAGGCCAATGATGATATCAACAAGGAAGTAGAAGAAGTTGAAAATGGCGTAAAGTTTAGACTCTACCCTAATTATGATCCGCTTTTCATGCAACTTTCTAAAGATGCTGAATTTATCTCCAAACCTGATTGGTATTACAACATTGAATACATTCAGGAGCGAGAAAGAGGATATGAGTACCAGGAAGATCTGTTTGTCCCAGGTTATTTTGAATTTGACATCGTAAAGGGAGAGTCTGTCATTTTTTCAGCTGGACTGACTGAAGCAGATCCTGACACCCGACAAAATGCCTTTGAAAAAGAAATTGCCCGAAGAATACCAAGAAATAACTTCGAAAACTGCCTCCGCAACTCCGCCGGACAATTCATTCGACGAAGAGATGGAGACGTAAGAGTGATTGCCGGATACCCGTGGTTTGGCTGGTGGGGAAGGGATACGTTCATTGCTTCCCCGGGGCTGACCCTTTCTGCAGGAGATTCCGAGACTTTTCTGGAGATCATGGACACTATGGCAAGGGATCTGAAAGGCCCTCTTTTCCCGAACATCGGCAGTGGAGATTATACCAACATGACCTCTATGGATGCCCCATTATGGTTTTTTTGGTCACTTCAACAATACATCATCTACACCGGTGACAAGAAAACGATCCAGGAGCGCTACCTAGGCAAACTTCGAGGGATCATTGAAGGCTATAAATCAGGCACTGAATTCAATATCCACATGCTGGATTCAGGACTGATCTGGGGTGGACAAGAGGGTGTTGCACTCACTTGGATGGACGCCATTACTTCGGATGGTCCAGTCACACCGAGAACAGGTTGCCCTGTTGAAATCCAGGCACTCTGGTATAATGCCCTTTGCTTTTACCATGAACTTACAGGTGAAGAAGATTACCATGAATTGGCGGCCAAAGTGAAGGAATCCTTTGATCGGGAATTTTGGTCTTGGGATTATGGCTACCTTGCCGATGTAGTCAAGGGGGAGGAAAAAGATTGGTCCATCCGACCCAATATGATTTTCGCCACCTCACTTCCCTATACTATTCTTAGTGAAGAAAAATCAGACAAAGTTCTCGAAATTGTCAAATCTAAACTGCTGACTACAAGAGGACTGAGATCACTTGCTCCGGATGATCCGGGGTACAAAGGATATTACTTTGGAAATCAGATCAGCAGAGACAATGCCTATCACAACGGTACGGTATGGGCTTGGCTCTTAGGACACTTTGTCGAAGGATATCTGAAATTGCACGGGAAAGCCGCTAAGAATTTCGTCCAGAAAATAATCAAAGGTTTTGACGATGTAATGACTCAATATGGAATTGGTACAGTTGCGGAAATTTACGATGGGGACGCACCCCATCGGCCGAAAGGTTCGGTCTCGCAAGCTTGGAGTATTGCGGAGTTACTCAGAATGATGGACTTAGTCAAAAGAATCTAACTTACTTTTTATGAGAGTATTAATGTTTGGTTGGGAATTTCCACCTCATATTTCGGGTGGCTTAGGCACTGCCTGTTACGGTTTGGTTCAGGGAATGAATCACCACAACCAAGAGGTTATTTTTGTAGTTCCCAAACTTTGGGGGGATGAAGAACCTTTGGCTGATTTTGTGAATGCCAGCGATGTGACTATCGACTATCGAGAAAAGAAATTTAAAAAAATCTGGAAAAACCTGACCTACCTTGAAGTCAATAGTTTCTTGGTTCCTTATTTAGGTCCGGAAGAATTCAAAAAATTCACGGACTATGCCGTACATGATCGAACTGACGTGGATGAAAGCATCTTCTCCAACAAGTTTGAGTTTAGCGGGAAGTATGGGAAGAACCTGATGGAAGAGGTGTCGAGGTATGCGCTTGTAGGAGCTCAAATTGCCAGAGACCGAAAGGATTTTGACATCATCCATGCCCACGACTGGCTGGCATACCCGGCTGGAATTGCCGCAAAAGAAATCAGTGGAAAACCCTTGGTCGTGCACGTACACGCTACGGAATACGACCGATCAGGAGAATCCGTCAATCGCCCAGTCTTTGAAATCGAACGTGCGGGGATGCATGCAGCAGACCATATCGTGGCAGTCAGCCAACTGACCAAGAACATTTGCGTGAGAAAATACGGAGTGCCTGCGGAAAAAGTGACGGTACTCCACAATGCCGTGCTGGATGCGAGTATTATCAAATCCTCTTACGAGAAAAAAGTCCCTGAAAAAATAGTGACCTTCCTCGGTAGGATCACCTTCCAAAAAGGGCCTGAATACTTTGTGGAAGCGGCTAAAAAGGTGATTGATAGGGACCCCAATGTGCGTTTTGTCATGGCTGGATCAGGTGACTTGCTTAATCGGATGATAGATCGTGTAGCCGAACTGCGAATGGGCACTAAATTTCATTTTACCGGCTTCCTCAAAGGGGACGACGTAGACCACATGTATGCGATCAGCGATGTCTATGTCATGCCCTCCGTTTCCGAGCCTTTTGGAATCGCTCCTCTCGAAGCTGTGAGGCACAATACACCCGTCATTATCTCAAAGCAATCCGGCGTGGCCGAGGTACTTAAAAACGCTATAAAAGTTGATTTTTGGGATGTGGACGCCATGGCAGATGCCATTTTTGGACTTTTGCATTATGAAAGTATCTCCAAAATGTTTAAAGAACTCGGAGGAGAGGAACTGAAAAAATTGAAGTGGGAGCATGTGGCTGCCAAACTTGTAACCGTTTACGAAAAAACTTTAGCCCAACGATCATGAGAACCGTCTGCTTTTATTTCCAGGTGCATCAACCCTTCCGGATTAAGCCATTTAGATTTTTTGATATTGGAGAAGACCATTACTATTGGGACGATTACCTCAACCGAAACGTCATCCGAAAAGTAGCTCAAAAGTGCTACCTTCCTATGAATACCTTGTTGCTGGATCTCATACACAAATACCAAGGTAAATTTAAAGTGGCCTTTTCGATTTCGGGAACTTGCCTGGATCAGCTGGAAGCCTATGCTCCTGATGTGTTGCAAAGTTTTCAAAAGTTGGTAGCAACAGGCCATGTAGAATTGCTAAGCGAGACGTATTCCCATTCCCTTGCTGCTTTAAAAAGCAAGGAGGAGTTTTTCTCCCTCGTTAGTAAACATCAAGAAAAAATCGAGGAACACTTTAACGGGTACCAGCCTAAGATTTTCCGAAATACCGAATTGATTTACTCCGATCAAATTGGTGCAATGGTGGCAGAATTGGGATATGAGGCCATTTTGACGGAAGGGGCAAAGCATATTTTAGGATGGAAAAGCCCGAACTATGTATATTCCAATGCAATCGCCCCCGACTTGAAGGTACTACTCAAAAATTTCAGACTTTCAGATGATATTGCCTTTCGCTTCAGCAACAAAACCTGGGCTGATTTCCCCTTAACCACGGAGAAGTTTGTGGCATGGCTAAATGCAATACCCAAAGAAGAACAAGTGGTCAACTTATTTATGGACTTCGAAACTTTCGGAGAGCATCAATGGGCTGAAACTGGAATATTTGACTTTATGAGGCATCTACCCGAAGCTGTATTCAAAAATTCCAACTTCACATTTTCGACACCTTCTGAGGTTGCTGTATTGCCGGCGGTTGGTAAAATCCATGTTCCAACCGCAATTTCCTGGGCCGATGAAGAGCGTGACCTTACAGCTTGGCTAGGTAATGACATGCAGGATGAAGCATTTGACCGACTGTATGAACTTGAAAAAATGGTTAAGCAAATCGATGATCCGGAAATCAAACGGGACTGGGAATACCTTCAGACCTCCGATCACTTCTACTACATGTGTACCAAATTCTTCTCTGACGGTTCCGTGCACGAATATTTCAGCCCATATGCTACCCCATATGATGCATTCATTAATTACATGAACGTGTTGAGTGACTTTATTCTGCGGGTAAAGGAGAAAAATAACAATAATCAATGATCAAACTCAATTTTCAAATAGATCCTTGAAAATTGAAAATTGGTCATTGAAAATTGATAATTGGTCATTGGTCATTGGTCATTGGTCATTGGTCATTGAAAATTGATAATTGGTCATTGGTCATTGAAAATTGATAATTTTAATAGCTTTCCGATGGATTCGGAAAATCACAGGACTTGACATCCGAAATATACCCTTGAAATGCCTCCATCATCACCTGCTGAAGATTGGCATATTGCCTTAAAAATCTGGGCTTAAACTCCTGTGTAATCCCAAGCATGTCATGCATCACCAAGACCTGTCCATCCACGTCTGGCCCGGCACCAATCCCAATCACTGGAATCGACAACGATTCAGCAACTTCCTTAGCCAGAGCAGCAGGGATTTTCTCCAAAACCAATGCAAAGCATCCACACCCTTCCAGCATTTTGGCATCTTCCAACAGTTTCTTGGCCTCAGCCTCTTCTTTAGCCCGAACAGTATAGGTTCCAAACTTATAAATTGACTGCGGCGTGAGTCCAAGATGTCCCATGACAGGTACCCCCGCACTTAAAATTCGGATTACCGATTCTTTGATTTCAGATCCCCCCTCCACTTTTACAGAATGAGCTCCAGATTCTTTCATGATTCTAATTGCGGATCTAAGGGCCTCAGAACTATTACCCTGATAACTCCCAAAGGGGATGTCCACCACTACGAAAGATCTTTTAACCGCCCTGACCACGGATGTGGCATGGTAAATCATTTGATCCAAAGTAATTGGAAGTGTGGTCTCATGCCCTGCCATTACGTTGGATGCGGAATCCCCCACCAAAATGATATCCATACCCGCTGCATCTACAATTTTCGCCATGGAAAAATCATAAGCTGTCAGCATGGAAATTTTTTCACCCCTTTGCTTCATCTCTAGAAGCGTATGGGTAGTAATTCGTTTGGCAGAAGCTGAAGAATGAACCGACATAAAGTTAATCTAAGTGTACTGAATAGCTGTTTTCAGAAAAATCTACCCGGATATGCTCACTAAGCGTAGTGGCCAACTCAAAACCAGTGTAGTCTGGCCTTACCGGAAATAATCCGTGGCTACGATTGACCAACACTGCGATTTCCATTTTTTGGATTTCCTGTTTAAGAAAAGGCTTCATTGCATACACCAGCGTTTTGCCGGTATTGAGCACATCATCTACCAGGATGATGGTTTTACCGGTCAAATCCAAATCTATGGATAGTTTAACATCGGAAGTTGAAACCGTTGTTTTGTCTAAAAACACTTCCAGTTCCTCTACCGGTATTGGAGAAATTTTCTTCAATTCAGCTACTAGCAATGCAGAGAGGGAAGTTCCCATTCCAGTAATTCCCGCAAAAACTACACCTGAGGAATGACTGTTTCGCTCGTAAATCTCAAAGGCCATCCGGGTAATTTTTTGACCTATCTGCTTATGATTAAGTACTTCGCTCATGGATTCTATTTGAAAAATGAAAATTAGACCAAATTGACCTGTAAACAAAACGTTTCATCGATGGCTATCCTCCTCGTTCAAAATATTCAGGTAACTCTGATAGCGAAAGGGATGAATGTACCCTTCTTCTAGCTTTTCCAAGACCACACAGCCAGGTTCATTGACATGTGTGCAGTTGTTGTACTTACATAGCCCAATAAATTTCCTCATCTCCGGAAAATAATGGGACAATTCAAATTCACCCACATCCAATATCCCAAATTCTTTGATCCCTGGAGTATCAATCAAATCCCCCCCCTCAGGTAAAAAAAATAGTTCCGCAAAAGTAGTCGTATGGACACCTTTGGCACTAAAACCTGAAATTTCCTTAGTACTTTGATTGGCTTCCGGAATCAATGCATTGAGCAGCGTACTTTTCCCAACTCCAGAATGACCTGAAATCAAACTGGATTTACCCAAAATGAAGGGGAGAAACCTAGATTTCAAATCCCTATCCTTCAATGCGGAAATCTCAACCACAGGATAACCCAGAGGCTCATAAATTTCATGAATGTCCTGAAGCCATGCCAGTTCATCTTCACCTTCAAGCTGATCCATTTTATTCACCACCAAAATAGCAGGAATCCCATAGCTCTCTGTGCTGACCAAAAACCGATCGATAAACCCAAGTGAAGTTCTGGGTTTTTTCATGGTAATCACCAAAATCGCCTGATCCAGGTTACTGGCAATGATATGTGAGAAATGTTGCTTTCGGGTCGATTTGCGGATGACATAGTTTTCTCTGGGCAAGATCTCACTGATAACCGCAGTCTGCTGCCCAGCTTCTGCTTCCAATTCCACCCAATCACCGACGGCTATCGGATTGGTTAATTTCAGTTCATCCTGTTTAAACTTCCCCTTTAGACGAGCCTGAACAATTCTCTCCTCAGTCTTCACCGAATACCAACTTCCTGTAGATTTGATTACCCTGCCTGTCATGTGTTGATTAGTTAAAATGTATATACGCTCCTTTGCCAGTTGAACTTCAACCCGTACAAGATACTTGGTTCGATACTTGTCCGCCGAAGGAGGATTCGACATTTAGTTATTGATCCTCCACTAAACATCCCTCAGAAGTCATTTTTTCTTTCTTTTCATTTTTTCGCTCCTTTCAACATCAAATTTGGCTACTTGCAGAATTTCTTATATTGATATTAGTTAATTTCCAAAAGTACCTCTCACCGAAAAAAAAAAAAACTCATCATTTTTATTGCACCTTGGAAAAGATAAAAGAAGTTATCTTCTCCGCTACCCCAAGATTGGATTTCACCCAATTATTGGCAGAATCTTTTGCTTTTTGATGAATTTCGGGTATTTCAAGCTCAGAAAAAATATGCTTAAGCTGAGCTTCATCACTCACCTCAAATCCACAACCCTCACGCTGGGCTTGTTTTGCTTCAGGGAACTTACTTTCTCTTTTGACCTTCCCGAAAATTACTGGCACACCGAAACCCAATGGTTCGAGAATATTATGCAATCCTTTACCAAATGCACCACCTACATAAGCTACCCGTGCAAATTGATACAGGGAGGAAAGCATACCGATATTGTCGATAAAAAGCACCTGGTTGGAATCCGATGGTTCCCATTCAGAGTACTTCTTTGAGTCTATCGCAATCTGACCAGCCCACTGATCCATGGGGCCAGGACTTAAATCGTGAGGGGCTATAATCCAACGATAGCCAGGCTTGGAATTAATCAAAGGAATCAAAAGACTCATGTCCTCCTCCCAGGCCGAACCCACAACCACTACGGGAGAATCAGCGATCCAGAGTTTAATGTTTTCTAGCGGCTTGGGTGCCGCAGCCGTAGCTGCAACTCTATCAAACCGAGTATCACCTGAAAGCCTTACCCGATCAATTCCGATTTGGTGAAGCAGCTGGAAACTTTCCTGATTTTGGGCAAAAATCCAGTCCAATGAGGTAAGAATATTTCTAAAAAAGCCTCCATACCAAGTAAAATAGATTTGGCTTTCTCTAAATGAGGCAGCAATCAAATAAATAGGGACCTTTATTTTTTTTAGGGCCTGGATATGGTGATACCACAGGTCATATTTGACAAAAATGGCGAGGTCAGGACTCATCAGAGAAACAAATTTTTCGGCTTGGCTTTTCCTGTCTAGGGGCAAATAGGTTATAAAATCAACGTTGGGCTGTGTTTTTTTGATTACGTGATCAAAGCCTGAAGGGCTGAAAAAGCTGATAGCTATTTTCCAGTTAGGCAATCTTGAACTAAGCGCCGAGATTACCGGCCTCGCCTGTTCGTATTCTCCTAAAGATGCTACATGTACCCATATCAGGCGTTCTGGATTTAAGTTTCTAAACTCCTGAATTCTTGAGAAAAGCAATCTTCTTCCTTCCAAAAAATGCCTAAGGCGGGGAGATAACAATCTTATAATTGAAAAACTGCCTACAATTATTTCAATAAATAGCCAATACAGGTAATTCATAGCACAAAAATACCTATTCCAATACAGATCTCCATTCATGTTTTTTTAAGCCTATCAACTTCAATTGAATAAATTTTGTGAAAACTGTATTTTTTTTATTTGTTTTTTTCTAAAAATAACTAGATTCAATTCCTTTTTTTGGAGTATCCAAACAATCCTTTTATAGAATGGAAATGATCAAAGTTTTGTTTGTTTGCCTTGGCAATATTTGTCGGTCGCCTTTGGCGGAGGCAATATTTAACCAAAAAATCAAAACCTTGGGTTTAGAGAAAAGAATCATTTGTGACAGCGCGGGAACCTCTGATTTTCACATCGGAGAGTTACCTGACGAGCGTACCATCAATTGTGCCATTAAATATGGTTTACCCATCCAACACAGAGGGAGACAGATCAATCGGACTGATTTCAGGGAATTTGATTACATCATCGCAATGGATAATACAAACCTCAATAACCTCAATAATTTAAAAATCCGATACAATTTTGCAAACAAACCAATTTACCTAATACGGAACTTTGTAGCCGAATCCGAGGGATTGCCCGTCCCCGATCCCTATTATGGAAGTCAGGAAGCTTTTGATGAAGTATATACGATTTTAAATGAGGCGATCGAAGGCTTTTTAGAAAAGATCAAAGGCATGCATGCGCTTTATGCTTGATCAGTCACAGATTTACGAACAAGTTCTTCTTGAATTATTTGGTTCAGCGGCACGGCTTAAATCTGCAAATCTTATTTCTGCCGGGAATTACAACCAAGGAGTGCAACTAGAAACAACCGAAGGCTCCTTTTTCCTGAAACTTAACTTTGATCATGAGCAGGATATCCTTAAAAAGGAATCTGAGGGACTCCGCTTTCTTGCTAAGTCCACTTTTTTAAAAATACCTAGTACTTATGGGTACGGAAGGGTTCAGGATTACAATTACCTGCTCTCAGAGTTCATACCCAGCCACAGACCTCATCCTGATTATTGGGAAGATTTGGGACTTGGCCTTGCCCATCTTCATCTCACTCACCAGAAATCTTTTGGATTCGAAAACGATAACTTCATCGCTTCCCTACCTCAAAAAAACAATCCACTTGAAAATTGGACAGATTTTTTTGTAGAAAATCGTCTGGAACCCCTCGTCGGTAAGGCATATTTTGATCAGCTTATTCCAATTGAGTTTCTTAGAAAATTCCAGAAACTTTACCCCAAATTGGACTCCATTTTCCCTAAAGAAAATCCCTCCTTGATTCACGGTGATTTATGGACTGGAAATTGTCTTTGTGGACCAGAAGGAAAACCCTGCCTTATCGATCCAGCTGTCTATTTCGGACATCGAGAAATGGATTTAGCCTTCTCCCGATTATTTGGAGGATTTGACAACCGATTTTACGAAGCATATGATTCCATTCTTCCTCTTGAACCCGGATTTGAATCTCGAATAGGAGTGTACAACCTCTACCCTCTTTTGGTTCACCTCAACCTTTTCGGAACTGCTTACCTGCCTGCCATTGAAAAAACTATAAATCGGTTTCAATGATGTGCTTTGTTATTCGAAATTATTGGGAACGGGATGCCGAAGCAGTGCAGGAAATAATCAATGATTCAATTCTCAACACCACTCACAATTATGACCACCATCCAAAAACACTGGAAGAAGTCCAATCTCTTTTTTCCCAAAAAACAAAAGAAGGATTTCCCATTCTAATTGGAGAGGTAAATGGAGAAGTGCTTGGATATGCCACCTATGGAAAATTTAGAGCCAAACCAGGATACAATCAAACAGTGGAACATTCCATTTACCTAAAAGAAGAAGCCCAAGGCAAAGGCTTGGGCTCAAAAATGATGCGACAGCTTATCGATTTAGCCAAAGAACAAGGCTATCACATGATGATTGCGGGAATGGATTCGGAAAACCTTGGCAGCTACCGATTCCACGAAAGTCTGGGATTTCAGGAAACAGCCCGGATGCCGGAAGTTTCCTTCAAGTTTGGAAAGTGGTTGACTTTAGTGTTTATGCAGTTGAAGCTTTCCTAACAACGAGTCAAGCTCAAATCAAACTAATCCTCGCCCCTGTTCTAGCTGCCTCATAAATCGCATCAATAATCACCAAATCTTTCAATCCCTCTTCTCCATCTACAGGGATCAGCGGCTTTTTCCCATCCAAAATTATCGCAGCCATTTCATCCATTTGAGTAGTTTGGTGGGTGATATGTTCTGCCTCAATCGGCCCTTTGTTGGTTCGGGCTTGGATAGGTCCATATCCGGTAGAAGGTTGCATCTCAGCAAAGCCTTTCGTACCGTTTAGGAAAAATTTATCCAGATTGTTCAAAGAATACGTGGAAAGACAGGAAGCCACAGCACCTGAGGGAAATCCCATTTGAAACGTAATCGTCTCATCCACTCCCTGCTTGAACTTCACCGGATCGGTTTTCACCTCCTGTGCGGTTACCCAAATCGGCTCTTCACCCAACATATAACGTGCACCATTGATCGAGTACACACCAATATCCATCATGGATCCTCCACCAGCAAGATCACGGTTTAGTCTCCACTGGGTTGGATCACCGATGATAAAGCCACTCAACCCTTGGAAAAAGAGTGTTTTCCCAAATTCACCTGCGCGCTGTCGCTTCACTACCTCAAGGGTTTTTGCTTCAAAGTGCATGCGATAGCCAACCAGTAAGTGAACGCCTGCCGCTTTGCAGGCTGCAATCATTTCCCGGCCTTCTTCTGCATTGAGTGCCATTGGTTTTTCACAGATCACGTGCTTGCCCGCTTTAGCCACTCCGATCGCAAAGGGTTTGTGAAGAGAATTTGGTGTAATCACATAGACAGCATCGATATCCGGATTATCCTTGATTTGATGGTAATTATCGTAGGTATAGCAGTTTTTGGCCGGTATGCCATATTTCTGCTTCCAGGTCTCAATTTTGGAAGGCGTACCGCTAATGACACCTACCAGCTTTGCCCGCTTGCTATCCTTCATCGCTTCCGCCACACGGGTACCATAACTACCTAGCCCCATGATCGCTACCCGGAGTACTTTGCCTTCTTCTATAAAATTCATAGCAGCAAGAGGATCCGCAAAGGGTAAGGAAAGGGCTAATGTTGATAGGCCTGCTTTTTGAAGAAAATCACGTCTGGAGCTCATTGGAAATAGGTGTTTAGGTTAACTTATTGAATTTAGAAAACTTCTTGATGGAAATAGCTTTTGGATTAGACTTTTCTTCGGACGGCTTGAAATGTGGTTCGGGTGGACTGTTCAAGAAGCACCTCATAGCCAGTCAGGAAAGCCCCAACCTGATCAGGCTTTTGTTTTAAAATCGTCAGCAGCTCAAGCCCTTCATTGTACCGAATATTAAATTCACCCCTGAGTCGCTCTATCAGTTGCTCAAGTTTAAACAGTTGCTTATCCACTACAATGGAAACAGAAATGGCAGAAAGCTGTAACATATTGACCCGAAGTTTGAGTGCTTGCAGCTGCTCATAAATGCAGTGAATGTGTTTTTCTTCAATAAAGGTAAAGTCAGTTACTTTGAAGCTGATCAGAACCTGATCCTTTTTCAACACCAAAGTGGGAACTTCATTGGGTTTTGCATGTCCGTGAATCTTTGTCCCACTTGCTTCAGGATCAAGAAAGGATTTGACATATAAAGGAATCCCAAAATTCGCAAGGGGCTTAATCGTCTTGGGATGAATGACCGATGCACCGAAATAGGTCATTTCAGCAGCCTCGCGGTATCCCAGTTCCTCAAATTTTTGGGTATCGGGAAAAAGTTTCGGATCAGCATTGAGTACCCCCGGAACATCCTTCCAAATCGTGACTGAGTCAGCCTCCAAACTAGTTCCAAGGATAGCCGCGGTAAAATCAGATCCCTCACGTCCCAAAGTAGTCGTGTTTTCTTTGGTATCTTTTCCAATAAATCCCTGTGTAACAATCGGGAAACTTTCTAAAATAGGTTTCCAAACAGACCGACAGGATTCTTTGGTCATTTGCCAGTCTATTTTGGCAAATCGATAATCCGAGTCGGTATGGATCACTTCGCGGGCATCCTGCCAAGTGACAGTCAAGTGCTGGGAACAGAGGTATTCTGCAACTATTCTAGAGGAAATCAACTCACCATAGCAGACAACCTGGTCATAAAACTCATCGTAATTTTCTCTTCCCAAAGGATTTTGAAGCTGCCTATCCAAGTTGGAAAAAAGGGTTTCCAAATGCGAAAAAACCGGATGCACTGAAGGAAAAAGCTCTACACAAATTTCCCAATGGAAACTTTTCAAACGGGTGAAATTCTCAGAATAATTGACACCCTCAAGTTTGTTGGAAAGGATATTTTCAAGTGCATTGGTGGTTTTCCCCATGGCAGAAACGACAATAACCAAATTCTTTCGCAATCGATTGCGAAGAATTTCTGCGAGGTTTTCAAGTGCTGACGTATCTTTGACCGAAGCACCTCCGAATTTATAAATCAAGGGTTTTGACATTTTCTTAATGTGGTTGTTTCATTGAATTAAAACCTTATCCGCGCACTAATTTTATCATGAAAACTTCTCCATTCAAAGCAATCTAGCTTATCCTGTTGGGACTACCCTTGACCGATTCATTCAGCAAAAACAAAGTGATTTTCCTTTTGCCTCAGGTGAGCTTTCTCAATTGCTTCGGGATATTGCATTGGCCACGAAGATAGTCAATCGGGAAACCAATCGCGCGGGGCTCGCAAATATCGGAGGCGCCTTCGGTCAAACCAATATCCAAGGTGAAGAGCAACAAAAATTGGATGTGATAGCTAACATCCGTTTAATCCGCGCACTTAGCCGAGGAGGGGAAGTTTGTGCGATAATCTCGGAGGAAGAAGACAGCATCTTAGACTTACAAAATAATTCCGGGAAATACGTTGTAGCCATCGATCCCTTGGATGGGAGTTCGAATATTGATGTTAATATCAGTATCGGAACAATTTTTTCGATCTACAGAAGAAAATCCCCCATCGGCAACCCTATTCAGCAGGAAGATGTCATGCAGGCAGGAAACTCCCAAGTTGCAGCCGGCTATGTGCTGTATGGCTCATCCACTATGCTGGTGTACACCACCGGATTTGGAGTCAACGGGTTCACGTACGAACCCAGCCTTGGAGAGTTTTTTCTTTCTCATCCGGATATTCAGGCTCCCTCGACTGGCGAATTGTACTCTATCAATGCGGGACTTGAACTTGAATGGGTCAAAGGAATTGTAGCTTACATCCAGTATTGTAAGGAGAAAAAAATGCAGTCCAGGTACATTGGAAGTTTAGTGGCAGATTTTCATCGAAATCTGCTCAAAGGGGGAATTTACCTTTATCCAGCTACCTTGAAAAATCCATCGGGAAAATTGCGATTGCTCTACGAGGCCAATGCCTTGGCCTTGATTATTGAGCAGGCCGGAGGAAAAGCCAGCGACGGAAGGCAGAGAATCCTGGATATCCAGCCCGAAAGTCTCCATCAGCGTACTCCACTAATCATCGGCTCCAAGGAACTGGTGGAAAAGGTGGAAAGTTTTCTCCAAAGCTAGGTATCTGTCACATCCTAAGACCGTCACTCAAAACTTAATTCTGATTTTTCAGGAATAGCAGTAAATTACAGGCAATAAATTTAAAAACTATGACTTCAAGCAAACATGTTTTTTCCATAGCGCTTTTGGCGGGTTCGGTGTCACTTTGGACAGCCTGTGGCCAAAATGAGCAAGTACAGATTGATCCTTTTGCTACGCAAACTGAAAAAATGCTGATCAAAGTGGATACCCTCCACACGGATTTTGAAAATCCATGGGGAATGACCTGGTTAGGTGATGGCAGAATGCTGGTTACGGAACGTAAAGGTGACATTCTGATTTTCAAAGATGACAAATTCACTGGAGAAAAAATTCAGGGTCTTCCTCCCGTACATAACGTGAATCAAGCTGGACTGCTTGACGTAGCAGTACATCCGAAGTATTCCGAAAATGGCTGGATTTACATTGCTTATGCCAAGCATTTCGAAGATAGCACAGCGGCGACAACCATTATGCGATTCAAATTAGAGGGAAATAATGCAGTAAGCCAAGAGGAATTGATCGTGGCCGGCCCATCTTGGAAAGGCGGGCGACACTTTGGTAGCCGAATCGTTTTTGACAACGAAGGATACCTATATTTCTCCAACGGAGACAAGGGAAATATCCCGATGAATGCCCAAGACTTGACTAATGCCCATGGCAAAATCCACCGCATCACTGATGACGGTGCCATACCAATCGACAATCCATTTGTGGACTCAGTTGGTGCAGTGGCTTCTATCTGGAGCTATGGAAACAGAAACCCTCAAGGCTTGTATTTCGATAAATCCACCAACACGCTGTGGGAAGTAGAACACGGTCCCAAGGGCGGTGATGAGCTTAATATCATCGAAAAAGGAAAAAATTATGGATGGCCAGTAATCTCCTACGGGATCAACTATAATGGAACCCAATTGACCGAGTTCACCGAAAAACCGGGAATGGAACAACCTGTTCATTATTGGGTTCCTTCCATTGCCACCTGTGGGGTTACCGTGGTGAACTCTGATAAATATCCGGCTTGGAAGGGAAATATTTTGGTTGCTGCCTTGGCTAAACAACACATCGCAAGGGTAGTACTAAAAGACAACAAGCACATTGCAGAGGAAAAACTACTTCTTGGAATCGGCCGCGTACGCCAGGTAGCGGAGAGCCCAGACGGGTATATTTATGCGATTACCGAGGCTACAGGCTTGTTGGTAAAATTGCTTCCTATTAACTAATCCTATTCACCTTGTGAAAAAGGCCTTTGGGTAGATCCTGAAGGCCTTTTTTGTTTTTCAGACAGATTCAGTAACTTTCAACCACTTGGTGATTTTCAAAAGTTTGTACAAACTAGATGATCCAACACTGCGTTACTAACTTGTTACCAAAACCTACCCCAAATGAAAACTTTACTTGGAAATCTCCTTGGCTTTTTGACTTTAGCACTTTTTTCAACGGTGATGGCCTGTACTCCAAACAACCAATTCAGTGAACCAGATTCTTTACAGGACTTTGCGTTTACCACCAAAACAGAAAAGATGACCATCAAGGTGGACACTCTGTTCAACGGATTCCAAAATCCCTGGGGAATGACTTGGATATCCGAAGGGAGAATGTTGGTCACCGAGAAAAAGGGAGAAATTCTCGTTTTCAAAGACGATAAATTCACCGGAGAAAAAGTCACAGGCCTTCCAGCCTTCTATACGAATGGACAAGCTGGCCTCCTGGATATTGCGGTTCATCCGAATTATGCCCAAAATGGATGGATTTACACCTCCTATGCCAAGTCTTTCAACAATGGTGGAGCAACCACCATCGGTAGATTTAAATTGAATGGAAATGCAATCACAAATTATGAGGAATTGATCGTGACCACGCCTGTATGGAACGGTGGAACCCATTACGGAAGCCGAATTGTTTTTGACAATCAAAATTTTCTCTACTTCAGCAACGGCGAACGCGGAAGCCAAAACAATGCGCAAGACCTTAAAAACTCCCACGGGAAAATCCACCGCATCCACGATGATGGTAGAATTCCTGCCGATAATCCTTTCGTAAACACATCAGGGGCTATCCCTTCAATCTGGACTTACGGAAATCGAAATCCTCAGGGTTTGTTTTTTGACAAAGCCACTAATCGCCTATGGGAAGTCGAACACGGGCCGAGGGGTGGAGACGAATTGAACATTCTTGAAAAGGGAAAAAACTACGGTTGGCCTGTCATCACCTACGGCATCAACTATAATGGAACCCCCATCACCAACATCACGCAAAAAGAGGGTATGGAACAGCCCGTGAAGTACTGGACGCCATCCATTGCTACCTGTGGCATGGTCATGGTGACTTCGGATAAGTATCCTGCTTGGAAAGGTAATTTTTTAGTCGCTGCATTGGCTGCAACCCATATTGCTCGGGTAGAAATGAACGGAACGAAGGCGATTGGCGAAGAAAAATTGCTACAGGGCATCGGAAGAGTAAGACAAGTAGCCCAAAGTCCAGATGGATACATTTATGCCATTACGGAAGGCACCGGACTTTTGGTGAAATTGCTACCACAAAAAGATTAATCCTGAAATTTTGAGGCTTTTGAGCAATGGCGCTTACCTAAGGTAGTTTTCATCAATCCTGATTATGTTTATCTGGATAATTGCACGTATGTATTGTTTCTCAGAAATCCCCGTAATCCTAAGGCAGATTATCCTATTCCAATTACTGGCTTTTCATATAGGAGCCAATAGATCAAAAAAATGGTAGTAAAACCGGTGGAAATCTTTGTTTTAGTAGGTGTCTATAAACGGGATCATCAAAGATCTGTATTTCACCAACTAGGAAAATATTTAAAAACCACATAGTCACATAGAAAACATAGTGGGAGGCCATATTCTTGGTAACTGACAGACTATTATTCACTTAGCTTCATTAAGATGAAACCTAGCTTTTCGGAACATTACCGATTTTTTTATGTGAGCTCCTAGGTGGGGGATGTGTCTATTGATGTTAATCCTTTTTCTGTTCTTGTTCATTTAATTGAATAGCCCAATTCATTCAACGTCATCCTATTAATGAACAAAGTAGCATTTACAAGAAAGACTTTTTTCCCTGATTCCTATCCTAGCCAAAATAAAATAACCTTACGTGCAATTAAGCGGATACACATAATACAGATTAAGACTAGCCAGAACTAATTCCTATTTCGGTACTGTTTGTTTTATTCTAAATTAAATCTTTACTTTTTTAGGGTACGATTTCCTAGAGCCATGAAATTAGCAAGGTGGGTCAAGAAAAACTTTATCACCCCCTTTCTAACCATGTCCAAAAAACTACAGAATTTATGGCTCTTTGGGACTTACCATCTTTGCGAGAACCATTTTTTATACCCCCTGATTTTTTAAACAGACTTCCCTGAAAATTTTCTAAAAAAGAAAATGACTCCTATTGTTTAATCTCAATCACTTTGAATTCCGTTCGTCGGTTGACTTGGTGCTCCTCTTCCGTCTTGGCATCCTTGATGATCAATTTAGTTTCTCCATACCCTTTAGCAACCAAACGATCTGCTGCCACACCTTGAGAAACAATATAATCCACAGCCGATTGGGCTCTACGCTGTGACAAATCCAAATTGTAAGCATCACTCGAACGTGAGTCAGTATGAGAGCTCAATTCAATTCGTATAGCAGGATTATCCTTTAGGATTTTCACTAACTTATCCAATTCAGTCCCGGCATCAGCACGAATCTCAGCACTGTTGAGATCATAATAAATGTTGTCCAGAACAATAGCTTTTTCCAAAATGAGCTGGTCGAGAATAATGGTAGTATCCAAGGTTACATTGGTTACATCCTGTATCAGAGTTTTTGGATCAGGAGTTTTCCCCTTGGTTGTAAAAGGGATGGATTTGGAAAAATAGCCACTTTTGGAAGCAATAATGGTATAGTCCTGATTCGGCTCCATGGTAAATCGAACCCTTCCTTGAGCATTGGAGAAATCTCCTCCTTGCTGCTTTTTGTCAGATCCATATAAGACTACCCTTGCCTGGGGGAGAACTGCCGCACCATCTGCTTTGCTTTCTTTGGTATATACATTCAAAAGCACATTGACAATCTTAGGCTTTGGAGTTTTGTCTTCAAAGAAATAAATATCATCATCCCCCAAACCACCAAAACGATTGGAAGAAATAAAGCCAGCTTTCGGATATTCGGTGAAGAAAATTCCAAAATCATCGTCCTTACTATTGAAATTTTGTCCAAGATTTTTAATTGCAAAGGCTCCTAAATCATCTTTTTCAGCAACAAACAAATCTAATTTCCCATAACCAGGATGTCCGTCTGAGGAAAAGAAAAACTTACCGTCACGGGTGGGTCTTGGAAAAAGCTCATTACCCGGAGTATTGATGGTTGGACCGAGATTCACCGCATTTCCAAAATCTCCGTTGGCGAGCTTGGTGGCCTTGTAGATGTCGATCCCGCCAAAACCTCCCGGTCTATTGGAAGCAAAATACAGTTCAGACCCATCCGAACTAAACGCCGGAGTGGAATTCCACCAAAACTCATCTTCATTCACTGGCATCCAGATCGGTTGAGTAAATCCAGCTCCCCGAAAATAGGAGGCAAAAAGTGCTACATCTGGAAGATCTTTAGAAGAAGTGGAGTTTCCTCTTGCGTAAATGATTGTATTTCCGTCCGGACTGATCGCAATTGCAGCCTGATTCAATCCCTCCTCGTTTTTGAATTCGGGCAGTGCTTGAACTCCGGCTACGTCCACCTTCAAGCCCTCTGCACGAGTTCGGAAAAGCTTGTGATAGGAAGTTCCAGTAGCTGGATAAATTCCCGAAGCTTGTCTGCCAGAAGTAAAATAAAGGAACTTTTCACTGAGCAGGGGAGCATAATCGGCGCCAGTGGTATTCAATTCTTTGAAGTTGACCAGCACGTGATTAGGCCAATAATCGGAAATGCCTTCAGCTAAGCGGATGGATTCTATTTCACGCTGCGTACGGGCTAAAAGTCCTTCTTCTGAAGTGTAGGATTTGGCTTTTTCGAAAGCCTGTTTTGCTTCAGTATTCTTTTGCTGGGCTTTCAGACTCTGACCAAGAAAAAAATAGGAATTGAATGTTGGCTCTTGATCGACAAGGTTCCGGTAGTAAGGCTCCGACTTTTCAATTCTATTGGAAAGCCTGTAACTCTCGGCTATGATCCTATTGGCCTTGAGATTGGCGGAATCTTCTTTCAGAATTTGTCCAAAAGTGGAAATTGCAAACTGATATTGTCCTGAAAGGAACTGATTTTCCCCTTTTTCCATTAAGCTCTTGCAACTTCCCAGCACAAGAAGGGCAACTACTAAAGTCCAAAAAAAATACTGTTTCATGAAAAGGCGATTGAGGGTCTACTCCTGAATATTACAAATTAATTTGGAAAGTATTTGTTTAACCAACTTTTCCCTACGGGCTGCCAAAGTTGCTGAAGATCCGACTTTGTTTGAATAAGAGGATTAATAACTTCTTGTTCCCGAGTGAGTTCACCGGATTGCACTTTACTTTTTAAACCTAATGCGGGGAGGACTTTCACCTTGCCCGTAGGACTTTTTACAGTAACTTTCCCCTGATCGGTTAAGTTCACTCCTGTTAAAGATTCTATTTCCCTCAACACACGAACTGAACTATCTATAGAACACCCACTAGCTCCTAAACCGTTTTCATCTACTGCCAAAACCAGAATTTGTCCATTAAAAAGCGTAAATGAGGAAGGCATTCCGTTGCCATGGGTATTCCAACCTTCACAAAACTGAGTCAATTTCTGGCGAATAAATACCTCCTCTTCTTCAAGTAACTTTCTATCAGCCTGATATACCCAAACTCTGGAATTTTCAGGCAGCTGGTCAAACGGTAGATACATAAATCAGTTTGTTTATACAAAGAAATCAGAAATCTTTTGCTGCATAACGGAAAAATGAGTCAAATTGATTCAAACAACTCAGAATTAAATTCCCATTTCCTTGGCAACCATCTCTGCAAGATCATAAACTTTTACCTCTGCCTCTCGCTCCTTATTTTTTATACCATCCGTCATCATGGTCAGACAAAATGGGCATCCAACGGCAATTGCCTGTGCTCCGGTGGCCAAGGCCTCCTCAGTACGCTCAATATTAATATCTTTTTTCCCCTGTTCAGGCTCTTTAAACATCTGTGCTCCCCCTGCCCCGCAACAGAGACCTCTTGTCCGGCAACGCTTCATTTCAACTAGCTCCACGTCGAGTGCCTTGATCACTTCACGGGGAGCCTCATACACATCATTTGCACGGCCAAGATAACAGGAATCGTGAAAGGTGATTTTCTTTCCTTTAAATTCCCCTCCTCCCTGCAATCGAACCTTCCCCTCATTGATCAGCTGTTGGAGAAATTGTGAATGGTGAAGGACCTCATAATTTCCTCCTAAAGCAGGATATTCATTTTTGATGGTATTAAAACAATGAGGGCAGGCAGTGACCACTTTTTTCACCTCATAGCCATTCATTACCTGAATATTGGCCACTGCTTGCATTTGGAACAAAAATTCATTTCCGGCCCGTCTTGCAGGATCTCCTGTACAAGCCTCCTCGGGACCAAGTACGGCAAAACTCACCCCGACCTTGTTCAATATTTTCACAAAAGCCTGAGTCACGGCTTTGTATCGCTCATCAAATGATCCGGCACAACCCACCCAAAAAAGAACTTCAGGTGATTGGCCTTTGGAGGCCATTTCGGCCATGGTAGGGACTTGGTATGTTAACATAAATGGATTTACGATTTTTGATTTATGAGGTACGAGGGGCTGAGAAGTTTTTGATATGCTCTCAGTATGATGATGCTGAATTTAAGGTTGAATCTTTTCTCGATTTTACTCTTC
>CAZNND010000005.1:66614-94640 GCA_964574365.1 uncultured Limnohabitans sp.
CTTTTCTCGATTTTACTCTTCAAGGATACGAATTTGGATTTACGATTTTTGATTTGCGAGGTACGAGGGGCTGAAAGTTTTTTAGCCTTTCTTAAAAATGTAAAAGCTGGTTTTTTATACTTTATCGGACACCGGTAATCTGATTTCCGACTTATTCTCATTTCATTTCCTCTTCTTTTAGTTTCTCAGACCAATTGAATCGATCCGAAGGGCTGAATTTCCATGGGGAGAAGCTGGTTTCCATATTCTGGAACATCGCATTCCACTGGGCAGGGGTTCCGGATTCTTCCATGGCTACATACCGACGCATCTGAAGAATAATGGAAAGGGGATCGATATTTACCGGACAGGCCTCCACACAGGCATTACAACTGGTACAAGCGTTGATTTCCTCTTTGGTGATGTAATCTCCTAAAAGCGATTTTCCATCTTCTAAGCCTAGACCTCCGGAATCTAAACTTTTACCCACTTCATCTGCTCGGTCGCGAACGTCCATCATGATCTTCCGCGGAGAAAGTTTTTTTCCAGTAAGATTAGCAGGACATTCTGAACTACACCGACCACATTCAGTGCAGGAATAGGCATTGAGAATATTAATCCAGCTTAGATCATTGACATCTTTTGCTCCAAATCTCCCGATTTCTGCCGAAGGTTGAGAAGAACTTTCCACTGGGATCCCAAGCATCATATTGACTTCATTAGTAACCTCGGGCATGTTCTGAATTTCTCCCTTGGGCTTCAAGTTAGAATACCAAGTATTGGGGAAAGCCAAGAAAATATGGAGGTGCTTGGAATAGGTCACATAGACGGCAAAAGGCAGAATACCTACAATATGAAACCACCACGCAAAACGCTCGATAATCACCAAAGCACTGTCGGAAAACCCTAGATACAGGTGCTGAAGAAAGCTACTGAAGAACAAGGGACCCAGAATAGTGTAGTGGGCATCCCCACGTGCCGCCAAAAGTTGATCGGTGGCATTCATGGTAAGGATGGCAAACATCAAGATGATTTCCACTACCAAAATCAGGTTGGCATCCAGTGCAGGCCAACCGTTCAACTCAGGCTTGGTAAACCGCTCCACCTTCATGACATTTCGCCTGATCAAAAAAGCGACACAGGAAACCAACACTGCCACTGCGAGAAATTCAAACAAATTAATAGCAGCTGTGTAAATCCCTCCCAAAAATGGAGCAAAAAGCCGGTGGGTACCAAAAATCCCGTCCAAGACAAATTCAAGTACTTCCAAGTTGATGACTAAAAATCCAACATAAATCAGAAGATGTAGGAATGCCGGGACCAAACGTTTAAACATTTTCTGTTGACCAAAGGCGACCAACAGCATGGTTTTCCAACGAAGTCCGGGTTGATCATTTCGGGTCTCAGCCTTACCCAGTTGAATGTTTCTTGTCAAAAACTTAATCCTTTTGCCCAATATAAAGCCTGCTACACCCAAAATAAGGACAAATGCGAGTTGTGGTAAAATGCTCATAGTGATCGGATTAACTTGTTTTGTGAATTTTGGGTCTAATTTTTTCTAAAAAGGGTTTGTAGAGAAAACTCATTTTTCTACCTTTGCATCACTTTAACAGATGGTGATATAGCTCAGTTGGTAGAGCATCGGACTGAAAATCCGTGAGTCGGTGGTTCGAGTCCACTTATCACCACTATCCCGATCTCTTGCAGGTCGGGTTTTTTTTGCTTATGCTTTCCAAATCTGTAGTTAATAATCACCCCTGCAAAATATAAAATAGTCTGCATGCAGACTATATTTCCTGAAAATTTAAAATCAATCTAATTTTTGGAACGAGCTCCAGATTGGTTTCTCTTTTTAAACTAAGATCCAGAGCAATGGTTTTTTCTGAAAATTTTTATAAAATTTCCCAAGTAGCTGTAACTTTTTACTTCTCCAAGCATCATCCTTTAGAATGAAGTCATTTTTCGAAGCATCTATATGGCCATTGAGAGGTAAGCTATACCGCTTGGTCTATTCGTGGACCAAAGACCGTGACCTTTCCGAAGATCTTTTACAAAATGTCTTCATCAAAACAATTGAACGTCAGTTTGAGCTTCAAAGTCATCCTAATCTTGGCGGATGGTTAACCAAAAGCCTAAAAAACGAGACGCTGATGTACTTCAGAAAAAATAATCACTTGGATGGATTGGATGAACTGAATGACATTGCCCTGGCTGAGGACAAAAGTTTGGAATCCAAAGAGCAGAACTTGGTCCTATTTCGTCTTATTGAAGGATTACCATTAGCTCAAAAGGAGGTTTTTTTACTTCGGGAAGTAGAGGAGATGAGTTATGAAGAAATTGCAAGACAATTGGAAATCAGTTTGGAACAAGTAAAAATCAATCTTCATCGGGCAAGAAAAAGTGTACGGTCGAAATTAATCACTAGAGGAATTACTCCATGAAAAAGAGAATTGATGAACTTTTGGAACGCTATTGGGAAGCCGATAGCACCTTGGAGGAGGAAAGAGAATTAAAATTCCTGCTCCGAAACCACCCAGAATATGAGCTTGAAAAAAAACTATTCGGAATTCTGGATGAGTTTAAACGGGAAATGCCTCAAAAAATTCAAATTCCCTTAAAACAAAGGGGTCGAATTACTAGAATTTATAGCATGGGTTGGGCTGCTTCCATAGCCTTGATTGGTGGGTTCATTTGGCTTTGGAATGATTTTGATAAAAAAAGGCAGGAGGAAGTGGCTTACCGAGAGGTGATGCAGGCGCTTTCATTAATTCAAGCCAATCTTCAAAAGGGTCAAAAGCAATTGCAGCCCTTGAATGACCTTAAATACTTAAATGTCACTGATCAGCTATTTCAAACCACTCCGAAAAAATGAAAAAAATACTACTGCTGGCCTTACTGTTCTTTTCTTACGGAACGAGTGTATATGCTCAGGAAGATGCCATTCAACGCTTTTTCTCTAAATACATGGAAGATGAACGATTTTCAAGAGTCTATATTTCTCCCAAAATGATGCAGATGGCAGGAGGCTTTTTAAAAAATAATGCAGGTAATGATAAGGATACTGAGGAGCTTGGCTCCTTAATAGGCAAAATAAAAGGTATCAGAATTCTATCCTCTGAGACGGTAGATGGATTTTATCTGTACAAAGAAGTGATGTCCACTCTTTCCAAAAATAAGTACGATGACTTGATCGATGTGCAGGATACCAATTCCAGTTTAAAATTTATGATAAAAGAAGAAGGAGGGCTGGTTAAGGAATTGTTGATGATTTCTGGCGATAAAAAAGGATCGTTCAGCCTAATATCCATGCAGGGAACATTTACTTACCAAGATTTGAATTTGCTCTCTGAACGAACAAATATCCCGGGGATGGAGCAGTACAATAAAGGAATAAAAGGATCCAAGTCAGTGAAATAATTTTAATAAAAACAACTATCTACCATGAAAAAACTAATTAGCACTTTACTTCTTTTCTCACTAGTCCTTAGTCTGAAAGCACAAAGCAAAAGTATCGAGGCGATAAAAAATAAATACAAGGGAAATGAAGAGTTTTTCCACCTCGAGCTCGGAGGAAATTTTTTGAATTTTGCGGAGGGTTTTAAAATCAATATGGATAAAAGCGATGTGGCAACCGTTGCCAAATCTGTTGAGAAACTTAATTTTTTCACTCTTCCTGACGGCAGTCAATCAGTTGCCGAGTACAAATCCTTACAAAAAGGACTCGAAAAGGAAAAGTATGACCTTCTGATGGAAGCTGGGGAGGGGAAAAGTGGGCTAATGATCTATGGAAAAGGTGCCAGGACACTGTCTGACTTGGTTATTCTGTTGGGCGATGAAAAAAAGGGGAATCTTATACTTGTGGAACTCAAAGGTAGTTTTACCCAAGAGATGCTCACAAAAGCCAAGAACCAACTCTACTAATTTTTCAATTCTAGATGTATTCAAATAAAGCCTGGGGTTTTCCGGGCTTTTTTTTTGGTATTCGAAGGCTAAAGAAACCAGGAATTCCCTGAATAATACATCTTACCTAATTTTCTTAGCAAAGTGGGGCAATCTCCAACCATTCCAAAATCAAAGCCTTCCTCTGACTTCTTTGAATGAATTACTGCCAGTAGGTTGGGAATTTCAACCACGCCACTAAGGGAAGAACTGGGAATCTTGCCTCTTAGGATTAAGGTAATTCCACTATTCCTACACCACGGGAAAAGTGAAGTTCGTTTGATAATTTACAAATCCAGCCGTTAAACTTAGGGGTATCAACTCAATTGTCATTTTTTTTATTTCCATACAATCGATTGCAAATTGTGGTTTTTAAGCGGAACTATTCATGTAAATAATTCAATAATTTGAAAAAATCGGAATTAAATTCTGATAAACATCAAAATAAAAGAACGGAATCATCTTTGCGATCGATTGCGAGCTAATTTTATAAATTTGGTAACAAAAATCTATTTTCATTATCATTTTAAAATATTATAATTCATTTTATTAAAAAATTTGCAATTTAACTTCTGTTTGCTAGATTTGTATCGTAATTCGAATTCCAACGAAGTCCCTGTAACCCAAAATCTCCTCCCTGATGGAATTGTCCATCCTGCGGTTACTCAAAATCAAGAATCTATTTTAACTCAACCCACTTGGAGTAACTCCAAGAATTTATTCAATCAAGTACAACTTATTAAACCAACTAAAAAATGAGAAAATTAATGACCATGCTTTTTGTTGCGGGGATCGCTTCAGGAGCCTTTGCTTACAACGATGAGAGAACAGTCGAAATCAGACAAACTGAACCTACCAAAGTAACGGTAGCGATGGTTGAGGCTCCTCTGGGACCACTTACTGTAAAAATCACTGACTCCCAAAACAAACTGATTTTGAGAGACAGAATCTCCAAAACAGAAGCTTTCGCAAAAAGATATGATCTCAATGCCCTGCCTGTGGGAAAGTATTCTATTGAAGTGTCTGACGTAAACGGTACACTAAGAACTGCCTCTGTAAATACCGAAGTAAAAACTAAGCCTGAGGTATTTTCAAAAGTAACGGAAGTAGGGGAAAATCAGTATAAACTGGTAGTAGCTAATCTAACGGGACAAGAGGTGACCATACAAATTTATGATGGTGACAAGATTATCCACACCGAAGTAGTAGATAATCCTCAAGGACTCCACAAAGTATATACTATCAACAAGCCTAGCTTCCCTGATGCTATCAGCTTTAAAGTTTCAAATTCAAACGGATTCACGGCTTACGTAGCCACAAATTAAGCTAAACCAACTTATTCCCTTACCCCGTTAAGTCCCACTTAACGGGGTTTTATTTTGAATTCGGAGTCCACTTTAGCACAAGTTCGGCTACTCTTCTACCCAAACCAACCCCCTTTTTCAAAAATAGGGGATCCATCTGACCAGTATCAAAGGGCTTCTCTCCCGTCACCGCCGAAGCCCCAAATGCAGCGTCCACTTCCTCTCCACCCATCACCACCAAGCCGTGAATCAGCATGGACCGTAAGATGTCAAGCATTACTCCCTCTTCTCCAATGGAAATTCCGCCTCCTGTCACGAATGCTGCCCCGATTTTATCCTTAAGTGGCCTATTCTCAAATGGCCAGGAATTGATAAACTCCTGGACAGGAGGGGCAATATTAGCATTGTAAACCGGAGAACCGACAATAATGGCCGATGCCTCCAGCACATCCTGTTGCTTGACTTGGTCGATCGGAAGCATTTTTACCTGAACTCCAGCTACCGACTTGGCTCCCTCGGCGATAGATTCAGCCATTTTCTTCGTGTTCCCCGATTGGGAATAGTAGGCAATCAGAACGATGGGTTTTGAAGACTGAGCAAAGGTTTGAAAAGCAACAAAATAGATACAGAGGAATAAAGTCAGTAGTTTGGGGATGATTAAGAACTTGGATTTTAAGAACTTCATGATGGTTGGGTTAAGACTTTTTGATCCGGATCAGGGTAATTTTTCAAACAGGGCATCCATGGTCACTTCATTCTGTACCAATAGGTCACTATATGAATTACGCTTAAGTCCATAAGTGCTTACAATGACGAGATGAATTGCCTTTTTTGTTCTTGAGACTTCTTTAAAGACGGAGTTTTTAGACCTTAATTGGTCAGCATAGTCTTTGGAAATACTAAAACTATCCAGCTGAAATTTACACTCACAAATCGTGATGACATGATCCCTCCGGTCTATCAGCAAGTCAATTTGGGGCCCTTTGTACTCTGCCATACCGCGCCAAACAGCATGTTCAGCTTGAATTCCGCTGATTCCTAATGCTTTTTTAATTTGTTGGACATGATCCAGGCAAACTTGCTCAAAGGTGACTCCCTGCCAAGCTCGGTGATTAGGCTGGTCAATGAGTTGCAGCCAGTTGCTACTTTGAGGCCTTTGCAAAAATCTGAAATAAAAAGCCGTGTAATAATCTGAAAGTCGATAGCTAGTTTTTTTTTGCTTTCGGTCTAAAGATGGATAAGAGGTGATAAATCCACTTTCTTCCAGATCTTCCAAAACCTTAGTGATTGTACCTCCGGACTGCAGTCCAGCTACCTGAATAATTTCAGTTCTGGACATCCCATTGGTTTTGGCAGAAAGTATTTGTACAACCTTTTCATAGACCTCATGCCTCTTGAATAGTGCCCGATAAAGATTATGGAACTCGTTTCGAAGAAGCCCACCTTTCTCAAAAAACAGGCCCTGAATGTTCTGCGCTGCACTTTTCCCCGGTTCCACTGCATCCAAATAGTAGGGAATCCCTCCCAAGCACAGGTAAAGTTGAATTATCTGGTATCGATCCAGCTGACAGCCTTTGGATAAAAGTAATTCTTCTGCCTCACCTAGATTAAACGGTTCAATTTTCATCTGAGAGGTGACTCGATTGTGCAACCCTCCTGTACTATTGATTACCTCTGTGAGCATCCAAGAGACTGCAGAACCGCAGACGATGAGCAAAACATCCTTCCGATGTGTCGCCCAGGTATTCCAAAAATGCTCCAATGCCATCAGAAAATCTGATTTGTGGGTTTGCATCCAAGGCAACTCGTCTATAAAAATAACCAATTTCCATTCCTTAGTTTTAGACTCCAAATGCTCGCGTAAGCGCTGAAATGCAATCATCCAATTTGATGAGGGAGTGTTGAAAACCAGACTAGACTGTCTGCTTAGTTCTGCATCAAAGTTGAAGAGCTGTTGCGGAGTCGTTGCATTGGCCATCCCACTCATGAAAAAGTCAAACTGATACTGAAAGTATTCTTTGATCAAAAAGGTCTTACCCACTCTTCTCCTCCCATATACAGCCAAAAATTCTGACTTTTTGCTTTCAAGCAATTTCCGAAGCCGCTCTTTCGAATCCTTTCGCCCAATGAAATCCGAATTCTTCATAAACTACTTATTTTCAATTAAATATAATTAAAAAATAATATTTTTGGCTGACAATTAAAAAGTTTACAGCCAGTTTTTATTTTTTATTAACGATTTTGGCTGCCAATAAAATTATCTTCAGCCAGAATTGATCATTTTTTGATTGTTTTGGCTGCGAATAATGCCTATCCAAACCATCCACCTCAAAAAAAATCCCGCCAACGAAGCTGACGGGATTTTAACCTGAAATTGATTGACGAAATTACTTCTTCCAGCTCGCTTTTCCGCCCTTGGCAGAATCCACGGTGATGCTATAGTTGGAGGCAGAAGAGACAATCCAACGCACTTTCACTGCACCCATGCCCGGAATATTTTCGACAGCCATTTTTTCAGGGGATAGCTTTTGCTCCTTGAACTTTTTCATGTCCTCATCTTCCACTACAAATCCAGCCAAAACTTTTGCTCCAGCAATACTCACATAATCCGGACGCTCAATCCGGTATTTCAAATCCTGACTGGCATGAGTAGGCATCATCCGCTCATTGAAAATGGTGGCTGTGATGGCTTTCAATCCTCCGCCAAGATCTTCTTCCTTCACGTCTGTAACTGATAATTTTGGCGTGTGGTAGGCATGGAAAATGGTAAATGCAGAATTTCGGTGTGCATCCTGCTCCAGTAGAAAGCCCGGATGTGCCCGACCAAAAGTTTTCTTAAATCCACCTATCTCCACCGTACCAAACTGCGGATGCTTATACTCCTTCCAATTCACAAAGGCATCTCCAAAGGTGAGCAACTGATCCACTTTCAACTGCTCCTCCTGATTTCCCCTTCCTGCTTCCTTATGGAAATACAAATAAGAAACCATCAATTCATTAGAGTAAGTGAAAATCCCCCTGTTGCCATAAAACCAGTCCAATTCCCCTCCAAAGACAGAATATAAATCCTTATACACCACGATGTAGCGGTATCCGGGAATAATTTCCTGACCTACTTTTCCAATGGCATCGTAAATGCGGATATCCTCCCGATTATAGGTATTGATATCTTCTTCAGCTCCAGGACCTCGAAGAATCATCCCTCCGGAGTTGTGAAAACTTTGCGCTCCGGCAATATTCGGGTGCTTCATTACAAATTCCATTACGGAGCGGTTTTCAGGAAGGGTAAATGGATATTTCAAGGCTCCTCGTTGGATGTAATCCGGCTGCCAATTCCAACCCCAATCCCGGTTGGGATCGTAATAGCCAACGCCATCGTCATTGACTTCCCCGTCTCCATCGTTGTCCGTGCCTTCCTGACCGAGCATTTCATAGTCTCCAACCTGGTCAGGACCAACCTGCATCAGCCTTCGGGGATCGAGAGGATCTTTGATGTATCTCCCGGTCGGTGATTTTCGGATCATCATGGTGATATGTCCGTCCCCATCGAGATCATCCATCATATCCTCTCCATTTTGACCGTCTCCGTCATTGTCCAGCACCAACATGCCTGATCTTGGACTGTTTGCCGTGTTGGGCTCCTTGAAGAAATTATTCCTAGCGTCCGGGTTGATGGTCGGCGTGATGTAAAAGGTCTTATCCTTCAGCAATTGCTTGACAAAATCATTGTCCGCATGCATTTCGGTAAGATACCAAGCCACATAAAGGGAAAACTCTCCACCTTGGATCTCATTGGAGTGGATATTTCCATCAATCCACATGGCTGGTTTGTCGGTGTCCTTTCCTGTAGAAAAATCAGTAATCGTCAAGGTCAGAATATCTCTACCCTCAACAGACTTCCCAATTGACTCCACTTTTGCCAGCTTCGGATGTGCGATAGCGATTTTTTTCATCCAATCCCAAAGTCCTTCAGCGGTATAATATCGGTTCCATGCGATTTCCACTTTTGGCTTGTGTGGCGTACCAATGGCACGAAAGTAATTTTCCTGCTGTGCCTGTGCAGTCAAAGTTCCCAGCCCAACCAGTCCGAAAGCCAGGCCTGCGAGTAAGTTTTTGATTTTCATCGTCTTCATGGCTTAGAGTTTTACGGTTTGTGTGGCAAATCCGGTATGGGAAGCCCCGGCTTTGATGGTTACTGTTCCGCTCCCCCTGACAATCCAGCTTAATGTTGCTTTTTCATAGGCTCCCATCGAATTTACCAGCTTGATTTTGTCCCCGGAAATCAGTTTATCAGAAGTGGTATCGATGTCAATACGCACTTTTCTCAACCATCGGGATCGTGCACCCATTTCAGAGTGGGTTGGGAGTGGGGAATTGTTGAACAGATCCAGCGTGATACGGGTCAGTCCATTTCCTAGGGCTTCAGTTTTCAAGTCGTGGAATTCCAGCTTAGGCTGCATTGCCGCCAGCTTCAGGATAAAATCGGTATGCTGCTTGGCGATTTCTCCAACCTTTTCAAAAGGAGGATTCACCATCACAAAGGGCTTGACACCTCCAACTTCCACCTTTTGATTGGGAAAATCAGGATGCTTCACCTCGGTCCAAGGCACAAAGGAATTCCAACCCAAGGAATCCGCCCAAGCGAGGTAGTTCGCCTCGGCATTAGTTTTTCCTTTAAACTCAGGTGTCCAATATCCCGGAGTAGAGAAACTCAGTCTTGCGAAATGAAAATACGCCCACTGAAAAAAGTCTCCGTCCGTGCCTTGATTGGTTTGTTGAAAGGCCTTTGGAGTTACGGTTTTATTATACACCTCAGAAACCATAGCGTTAATCGCCTGATCTTTTTCAAGTATGGAAGTGACGACTCGCTTTTTTGCATCGCCGGCATTGTATTTCAAGGGAGTACTCAGATTATTAGCTGGCGAGAAGGTCACAAATGCAAAAATGTTCCACTGCTCAAACAGGTAATCCAACAGCGCGCGACTCTCCTTTTGGGAAACCGCAATATCGCCTGCCAAGGGCTCAAAAACGGGGAACTTGTAAGTCAGAGACTTGTTGAACGCAATGCCCTCTTTCAGGTCTTCTGCAAATTTTCCGTCTTTGTCATCATCCTTTGATTCTTTGAAAACCTTGTATTTACCGGCTTCTCCTTTAGCTCGGTCTGCTTTGACAAGCACACGTTCATCTTCCTTGGAAACCGTCCAGTCACCCATAGGATCCTCCACCCGCATCCAAGTGATCATCCCGTCACCATTGAGATCGGTGTAACCATTGTCGCCCGGAGTGCCATCTCGATCATGATCCACAGCCACTGCATTACCCCTGCGCTCGTACTTGAGTGCGGCGTGGTATTGCTCATAGGCATCTGGAGAAAGGTTTGGGAAAATATAAAATGTGGTAGATTCAAGCACTTTGGCGTGCTCAGCGATCAACTTTTCGGCAAACTGCACCGCCAGTTCCACGCTGAGGACATGGAATCCCTCCACTCCTCCGACCACGGCAACAGCGGGTTTTTGATCCTTGTTTCCTGTGCCGATTTTCAGGACATGAATATCCTTTCCACCTTCTGTTTTGGTGAGGGACTTCAACTCCACGGAGGCGTTACTGCCTAGCTTTTGAAGTCGCTGAGTGAGCTGACTGAGGGTAGGATAGTCACTTTGGGCATAGGAATTACCACAAAAGAGACCACCTAACAGCAGCCCTGCGAGTAGTATTTTTCTCATTGGGAACTTGTTTTCGGGTTAATTCTGACTTCTTAATGATAGAATAAAGCTGAAGTTTAGAAAAAAAAAGTGGAAAAAGAGGGCTACTTCTTCAGAAAGCAGCTGGAGGACTCTAAAGGAATGGTTTGAGGATAAGTGGCAAGTCACCTTTCAAACTTTGTCCTTTGCCAAAAAATAACGTATTTGAACCAAACTAAGCAAAGATATGTACCAAAAAGTAGCACTGGCCATTGCTTTTTCTCCCCGGATGGAGGCACTTATCGCTGAAGCAAGAAGACTAATCGGAATTTTTAAAGGAGAATTAGTTTTGATCCATGTTGGTGTTCAAACTACAGAGCTTGAATCCAAATTGAATGATATTCTAAAACGGCATTGCTCTGATTTGAGCAGAATAAAGACCATCTGGAAGGAAGGGAAGCCAGCCAAGACTATCCTGAAAACCTGTGAAGAAGAAGGTGTGGACCTTTTAGTGCTAGGAGCTTTGAAAAAAGAGGGATTCCTAACCTATTACTTGGGTTCGGTGGCTAGAAAAGTAATACGAAAATCTCCTTGTTCGGTTCTCACGCTCATCAATCCAAGTTTAGAAACCTCCAAATTCGAAAAGGTTGTCATCAATGGTACCCAATTGGAAATTACACCAGAAGTAATTCGAAAAGGACTTGAATTCAGTAAAAATATTGGGGCAAAGCAAATCTCAATTTTGAATGAAATAAAAATGTATGGATTGCTTATGGGTACTGCAAGCGAAGGTACTGAGGATGAAGCTTCCATCACACGCCGAAAATTAGTTCAAGATGAAATCTCCTATGTGGAAGAAATTCTAAAAACCATTGACACATCCGATCTAAAAATCAACATCAAAGTAACCGGTGGAAAATGGTCTGCAGAACTTGCTAAGTATTGCGAAAAAATCGATGCAGACCTACTTATCGTTAGCGAAGATAGAAGCTTAACATTCTTTGACAGAATTTTTCCGCATGACTTGGAAGATTTGTTAAGCACATTACCCTGTAATTTATTAATCTTAAAAAAATAAACCCTCCATGGAAACCTTAAACCATAAGGAGGTAATAAATCTCCTATTACAATTATCTGCCATGTTGATCCTAGCAAGGATATTTTCCGAGGTAGCGAGGAAACTTAAACAACCGGCTGTGGTAGGAGAAATTCTTGCCGGAATCATTCTTGGGCCGACGATTTTCGGTCTATTCTTTCCTGATTTTTTCGAAAGCCTTTTTGGTTCAAACGATAAGGCAAACATCGCTTTGGATGGATTTGTTCAAATTGCCGTTGTGCTTTTGCTATTTATTGCAGGAATCGAGGTAGAACTCCAAGTAGTTTGGAGCCAAGGGAAAAAAGCGCTACAAATTGCAATAACCTCTATGGTTTTGCCCATAATTGCCGGCTTTGTAGTGGCTTACACAATTCCTGAGTTTTTAGGGGTCAATATAAACGACCGTATAGTGGCTTCAACATTTTTTGGTTTAGCGATTTCAATTACTGCATTGGCGGTCATAGCTCGGATTTTGATGGACCTGAATTTGTTTAAGACCAAATCTGGATTACTGATCATAGCAGCTACTATGATTATTGATGTAATAGGCTGGATTGTTTTTTCTGTCATCTTGTCCCTATCGGAATCGGGAAAAAGTAGTTTGGGTGTTTGGCCAACCATTGGCCTAACTCTATTTTTCACAATAACCATGCTTACTCTGGGGAAAGGATTGATTAACCGTGTCCTTCCTTGGACAAATAAAAACCTGGCCTGGCCGGGAGGATTGCTTTCGCTTTCATTGGCTATATGTTTTATAGCAGCATCTTTTACAGAATTTATCGGGATTCATGCAATATTTGGTGCGTTCATTATCGGTGTAGCTTTGGGTGACTCCGAACATCTAACTGAAAAGGCCAAAGAAATTCTGCATCAATTCATCAACAATATTTTTGCACCGATATTTTTCGTGTCCATAGGTTTAAAGGTGAATTTTATCGAAGGGTTTGATTTAGGTGTTGTAAGCGTGGTGGTAATTGTAGGCTTTTTGACCAAGTATTTCGGTGCTTACCTAGGCGGAAGATTTACTGGTCTTAAGCGAAATACCTCTATGATGGTTGGATTTGGTTTGAGTGCAAGGGGAAGTATGGACATCATATTGGGCTTGATTGCGTTGGAAAATGGTTTGGTTTCCGAATCGCTATTTATTGGATTGGTTATCTTGGCATTACTTTCAAGTATTGTTTCGGGTCCTTTGATGGAATGGTCAGAAAAACTAAGATTTGCAGAAAAGACTTCATGATTTGAGTGGATTTTCACGTTAAGAAATTGAACAAAGAGGTTATTTTTGGGCTTTCTTAAGGAAATTGAATTCAACTCATGGCTAAGAACCAAGCAAAAATCGGAGTCCTTCTCGTCAACCTCGGTACACCGGACAGCACCAAAACCGGAGACGTCCGAAAGTATTTGAGGGAGTTTCTAATGGATGGGAGGGTAATTGATTTTCCGCTCATTCCCCGTTGGATGTTGGTCAACCTCATTATTGCACCTTTTAGAGCTCCCAAATCCGCCGGAGAATACCGAAAACTCTGGACCGATCGTGGTTCACCCCTACTCTTTCACACTCAAGACCTAAAAGATAAACTGGTCAATAAGCTGGATCCAGAGAAATATCTTGTGGCAATGGCCATGCGCTACCAAAACCCCAGCATAGAAAAGGGGCTTGCCGAATTGATGAAGGCCAAAGTCAAAAAAATCATCGTCCTACCGCTTTTCCCTCAATATGCCTCTGCCACCAACGGATCAGTAATGGACAAGGTGATGGAAATTGCCAGAAGCTGGCAGATCATTCCCGAAATTACCCTCATTTCCAACTATGTCGATCATCCGCTATTTCTCGAAGCCTGGGCTGAATTGGGACGGGAAGCTATGCAACACCATGAGTATGACCGATATTTATTCTCCTATCATGGATTGCCTGAGCGTCAAATCAGAAAAGGAAGTGTAGAAGGCTATTGCCAACTTGGGGCTTGCTGCAATAAATACGGGTTAAAAAACCAGTTTTGCTACCGAGCTCAATGTTTCCAAACCACCCGACTGGTCGCGGAAAAACTCGGTTTGCCGGAAGATAAAGTGGTTACCTGCTTCCAGTCCCGATTGGGAAAAGATCCTTGGATCAAGCCCTACACAGAGGACATGATCAAGGATTTAGCGAAACAGGGGGTGAAAAAAGTCTTGGTTTTCTCTCCTGCATTTGTCGCCGACTGTTTGGAGACAACTGTGGAGGTTGGAGAAGAATACAAAGAGCAATTTGAAGAACTCGGAGGCGAGCATTGGGAACTGGTACCCAGCTTGAATTCCAGTGATACTTGGGTGGAATGTGTAAAGGACTTGATTGAGACCCGGTCTTGATAGGTATTTGGAGTCTTTTTTCGCTACAGCTTAGGAAAAAATAACAAAACTCAGCATATCAATAGTCCAAAATGCCTTCTGTAACAAAGCGGGAGACATCTTCCAGATTTCCCAAGAGCATAATCCGAAAAGTAGTTCCCTTGCCTAGTTCAGAGTTTTTAACAAATATCTTCCCACCATGGTACCCTTCCACGATTCGTTTGGCCAGGGTCAAGCCTAAACCCCACCCTCTGTGGCGGGTGGAAAATCCGGGATAAAATACTTTTTTAAAGTTCTTCTTTTCAATCCCCTTTCCCGTATCTGTGATATCGACAATGACATACTTATCACTGTCCTGCAAAATGGAGATAGTGATCATCCCTTTACCTTTCATAGCATCTACCGCATTTTTACAGATATTTTCAATCACCCATTCAAATAATGGCTTGTTCACCATCGCATCAATGTCCTTAGAATCTGAATTGATTAATAAATCCACTTTGGTGGAAATCCTTGGTCTGAGGTAATTGATCGTTTCTTCAATCACTTCAAACAAATTCTCTGCCTGAATGACAGGTTTACTGCCTATACTGCTGAAGCGCTCCGTGACCATCCGAAGCTTGACTACATCCTTATCCATTTCCTGGATAATCTCCTTATTTTCCTCCCATACAGGAGAATTTCGGAGGTAATCAATCCAAGCCATCAGCGACGTAATTGGTGTACCGAGTTGGTGGGCCGTTTCTTTTGTCAAGCCCGCCCACACCCGATTTTGTTCAGCGATTTTACTTTGGTTAAATAAGGCATAAGCCAAGGCACCAAACAACAGAATGACCAAAAGCTGTACATAAGGGTAGTAACGAAGATTGGTCAAAAGCTCAGAATTGCGGTAGAAAACACGAATGTCTGCTTCCTCAAGATAGATCGGCTCATATTCCTCCTGCATTTCCTCAAGTTCCAGGGAAAGTGTTTTTGTTGAATCGATCTTTGTTCCGTTTTTTTTGAATTTTATGTTTCGATACTCAATCGGTTCTCCCGACGCATCCACCATGATGATCGGGATAGAATAATTCTGTTGGATGATTTCCTGATTGATAAAAGTCAGGTTTTCAGAGGTAGTTGCAGCATATTCTAAAGCAGAGGATAAAAGTTGTATTTGCCTGGACTCTCTTTCCCTGAGTTCTTCAACAAGGATACTGGTGTACCAGATTGATCCGGATCCAATCAATAAAGAAACCAGAAAAACCAGCCATTTGACTTGCTTCTTGTTTTGATAAAAATCAATGGAGGTCAAATCCTGAAACCTGTTCTTCATGTAGCGGTTTGGGTTCAGTTTAACTATAGCGGATATTCTTTGACAGGTAAATTGGTCAAGAAAGGCGCCACAAGTTTTGACTGATTGACTGAAAAATAGGCCAAATCAGCGAAATAAAAAATATAACGAAAGAAGTCCTTGGAAAATTATGCTCAATAATGGAATCATCTTCAATTCAAAAGTTACTGATTTGATATTACCCACTTCCAAAGCGTACGGTAGCTTGGCTTACTTCCGTGCATGAGAATCCCAATCCGATAAATCTTCCCAGCTAGCCAAGTGGTAAATAAAAACCCAAGAATCAATAGTCCAACTGATAGGGTCAATTCCCAAAAAGAAACTCCAAAGCTTATCCTCCCCATCATGGCTATGGGCGAAGTGAGGGGAATGATGGAAAGCCAAAATGAAGTGGAGGAATTAGGATCCTGAAGTACAAAAACAAACAAGCCAAGGTAGGCAACAATCAGAGGAATGGTAATTGGAAACATAAACTGCTGAGCATCAGATGGAGCATCTACTGCTGATCCTACCGCTGCAAAAAGTGCCCCATAAAGAAGATATCCACCCAAAAAATAAAGGATAAAACTCAAAACAAGTGCAACAAAATCAATTCCTTCGACCACTTGTAGAAAATTGACTAATTCTCCCTGATCTGAAGAAAGGCTTGCCAATTCCGGTTCAGCCAATTCAAGCGCCTGCTGTTGTGGCATCTGCATCCCTAAAACTCCTGTTACCACGGTTGACAATGTGCCTATCAACACTACCCAAATTAAAAATTGTGTTAGTCCTACTGCCCCAATTCCTACAATTTTCCCCATCATGAGTTGGAAAGGCTTCAAGGATGATACCAGAATTTCAACAATCCGGCTTGATTTTTCTTCAATCACTCCCTGCATGATTTGGTTGCCGTAAACAAAAATAAAAATGTAAATAAGAATTCCAGAGATAAAGCCTATGGCATAATTGACCGTAGCATCATTTATTTTTTCTTCACCAGATTCCCCTAAGGTGATGGATTGAATGGAAACTTCCGTCCTAATTTCCCTCAAAATCGCTGGATCAACTCCTTTTTCATAGAGTCGGAGATCTTCAATTTTTCGTTTGAGGGCTGTTTCCAGATAATTCATCAAACTTATGCTGGGATTTTCTATCCCATAAAATTGAATACCATTGGGTTTATTGAGCTGAAGTTTCGGGATATACAAAAATCCGTATCGCTCCCCTTCCTGCACCATTTTCTTCGCTTGTTCAGGGTCTTTGAGGGAAGAAGTAAACGCATATTGTTCAGAACTTTCCATAAAAAATTGCCCAGTTTCATCGATCACCTCAACAATTCTGAGAGACTGGTTTTCCTTTTCTTCCGTGGCGATCCAAATAAAAACTCCCATAATTGCTGGAAAAATAAGAGGTGTAAGCAGCGTAGCTATCAGAAAAGATTTTTTCTGTACCCTCGCAAGATATTCTCGTTGAATGACCAACAGAATTTTATTCATGGGCATCCGTCTTTACCAGATGAATAAATAGTTCTTCCATACTGGGAATTTGTTCCTTAAACTCTGCTACTTCTCCATATTCCATCAGTTCCCGTAATAACTGATTGGGGGTGCTACCATTCAATGGCAAAGTGAACCGATAATTTCCATCATCCGATTCATCAACCTTCCAAGTTGCTGGCAACTCTTGGTTTAATGAAGATAGGGCAACGGTAAAAATTCCGGGTTTGAATCTATTTTTAACTTCTTTGATTGGTCCATCCAGAATTTTTTTTGACTTATGGATCAAAGACACTTGGTCACAGAGAAGCTCTACCGATTCCATTCTATGGGTGCTTAATATCACCGTTGTACCTTGATTTTTAAGACTCAGGATTTCATTTTTTATAAGTTCTGCATTCACCGGGTCAAACCCCGAAAACGGTTCATCCAAAATCATTAGGCTTGGAGCATGAATTACAGTCGCAATAAACTGAACCTTTTGTGCCATACCTTTGGAAAGGTCTTCAATTTTTTTCTCTTTCCAGTGGCTGATTTCCAATTTTTCCAGCCAAAATTTCACCTTTTGTTTAGCATCGAACAGGCTAAGTCCTTTGAGCCGGGCAAAATAGATAAGCTGATCCCGAACTGTCATTTTTTTATAAAGGCCTCTTTCTTCGGGGAGATACCCTATTTTTTGTATTTCCTCCGGCGACAGTGGTTTATTCTCGATCTCAACAGTACCCGAATCCTGCTCTATAATTTGGTTGACAATCCTAATCAAAGTAGTCTTCCCCGCACCATTAGGCCCCAAAAGTCCAAAAACAACTCCCTTAGGAATATAGAGATCCACATCCGTCAGTGCACGGTGATTTCCGTAGGCCTTATTGAGTTTAGTTATTTGCAACATCCGATTTCACTCCACTGTGATAGAACCAACCCCAACATCTAAAACCAAATCCAAAACCAGGCCATTGGAAGGGGTATATCCTTTACTCACATAGGTCTCTGCATCAATTGCTTTAAGATATTTTGGAAGGGTTGTCCGACACATGGGAGTGGTTTTCATTTTCAGCTTGATAGGGTTGGATTCAGGTGGTAGTTTGACAAAAATTGTACCCCCTCCAACTGCTGCAATCACCTGGCTAGCTAATGACTTCCCCTCACTAAAATCTAGTTCCAACTTACCGTAGTTGACTTCGAGAATTATTTTTTTTGCATTCGTATGGTTAGCACTTTTAATTTCAACCGTCCCCATGTTCAAGGTAACCAAAAGCGTATCCATGGCCACTTGATTAGGGGAATCCGCTCCATATTTAATCGAGACATCTGCGCTGGCGCTCTTGATTTTTAGGTTGGAAATGGCGAGTTGTGAAAGATCAAATTCTGCCTTGCCCATACCCAGGTTAAAATCCAACTCATATAAATAATTCGATGTAAGCCCTATATCCCAGGAATGTTCAAAGTCTGTTTCGGAAAAAAAAAGTTTGGAAGTGATGCTTTTTCCCAAATTGGTAGGTTCAACATTCCGATGAATCAATTGAGCCTCCAGTATGTTTTTTTTCTCCGCATACTTAAACTCTGGCAAAATATTGGAATTAGAAAGATGGCCGTGTATGTAAAGTGGCTCTTGTGTTTTTACTCGTTTTAACTGCGTTACACTTTTATAAGTCGTAAAACCAAGCTGAACCACGTCGATTTCCTTCTTTTCGGAAATTTTATATTCCCTTACAAATTGTGCACTTACAGGAATTACTCCAGCAGTAAACAATAGAATAAGGATATACAAATTTTTTGGCATAAACAGAGGTTACGGCAAACCCTAAAAAAGGTTTATGAAAAATATAAAAAAAGCCAGATTTAATTCTGGCTTTCTCCAATTTTATAAAAACTCTTTGAATTTGTCAAAAATTGACTTTTCCTGTTTTGTCGGATCAGGTTTAAAATTATCCGAATTTCGAAGTCCTTCCAGGATTGACCGCTCCTCCCTCGAAAGTTGGGTAGGAGTCCAAACGTTCACCATAATCAGCTGATCTCCGCGGGTGTATCCATTGATGTCTTTGATGCCCTTTCCTTTTAATCGCAGCATTTTCCCACTTTGGGTACCCGGATCAATCTTGATTTTCACTTTCCCATCAATGGTTGGTACTTCTATCGAGTCCCCCAAAGCGGCCTGAATAAAGGAAACATGCAGGTCAAATATGATATTATTCCCTTCACGTTGAAAAATACCTTCATCAGATTCTTCAATGACAATTAATAAATCCCCTGGTATTCCACCTGGTATTTCATTTCCTTTTCCAGACATGCTGAGTTGCATGCCCTCGCCAACTCCACCCGGAATATTAATTGAAATTACCTCTTCTCTTATTAATAAGCCTTTTGAATCCGCTTCTGCTGGCTTTTTATCTACAATCTGCCCAGATCCGCCGCAGACGGCACAAGTATTTGCAGAAACCATCTGACCAAGCATGGTATTTACCACTTTCTTTACTTGGCCGGTACCTTGGCAGGAAGCACAGTTTTTAAAAGTTACCCCCTGCGCTACTACATGGCGTTTGACCTTGATCTTTTTTTCAACTCCATTGGCGATCTCCTGAAGGTTTAATTTTAGTTTTACACGTAGGTTTGTTCCCTTTTTTGTTCGGCGACCTCCGCCACCTCCAAAGAATGATCCAAAACCACCGCCGCCAAAGATGTCTCCGAATTGGGAAAAGATATCCTCCATATTCATACCCCCGCTACCGTACCCACCAGCTCCACCTAAACCTTGATGGCCGAATTGGTCGTATCTGGATTTCTTTTCGGGATTACTCAGAACCTCGTAAGCTTCAGCAGCCTCCTTGAATTTTTCCTCGGCAGCAGGATTATCCGGATTCTTATCGGGATGGTATTGTATGGCAAGTTTGCGGTAGGCTTTTTTAATCTCATCCGCACTTGCCGATTTGGACACACCAAGTACCTCGTAATAGTCTCTTTTTGTCATAATATATTAGGATCCAATGACAACCTTGGCAAATCTTACTACTTTATCTCCAAGAACATATCCTTTTTCGACTACATCAATTACCGATCCTTTCAACTCGTCATTTGGTGCAGGAATTTGGGTAATCGCCTCTTGCTTGTCTGCATCGAATGGTTTTCCAATCAAGTCCTCCATTGATTTTAGACCATTAGATTCAAGAATCCTTAGAAGTTTATGGAAAATTAGTTGATTGCCTTCTCTGATTTTAGAGGGATCAGATTCGTTTTCAGATGCTTTGAACGCTCTTTCAAAATCATCCACCACAGGAATTAATTCC
This sequence comes from uncultured Limnohabitans sp., assembly GCA_964574365.1. Classification (GTDB taxonomy): domain Bacteria; phylum Bacteroidota; class Bacteroidia; order Cytophagales; family Cyclobacteriaceae; genus Algoriphagus. The sequence goes on from CAZNND010000005.1 coordinate 87,031, forward strand.
TTGAGCACATCCTCCGAAGCAGTCTTGATTAAATCAATTCGTTCTTTTGATGTCCTTTTTCTAAAATTTTCGAAATCTGAATACAACCTGAGATATTTTTCCTTGAGTTCGGCCACTTCGGCTGCCAACTTTATTTCTTGATTTTCGGTTTGATCTTCATCCTTTGGATTAGCGGAATCTATTTCTGGCGTATTCTCCAAAACCTGTTCTTCTGCAACTTGATGACTGTCTTTTTCCTTTTGTTCTTTAGTATCCATAGTTGATTATCATTCACAGCTTTTTTAGTCTATCAAGGATGCTGCCAGAGCAGTTGTGCTGACAAAGTGGCATTTTTAAGAATGGATAGTCTGCCAAATAAGATCCTTGAGTTTGTCTAAATTAAAACCACTGACAGATGAAATAAAAAGAAAAGGCATGTCTTTGGGGATTTCCCTGCTCATCTCTTTCATCAATTCTTCGTCAAGCATGTCTGCTTTGGAAATAGCCAGTATTCTCCTTTTATCTAGAAGTTCGGGATTATATTTTTCCAATTCCCCTAATAAAATACGATACTGACTCTCTATACTTGATGCATCAGCTGCTATCAAAAATAAAAGGATTGAATTTCGCTCGATATGTCTTAAAAATCGTATGCCTAGTCCCTTTCCCTCAGCGGCTCCTTCGATGATCCCGGGAATATCCGCCATGACAAATGATTTGTCATCCCGATATCCTACCACACCCAAATTAGGCACTAAGGTGGTAAAAGGATAATCACCAATTTCAGGCCTTGCTGCCGAAATTGAAGATAATAGGGTCGATTTGCCCGCATTGGGAAAACCTACCAAACCCACATCCGCAAGCAGTTTTAATTCAAGAATAATCCATTCTTCAATTCCGGGCTCACCAGGCTGGGCAAAATGGGGGGCTTGGTTTGTCGCCGTTTTAAAATGATCATTTCCAAGACCTCCTCTTCCGCCTTTGGTGAGAATCATCTCCTGCCCGTCTTCTGTTATCTCAAAAAGCTTTTCCCCTGTTTCTGCATCTTTTGCTACCGTTCCAAGTGGCACATCCAAAACTACATCCCTTCCGTATGCGCCAGTTCTTTTTCCACCCTCTCCTCCTTTTCCATCTTCTGCGATCACATGCTTCTTATACTTCAAATGGAGAAGCGTCCAAAGTTGCGCATTGCCTTTCAAAATAATATGACCTCCACGTCCTCCATCTCCTCCGTCAGGCCCCCCTTTTGGAACATGCTTTTCCCTTCGAAAATGAACAGATCCAGCGCCTCCCGCTCCTGATCGTGAACAAAATTTTACGTAATCAATAAAGTTTGAATCTGCCATTTTTAGAAAAAAAGGCTAAGCCGCGGAGCCTAGCCAAATAATTGAAATACCTAACAATTGAATTTTAATACATTTATACCTTAATAACTATCGATGACTTCAGAAATCTGATCAAAAATATCTTCGATTTTTCCAACTCCATAAATACTCCTGAATTTTCCCTGCTTTTCATAGTACTCGGCTACAGGCAGAGTCTCCGCCAAATACACGTTGATTCTGGTGTTGATTTTTTCCTCATCCTGATCATCCACACGTCCCGATGTTTTTCCACGCTCTTTGATTCGTTCTCGTAAAATTTCCTGAGGGACATCCAAGGCTATCATACCCGAGATTTTCATAGTATGGTTTTCAAGCATTGCATCTAAAGCATTTGCCTGCGCAGTAGTTCTTGGGAAACCATCAAAAATAAACCCTTTGCATCCCGAAGTACTATTTATTTTGTCCTCTACCATTCGAATGACAACTTCATCAGGCACCAAATGACCTTCATTCATGTATTTCTTCGCCAAATTGCCCAGCTCGGTTCCCTCGCTCAGGTGTTTTCTAAAAAGATCCCCCGTTGATAGGTGTGTCAATCCGTATTTGGAAATTATGTTTTCACTTTGAGTTCCCTTTCCAGCGCCTGGAGGACCAAATAGAACGATATTAAGCATTATAAAATTGAAGTTTATTAAGAACTGAGTTGATAAATATGGGGAAGATTTCTACCCAAGCCATCATAATCAAGACCATAGCCGACAACAAATTTATTAGGAATTTCAAAACCGACATAATCCAAGCTATAATTAAACTGGAAAGCATCCTTTTTGAATAAAAGAGTGGCAATGGCCAAACGCCTAGGTTCCATTTTTGAAAGGTAGGAAATCAGAAAATCAATACTTACTCCCGTATCTACGATATCTTCAACCACAATCACCTGTTTATCTCGAATATTTTCCTCTGAAATACCAAATACCGTCTTCACTTGCCCCGAACTTTCTATACCGGAATAGGAAGAAATTCTCAAAAATTCACATTGGACTGGCAGATGGATCGCCCTTACCAAGTCGGCCATAAAAATAAAAGAGCCGTTGAGAACCCCTAAAAGAAGAAATTCCTTTTTGAAATCCGATTCAATCTGACTCCCTAATTCCAAAACTCTTTTTCTGATCTGTTCCTCTGAAATAAAGCATTCGAAGGATTTTTCTCTGTAAACAATCTTTTCCATTCGGAAAACTACAACTCATCCACCAAAAATTGATACATTTTCAACATTGATTCCAAATCCAAGAGAGAAACTTTTTCATCTGGGGTATGGACGTAATCCTCGGCCGCACCAATAAAGCACCAATCTAGGGCAAACGGTGAAAATTGAACTTCTCTTCCGTCACTTCCTCCATACGATTCGACCTCCAATTGGAATGGAATCCCGCTTTTTTTGGCCAACAAAACTATTCTATCCAAGAACTTTTTTCTTGGAATGAATTTATCCCGGATTGAAATCGCAACTCCTTCATGATGCTTTACTCCTTCAGTTACCCAAGTAATATCCGAAATCAAGGCCTGCTTCACTGGTGAATACTCTTGAATAAACTTCAACAAGAAAGGCATACTTCCCCCACCATGCTCTTCATACGTGGAAAATACCACCCATCCATTTTCAAGATTTTCACAAAGATTCAATGCATTGTATACTCCAAGCCTATTATCCAAGTAAGCCGCTTGAATAAACTCACCGTCAACCCGGATATTTTGGGCATAGGAGAGCCTAGTACCTCTTTCAATTTTTCTAGGAAAATTATGGTAACAATTTCCTTTATCGCCCAACAAGTTACAACTAATTATTCCCAACTCATCTTTTCCGACAAGAAGGGTACCCGGGATTACTTCCGGACCCCCGATTGGGATTAATTGGTTTTCATATCTTACCATGAACCCAACCGTGTCCATGTGCGCAAATACAGCAGTTCTTGGATTTCCAAATTTCAATAGAATACAATCGTGAAAATTTTCACCAGAAAAAACCTCAGGCAAAACCTTCCAATGGTTTTTTCGTGTTTGGACATAATCCAAGACGAATGATGAAATTTGAATCTCATCTCCCGATACAGAATCAATCAAGAGTAAGCGTTGGAGGAAATTAGTAATTGTCATGATTTATGGAAATATTAATTCCTAATCAATTGTTTTGAAAAGATAATTTTAGATATTGATTCCTAATTTAAACAAAAAACATAGATTTGCAGTAAATAAACAGTTCCTAACTTCGTAATCAATTCCATCAATCACTTAAAATTTGAAAAAAATTTTTTGTCATGAAAAAATTTATACTCTCTACCTTGTTGGCTGGTACACTGGTGTATTCATCCAAAGCCCAGGAATTCAACAAATGGTCACTTGAAGTCACAACTGGTCTAAATAAGCCGATGGCGCCTCTTACAGGAGGGTTTTATTCGCCCTTCTTACACTTTGGCCATGTTGACTTCGGGTTTAGGCACATGTTAAATGAAAAATTCGGTGTAAAGATCGACTATGGATTCGGTTCCTTTAGTGAAGCGACAAATAGTGCCAGCTTTCAAACCAAATACTACCGCTTTAATGTGCAAGGGGTAACAAACTTGGGAAGAATGATGAACTTTGAAACATTCAGTAGAAAATTCGGCATGTTATTTCATGCTGGAGTAGGTGGTGGAGTGGTTAATCCAGAAGAAAATCTCTACAATGATTTTGAAGATGATGTGTATTCACTAATCTTTGGATTAACTCCCCAAATCAAGTTAAGCAATAAACTTGCTTTGGTTGGTGACATATCCACAATTCTTAATGGCCGTCAAAGTGTTTCATTTGATGGAGAAAGTGCTATAAGACCTGGAATAGGCAATGGATTTTACGGCCCAAGCGCAACTTGGTGGACAGGAACCCTTGGTATAAATATTTATTTGGGAAAGCAAGCTGAGCATGCTGATTGGTTTATTGCTGCCGATAAGTATGCTACCAAGGAAGAACTTGCCACTCAAATTAATGGAATCAAGGATATGTTGAAGGATTCTGATGGTGACGGAGTTCCTGACTACCTTGACAAAGAACCAAACACTCCTCCAGGAGCACGCGTAAGCCCATCTGGAATCACTTTGGATTCCGACGGAGATGGTACCCCGGACCATTTGGATAAGTGCCCTTTTGAGCCAGGTTCTGCGGCTAAAGGCGGTTGCCCCGATGATGTCCATATTCCTCCAATTGATTACTTAAAGAAGGCAGTTAACGATGGTTATGTAAATGTTTACTATGCATTTGACAGTTCAAAGCCACTAGCCTATTCAATAAGCGCAGCAAACTATGTCTCAAATTTCCTGAAGAGAAATCCAGGTGTTAATGTTGAAATCAAAGGGTATGCAGATGAATTAGGGCCAGAAGACTACAACATCAAACTTTCCGAAAGAAGAGCAAAAGCTGTTTATGAAATTCTAATCGCATCTGGTGTTGATGCATCAAGACTGAGCTACAAAGGATACGGAGAAGATACCTCTGTTGATAAGTCATCTACAGATGCAAGACAAATGGCACGAAGAGCAAGCTTTGAGGTAAAGTAATATGTAAAATTCAAAAAAACCTATCCCAATCGGATAGGTTTTTTTGTTGAATGGCCTTGTTTTAATACTTTTAGAGATTAATTGGGCGATATTCTATTAGTAAATACATCCAATTACAAATCTAAGTTTATTAAATCTTTATCTATTGTTTGGATTAAACAGTTGAAAATGCTCTGAATTGAAAGGGGTACTCGATTTTACAAATTAGTCGCACTGGGAGTATTTAAATATTTGAAATTATCAACTGAAAAAGAATCACAATAATCCACTTTCTATAACCTAAATTAAAACATACTTTAGAGAGATGAATTGAGCATCTTTAGGAATGGTCTCCATAAAATCGATTGTAAACCGAGTAAAATTCTATTAAAGATACAGGAAAAAATAAAAAAATATGAAACAATACATTTTCTTAATTGCATTTTTGGGTGTATTCAACAAGGCTTTTTCTCAAAAAGACTTCAATAGATGGTCTATTGAGGTAAATGGTGGATTTAACAACCCCGTAGCACCACTGACTCCAGAATTCTTTGCTCCAACATTAAACATTGGACACGCTGAGGTTGGAGTTAGGCACATGTTCAATGAAAAATTTGGATTGAGTGCTAGTTATGGGGCAGGTCATTTCAATGAAGCAAAGGACACACCCGATTTTTATACAAATTACATGAATACCTCTATTCATGGAGTTATCAATTGGGGAAGAATAATGTCCTTTGAATCTTTCGCAAGGAAATTAACTATGATTTCGGAAACTGGAATTGGATTTGGTCAACTCAAGCAAGAAGATCGAATTGCTTCTACACTGAACCCCGGAGTCGTTGATCCAGACTTTGATCCCGATTATGTATACAGCTTTAACGGTAAACTTAAATTGCTTTACTCCTTGGGACAAAAAGTAAGTATTCAGGGTACCTTTTCAACAATTGTGAACGGAAGGCAAAGATTTACTTTCGATGGGAACGAATTCAATCAAGAAGGAAGACCTCGGGTTCAGGAGATTCCTTTTATAAATGCTATGGGAACTTGGATGACTGCTACACTAGGTCTAAATTTTTATTTAGGAAAACAAACTCAACATGCAGACTGGTATATTGCAGCAGACAAATACGCCACAAAAGTTGAACTTCAAGAAGCAGTTTCTGGAATTAAGGACATGCTAAAAGATTCGGATGGAGATAGTGTAGCTGATTATTTGGATAAGGAACCCAATACTCCTGCTGGAGCACGAGTAAGTACCAATGGAGTAACACTCGATTCCGACCAAGATGGCACTCCTGATCATCTGGACAAATGCCCATTTGTTCCTGGACCTTCCTCCACTAGTGGTTGCCCAGTTGAACAAGTTAAAGAAGAAATAGATTACTTGAAAAAAGCCATAAATGACGGTTATGTGAATGTTTTCTTTGCTTTTGACAGCTCCAAACCATTGGCATTCTCTATTAGCTCAATTAACTACGTTTCAAACTTCCTGAAAAGAAATCCTGGAGTTAAGGTTGAAATCAAAGGTTATGCTGATGAACTTGGTCTGGAAGATTACAACATCAAACTATCTGAAAAAAGAGCAAAAGCTGTTTATGAAATTCTCGTTGCCTCAGGTATTGACTCATCTCGACTGAGCTTCAAAGGCTATGGAGAAGATACTTCTGTAGATAAATCTTCACCTGATGCCCGACAAATGGCTAGGAGAACAAGCTTCGAAATAAAATAATCCATCAAAAAACCCGGAAAATCCGGGTTTTTTTATTTTTATGCCATGTTTATTCTAGCAAATCAACCCAGTGTAGGCAATCAGTTTTTAGCCGAATTAAGAGACATAAACCTTCAAAAAGACCGGATGAGGTTTAGAAGAAATCTTGAACGGTTAGGAGAAATTCTTGCCTATGAAGTTTCCAAATCAATGGAGTACAAAACCATTGAAGTAGAAACACCTCTAGCTAAGACAAAGATCCAAGTTCTATCCAGCCAGCCCGTCCTTGTAGCTGTGCTAAGAGCCTCACTACCATTTTATCATGGATTTCTTAATTATTTTGATAATTCAGAAAGTGGTTTTATCGGCGCATTTCGTCAAGAGAAGTCCGATACTATATCCATTAATCTCGGCTATCATGCGAGCCCTGACCTGACAGATAAGGTTCTTGTCCTTACCGATCCAATGCTTGCTACTGGAAAATCTATTCTGACTTCTTTAGATACTCTTTGTTCTCATGGAACCCCTAAAATCGTACATATTGTTGCCGCATTCGCCTCTCCTGAAGGAGTTGCTTTTTTGGAGTCAAACCTTAAAATCCCCTACAGAATTTGGTTGGGGGCATTGGATGAAAAACTTAATTCGCATTCTTACATTGTCCCAGGTTTGGGAGATGCAGGTGATTTAGCATTTGGAGAAAAACTTTAAGGTCGAGTCTGTATTGCCACTTTGACTGGATTTGCTGACAGATATTTTTTGGCTACGAAGGTGCAAAGGCGATAAGAGAATTTGGCCACGAAGACGCGAAGGCGCTAGTAGAGTTATCAATTGATTTTCTGGCTAAACCTAACTTTCATACTACATACCTTTCCAGAATTCTTTGGGAGAGACTCTGGTAAAGATTTTTTATTGGCCACAAAGACGCGAAGGCGCTAAGAGAGTTATGAATTGAATTTCTGGCTAAACCCTAACTTTCCGACTACATGCCTTTCCCGAATTCTTTGGGAGAGATTCTGGTAAAGATTT
>CAZNND010000006.1:0-80751 GCA_964574365.1 uncultured Limnohabitans sp.
ACTTTTTACGAAAAAATGGTAATTTCACAACACGGGGTAAGGAGTTCTGAAATTAGGCCATCAGAACCCCAAGTCGGAAAGTTTCACGTGAGTCTTGATAAGGTTGGAACTGGCTTTTGCGACAATTTTTCCAGATTGTTTTTTGATTACAGCCTCCCAATGGTTCAAATTTGAGCCTGAACGTACCAATTCCGCAGAAACTTCAAGTTTATCTCCAGCTTGAGCAGCTGATAAAAAGTCCACATTCAGATTGATGCTGGTCATCAAGTAGTCTGACCCAGCCACAAAATTTCCCATACCGATCACATCATCCAACATCAGCGAGGCAATTCCTCCATGAAGTACTTTTCCAGGATTGCACATTTCCGGTCGTACGGTGTATTGGACCCTGATATGGTGAGAATGCACTTCAATAAGAATCCCTGCTAGCCAGTTTCCCGCTGCAGAAGGAGTGTGGTCAAGTATTTTACCTTCCTGGGTTTTAAAAAATTCAAGTCTGGAATTATTCTGTTGTTCCACTAGAGTATAGGTTGGTTTAGCAAACGAAAATAGTCCTCAAAAACGGTTTTCAAAACTTCTTTCTCCTTTTCCGAAGGCCAAAGCGGAAATTCCTTTCCAGATATCATCAAATAAAAATCGAAATTGTTGTTTATCAATGGATTAAGTAATTTCATCAATGCGAAGTGATCTGAATTATTTCCATTGACAAATTCCACATGCTGCTCTTCTTTTCCCGATTTTGCTCTGATCTGTACTGGAAATTCCGCATGCTTCAATTCAAAATAAATATACGCTTCATCAGTCAGGGGATTCAGTAGAATGACGGGGTCAATTTTCGGAATAGAATCCGATGGCATTCTTCTGCCATGACGGAAAAGAGTCATGCCTGCATCTCTCCTCAATTCCCTGTCATAGTGAATCGACCGCACATTTAAAAAATACAGTTTATTGGAATCCGTGATCTTGAAAGTACGCTCCTCACCTGAATTATTGGCACGATACGAATTGAAAAATGACAATACCAACATGAATCCAAAGGCAGATGTCAAGAAAATCTTCAATATTCTGACCAAGTCTGGTGTTAGGACAGGATCTTTTGCCGGCATGCTGGGGTAGTTTATTGCTTTAACATGAAATAAATTAGGAAGTTTTTGATCCTACCTTACATATGAACCTGCATTCATATCTATCGATGTACCCGTGGCATGGTCGGCGAGTCCCGAACAAAGCAGGGTGACCATTGGCGCAATATCTTCCGGCAACGTAAGTTCCTTCAGCGCAATATCTTTAAGGGCAAAATCCTCCCCATACTCAGCTAAAATTTCATTCGCCATGTCTGTTCGGGTAAAACCAGGTGCGATCAAAAATGATTTGATACCTAATTTTCCATAATGTCTTGCTATTGAACGGTTTATGCTGACCAAAGCGCCCTTTGATGCGGCGTAAGCGATGTAATCGGGAGTGTCACCCCGAAAAGCCGCTCGGGAGGAAATCATGACTATGCGACCATTTTGGGTCTCTTTTGCCTGGTCGATAAACTCTTTGCAAAGAATACCAACAGCCGTGGCGTTGACGGCCATTACCTTCTCCCAAACCTGCAACCATTCTCCTGAGGGAAGGGTATCTGGAGCAGGTGGAGAAATACCCGCATTGTTGACCAATGCAGTCAGGTATCCATACTTTTGAACCAGCCGAGGAATGAATCCCAGCACCTCTGCCGGTTGGGAGAGGTCACAGGATTCCAGATGTGCCGGATTTTTCAATTGATGAAAAAGGCTTTCTGCTTCTGATCTATTGGAGTTGTAATGGATAATAACTTCTGCCCCGGATTCAGAGAGCTGTCTGGCTATGGCTCGGCCGATTCCACGTGAAGCACCAGTTACAAGAATTCGTTGGTTTTTGAGGGAAATATTCATTGGCTAAATGGATTTAACGGTCGAAATTTCTTTTAACCAATTGCTGAATATGAGCAAGATGATGCGTGGAGTGCCAGGCATAGAGACAGGTGACTTCAGCAAGAGACTGAGTTTTATTCTTTTCAGGATGGAAATAGGTTCGGTTGAAGTCTTCTCGTTTCATGGCATCCAAAAGTATGGTCCACTTGAAATGTATTGCTTTAATGACCTGCAAAGACCCTTCGATAGGGAGGGAGGCATCCGAAAGCAATGCCCACGCACTCTCATTGTACGGTTTGATGACTGGATTTTCCTCGGTTAATGCCAATTTGAAGCGGATGTAGGCATTCATGTGACTGTCTGAGCAATGATGTACAAGCTGTCTCACTGTCCAGCCTCCAGGTCGATAGGGGGTATCAAGGTCTTGTGGAGAAAATGAACTTACAGCATAAAACATCAGGCTTGGAAACTTTCTGATGGTTTCTATTTGGTCTTTTAAAGAGGCTGAATCTACTACATCTGGTAGTTGAAATTTTCCGATAGGATATTTGAGAAATTCGAGGTCTGTGTTCATGATGAATAGGTTATTGCCCACCTGCGGCGATAGTTGCCAAATCTACGTGTTTTGCTCCATTGGCCAAAAGTACATTTGCGCAGACACAGAGTGTGGCCCCCGTAGTAATTACATCATCCACGAGTAAAATACGGAGGTTCTGTACGTTTAGGCTATCTGTCAAATCGAAGACTTCATCGACATTTTCGAGACGCTGGAGTCTGGTTTTTTTGGTTTGGGTTTCTGTGAATTTTTTCCTTGTCAATAACTCATAGCAGGGAATTTGAAGGGATAAAGAAAGGCCTGAGGCAAATTTCTCACTTTGGTTGTATCCTCGTCTTTTTTGCTTAAGGGGGTGAAGGGGCACGGGGACTACAGCGTCCCATTGATTTGAATACCCGTGTTCAGAGAGCATCAAGCCGTAGAGTCTGCCCATTTCAAAGCCTATTTCCGGTTTATTTCCATATTTTAGCAAATGAAGCAACTTTTGACTTTTGCCTTTCTTGGTAAATCGGATGAAGGCCATTGCCCGATGCACAGGCATGAGTCCGCGGAGCTTGGAGGTAAGTTCATTTTCGAAGGGCCTGAGATGAAAATTAGCCTTTGGAAGTGTACCTTGGCAAACCGTACAAAGGCAGGATTCAAAGTCCAACAAACTTCTTCCGCATAATGGACAGTTTCGCGGAAATAAAAGATCTAAAAAATCTTTCCAAAAAGATAAACGCATCAGCAAAAAGTCTTGTTGAACAAGCTTGAGGGAAAATAAGCTTTTATCTTTACCCTCCAAACTAAACAGATTGAAAGTTAATGAATCTACTAGAAGAATTCAACGAGTACCGCTCTAAAATGAATGAGCGTATTTTAGCTGAGGACAACAAGGTTATCAAACGATTTTTCAATTTAGACACGAATACCTATGCGGAAGGGGAGTTGGATGTAAAAACCAAGGAAATGATCGGGCTAGCCTGTTCTATGGTTTTGAGATGCGATGATTGTATTAAATATCATTTAGGAAAGTCCTTTGAGGCGGGGGTTGGTCGAAAAGAGGTATTCGAAGTATTTTCGATTGCGATGATTATTGGTGGATCGATTGTTATACCACATCTCCGCAGAGCCGTAGAATACTGGGAAGTGCTTGAAAATCAAGGATAATTGTTATGTTTAAGCGAGATTTGGATCTAGAAAGACGCTGGTCAAAACTTCTTGATGGTCTGAAAGATACGATCGGAAAAAAACCTAATGACCTTAATGGCGTTCTCTTTCTGATTGGTGTACAGGAATTAGGTCAGGGTACCCGAACCTTTTCCAAAGAACAAAAGCAAGATTTGCTACATATTGCGGTATGCAAGGTATTGAGTTATGCAGGATTCTATGAACTGGACTATATAGATCAAGAGGGGTGGCCACATTGGAGATTAGCAAAAGAGCTGCCGCATTTTGACTTACTTGAACAGGAGAAATTGCTGAAGCTTCAAGTCTTAGAATACTTCGAAAAAGAATATCAAATAGAAATCTAGATGAAACTGATCTCCTATAATGTAAATGGGATTCGTTCGGCCATAAACAAGGGTTTTGTGGAATGGTTGAAGGAACAAAACCCAGATGTTATTGGTTTACAGGAAATTAAAGCTCAGGAAAAGGATATAGACCAAGCCCTATTCAGGGATTTGGGATATGAACTTTACTTATATCCAGCCGTGAAAAAGGGGTATAGTGGAGTGGCTATTTTCAGTAAGATAAAGCCTCATTCAGTAGTTTACGGAATGGGTTTAAAAAAATACGATGATGAAGGCCGATTGATCCGAGCAAATTTTGAAGGGTTTTCTTTTATTTCTTCCTACTTTCCATCAGGTACTACAGGAGATGTTAGACAAGACTTCAAATATGAGTTCCTTGATGATATCTATGAGTATTTGCAGGATTTGAAATCTACGGTTCCCAATCTTATACTAAGCGGGGACTACAATATTTGCCACAAGGCGATAGATATACACAATCCTATTTCAAATAAGAACTCTTCCGGTTTTCTTCCAAAAGAGAGGGCTTGGATGGATAAATTCACGGAATCTGGATTTATTGATACTTTCCGTTATTTCAACAGTGAACCACATCAGTATAGCTGGTGGAGTTTTCGTGCGAATTCCCGAGCAAAAAATTTAGGCTGGAGGATTGATTACCACATGGCAACAAAGGAATTGCAGAACAAGTTAAAAACTGCTGTAATTTTGTCGGAGGTACAACATTCAGATCACTGCCCTATTGTATTAGAATTAGCCTTATAAAAAATAAAGCAAGCCGTCAACTCTTTTTTCAAAAATGAATTCCATTAAAATTTCTATTCCGTCTCTTATTGAGAACTTAAAAATCATCGAAAGCTTCATTGATAATGCTAGAGAAAATTTCGAGATTAATGATGATATCTATGGAAACATTATGATATCTGTGACGGAATGCATCAACAATGCAATTATTCATGGTAACAAAAATGACAACAGCAAGCTGGTTCATTTAGAGCTTTTGATAGAAGGCGATAAGTTGAATTTCAAAGTTCAGGATGAAGGCGAAGGTTTTGACAGTTCAGCTCTTTCAGATCCCACCGAGCCGGAAAACATCGAAAAAATAGGAGGAAGAGGAATTTTCTTGATGAGACATTTGAGTGATGAAGTAAGATTTGAAGATGGAGGAAAGACAACCATATTGTCTTTTTATATGGATTAAATTATGGCAATTCAGTTTTTCACAGAAGATATTTCATTCAAGTTTACAGAAAAGCAAAAGAGAAAAGCTTGGCTGAAAGAGCTTGCTAGATTAGAAAATTTTAAAATAGCGGAACTGAATTATATTTTTTGCTCAGATGAATACCTGTATCAAATCAATGTAGATTACCTCAATCATCAAACCTACACAGACATTATTACTTTCGATAATTCAGAAGATGAAGGAAAAATAGAAGGGGATATTTTTATAAGTATTGATCGAGTTAGAGATAACGCCAAAAACCTTAACCAGAAAGAGTCAGATGAATTGAACAGAGTGTTAGCACATGGTCTTTTGCACTTGATGGGTTACAAAGACAAAAAAAAACAAGATATCGGAGTAATGCGTGAGAAGGAGGATTATGCTATTAATTTGTTCAATACATTCGAAGTGTTCCACGTGAAACACTGACAAGGGATTATCCTCTAACTTCCTTTTAAGATAAATAAGAACCATACCTGTTCCACGTGGAACAGTAATAGTAACAAACAATAACAAACCGCATGTTCCACGTGGAACAGTAAACATTAATGAATCATGTTTCCAAAGTATGATGTAATAGTAGTTGGAGCTGGACATGCTGGATGTGAAGCAGCACACGCCGCTGCAGCCATGGGGTCAAAAGTACTTCTTTGTACTATGAACATGAATACCATTGCACAGATGTCCTGTAACCCCGCAATGGGAGGTGTAGCAAAAGGCCAAATAATTCGCGAAATTGATGCATTAGGAGGATTATCAGGTATTATAACTGACAAATCCATGATCCAATTCAGAATGCTGAATAGATCAAAAGGCCCAGCCATGTGGTCGCCAAGAAGCCAAAATGATCGAATGCGGTTTGCAGAAGAGTGGAGATTGGCCTTAGAACAAACACCCAATGTTGATTTTTGGCAAGAAATGATTACCGGATTACTTGCAAAAAATGGAAAAGTACATGGAGTTAAAACAGGAATTGGAATAGAAATAGAATCTGAAACAGTTGTCTTAACCAATGGAACATTTTTGAATGGTATTATCCATATAGGAGAAAAACAATTCGGAGGAGGAAGAACAGGAGAATCTGCGGCCAAGGGTATCACAGAACAACTTGTAAGCCTCGGTATGGAAGCGGGTCGAATGAAGACAGGAACACCACCAAGAGTCGATGGAAGAAGTCTGGATTATACCAAAATGGAAGAACAACTCGGCGATAACCAACCTGAAAAATTCTCCTATTCTGATACTACAACACCACTTACCACCCAGAAAAGCTGCTGGATCACCTATACAAATAAAGAGGTCCATCAGACCCTAGAAACAGGATTTGACAGATCTCCCATGTTTAATGGAAGAATCCAAGGGCTTGGTCCAAGATATTGTCCAAGCATAGAAGACAAAATAAACAGATTCGCCGAACGAGAAAGACACCAAATATTTGTAGAACCAGAGGGCTGGAATACCGTGGAAATCTATGTGAATGGATTCTCTACATCACTTCCTGAAGATGTTCAATACAAAGCTTTAAGAAAAATACCGGGATTTGAACAAGCAAAAATGTTCAGACCAGGCTATGCTATAGAATATGACTTTTTTCCACCAACCCAATTAAAATTAACTTTAGAAACTCATCAGATAGAGAATCTTTATTTCGCTGGACAAATAAACGGAACAACAGGTTATGAAGAAGCAGCTTGCCAAGGATTGATCGCTGGAATAAATGCTAGTTTAAAAGTTCAAGAAAAAGACCCATTCATCCTACAAAGATCACAGGCATATATTGGCGTATTAATAGATGATCTTATCAACAAAGGTACCGAGGAGCCTTATCGAATGTTTACATCCAGAGCAGAGTTTAGATTATTGCTTAGACAGGATAATGCAGATTTAAGGTTGACGGAACTTGGCTATAACCTAGGCCTAGCGAAAGAAGATAGGTATCAAAAAATGTTGGATAAAAAATCAGAAACGTCTAAACTTATAAACGATCTAAAACAGAAAAAATTTGCACCGGAAGAAATTAATAAAGGATTGACTGAAATTAATACAGCAACAGTAACAGAAAAAACCAGTGCAGAAAAACTACTAAAAAGACCACAAATAGTAATAGAAAGTTTAAGAAATATAAGTGTGGATCTGAAAAATTACCTTCAGAAGTATAACAAGGAAGTCTTAGAACAAGCTGAAATTCAAATAAAATACGATAGCTATTTAGAGAAAGAAAAACAAATGGTCGAAAAACTATCATCTATGGAGAATTTCAAAATACCATCAAAATTCAATTACCTATCTATAACGGCCCTATCAAATGAAGCTAGACAAAAACTGAACAAAATACGCCCCGAAACAATGGGTCAAGCATCACGAATTAGTGGCGTTTCACCTGCCGATTTATCTATTTTAACCGTCTATTTGGGAAGATAAATGACAGAACGATTAACAAAATGTCCGCTATGTAAAAGCGCACACTTTTTGAATGACATGGATATCAAAGACCAGGCAGTCAGTAAAGAAGTGTTTATAATCTCTAGATGCACAGATTGTCACCTTTTATTTACAAACCCAAGACCAACCTTAGATACGATAGGAATCTACTATGATTACCCAGAATATTTCTCCCATGAAGATAAATCAAAAGGTTTGACGCCATGGATTTACCAAAAGATTAGAAACTATACCATCAAAAATAAAATTGACCTCATTGAAGACTACAAAGAAATAGGAAAATTACTTGACTACGGATGCGGAACAGGAGAGCTATTAAAAGAAGCAAGAAAAAATCTTTGGAAAGTGACCGGAATAGAACCCAATGACAAGGCAAGGAATTATGCTAATAAAAAACTCAATGGAAAAGTTTACAAATCAATAAAAAACTTAGATCAGGAAAGCAGCTATGACGTAATTACACTTTTTCATGTCCTAGAACATATACACGATTTACGTAGCACAATAAAAGATATTTTGAACCATTTAAAGAAAACCGGGTATCTAATAATAGCTGTTCCAAACCATGAATCTTATGAGGCCAAACAATACAAGGAATATTGGGCAGGATGGGATGTACCAAGACACCTTTATCACTTTAACGAAAAATCAATAGAATATTTTTCAAAGGAATTTAACCTAGTATTAAAGGAAATAAAACCTATGTTTTTTGATTCGTATTATGTGAGTCTTTTATCGGAAAAATATAAAAAGCCAAATTCTTCCATGCTTTCACAATACATCAATGCATTTAAAAATGGTTTGATATCAAACCAAAAAGCAAAGAAACCAGGAGAATATTCTAGCAACATTTACATTTTTAAAAAGAATAATGAAAAGTAAGGGCATATTTTTACTCATAAGCATAGTTTTCTTATTAGTATCATGCGCAAAACAAAGTTCTCCAACAGGAGGACCAAGAGATAAAAACTCACCCAAATTACTTGAATCCAATCCAAGCGAACAATCCATAAATACAAAACCACAGGAAATCAGTTTAACATTTGATGAATTTATTGCCTTGGAAAATGCTTCCAAAAACTTAATCATTACACCAAGATTAGATAAAGATAAACTTGAATTTACGGCATTAAAAAATAATATAAACGTCAAACTAAACCAGAACCTCGAAGATAATACTACATATGTTTTTGATTTTCAAAAGGCAGTTGTGGACCTTTCAGAAAAAAATCCAGCAGAAAATTTAAAAGTAATTTTTTCAACTGGCCCTGCAATAGATAGTTTATCACTATCGGGTTCAATAAATATTTATAATCAACTGGGAAAATTAGATAATAAAAATATCCTTGTAGGTATCTACCCTTTAGAAGATACAACAGACGTATTTACTGCCCAACCCTATTACTTAGGACAAATAGATACACTGGGAAATTTTAAGATCACAAATCTAAAAAACGGCAAATACAAAGCCTTTGCATGGAAAGACTTAAACGGTAACCTAAAGGCTGAATACAAAACCGAAGAATACGACTTTCTATTAGATACGGTGAAATTAGAAGAAAACATAGAAGGAATACAATTCAATTTATCAAAAGCAGATTTAACACCCATTCGAATCTTAAGATCATCAACTTTTGGCAAGAATTACGATATCATACTTAACCGCAACCCGAGTAATTCGATCATAACCCATGAAGAAATGGGTTCAACATATTTTTACACTGCAACCGAAGATAAACGAATAAGAATATTTTCTAAAGAGATTAAAAATGATAGCGTACCATTTCAGATCCAGTTGCAAGATTCTGTTGGATTCAAAAAAGACAGCTTAATTTGGGCAAAGTTCCAAGAGTCAGAAAGAAAAGCTGAAAAACTTGAAACAAACATCAATTCAGGTAAAAACTTCTACCAAAAATTAAAGATTGACATACGATTCAATAAACCCATCTCAGAAATAATCCTAGACTCATTGGCAATAGAAGTCGATACTTTAACAAGAATACCCATAAGATCAGAAATGTTATCGTTTACTGACTCAACAAGAAGAGATAAATTAACAATAACACTAACTATTCCAGACAGCGTAAAACAAGAAATTGTAACACTAAGAGCACCAAAATCAACTTTCTTTGACATAGAAAGACAATCAAATGAAAAAGAAATCAAGGCAAATTTTAGAAAATTAAAGAAGGAAGACCTAGCAGACGAATTGAAAGGAAAAATTATTCAAGCCAATCCACCATTTATTGTTCAACTTATAGATGGTAAAAACGAAGTAGTCGAAGAAATTTATATTGAAAATACAAACGAATATTCTTTCAAGCTAATAGAACCAGGATCATTTAAAATACGAGTGATTGAAGACATCAACAAAAACAAAACATGGGATCCTTCCAATTTTACCTATAAAAAACTAGCTGAAAGAATCTTTTATTATACAGGTGAAGAAGGCAAAAACGAGGTAATTGTAAGAAGTGGATGGACCCTTGAAGACCAAGACATCAACTCTTCTAAACCAACTGGGATTCAAAAGAAACCTGTGGATAAATAATTAATATCAGTGGACAAGCTATTAATAAAAAAAGGATAAAGACTAGCAGATCGCAGAAGAACTTAAAAAAACATATCCACGTGAATAAATAGTAAATTACCAACACTACAAGATCAAGTTTTCAACACCATAATCTTACACAAACAAAAAAAACAATTATCCACTAAAATCAGCAAAAAAAAATAACTGATTAAATATCTGTAGCTTAAATGTTGAAAACTAGTTAATAAACTGTTAACAAGAATAAAATAAACCAAAGAACTTGTGAATAATCAACACAAGCCCGGTTATCAACAAATCCACAGCCTTAATAACAATAATAAATTTATTTAATTAAATAACTAATAAGATTATTAGGGTGTGAACATTGTGGAAATCATTGGATTATGATTGAATTATCTATAGGATTTGGTAATATTAGCAGACGAATACACTCAAAATAACCAAAATATGAACTTGACCCGATTATTTGATCTCATTCCTTATCAGATTGAAAAATACAATAAGGAAGTTGCGTTTGCTAAAAAGGAAAATGGTGAATGGAAAACTTACTCCTCCCATGAGGTAAAAAAAATTGTCGATAATTTAAGTTTGGCATTTTTGCATCAAGGGATAGAACCAAGTGATAAAGTTGCCATTATTTCTGAAAACCGTCCGGAATGGAATTTCATCGATTTAGCCCTACAGCAAATTGGAGCGATATCTGTACCAATGTATCCCACAATTACCTCAGAGGATTACTCGTATATTTTTAATCATGCAGAAGTAAAAATGATTTTTGCGGGTGATCAGGTAATTTACGATAAGGCTGCTCAGGTCGCGGAAGAACGAAAAATATACTCTTTTGATCACCTGGAAGGTGTAGAACATTGGTCCGCATTAGCTGAGTTGGGTGAATCGGGTGATTTGGCTGTACTGGAAAAATTGAAGGTCAATGTAAAACCTGAAGATCTATTTACCATTATTTATACCTCAGGCACTACAGGAAGACCTAAGGGGGTGATGTTAACCCATTCCAATGTACTTTCTAACCTGATTGCGGTTTCACATATAATGAGTCCACCGGAGGGAATTTCAAAAGTTTTGAGTTTCCTTCCCCTTTGTCATATTTTTGAGCGAACTGCATCTTTCTGCTTTATCTACCTAGGCTATTCGGTTTACTATGCAGAAAATATGGATAAAATCGGGGACAACCTCAAAGAAGTTCAGCCGCATGTGTTTAATACCGTGCCTAGATTATTAGAAAAAGTTTATGATAAAATAGTAGCCAAAGGCTATGAGCTTACTGGTGTTAAGAAGAAGCTGTTTTTCTGGGCCTTGAATTTGGGACTTAAATATGATCCATCCACAAGTATGGGAGGCTGGTATGACTTTCAACTGAAGCTGGCCAATAAACTGATATTCTCTAAATGGAGAGAAGCCTTAGGAGGAAATGTGATGCAGATCAATTCTGGTGCTTCGGCGCTTCAGCCACGCTTGGCTCGGGTATTTTGGGCAGCGGGTATTAAGGTTTGCGAAGGTTATGGATTGACCGAGACTTCACCTGTCGTAACCGCTTCAGTTGGTACCAAAGAAGAAATACGAATTGGCTATGTCGGAAAAATCGTCAAAGACGTAGAAGTAAAAATCGCAGAAGATGGCGAAATTTTGGTCAAAGGACCTAATATCATGCAAGGGTATTACAAGGAGCCTGAAATGACCTCAGAGGTACTTAAAAATGGTTGGTTTCATACCGGAGATATTGGTGAGCTCGATGGACATTACCTTAAAATCACCGATCGCAAAAAGGAAATGTTTAAAACCTCTGGAGGAAAATATATCGCTCCGCAGGTAATGGAAAATAAATTCAAAGAATCGGCTCTTATTGAACAACTTATAGTAGTTGGAGATGGGAAAAATTATCCTGCAGCACTAATTGTACCTAGTTTTGATGGATTAAAGGAATATTGCAGGAGAAAAGATATTCCATATACGGCTGACCATGAAATGGTGAACAAACCCGAAATTGTGGAAAAGTATCAGTCAGAAGTGGATCAGTACAACAAGTATTTCGGAAAGTGGGAGCAGATCAAGCGCTTTAAGCTTCTCGAAAAGCCTTGGGGAATAGACACAGGTGAGTTGACTCCGACCATGAAACTTAAGAGAAAAGTGATCACTCAAAAGTATCAAAAGCAAATAGAGGACGTTTACCAAGGATAAACAAAGCAATCTTGACAAAATCAGTCCGCTAAAAAATTTTCTAGGAAACTTTAATTGGCCAACTCGGCTTTTGTAGGTATCCTTTAAACATAAACTCTTTAATTCAATGATTAGAAAAGCAACAGCCGTATGGAATGGGAGCGGCAAGGAAGGCAAAGGTCACTTAACTACTGACAGTACGGTTCTAAACCAAACCCAGTATTCATTCAATACCCGCTTTGAAGATGGTGTGGGTACCAATCCTGAAGAACTGATTGCGGCAGCTCATGCAGGATGTTTTGCCATGAAACTAAGTTTCAACCTTAGCGGCGCAAATTTTCCTCCTCAAGAATTGCATGTAACGTCACATATCACCTTTGAGGAAGGAACCCTGAAAAAGTCACATTTGGTGTTGCTGGCAAAAGTTGAAGGTATTTCGGATGCTCAATTTGCTGAATTGGTAAAAGATGCCGAATTGAACTGCCCAATTTCCAGAGCATTGAATATGGAAATTGGTGTTGAATACACGCTGAACGCCTAAGATTGGCCTGAGGTAAGTTTCAAATCCGTTTTTATAAAACAGTTTTTAGGTCTCCGAAATAGTTAGAATTTTGGAGGCCTTTTCTTTTTAAAACCAACGGTATTTTTTCCAGGAATCCTGTTTTTTCTGATTTAAAAAAGTCCAGGCAATAAATCGGCTAATTTTATTGCCTTGAGCCATTGGTACTATTTTGTAGGCAAAAACTCCCATATTTTTTAAAAGCTTTTGGATAAACTTCAGATGTTCTGATTTTGAAACAAGTGTACTAAACCAGAACACCTGATTTCTATATTCCCTGCTTTCTACAATCATTTTACGGATGAATTCAGTCTCCCCTCCTTCCGTCCAAAGTTCCAAGTCCTGCCCACCAAAATTGAGTTGGGCAGTCGGAACGTTATTTTTTTCCAGGCCCCTCACTTTTTTGAGATTTGATTGTTGGGCCATTTCCGCGGAATCGTGAAATGGGGGATTACAAAGCGTGGCATCAAAAAATTCATCACGTTCGATGATTCCGAAAAAGATCCTGTCACTATGATACTGATGCCTTAGTTGGATGTTGTTAACGAGATCAGGATTACTGAGGATAATTTTTGTTGCTGAGGAAATAGCATTAGGATTGATTTCTGAACCTACAACATCCCATCCGTAGCAGGATGCTCCAAGAATGGGGTAGATCAGATTGGCGCCTGTGCCAATATCCAGTACTTTTCGAATGCCGTTTGTTGATTTATAGCCTTCTTGTTTTTGATCCATCAAGTCAGCGAGATGATGGATGTAATCTGCCCGTCCTGGAACAGGAGGACAAAGAAAATCCGAAGGGATATCCCAATCAATGTCGTAATAGTGTTTCAGCAAGGCCTGATTTAAACATTTTACAGCCAAAGGATTTCCGAAGTCAAGAGTAAGGTTTCCAAAAGGGTTTATGAAGAGAAATTCCCTGAGTTTGGGAAGGGTTTCTGCCAGCTCCTCCAAAGGATAGCTTCCCAGATGCTTATTTCTAGGATGAAGGCTGATGGGTTGTTCTTTATCTTTCATTTTAAAGGAAGCGGGCTTAAGAAAGCTAAGTTCAAAGTAAAGCAAACCTCCTTAAATACGAGTGATTTGATTTAAACGAATGGATTTGGAAAAAAAGCAGAGATGGGATTAAATCTTGAAAATGAAAGATAATCAGATATCTATAAAAATCTTGAAAGAAATTGGAAGAGGTAATTAATGTAAAAATGACTTTTGGTAGAATTTACATAGTAAATATGGCCAAAAATAAAATCTCGTTTATTGGCTGTTTTTTAATTAAAAAGCACAAAATCTTCCCTGACTTTGTGCTTTTGTAGCTCATACCGTGGAATCTAAGGGATTCGAACCCATGACCTCTGCTCTGTCAAAGCAGCGCTCTAAACCAGCTGAGCTAAGATTCCAGATTTCATTTACTTAATGACTACAATTAGGCTAAGTTGAAATTTAACAAATTAACCATCCTATTATCCAAATGGACAATTAAAACTGAAAGGCTCACTAAACCTTCGTTAATGGAGCCTAAAATCTGTTCTAATAATAGAACATTTTGAACAAAAAAAAAATCTATCAAGAATCATTTGATTCAAAACTAAAAAAGATGATTTATTCAATTATTAATTCTTCCTTAATTTTAAGGAATACCAGAATGTGGCGATCGCTTTTTATTTCTGATTCTTGTTCTTTAATAAATTTGTGAATTGTATTATTTGGAAATTTTTCTTTAATCTCTCGTTCTGAGTTTTTGTATAAATTATATAGATCTATTGAAGGAAAATAAAGGTATAAATTCTTTAGAATAGGTAATTGGTAAAAAATAGTAATTTAAACCATCTAAGTCGTTTATAAGATTTTTAGCTATATATTTTAATTTAAAGTCTTGATCAAATAAAAGCTGATACCCATCTTTTCCGTGGTATGTAGTCATTAAATTTAATTTAGAAAAAGGGATAAATGCATTTATTAATTTCAGTTGTCCAGGCAAATTTTCTGATTCTTTTGCCTTTAGAAATTCAAATGTTTTGATTTCTTTCAAATTTCCGTCTTCTCTAAAAATAGCTAGATCATAAGAGAAAGGTAAAGTAATAGAAATTTCAGATGTTTGATGATTTTTAGTGAATCCATGTAACAATTTGACCTTTCCTATTCCGTTTTGATTTCCGGAAAAATATTCTAAAAATTCTCCATTATTATTTGTTTTTAGAAAGAGTTTATCTTTGTCCGTTGTTAAAGTATTTAAGAGGAACAGATTATAGGAGTTACCTTTGTAAAAATTCGTAGAATTATTGATAATTTTCACTTCTTTCAAAAATTTGAATTTTTGATTAAAATAAATTTGTTTTCCTAGATTACTATCATAAATTAATATGGAGTCACCAATTATTTGAAAATCTTCAATTTGAATAAATTCTTTAGGCCCATACCCATTTGATTTAAGTGTACTAATATGATTTCCCTTTATATCAAACTTTAATAAGTTATTTAGGTGTATATCATTTACGTAGATGTTATTTCCGTCAATTACTGTTTTGAAAAAATGAACTAGGGGAATATTAGGGTTCTCTTTTAAGAGTACATACCCAACACTGTCAAATAGGTCGGAGAACAAGCCAACCTCCACTTCACTTAAATCAATTGATTTTTTCTGTTCAAATTTTTTTTTCTGAAATAGCAGACTGACCTCCACAGCTTATGCAACTTACAATCCAAATAAAAGATCCCAAGAAAGTAAAATTATGTAAGTAATTTTTTTTCTTTTTGGGTTCTGTTTTTTCTTATACACGTTCTTTTCAGCGGCCATGAAAAATAAATTTTGAAGTTCCATTAATCTGTTAATGGACTGTCGACAGTCTTTTTTCGAAGATTATCCGATACCTTTCAAATTCGTTTTTCATACCAATAGAATTACGGATAATCATATTCTCTTTTATTGTAATGCATAGTATGGGGGACCCGGACATTGATTTTGTGCTGAAGCTTGGCAATACCCACCAGACGAAGGCAGGCATTTGGCTTGATAAATTGGAAGATAGGAAGAGCATGGTCTGAAGTTTAATTGGTACCCCCAAAAAAAATCTCCAGCACTTGAAGGAATTGAGGAGCTTACCCCGATAGTAAGACAAAGAGTCATGACACTTGATAAAACAAATTTTTTCATCGGCCTTTTTCGTAAAATTTCAAAAAAAAAATATGATAGTTGTCAAGGTTTTGCTAGAAAATAATTTTAAATCTTTGATTATCAATTAAAAAGATTTAAACTCTCCCTCACATACTTAGCCGTGTAATTTTCCTCTTCCTTTGCCAAATCCTCTGGAGTACCGGCAAAGGTCAAATAGCCTCCTTTGTTTCCCCCTTCAGGTCCCAGATCAATCACCCAATCAGCAGATTTAATCACCTCGGTGTTATGTTCGATGATAATCACGGAATGTCCCTGATCAATCAAGGCATTGATGCTGTGCAGGAGTTTGCTGATATCATGGAAGTGGAGTCCCGTCGTAGGTTCGTCAAAGATAAAAAGGATATGATCTCCAGTCTTTGTCCCGCCTTTTCCCAAGAATGAAGCCAATTTTACCCGCTGCGCTTCCCCACCAGACAGGGTATTTGAACTTTGCCCCATACCAATATAGCCCAAACCTACTTCCTGAAGCGGCTGAAGACGATTGAAGATCTGGCTTTTTCCTTTGAAAAACTCCAAAGCTTCATCGATGGTCATTTCCAAGACTTCTGAAATATCCTTGTCTTTATACTTGACTTCCAAAATTTCATTTTTAAATCGCTTGCCCTTACAAGATTCGCAGGTCAGGTGAATGTCTGCCATGAATTGCATTTCAACAGTGGTCGTACCTTCCCCCTGACAAGCTTCACATCGACCACCATCCACATTGAAAGAGAAAAATGCCGGTTTATATCCCCGTTGTTTTGACAATGGTTGTTCTGAAAATAGGTTACGAATCCCATCAAAGGCCTTCACATAGGTCACAGGATTAGAACGCGAAGATTTACCGATCGGATCCTGATCCACAAATTCTACCTGCGTTATTCGCTTGTAATCGCCCTCGATCTTGTCGTATTTCCCACCTTCATCGATGACTGTTCCAAGCATTTTACCCAAAGCAGGATAGAGCACCTTTTTTATCAAGGTAGATTTTCCAGAACCGGAAACGCCTGTTATGACCGTTAGCGTATTAAGTGGTAACTGTACGGTCAAGTTTTTCAAGTTGTTTTCTCGTGCACCTTTGACAATGATGGAATCTTTCCACTTTCGGTTACTGCTTTTGGTGAAAATCTTTTCCTCACCACGCAGGTATTTAGCAGTGTAAGTCGTACCACTTGTGATCAGGTCTTCGATTTTTCCCTGGAAAAGCAGTTCTCCCCCATTTACTCCCGCATCAGGACCAATATCAATGATCTGATCCGAGGCTTTCATTACTTTTTCCTCGTGCTCAACGACGATTACTGTATTTCCTAGATTCTTCAGCTCTTTAAGCACGCCAACTAATCGGTCAGTATCTCTCGGGTGAAGTCCAATACTGGGTTCGTCCAGGATATACATGGATCCAACAAGTGCAGAACCCAAGGATGTAGCCAGTTTGATCCGCTGAAACTCTCCTCCAGAGAGGGAGGAAGTAAGCCGGTTAAGGGTGAGATAGCCTAATCCCACCTGATCCATAAATTCCAAACGGCTTATGATTTCCTTCAACAGTCGGTTAGCCACTTTAGCCTCATGGTCGGCGAGGGTGAGATTTCTAAAAAAGCCCAGTGCGTCCTCGATAGGCATCAATACCAAATCTGTGATAGATTTTCCCTCGATTTTAACGTAGCCTGCATCTTTACGGAGACGGGTTCCCCGACAATCCGGACAACTGGTGCGTCCCCTAAATCGGGAAAGCATCACGCGAAATTGGATTTTATAGGTTTTGCTCTCAAGATCCTCAAAAAATGCATTTAGTCCCCGGAAATACTTATTTCCAGTCCAAAGTAGTTCTTGTTCCTTGTTTGTAAGTTCGTAGTAAGACCGATGAATAGGGAAATTGAATTCTATCCCTTTTTTCAAAAGTGGCTCTAGCCAGCCTTTTCCGCTTTCTCCGCGCCAAGGTGCAATAGCTCCTTCATACACAGAAAGTTCTTTATCTGGAAATACCAAATCTTTGTCAATTCCCAGCACATTACCGAAACCTTCGCAACGTTTACAGGCTCCGTAGGGATTGTTGAATGAAAAAAAGTTGACTGATGGAAGTTCGAATCCCATGCCATCGAGTTCAAATCGGTCGGAAAAGGAACGTGTTTCCACTTCGGGAACAGTAATCTTACAGTCACCATGACCTTCGAAAAGAGCTGTTTGTATGGAATCCGCAATCCGAAATTGATTGTCTTCGTCGTCTTTTCTTACCGTGGCACGGTCAATAAGAATTTCATAGGTTCCCTTGGGGGCTTTTTTTTCACCAAAGAGGTCTTCCACAAAAAACACGTCCCCATCAATGAGAATTCGGGTGTATCCTTTTTGTAGTAAAAGATCGAGTTCTTGTTCGATTTTCCTGCCCGAACCTAACTGAAGAGGGCATGAAATCATGACTTTTGCTCCTTCTTCAAAGGTAAAAATATAGTCAACGATATCTGATACAGCGTGGTGTTTGACTTCTTTTCCTGATACTGGTGAGTACGTTTTTCCCACTCGTGCATAGAGCAATTTCAGATAATCGTAAATTTCAGTTGTTGTACCTACTGTGGAGCGGGGATTTTTGGTGCTGACTTTTTGTTGAATGGCAATTGCAGGAGCGACACCTTTGATATATTCCACCTCAGGCTTTTCCATTCGTCCAAGAAATTGACGGGCATAGGAACTTAAACTTTCCACATACATCCGCTGCCCTTCGGCAAATAAAGTATCAAAAGCCAAAGAGGATTTACCCGAACCAGATAATCCGGTAATTACGATGAATTTATTTCGAGGGAGTGCGACGCTCAGGCTTTTTAGGTTGTTAACCCGAGCATTTTTGATGATTATAAATTCTTTGGGATCGAGATAATCTATATCCTGTATAGCGGGTAAAGTGCTCAAAGTCATAGCTGGCAAAGTTAGCAATCAAACCCAGCAACTGCGAGAAAAGTTGTGGAAGTTGTCCTGATTCTTTCACCGTGGAGTCGCAGAGGGCGCGGTGAAAAATTTTACTCCAAAGGCCAAAAAGGAATTAGAAGTATAACAGAGACAAGATATTATGGATGTCAACGTTGCTTGACATTTATAAACGTTTCAAGATTGCAAACTAAAGTGTTTTAGGAAGAGTATGGGCCACAAAGTTGCGAATGCTGAAAGTTCAGGGCATATTTTTTGTCTAAAAAATGACTTGTCTCAAAATTAAGTTAATTCCTTTCTGTCTCTTGGTGCGGCTAAAAACATTTCCTTTATTTCGGTTATGGATTTTCAATTTCTCCTGGACGGATTTGCCGAAGGCATACAAAACATGACTTGGATGGAGGCGGTGGCGGTATTTTTTGGGATTGCCTCTGTTTTTTATTCCATGCTTGAGCATATTTGGGTCTATCCCACAGGGATCGTATCCACCTTGATCTATGTCTGGATTTGTTTTGAGTTTAAATTGTACGCAGACATGGGCATCAATGCCTATTATTTTACCATGTCGATCTACGGATGGTATGTCTGGACACATCCTGAAGAAAATCAAGTAGTACTTCCCGTCACTTGGTTGGATAGAAAAGGCTGGTTGATTTCTGTTGGTCTTTTTGCAGTTTCTTATCCTCTGCTAGCCTTTCTGTTAAGTAGTTTTACAAATAGCGATGTTCCTTATTGGGATTCGTTTACTACGGCCTCTGCTTTTGTCGGGATGTGGCTGATGGCGAAGAAGAAAGTGGAAAATTGGATTTTCTGGATCATCACGGATTTGGTTTCAGTGCCTTTGTATTTCTATAAAGGCTTGGTATTAACCTCCTTCCAGTTTTTATTTTTCACAGTTCTAGCCACTATGGGTCTATTTGCCTGGATAAAATCTGCCAAAACCTATGCTAAACCCTAAACGGATTTTGATTTTAGGTCCGGAGTCAACGGGAAAAAGTACCCTTGCCTCTGATTTATCCAGTTATTTTGGAGAACCTTGGGTTCCTGAGTTTGCCAGGGAATATCTGCAAAAAATAAACCGGCCATACACGTATGAAGATTTATCTGAAATCGGAATGGGACAGATTAATTTGGAAGATAAGTTGCTGAAACAAGCGAAAAACTTTCTTTTTTGTGACACAGACTTACGTGTAATCCAGGTGTGGTCGGAGCATCGGTTTGGGAAAGTACATCCTTTGATTTTGGAAGAAATCAATCGAAGAACTTATGATTTGATTTTATTGACCGATATCGATTTGCCTTGGGAACCAGATCCACTTCGAGAGCATCCAGAATTGGAGGCAAGACAGTATTTTTTTGAAAAATATTTAAAATTGGCTAAAGAAAGCGGATTCAATTATTTCACCATTTCTGGAGATCGCAAGACGAGGCTTACAAAGGCCGTGCAAGTATTAAAAAACCCTCCATGTTTTTAAAATATAGAGGGTTTTAATTGCCTTGGTTATTATTTTTTTGAATGCTTGTTAATGAATTGAAAAGTTGCGTCGAACGCTTTAACCCAATTTTGGTGGAGTAGAAAAGCGTGAACTTCATCCGGAAATACCAGTTGTTCTACTTCCACTCCTTGTTTTCTCAGTACTTCAGCAAGTTCGACACTTTCGGAGAATAATACATTCCTGTCGTCGTCCCCATGGATTAATAGAACAGGGTCAACCCAACCTTTGACATGAGCCATAGGTGAGGATTTGAATGCCAGCTCGGCCATTTTGGGAAACTTCTCTGGAGCATACCAAGGGGCAAAGACAGGGATGTCGTTGTTCCAATTGTGTACGCCATGAATATCCACGCCAACGTGAAATTTTTCAGGAGCCTGAGAGAGTGCGTGTGCTGTCAAATATCCGCCGTAACTGCCACCCCAAGGAGCAATGCGGAATGCATCTACATCTGATCGTGCTGCCAAGAAGTCTGCTGCTGCAAGTACATCTTGAACTTCACTTGCTCCGCCCGCTCCGTAATTTTCCTCTTCACGAAAATCCATCCCATAACCAATGCCACTACGGTAATTAATGGTCAGTGCAATATATCCCTGTGAGGCGAAAAACTGTTGGGCTCCAAAGGTATGAGAATAGTAAAGGCCATAATTGTATCCCAAAAGCATCTGTCTTCGACTGCCACCATGGATAAAAATCACAGCAGGGTATTTCCTTTTTGGATCGTAATTAGTTGGAAGGAAAAGCTGTGCAGAAGTTTCGAAACCGTCCTTGGCTTTGATTTTTACAGCTTCAGGTTTACTGAGGTTTTTAGGAAAATTGGTTGGGAAAAAAGACTCGGCAAGCATTTTCTTTTTTCCATAGGTTTGAATCATTGGCCAACCTGGTTGGTTCCAATTGGATTGAAACCAGGCCATTCCATTTTCTATCCTTACTGGGGCCCAGTTTATGGTTTGGGGATCGGAAAGAAGTTCCAGTTTAAATGTGGATAAGTCTAGTCGGGATACTTGCCGGCGGTCGATATTTCCGATATTATGGGTCACCAGAAGTTCGTTTTTGGAAAAAGAACTTTGCACCCATTCGACCTGTCCTTCTCCAGGAGTCAAGTGACGAACTTCTTTGGTTTGGGGATTGACCGCATAGAGGTGCATCCAGTTATTTTTCTCCCAAGGGAAAACCAAGGAACCATTGGTTGACCACCAAAGTCGCTCATTTATGGCAGGTAAATCATCTACCATTACCGAACCCCTACCTAGTTCTGCTTTCCATACTTCCTCGGTTTTCATCGTTGCCAGATCAAGAATCCGAATGCTCCAAGGATTAGATTCTTTGAATGAGGTGAAAGGAAGCAGATTTAGGACGTTTGGAATACGTAAATAAGCCAACTTTTTCCCATCAGGACTCCAAGATGGATAGGAATCAAAATCAAGACTTGCTTCCGGATAGGTCAATTGTTTTTTATCAAAATCCCAAAGTCCCACAAAAGAATGGTCACCTCGGCCCGAGACAAATGCCAAATATTTTCCATCTGGAGAAAAGGAAAGCATCGATGCACTTCCTCTAGCAGTGAAAAGCTGCTTCACGGAATCGGAAGTATCACTTGCCGCTTTTAGATAAACCGACCCTCCTATCAAATAGGCCACATTTTTTCCATCTGGACTAAATACAGGAGACATTCCAGCTGAAAACCATGTGCTTTTTCCCGATTCTAGATCCAAGCGGTGAATTTTTTTATCCGTGTTTTCCTGAAGTTGAGCTGGGTTAGCTGCTTGACCGGCAGAATTTCGGCTATTTCCACGAACTACTAGCAGGGTTTTTCCATCGGGAGAAAAAATCACCGGCCCAAGGTCCACACCTTGGTCTCCCGTATATTCCGTTAGTTTTTGGGTTTCATAGTTTGGCGATTTCGCATAAAACACATTTCGTTCCCCTTTGTCGTTAAAGATCCAAGCAATAGCTTTTCCATCGGGTGATGCCGTCATATAGGTTGGAAACGGGGCCGAAATGTAGTCTGATACGGTTTGGGCAAGTGACTGAAGTGCCCAAAAAATCATGAATAAGGAGAATTGTATTTTTTTCATCGGGAAGGAATTTTGATTGAAGATACAGAACAGGTACAGCGATTCAAACCATTGAGCAAACATTCCAAGGGTTGTTAACAGGGAAATCGCTTTTAAAATTTGGTAATTAAAACATGGAACGAAGGGATCGAGAACCTTCCTTTTGAAGACTTGTGGGTTATACCCATTAAGGTCATTGAGAAAATTAAGAATTATGGCTTAGTCTTTTTTGGATAAATCCCACTTTTATTCGATTTAACAGTAGAGTAGCTCTTAATTTTCTCATGGTTAACTATATGAAACCGGTTTGTTTTTTCAGTCGGACGGAAAAATGGTAATTTTTAAAAGCGATTTCCCTGGGGTTGGTAAAACTTTTGTAAACAAGTCTCAAAAAAACACTAGTTTGAAGCAATCCTATCCAATTCGATTATGTCCGCAAGATTGATTTACTTCATCCTACTTTTTTGTTTAAGCCAAATTTCATTGGGCCAGCAAAATTCAGCCATTCGTGACAGTATTAACAAGCTCACCCTGTCCGACCATCAACTCATGTTGAAAAGGCTAGGCATAGAAAGCCTTCGTCCCGGGCCCGCTGGAAATCCGCAGGCTCCAAATGCGGCCAACTCAGATGAAAGCAAAGCCAAAACCTACCAATCTGTTCCTGATCCCCTTGTTTTTGAGAGGGGCAAAGCTGTCAGAAATTCCTCTGATTGGGAAAAAAGAAAGGCGGAGCTGAAGAAGCTATTTGACTTGGAAATGTATGGAATGACACCGGAAAGTCTTCCCGGCGTAGATTGGCAGGTGATTTGGGAAAAAGACACGTTGATCGGAAATATCCCGACCTGGTACAGGAAAATGAAGGGAACGGTAGATAATTCCAGTTTTCCCGGCATTTCAGTAGCTATAGATTTTTACTATGGGGTTCCCCTATCGAGTAAAACTCCTGTTCCTCTGGTTATGGAATTTGGATGGGTCTGGCCGGCAGGAATTCAGCGACCTTCAGTACCTTCCGGCCCAAGTTGGCAGGAACAGGTTCTTGCCCAAGGTTGGGGCTTTGGTGTTATTATTCCGACCAGTTATCAAGCAGATCATGGTGCAGGGTTGAGGTCTGGAATTATTGGTTTGGTGAACAAAGGTGAACCCAGAAGTTTGGAAGATTGGGGAACACTCAAAGCTTGGGCTTGGGGAGCTAGTAGGGCTTTGGATTTTTTGGAAAGTGATTCAAAAGTGAATGCTAAAAAGGTTGTGATTGAAGGGCTTTCCCGATACGGAAAAACAGCGTTGGTCACTATGGCTTACGATGAACGATTTGCAGTAGGTTTGATCGGTTCTTCTGGTGCAGGTGGGGCCAAGCTGTTGCGTAGGACTTTTGGTGAGCAAGTGGAAAATCTCGTAAGCTCGGGTGAATACCATTGGTTTAGCCCTAACTTTATAAGATATGGTGGATCCCTGTCACCGAATGATTTACCTGTTGATGCGCATGAGTTAATTGCACTTTGTGCACCAAGGCCAATGTTTATTTCTGTTGGTTCTCCCACGGTCGAAGGGCAGTGGATTGATGCCAGAGGCATGTTTGAATCGACTGTTTTGGCGGGTCCTGTGTATGAGTTGTTGGGTAAAAAGCCTTTGCCAACTCGGGAATTTCCTCAGATCGGCACTTTTTTAGATTCTGGAGACCTAGCTTACAGGCAGCACGAGGCGGGACATACCCTGGGGCCAAACTGGCCATATTTTGTTCAATGGGTAAAAAAATACGTTGAATGAAAAAAGAGTTATTTCAAGAGATCAATGAAATAAAAATTCAATAGCAAAAAGACAGTAAGACAACTTTGTTTTTAAGTGTGCGATATACCTCTAAAGAAAGATGATCCTTTTATTTTTGGTATATAGTTGAATTTTTCGAGCCTAAATTTTTAATTTTTAATTAAGAATTTATAGGATATTTGACTAGATGAAATTAATTTTTAATTAGGGGTCTTTTAGAAAAAGCCATGAATAAATTTCGAGCTTGTTTTTATTTATTTGGGTTTATTTTTCTCATTTTTTTTGAGAATAAAAGTTTTGCTCAAGAGGAAATACGCATTCAAAAAAAATTGGATAGTATGATTCAATTGGGAAATGAATTAATACTTTCCAATCCCAAAAACGCAATAGAATTGGGTTTAAGGTCGGTTGCACTAGCAGAATCACTTGCAGATTACACCAAATTACAGAAATCATATTCTATACTTAGGAATTCCTATTTCTACTATGGGTTAATGGAAGAGGCATCCTATTACTCATCAAAGAATTTTCAAATCGCCCAAGAATTTGGTACAGACGAGGAAGAATTCTTTGCAAAAGTTAACCAAGGAGGGATTTGGTTGGTATTAGGGAAAAATGATAAGGCAAAAGAAATTTTTGTGGAAGCATTGGCTTATATGGAAAGTCAACCTATTAACCTAAAAGATTCCACTTTTGCAGCCTCCATGACAGTGATCTTGAACAATCTTTCAGTTTCGGAAACAAATTTGGGAAATTTTGAAAGTGCTAAAAACTACGCTGATAGGGGATTGGAAATTGCCAAGAAAAACCAAAAAATTCCCCAAGAATATGTCCGGATTATAAATAATTACGCAGACATTTTACAAAAACTACAGCGCTTTGAAGAAGCTGAAGGGATTCTAAATGAAGCGCTTGAAATTTCAAAGACGATTAAATCTCCTGTTTTGGAGGCGACTACCTTATATAGTTTGGCTAGATTGCATTTACGTAATAATGAGCTGGATCAGGCGGTCTTACTCGCCTCAATGAGTTTTGAGCTAGCAAGAAAAATTGAAAATTTAAGTTTGGAGGGAGCAATTTCAACTTTGTTATATGAAGAATTTGATAAGCTGAATATGCCAGATAGTGCCTTGAAATACCGTCGTATACAAAAAAAAGTAGATTCATTGGCGAAGTATAATTCAGCTAATGAACTGATGTTGAAGGTAGAACTTCAAAATGAATTCAAAAAGACTATGGCGGAAGTGCAAAAGAATGAAACGAATCAAAGGTTTTTCTTTTTATTAGTTTTGGTCTCAGCCCTGCTTATTATTTCAGTTTTGATTTATTTTTTCTTTAAGGCAAAAGAGAAAGCCCAAAAATCCCTAGTGGAGCAAAAAAAATCAGAAGAACTTGTCATACAAAAAAAAGGAGAGGTTGAAATTCTCGAGACTGCCTTGAAAGAAAAAAAGGCAGAATTATCTCTTCAATCAATCAAGAAACTAGAGAAAGACAGGAGAATAGAGGAACTTCTAAAAAGATTACTTTCCGAGCCTAATTCCCCAGTATCTGAGAAGATAGATATAGAAAAAGAGCTGAATGACTATAGGCATTCACTTAAGGAATTTGATTTGATATTTACAGACGTTCATTCAGGATTTATTACAAAACTTCAAAGTGAATTTCCCAAACTTACCTTGAATGAACGAAGAATGTGTGCAATGCTGAAGCTACAATTAACCACTAAAGAAATTTCCCAAATTACCCATCAGAGTATTCGTAGCATTGAAATCACCCGAATTAGACTTAGGAAAAAATTGAATTTGACCAATCAATCGATAAGGATTTCAGATTTCTTAGCCTCTTATTAATCGAATGTGTTAAAATCCTTCATTTAAAACGCGTCTTTGCCAATTGAAAATAAACTCGATATAATTTTGAACCATGTAAGCCACTACCTTTTTTTAACTTGAATTTCTTTGATAAAATAGGAGTCCACTCCGATAAGCGGTAAAATGGTAGAATTACCCTTCAAATTTGAATAGAATGATGGTTTTTCCCATTCAAAATGACTTTTCGTAGTGGACTCAATTAGGATTATTCGTTTAATGAAAGTCAATATCTGAAAATTTAATTTTATCTATTTAGCTAACGACCCTTATTCAACCTTTTAAACTTTCAGCATTATCAAAACCATTTTTACTCTTCTTCTACTACGCAGGAATTAATGAAATTTAGAAGGGCTGAACTGTAAAAAGTTTTTTTTGGTGTTGGTTTTTCATTAAAAAAGGTTTTTTAAACTCACTTAATTACCTCAATGGAAAAATTTTCAAGGGTAAACTTTTGTAGTGAACATGGAAATTTTCCAGTCCTGGTCTTACTAATGTTTTTCTTGTTTTTAGCACTAAGGTTAAATGAAGGATGAACCGGATGTAAGTTGGCTAAGAAAAAATTCCGTTTAATCATATTTATTTTATCTCAAACTGTTTTTCTATTAAGTCATGGCGATCGTTCACTACCTGCCTTGGAGAATTTCAGGAAGAGAGAAAACACATTTTCTATCTTTTGATTTTTAATCACCGGAGGATCGGCTAACATTTAGAAATTCTAATCCCGAAAGATTTTCCGATTAAAAACACCTTCAAGCTTTCTGAAATTCTTCATGGAAACGGGTGGAAAAATAATAATAGAATCAATAGTATGACCTAGAAGGGATTTCCCCCTATTCTTTTAAAACATCCCTAATCTTTTAAAAACTCCTTTAGCAATTGCCAATTTTAAATCCAAACCCCAAAAAATACAAGGCGACATTGAATTAAACAGATAACCAAAAAATCTTTCCCCTCTGCACTGGTTATTTCTTATATGGTCGAAAAATTCTTCCCATTTAATCGTCGGATAAATACCTGTTTCCTAAGTTTTAAATAAGGCAGATAATTTTTTGGAATTCATTTGTAGAATCTAAAAACCATAATGGGTTTGAAACAAAATTTAATTTTCTTCACGTATTCCTCAAAAAACGGTGAAAATTCACGCTTAGTCTTCCTGTTTTTGGTGTTACACAACCTAACAATTCATTAACAACCCATTACATCGATATTGAGACAGTATTGTGTTGGTCTAAAACACTCATTCCTCTAGTAATTTTACAATTTTCTGATTCTTTTTGTTTTCGAGAAGCCTCTGTAAATCATTTTCATAGGATTAAGATGTTTCTTGAAATAATTGTCAAGTAACTGAAAGTCAGACAACTTTTGAGATTTCATATTCCAGTAAAACGTAAATTAATCTAAACCACAGCAAAATATGGGATACCCAACAAAAGTTCAGCTAATTAAGAGAGCGAAAAGTGAACAATGGTATATTAATTTTCCATCTGCATTGGCTCAGGCCATTGAATTCAAACGTGGAGAAGTGGTGGAATGGATCATAGATGATCATCAGCGTTTAATTCTAAAAAGAAGAGAATCAATTCAGGAGGATTCGAATGTAACATTGACACGAAAAAACTCCTTGGATTTCTAACATTTTCCTGACACGAAGTAGAACCTGTACAAGCGTATTATAGAAGTTAATTTGGGTAGAGATTGAAGAATACGCATGAATCTTCTTATCTTCTGTGATCAAAAAACTTCGGGACGTTTATGCATAATTTCGATTATATTATTGTTGGAGCCGGATCTGCTGGCTGTGTTTTAGCAAATCGCCTAAGTCAGCATCCAGCCACGAAGGTACTCCTTATCGAAGCAGGAGGGCCAGACAAGAAAATGGAAATCGGGATACCTGCAGGATACGGCAAACTACACAAGAGTGAAGTGGACTGGGGATTCTGGACGGAAGCCCAAAAGTATGTCAATAACCGGAAAATCTATCTTCCGCGAGGAAAGGTTCTTGGTGGTTCAAGCTCAACGAATGCTATGGCCTACGTTCGTGGAAATAAGGCTGATTTCGATGAGTGGGAAATTATGGGAAATTCTGGTTGGGGATATCATTCAGTACTTCCGTATTTTAAGAAATCAGAACACCATCAGCAGATACAGGATTCCTATCATGGCCAAAATGGATTTTTACACGTATCCTTTGCGCAAAATTACAGAACACCTTATGCAAATGCATTTGTGGAAGCCTGTTCTCAATCTGGCATACTAAAAAATTCTGATTATAATGGTGAGCATCAGGAAGGAGCTGGATTTTTTCAGTTTACCATCAAAAACGGAAAGAGACAGAGCACAGCTGAAGCATTTTTAAAACCAGTTCTCAAGAGACAAAATTTGACCGTTTGGACGAAAACCCTTGTCAAAAAAATTATTATAAAAAATGATCGGGCCATCGGAGTGGAAATTCTAACCGGTAAAAACATAAGTGATTCAATTACTTGTAGAAAAGAGGTAATCCTATCTGCAGGTGCTTTTCAATCGCCTCAGCTTTTAATGTTGTCAGGGATTGGAGAGCAGGAGGATTTGAAAAGAAGAGGAATTGATTTAGTCAAATCATTGCCTGGAGTTGGTCAAAACTTACAGGATCATCTTTTCTTTCCGGTTTCTGCACTTTCCAGTACCAAACAAGGTTTTAATCATCATCTAAGCCCTTGGAATCAGACAAAAGATTTACTTCAATACTTCATTTCCCGAACCGGAGTGATGACCTGTAGCCCTTTGGAGGCCGTCGCTTTTTACTCCACAAAAGAAAATCAAGCCGTTGATTTTCAGCTGCATTTTGCACCCATCCACATTGGCAACGATGGTAAAACGGATATGTATGACCTGACTACTTATCCCAGAACAGACGGGTTTACCATCTTACCCAGTATTCTTAAACCGAAAAGCAAGGGATATTTAGGACTAAAATCATCAAACGCTCAAGAACCACCGCTAGTCCAACCCAATTTTTTAGCTGTTGAAGAAGATCTCAAAACCTTGATTCAAGGGGCAAAAAAGGCATTGCAGATTTTTTCACAGGAAGCTTTCCAACCGTTTATCAAGGAAATTATTTGTCCGCTTAATCAATCTGAAGATAGCATGGCAGATCATATTCGTAGGACTGTGGAGACTATTTATCATCCTGTTGGAACTTGCAAAATGGGAATTGATCAGGACTCAGTAGTCAATCCAGTGCTTCAGGTAATGGGTATCGAGGGGTTAAGAGTCGCAGATGCCTCAATTATGCCAAGAATTGTAGCCGGAAATACCAACGCTGCCACAATCATGATTGGCGAAAAAGCAGCTGATTTGATTCTGAACGGGTGATTATCTTTGAACGTTCGACCATAATTTCTTTCTCTTACAGGAAACTAGGAGTAGTTTGTAAAACTCCTACCTTTCTGGATGTTAAGGTATATTGGGGTGTTTTACAACCTACATCCAGTGCAGCTTCTAGGAGTAGTTTGTATCTACTCCTTTCAATTATGGTTCAAAAGATATTTGGGTGTAGTTTCAAACTACACCCAGAGTAGCGACTAGGAGTAGTTTGTAAAACACCAATCTATCTGGATGTTAAGGGATATTGGGGTGTTTTACAAACTACACCCAGCATTCTAGCACTTATTTGATTTTATAAACTTTCCCTTCTGTTTTACTCATGATGTAAACCTTCTGTTCGCCATCGATCCCAAACTTAAGGTCCACTCTGTCATAATTCACAAGGGCCTTCATGGATACCTCTTTCCCTTCGAATTTCACTCCCCAAGATTTTACAATGGGTTTGGATGATTCACCTAGGTCTGCAAAGAACAATCTTCCCGAAGGCACATCCCCAAAAACAAACTTTCCTTTCAATGGCCATTCTGAAATCATATAGCCTCCGATTATTGCAACTGATTCATCATGTTCCAATTGGATCAAGGGATATGTTACCCCGTACTTTTCATCATCTGTTGGTAATGGGTACAGCGAGCGAAAACTTCCAAAAGGATTGATCACAAAAGCACCCTCTCGAATAGGCCAACCATAAAATTTACTTGGCTTTATTAGATTAATTTCCTCAATACTGTGTTGACCAATGTCTGTTGCATGTAAATTTCCGTTTTGGTCCCAGAAAATTCGATTTGGATTTCGGAATCCATACGCAACGACCTCTCCTGCCATGCCTGGTTTACCTGCAAACGGGTTTCCTTTTGGAATACCGTACTTCCCATTTTTTCCGTCTTTACCTGCCGGATCAATTCGCAAAATGCTACTGTAAATTCCTTTTCCCTGATGGTTGGAGATGGCGGCAAATCGTTTTTCAGCGGTACCGCCATCGCCATATCCAATGTAAAGGAGACCATAATCCTCATCACCTTTTTTTGCATAGGGATTAAAAGTCAATTCTTGCATTCCATGAGCCTGAGAAGCATTATCGATCCGAAGGATTTCCCGATCTGTTCCTTTGAAAATCTTGGCTTTTGGATCTTCTGCTTTCCATTCGGTAAGAACCCATTGCATAAAAACCTTAAGGCTATCTGTATAGCCAAAGTCAGAGGGTCGTGTACCGCCCGGTTCGGTATGCGAAGTGTAAAACAGGCCATTTTTTTCAAAATCCGGATGAAAAGCAAAGCTCCCCACACCCGTTGCCCATCCAGGTTTGCTGACCATATCCGGTCGCAGTTCTTTTACATTAAGGTATAAAACCGGTTTTTGGTTTTCGATTTCGTAAAGCCCTATTCGCTGGTCATTGATAAAAAGCCTATTTGTACCCGGAATAGGCTCCATCTTGGTCATTTTTGCCAAAGGTGCAAGGGTATCAGATGCTGGAAGTTGAGTGAAAAATTCAAGTTCGAGTCTAATCCCTGAATCCTCAATTTTTTCAGGAATCAGATTGGAAGTTGTGTCTCCGCTGATGGGAATTGGCAAGGTTGCGAATGTATGCATGTAACTGAGCAAGGCATCAATGTCCTGATCGGCTAAAGCCGGAAAACCAGGCATCTGGCTCGTGTATTTTGCTAATAATTCCAGAGCACGAACATCTTTCGCTTCAATGACAACTGCGGGATTTTTAATGAAATTTCGGATCCATTGGCTTTCTATCTGTCGGGTGAGCCCGCTGAGGTTAGGGCCAATGGCATCTTCATTGAAATTGTGGCAGGTAGAGCAATTTTGCTCAAAAAGCGTTTTTCCTTTCAGGATAAAGCTGGCGTCTGTTGAAATTTCCGTTCCATAGTCAATTTTGGATGGAGAGCAGGAATAAAAAAGAATTCCAACGTAAAATAAAGGTAGATACACATGTTTCATCCCCACTAAATTGCGCTTTTGATTGGTTGAAAAAAAATTATCCTTCATAAGGCAGAAAAAAATTAGATTTTTTTCCATTAACCTCTTATTCAAATAGGTGTATCCAGATAATTGCACATATGTTTTGTTTCTCCGAATTTCCCTTAACCCTAAGGCAGGTTATCCTATTCCAATTACTAGTTTTCATCTCGGGGCCAATAGATCAAAAAAATGATACTAAAAACCTTGGATATACCTGTTTTAGCAGGTGTATATAAAAGATTATCAAGGATTTTTATTTCACCAAAAAGTGAAAGAATCAAAAACCAAATCAAAAACCAAATCAAAAACCACATAGCCACATAGAAAACATAGTGAGAAGTGATATTCTTTGTAATAGACTCTATTTTTCTTAGCTCTATTGAAATGAAACAAGGCTTTTCGGCCCTAGAAAACATTTTCTATGTGAGGGATGTGACTATTGTGGTTAATCCTTTTTTCAATTCTTGTAAATTTTATTGGGTAGCCTAACTGGTTCAAAGTTATCCCCTAAATAACCCATTAACGATTACAGGCAAGACCATTTTTGCTGATTCAAATCCTAGCCAAAATAATACAGCCTTACGTGCAATTAAGCAGATATTCCTATATTCAAAAAAGCCTCCGGTCAAAAGGCTGACCGGAGGCTTGGCAATCAACTTATCTCTAGAGTTTAAAACGGGTATTTTCCTTGGGCAATCATGTAATCAGCAACTTGTCTTCTCAATTCTTTCACATTGATAAAATCAGGCTTTGCATATCGCTTCAGTCCCATCAAAAGAACCTTTTGCTCATCACCTTTTGCAAAAGAAACTATGGCTTCTTTCGCCGCTGCCTCGATTTTGTCCACAGCTTCATAAAGGTAGATTTTTGACATGGCGATTTGTGAAGTACAAGCTTCTTCTCCTTTGATGCTGACCAATTTTTCGGATCTTAAAATTGCTGATTCAGCAGCATAGATTTCGATCATCACATCCGCCAGATTCATCATAATTTCCTGCTCGTCTTCAATTCTATCCTGAAGAGACATGGCAGCTTTGCCTCCTACCATCAGGAAAATTTTCTTCAATTTTGTTAAGATATCTTTTTCCACAGCAAAAAGCTCCGAAGCATCAATGCTTTCAAAAGACGGCACCGAGGTCAATTCAGAGGCAACCGCCATGGCAGGTTCAAACAGGTTGATCTCTCCTTTCATAGCACGCTTCAAGACCATCCCCACCATCAGCATGCGATTGATCTCGTTGGTTCCTTCGTAGATTCTCGAAATACGGGCATCTCTGTAAGCTCTTTCCATTGGGGCATCCGCTGAATAGCCCATACCACCGTAGATTTGAACACCTTGATCCACTACGTAATCCAGCACTTCCGAACCATGAACTTTAGCGATAGCGGCTTCTATCGCAAATTGCTCAAGGGCTTTAAGCTTGGCTTCTGAATCAGCAATCCCCTCTGCTGCCAATGCTCCCATCCGATCTTCAATATCCTGACCCGCTCTGTAGCAAAGAGACTCTGTAGCATAGATTCGAGTTGCCATTTCAGCAAGTTTGGACTTAATAGCTCCAAAAGAGTTGATAGATACCCCAAATTGCTTACGCTCAGCAGCATAGTTGATACATAGACTCGTCACAGTTCTAACCCCGCCTAACACACCAGCACCCAGTTTTACCCTGCCGATATTCAAAATGTTGACAGCGATTTTGAATCCGTTTCCACGGTTGGAAAGCATATTTTCAACTGGAACTGGACAATCGTTGAAAAATACCTGACGAGTAGAGGATCCTTTGATTCCCATTTTCTTTTCTTCCTCGTTCATGGTGATCCCGCCAAAAGTTTTCTCCACGATAAAGGCTGTTAGATTTTTATCATCTTCGATTTTTGCAAAGACAATAAACAGGTCTGCGAAACCAGCATTAGAAATCCACATTTTCTGGCCATTAATGAGGTAGTGCGTACCATCTGCCGAAAGTGTGGCTCTCGTTTTGCCACTGTTGGCATCCGATCCAGCATCTGGTTCAGTCAAGCAGTAGCAAGCCGCCCATTCTCCTGTTGCAAGCAGAGGAAGGTATTTTGCTTTTTGCTCTTCTGTTCCGTAATACAAAATTGGTAGGGTGCCAATTCCAGTATGTGCACCATAAGTAGTGGAAAACGAACCTGAAGCACCAATGATATCGGCGATTAGCATGGAGGTGTTGAAGCTCATTCCCAAACCGCCATATTCTTCTGGAACGCTGATACCCAACAGGCCCAATTGTCCTGCCTTTTTGAAAAGCGAAGGAACAAGCTCTGGGTTTTTCATGCTGTCAATCTCTTCAACGTTCGGATTTATCTCCGTTTCGATGAAATCTTGGCAGGCCTGAGCCATCATTTTTTGTTCTTCTGTAAACTCCTCAGGAATAAAAATATCCTGGGCTTCGGTCTCCCGGATGAGGAATTCTCCTCCTTGAATGGATTTTGATAAAGTATTCATATTTTGTAGACTTTTAGAGTTTAGCCTTTAGACAGATAGAATTGATTTTCGAACTTTTGAATAGGTGCTTATTCATTTTTTCAATTTTACTTCTTGTCCTTTTATATTGTTTTTTCTTTGTTTTCAATCTTGGTTCTCGGTACGATGTTTTATGAGCTTGATTGTTTATTCCTGATTTTAATTAACGCGTTTTTTATTGTTTCAATCTTTTTCACTGCCCTTCTCTCCGGCGAGGAAATTAGGTTGAATTCGCCCTAATTCTGCGCCGGCGCTCGGGAGTTGTTTTATTCTTTTTCCCCGGGTTGCGTCTGACGCCTTACCCAGGGTTATTCAAAGGTTTGACCACTTCGTGGTCTTATCTTTGGTCTTCGTAATTCAAAAATCCGAAACCCTAAACCCGAAGTATTGAACATTGAATAAAGAATATTGAAAATCGAAGTTTCATCACTTCAGTAATTCATATACCCCTGCTACTCCCTGTCCTCCGCCCACGCAGGCAGTGACAAGACCATACTTTTTATGCTGACGTCTCAGTTCATTGAAAATCTGAACGGATAGTTTGGCACCAGTACATCCTAGTGGGTGACCAAGGGCTACAGCTCCCCCATTTACATTGACAATATCTGGATTCATGTCCAGCGATTTCATCACGGCCAATCCCTGGGCAGCAAATGCTTCATTGAGCTCTACCAGGTCAATGTCATTTAACGTGATACCTGCCTGTTTCAATGCTTTTGGCACAGCTTCTTTCGGACCAATTCCCATGATTCTGGGATCAACTCCAGCTACGGAATAAGACATCATTCTTGCTATCGGTTCCAAGCCAAGAGATTTCATCAGGCGCTCGGACATGACCACGACGAAAGCTGCACCATCCGAAGTTTGGGAAGAATTTCCTGCAGTTACTTGACCCCCATTTTTAAAGGCGGGCTTTAATGCAGCCAAAGCTTCCATGGTTGTACCAGGTCTTGGTCCCTCATCCGTATCTACAGTGAATTTTCTGGTTTTCTTTCTTCCTTTTTCGTCCAAATAGGTTTCTTCGACTTCTACTGGAACAATCTCGTCTTTGAACTTTCCGGTTGCTATGGCTGCCAGTGCTTTTTCGTGGGATCTAACCGAAAATGCATCGGCTTGCTCCCTGCTAATTTCATACTCTTTCGCCAATTCCTCCGCCGTCAAACCCATGCTCAGGTAGTAGGAAGGTGTTTGTGAGGCAATTTTCCAGTTGAGGGCGGTTTTGTAACCCATCATGGGAACAAGAGACATGGATTCGGTACCTCCGGCGATGATGCAGTCGGCCATACCCGCTTTGACTTTACCTACGGCAAGAGCAATCGCTTCAAGTCCAGATCCGCAATAGCGATTCATGACGAACCCAGGAGTGTCGATCCCCAAAGCCAAAAGGGAAATCATTCTTCCCATTTGCATTCCCTGTTCGGCTTCCGGGACCGCATTTCCCACAATTAGGTCATCGACCATTTTAGCCTCCAAACCCGGCGTATTTGCCACTAAATGCTTAATCACATCAGCAGCGAGGTCATCGGGACGATAAAACCGAAACCCTCCTTTTTTAGACTTTCCAACTGCCGATCTATATCCGTTTATTATGTATGCTTCCATTTGATTTCTTGTAATTGGTTATTTTGTTATTAATGGAAAAGTATCTAGTATCTGGTATCAAGAATCAAGACTTAGATTCCAGAGAAGTTTTAAATCCCATGATCATCCGTTGAACTTCCGATAGATCCGATTCCATTTCTCTTGCGATTTCTGGATCAAGAATTCCTACCCTCTCTGAAATAATCATTTGTGTTTCTAGTTCAAAGCTTTCTCCAAGGCTAATTTCTAAAGAGTTAGCGAATGCCTTTGGAGAACTTTTTGCACAACCCTCAGCAATATTTGAAGGAACAGACACGCCTGCTATTCTCATTTGGGAAACTAGTCCAAATTTTTCCTCTGCAGGAAATGATTTGGTCACGGTGTAAATTTTGACAGCTAAATCAACTCCTTTCTGCCATACTTTTAATTCTTTGAAATTATGCATAACGAGGTCTTTATAGTCTTGATACTTATGTCTTGATACTATCTACTCTAATTAGTTTCTGAGTGGTTTTCCCTTAAACAAGATGCTATGAATCCGTTCCAATGTCTTTTTTTCACCAGTAAGGCTGAGGAAGGCTTCCCGTTCCAAATCAAGAAGGTATTGTTCTGAAACCTCCGTTGGTGCGGACAAATCCCCTCCTGACATTACCCAAGCAAGTTTTCGGGCGATTTTTGCATCGTGGTCTGAGATATATCCACCATAAATCATCCCAGTAATTCCCGCTTCAAAAAGTGCCAGGGAAGTTTTTCCTAACACTTTGATATTCATCTGCTGAACAGGCTGCGTGTAGCCAAGATCAGAAAGCGAAAGCACTTTGGC
Organism: uncultured Limnohabitans sp.; assembly: GCA_964574365.1. GTDB lineage: Bacteria > Bacteroidota > Bacteroidia > Cytophagales > Cyclobacteriaceae > Algoriphagus. The sequence continues at coordinate 36,393 of CAZNND010000006.1, forward strand.
TTTGGCATCAGCCAACTGACGTTTTCTGTTTAAAGAAATTCCATCCTGAGTTCTTAAATATCCCAATCCTCTTGCTTCTTCAGCGGAGGTTGAAACTTTTGCAGTGGCAATATTCATGAAGTATTCCTGTAGCTGATTGAGTTCTACATCTCCTGCGATTACACCGTTGGCAAATCTTCGTGTCATTTCCTTGGTTCCACCTCCCGCAGGAATCAGGCCTACTCCCACTTCGACCAATCCCATGTACAGTTCAGCATGTGCTTGTATATGGTCGGCATGTAGGGAAAGTTCACATCCCCCACCCAAGGCCATGTTATGAGGAGCCACAACTACTGGCACAGAAGAATACCTGGCCCGCATCATTGTATTCTGGAACTGAGCGATCATCAGGTTGATCTCGTCAAATTCTTGGTCTCCGGCAAACATAAAGAGCATGGCTAGATTAGCACCTGCTGAGAAGTTTCCTCCCTCATTGCCAATGACTAGACCTTTGTGGGATTTCTCGGCCATTCCTATTGCGGTATTGATGCCTTCAATTACCTCGGCACCCATAGAATTCATTTTAGTGTGGAATTCAAGTCCAATTACCTCATCGCCCATATCGTAAATAGTCGAACCGGCATTTCCCCAGACCTTTTTACCGGCTGATTTTAGGGTGTCAAGAATGATAAAATCTTCGATTCCCGGAATTTCAACATAAGATTTGGAAGGTATGTCGTAGTATTTTCGCCTACCGTTTTCAACTTTGTAAAAGGATTCATGACCAGCAGCAAGCATCTCGTGAACCCATGGAGCAGTTTTTTCACCGACAGCTTCCATTTTTTCTACGGTTTCTTTTACCCCGAGAATATCCCAGGTTTCAAAAGGTCCCAGCTCCCAACCAAAACCAGCGCAAACTGCCTGGTCAATTCGATAAAGCTCGTCCGAAATTTCAGGGATTCGATGGGAACAATACTTGAAAAGATCATAGAAGGAGTTGCGGTAAAATTCCCCTGCCCGATCCTCAAAATTTATCAAAAATTTAATTCGTTTTTTAAGGTCATCAATTTCCTTGGAAGCTTCGAGCGCTTTGAACTTAGGCTTTTCTACGTCTTTGTACTCAAAGGTTTTAAGATCCAGCTCTTTGAGTTCCTTACGGCCGTCTTTGTGACGGATCATTTTGAAATAACCTTGACCGGTTTTGTCCCCAAACCATTTGTTGTTATACAGAACTTCGACAATTTTGGGAAGCTTGAATTTGTCTCTTGATTCATCGTGAGGGAGTGCTTTGTATAAGTTGTTGGCCACATTGACAGTGGTGTCCAGTCCAACTACATCCATGGTACGAAATGTGGCTGACTTGGCACGTCCAATGACAGGGCCCGTAAGTTTGTCAACTTCAGAAACACTGAACCCCATTTTTTCGATAGCATGCATCCCGGAAATGATGGCATAGACTCCAATTCGGTTGGCGATGAAGGCCGGGGTATCCTTGCAAAGCACGGTTTCCTTACCCAGGTAGCGGTCTCCGTAATCCATCAAAAAATCAATGATTTCAGGATTTGTTTTCGGTCCAGGGATGATTTCAAGCAATCTCAAATAACGTGGAGGATTGAAAAAGTGCGTGCCCGCAAAATGGGTTTGAAAGTCTTCCGATCTACCTTCACACATTAAGTGCATAGGTATGCCGGAGGTGTTTGATGTAATCAGAGTACCCGGCTTCCGGAATTTTTCCACTTTTTCAAAAAGTTGCTTCTTGATATCCAGTCGCTCTACAACGACTTCAATCACCCAATCATAGTCTTTGATTTTTGGTAAGTCATCGTCAAAATTACCGGTGCTAATTCGTGAGGCAAACGACTTCTCATAAATCGCTGATGGATTTGTCTTCAGTGTATTCTGAAGTGATGTAGTTACAATCCGATTTCTAACAGCAGGATGCTCTTTGTTAAGGCCTTTCTTTTGCTCCTCTTCTGTCAGTTCGAAAGGAACGATATCCAGCAAAAGCACCTGCACGCCGATGTTGGCAAAGTGGCAGGCTATTCTGGATCCCATCACACCCGAACCTAAGACGGCTACTTTTTTAATGGTTCTATTCATTTTTTTGGGTTTTTGGTAGTTATTCCCGGCTTTCGGGATTTGGTTTAAATTTCAAATACGGGCTTGTTGATTTCGCTGGGTTGCATTTGGTCGATTACCTGTTGTATTTTGGTAAACACACCAAAAAAAATCTCCAGTTCATTTTCACTTACGACTTCTCGGACCTTATTGTTGAATTTCATAATGGTCTGAATGGAAATTTCTTTTTTACTTTTTCCAAGATCAGTCAAAAAAATCCTTACCGAACGTTTGTCCAGCGGATCTGCTTTTTTAATTATTAGCCCCTTTTCTTCCATGGTTTTTAACATCCGTGTCAGGCTGCGTGTTTCCAATCCGATAAGTGGTGCTATTTTGGTCGCTGGTGTTCCTTCTTTGGAATTGATGTTAATCAGGACAAAACCTATAGCTGTAGTGAAGTCTTCTTGCACCGCATGCTGATTGTACATGCGCGAAATGGCATGCCAGGCACTTTTTATATGAAAATCAACGGTTTCTTCTCTCTTCATTTTTAGATTTTGCCTCATGAAAATGCGAAGTACCAAGTTAAATAAATTTTGTATGCATGCATACTATTTAGAAAAAAAGTTATGCATGCATCATAAAATTGATTCAGCTATTGAATTGTTCAATTTTTTTTGGGTGTCTAAACAAGTTGAAATCAATAAAAAAATAGTTTAACATTTAAAAATCAGGATTTTGTGCATTCACATTTTATTTTTGATTAGTTTCATGCTTATCTTTTTAATATATGACTGAGAACGAAGTGACTTTTTTGGTTCGTGCTGGGATTTTTAGGATTTATAACTCCCTAGGTCCTGGATTATTGGAAACCAGCTACGAGGCAGCTTTGGCATACGAGTTAACCAAGTCAGGTTTGTATGTTGAGCGCCAGGTTCCCTTGCCACTTGTTTACGAAGAAATTCGCCTTGAAGTGGGTTATAGGATTGATCTTTTGGTTGAGAAAAAAGTGATTATAGAGTTAAAGTCGGTAGAATCTTTAGCCGATGTTCATTTCAAACAACTAGTCACTTACCTTAGGCTGTCCAAATTGAAGGTGGGGATATTGGTAAACTTCAATACAATAGACTTGGCAAATTCTATTCACAGACGGGTTAACAATTTTTGAAGATTGTTATTTCCCGAGGTTTTTTATTTCCCGCAGATTGGCGCAGAAAAAGTCGCGTATGGCCGCCGATTTTTGTTTTATATGAATTTTATCGGCGAGAATCTTCGAAAAAAATCAGCGAAAATCAGCGGGAAACCGATTTTTTATTTCCCTCAGATTAGCGCAGAAAAAGTCGCAGATTTTTGTTTTATATGAGTTTTAACAGAGAGAATCAGCGGCAAAAATAAAGTCGTTCAAACACCTCCAAATACTGTTCCGTCACGTAATCCCAGTTGTATTTCTCAGTCAATCCGGATCGTGCAGTTTGTCGAAGCTGCTCCAATTGCCCTGACTCCACCTCGGCTTTTTCAACCATCGGTTTTACAGCCAGGACATTTTTCTCAAAATACCATCCGTGCTTGCCATTTTGAAGCATTTCCTGGTTGAAAGGGGTATTTAATGCTAAAATCGCACATCCGTAGCCCAAGGCTTTTAGCATTGCTGGGTTGGTGCCTCCAAACTCATGCCCGTGGAAATATGCATAACAATGGGAATACAATGCCGCCAATTCACCAGGATCAGTCACATAGCCAGTAAACAGTAATCTCGGATCTTGGATATTCTTTAGTCGATTCGCCCAAGGATCAGAAAATGGAACATCGCCTACGACTACAAGAATCTTTTGCGAAGTGGATCTTAAAAATCCGTCGATAATCAGATCAGCGTTGTTGTCTGGAACCAGTCTTCCCACAATCAGGTAGTAATCACGAGATGAAAGATTCCATCGTCTAATGCTATCTTCATCAACCATTTCTTTTGGATTGGCTCCATAGGCAATAACCACTGAGTCTTTTTGAAAAAGTTCGAGATAAACTCGTCGCATTTCGTCCGAATCGTTTATGATTTGATCGTAAAATTTGGTAGCCATTTTGGATGCCCATAAAAAATATTTGGATCCTAACCCTTTCCATTTCGGTCTTAGCCATTCCAGCCCATCCACGTTGATGGCGGTGGGCTTCCCAAAAATCCGTGCAATCAATCCAAAAGGCCCATTTCCACTGTTGACCACAAAGATGACATCCACATCTGAGAAGCAGGCATGAATCATTGAAAAAAAGGTATGGCTCAATTGGGTGAAACTTTTAGATTCAATAGCTGGTGTATAGATGCATTCGATCCCATTCACACATCTTGGCCTTTCTTTGAACAAGGCTCGGTGATTGTAAACCCTGACATTTACCCCCTTGGCTACTAGTCGCTCCCCAAGTTCCTTGATCATGGTGTCATAGCCACCATATACGTAGGGATAGCCTTTTGCTCCCATGATGGCAATTTTCAGCTTTTTTTGAGGTGTTGCCATAGGTGATTGGTAATTTTCTGTTCAAAGTTTTCCACACTAAAAGTCTCCAAAACTCGCATTCTACCCAGTTCGCCCATTTCCTTTCGGAGATTTGGATTGACGATTAGTTTTTTCAATGCCGCTACCCCAGCAATTTGGTCTTTTATTGGAATTAAAAATCCTGTTTTTCTTTCCCTAACCATTTCTGAGGCACCACCAGAATGGGTAGCCACCACTGGTTTGCCAGCTGCCATCGCTTCTAAAATTACAGTTGGCAAGGAGTCCGGTAAAACAGAGGGCAAAACAAAAATATCCAAGGAGGCCATTACCGCAGGAATATCCTTCCGAAAACCCAGATAGCTAATCCTTTTCTCTAATCTCTTTTCACTAATTTCTCTTTTCATTTCTTTCAAAATCGGCTCATATCCAGGGAATGGATCGCCGACCACTACAAAGTGGGCTTCGGGATGTGATTTAATTAATATCTCTGCCAACTGTAGAAAAAAAAGCTGGCCTTTTCCTGGGTTAATCCTACCTATCATTCCGATCAGCACGCTAGATTCCAAGAGTCCTAGTTCTTCTTTTAAGGTTGGTTTTGACTCCAAAAAGGATTCATATGGTATCCCATTATGAATCACTTGAATCCTAGACTTCTTTAAAAATGGCTGCCAATGGTCTGCTACGGCTTGGGAGACCGCTATGGGAAGAGGTGTCGAATGGTCAAGTAAACCTGAAAGCCATCTTACCAAAGACCCTGGACCTAGTAATATCTCATGAATATGCCAAATGTGGGGCAATTGTTTTCGCTTGGCCCAGTAGGCGCCTACCACCACTGCCAGCGTATTGGAGTACACCAGTTCAAACCGGAAATTCTTATGAAGTTGGCTGAGAAATCTGTAGGCCTTTAGGTTTTTTGCAAATCGATTGATCAAGCCCGTCGGGCTTACATATTTTCTTCTCAAAATGCCCAAATTCTGAACATAGACAGGGATGTTCATTTGCGCCAATTCCTTTTGTATAGGCCCCTCATTGGTCAAAGCAACCACTGGAGAAAAGCCCTGATTTTGGTAAAATCGAAGGACTTGCAGGATAATTTTTCCCGACCCATAGCCTTCTGAGGAGCTTTGCAAGAAAAGGATATGTCGGGTTTGGGTCATTTTGTGAAAATTAATTAGATGCCGTGGAATGTGCGTCACAGACCATCCTATTTACGATCACTTCGAAGATACAATCCCATAATTCCCGATTTGCCAAATCCTAAAGATAAAACTTCCAGCACCCATGCAAACGGGAGAGCAACTCCAATCAAAATCACTAAACTTGGGGTCTTTTTTTGTTTCAATAGAAAAATAAGATTTTCTCTGAATCCCACACGGGCAAGCAAAGCCTGCATCATTCCCAATACCCCCAAATGAACTGAAAAAACCCGTTTTGCAACCATTTGAAAGCCTAATTTTCCCAACTGATCTTCCAAAACCGCTTCAGTCCAATGCGTCAGATGCTTAGGAATATCCCAATGCAACCAAAGATCTCCGGCGATTTTTGCCTGCCATGAGTCAGCCCTTGGGACTTCGATATAGAGCAGTCCATTGGATCTAAGATTGGACCTGAGCAGCACTCCCAAAAGACCAATGGGCTGGGGCAAATGCTCCAAGACATGGTTTAATGTAATCAAATCGGCAGGATTCTCACCGATTTTTCCTTGTTGATAAAACTCACCGATTACAGCTACTCCATATTTTTCTCGGGCAAAATTTGCTCTGGCCTTCTCGGTTTCAATACCGATTCCTTTCCAGCCCAGTTCCTTCGCCACAGCTAAAAATTGACCCTTACCCGAACCAAAATCAAGCAGGTGCTTAGCATCAGGATCCGCTTTTCGGGCCTTTTGAAGGATTTTTTTTGCTTCGGAGAAAATGATTTTTTCAAAAACCGACTGTCGGTTATCCACTATGGCATAGACCTCGTCCCGATATAGCCCGGCCAAGTCGATTTCCTCGGGAAGGTAGGTCCACGTGACTCCACACGAAGTACAATTTACCTTAGCTAATGAAGCGGGAATTTGGGAAGGTGAAGTGGAACAAACCGGACAGCTAACTTGCCTCATGGATCAGGGATTCGGATTCAAAATAATCCGATGAAATTCTTCTATGAATTTTTCTGCTGAAAATTCCTTGAATCGTTCCTTTCCTTGGGAAACAAGCCGGTTTCTAAGGTCTTTTTCACCATCCAAAAGTATCAATTTTTCGCTCAGATCATCCCGATTTCCAGATTGAAAAGCCAAACCAGCACCACCGGCTACTTCCAGCAAGGCTTGTTGATCTGAGTGGATCACAGGCACTCCAAAACCCATGGATTCCAAAATTGGAATACCAAATCCTTCATTTTTTGAAGGAAAAACATAGGCAAAGGCTCCCTCATACAGGGCCTTAATCTCTCCGTCACTCAGATACCCCGGAAGTAACACTTGACTTTGAAGGCCTAGATCGGATACTAGCTTTTCTACGGTGGGGAAATCATCTATCCGCTTGCTTTGACCAGGACCTCCGGCGAGGACGAGCTTTTTGCGTGTAGGGTTTTGGTTGAGGTAGAAAGCAAAAGCATCGACTAGGAGTGGAAGATTTTTTCTGCGGTCAAAGGTGCCGATGTGTAAAAAGTATTCTTGTTTTATGAGTTGGTTTTTGGCAAGAACCTGGGTGTCAGCCCCTGATTTTAACCCTTTTGGAGCCTGATATACCACTGAAATCGGCCAGGCGTCTCCCAAATGTTCCAAAAGCGAGTTTTTGGAATATTCCGTAGTCGTGATGATTTCAGTGTCATCTCTGAGTCCTTTTTTGATCAGATTTAGAAAATACTTCCTCCACCATCGGGGGTAGTTTTCCGGTATTTGCCAGAAAAATGCATCATGGATGACCGTCAATCGACGACAAGGAAGTGAGGCTGCCGGTGAGACAAAATCAGGACAAATAAGCACATCTGGCTTGTACTTTTTCACCAAATCAGGAAGTTGAAACTCCTTCCAACGAAAATAATCCAAGTGATAATTGAGTCGCTGAACCTTGGATTTTGGCCCCAAAAAAGTCTTGTCCAGGGCTTGTACCTCGGGTTCGTGAGTGAAAATCCACTCGATCTGAGGATGGGAATACTTACGTGCTGCCTTGGCCAATTCGAGCATGTAGGTCTTAATCCCCGTAGTGGCGACATTAAGGTATTGTAGATCTAGGAGAACTTTCAAGGGAATGGTCTTTGAAGCCCGATAATTGAAGACTGACTAGGAAGTCAATAGGAAATAGAATTACCAAAGTCAAGTTAGGGATAAAGAAAGCAGATCTGCTAAAAATTTTCAAAAAAGACCTTCTTTTCAGCCTAATGACTTTTGAAGGAAAATGGTAGAAGTCTAATAATGAGATATATCTTATGCCTATTTACCTCTTGAAGGCCATTCCAGATGAGGTATAATTTCAAAATGTTTTAACTCCTGTGTTAGGGCGTTAAGTGAACCTTGTGTGCTTAAGTGCGCCAGGTATTTTCCAAATCTGATTATCCGCCTACATACAAGTGGAGAAGGCTAAGCTCCTTACCATTTGGAACATGAAAAATATGAAGCTTCTTCGTTCTTATTTTTTGAGCCAATTAGTTGGCGAAATAAGTTCCGGTTTTGAAATGTAATCTAAAAGAATTCAAAGCTTTAGCTTTTCAGCCTTCGTGACCTTAAACCATGATTTCTTAGAAAAACGCTTTACAAATCCAATTTGAGTCAAAGGAAAAATTAAAAATCAAGGAAGGATCATTTTCAAAAAACTTTGTGCCCTTAGTGGTTCAAAATTTCATCGCCTTTATTTTCTACTGGTAAATACGTGTACATGCATACTATTTAATCTACAAACCAAATCATATTTGGCTATTTGTATACAACCGATATTCATAAATGGATTTCTCCGCCCACGTGAGTGTCCTCACTCACGTGAATTTTGAAGTGAGTGGGGACACTCACTTCGACGAAGAAAAAGGGGTCTGATTTTCATTCCACCTTCCGACAAACAATCCACTGATTTACCTGAAAACCATTTTGAATCAATCGGTTGATTTTTTTAGACATCGGCAATTGATACCATATCAGGCGGCTGAATTTTCTCTCCCAAATTGTGTGTGTAGTGATCGACCACTGCCAGTCCTTCTTCTTCACAGAAACTTCTGAGTCTTTTTTTGGGAAAAATAAATGTATGCTCCAGTCCATCAATCACATCGGGTATTCGTAACCTCAATAGATTTGCCCAACGGTGCCAGGTGTAGAGTTTACTGGAAATATTAGGCGTTCCGATCGCCAATATTCCTCCTAGCTTGAGAATTCTTTTCATTTCCTGAATGTAGGCTCGAGGATCAATCACATGTTCAATCACATGTGAGATATGTACAAAATCAAAAAAAGCCTCAGGATAGCTTGTACTGTGGAGATCTCCTTGGTGTGTTTTTACAGAAAAATGCTTTTCGACAAATTCTAAAGCGCCCGCATCGTATTCGGTAGCATAGAGCTCGCATCCAAACTGTTTGGCATAAGCTAATCCCAATCCCAAACCACAACCCACATTCAAAAATTTCCCACCGGATTTCAGATTCTTCAGATAGCGAGCCTCTTGTGCAATGTGAGATTTTTCCAAAGTTGTAATCCTATCAAAATGGCCAAAAATCAGTTCCTTGTAAGAAACAGCCTCGTAGTGATCCTTTTCATAATAGTATGCGGTCAATTCAGCGGAGTCTGCCATCGGATTGGCGAAGACCGCACCACAATCTTCGCAGGTTACACGAGAGATATGCGGCCCTTTACGAAAAGTGTCTATGGCAAATCCCGAAAGGTTTTTGGAAGTAAAAAGGGGATAAATTCGATGTAAAATCGTGTTTAGGATTGTTTTTTGAGCTCAGAATACTCGCGGAGGCTAAAGCCAATCATCCACCAAGAGAGCCAAGATACATAGGTGTAGATTTCTACGTTGGCGGTGAAAAGTGGTATCAAGATCCCGACCTTTACCACTGCTCCGGTAAAAGCTATACGTGCCACAGGAGTAGTTGCCGTAGTTCTGAAAACTCGAATAGCGTCTCTGACTCCTGTGGCTAAAGTAAGGATGTAGAGCAACATTCCCAGCCAACCCAACTGCACCCCATAGATCAAAAACTGATTTTCACCTCCGACTCTCAGATCTTCCTCCACGCTTCCAAAGTTTCCACTCATGGCTAGACCAATCCCAAAAGGATTGCTGATCATTGAGTCCAAGGCGAGCAGCCATTCGACGACATGCCCAAGGCTTGAGCTATTTTCGAAGGTAATGGTATCGAGGAAAAAAAAGTAAAAATCCTCTGAAGCAAAGAAAATTACATACCCCCCAAAGAGAAGTAAAGCCAAAAACCCGGCTCCAATTAACTTATAAAGCCTAAAGACGAGTGCCACAAAAAAAACCAAAACGAAAAAAGCACCAAAGGCTGCCCGGGAAGCTGAAAAAACCAAGCAGCCCAGGGAGGCGATCATCACGATGAGATATTTCCAATTTTCCTCCTTCCGAGTAGTCAAATACCAAATCAGTCCCGCCGAAAATCCCATCAAGACCGAACTCGCCATCTCCAAGGGATCTGAGAAAAAAGCGGCTAGTCGCTTGGTGACCGCTTGGGTTTCAAAGGTCCAAGTCAATCCAAAGTTTCCAGTCGGATCGACTTGGTTGATCACTTGATTGTAAAGCGCATAGCCAGTAAACTGCTGTAAATGGGATTGAAGAACAAAATGCTCAATCAAATTGACCCCAAATGCAGCCAACATGACGAGGAAGATCAGCTGAAAAAGAGATTTGATTTCTTTCGTGTCCCAGCGGGTATTTCTACCAAGAAAATATACTAATCCCGGCATTAGCATGCTTTTGTAGTAGAGCGCTTTGTTGAAGAATGAAGAATTTCCCAGAGGCAAGACTAGATAGACAAAGGCTAAGGTCAGTAGGCCAAGCATCAGCCAATCAGTGGGCAGAAGCCTCAAAGGATAGCGAAAAAAGTCTTTTTGATACAATAGGAAGATTCCGACCGCAAGCAAAATGATTAATTCCTTGAGAATCTGAAAGACATTCAAAATTTCCGGTGATTTTACCACCAAAAAAATCACGCTCAAGCTAGTAATATAGATTGGGAGAAAGCCTGCCAAGAAATAAATAAAATAGCTCCATTTCCCTGAAAGGATCATTTTCTCAAGGGTCCACAGCAATCCGATAATTAACCCGGCACAAATAAGTATGAAAAAGACTAGCGCCATGGTCCTGGATTTTGTGAAACTGTAAGTCCATCCCAAATGCCTTTTACCACTGCCCTGAGTTTGTTAAACCTGCCTCTTGCCAAAAAGTAACCCATCCAGAGGACAAATCTCCCAAGATGATAACTCATACCCAACATGCGAAATCGACCCAAGGACCGAATCAAAAAGAGTTGGTTTCTCACGTGAAAGTAAAATACTCTAGGACTTAAGGTTCCTTCGGACTGCTTTTTTTTCGATGAAGCTCCAGCCTCATGATAAATTTTAGACTTTTCCTCTAGTATGATTTTAAAGCCAGCGTTACGGATTCGAAGCGACCATTCTACATCCTCGAAGTACACAAAATACAGCTCGTTGAGTAATCCGGCTTTTGAAATGGCTTCCCTACTGACAAGCATGCCACATCCCGTCGCCCAATCGAGTTGTGGACGTTTGACCCGATACTCAGCCAAAGGCTTCCGATCTCCAAGGGTGATAGCCCTACTCAATTGCGGAATCCATTTTCCCCCTGCACTCCAGATTTCCCGTGGGTTGTGCATAAATAAAATCATGGGCTGAATCACTCCCGCTTCGGGATATTTTTGTGCAGTACGGACCAGTTGTGTCAAAAAATCTGGCTCTACAAAAGTATCATTATTCAAAAGTAAGACATGTGAAAAGCCCTTTGCCAAGGCATGTCTGATTCCTACATTATTTCCTCCGGCAAATCCAAGATTCTGACCAGTCATGATGACCTCGATTGTAGGGAAATGCGCCGCCAGTTTTTCACCTTCATTTTCATCCGAACCATTATCCACAACCAGGATGTGGAAGCTGTGGTAATCCATCTTGGTCAAGGATTGAAGGCAAGCTGTGGTAAATTCAAGCCCATTCCAATTGATCAAGATGATCGCTACTGATATTTCAGGAGAAAAAGCCAAGGAGCAGGTGTTTTTTTCGATGAAATAAAATCGCCAGGCAAATGAAGTAGGCCACCAATTCAGTGGATAAAATCCCATAACATAACCCGATTGGGCCTAGCAGAGACGTCAATAAAGTGGAAGTGATGAGCATGTATAGACACATCATCCAGCTCGCTTTGAAAAGTAGCTCCCTGAGATCTGCTACTAGCATCAACGTAATGTTTCCCACATTGATGCAGGCTAAAAAAGGAAGAAATGACAATAGTTTTAAGTACTGCGTGGATTCCTGAAGATTAGAGCGAGCCAATACCTGAACAATCCAAGGCGCAGCCGTAAAAGATCCCAAGGAAATGATCAGTCCTCCCAAGAGAACTTTCAGGTAGGTTTTCCTTAAAAATTGAAAAAAAAGAACTCGATCCTGATGGTAAAGCTTTGATCCATGGGAAAAAATGGCTTGAATGATCAGCGCCGGAAATAAGCGTAGCACCATGGCTACTTTTTCCGCCAAACTATACATCCCAAGTGTCTCAGCTGCTGAGAAAAAACTCAGGATGATCAGTCCTCCATTGATGGAAATGTAACTGGCTAGATTGCTAAAAAATAGCAACACATTTTCCCTAAGACTTTTCCAGATGGCCAAAAATTCAGGCCGGTAAAATCGGATATCCAAAAAAGTATGAATGTATAGGAGTAAAGAGAGATTGATCCCCAAGCCAAAGATCCCTATAAGAAAATTAACCCATTTGCTTTGCTCAGGAGAATGGATAAACAGCACAATGGCTAAGAGGTAAAGTAGCTTGGAAAAGATGTTGGCGATCGATATCAGCTTCATTTTCTCCATCCCTTGGAAAAACCACAAAGGCAGTGTCGCTTCTGAAAAGAGCATGAGTATGGAGAAGACAAGGATAGTCCGGTATTCCTGAAAAAGATTCAACCCATAGATCCCTACCAAAATTAGCAGAGCGGACAAACTTGCTAGTAGAATTTTTGACGAAAAGATATTGGAAACTATGTGGGACAGTGAACTCTTGTCTCTCTGATTCAAGGCAACTTCACGAGGTGCACTGAGATTATACCCAAACCCAACCAAAATATTAAACAGGATAATTACGGAAACTGCCAGATTCACCAATCCAAACTGATCCACACCGATGCTTTGAATCAGCAATGGCATGGAAATAATCGAGATCAGAATATTGGACGATTGGATGATGGCCAGGAAAAGAAAGTTCTGAATGGACTTATTCCGGATAAAATTCCTGGTTGGGATCAACAGATTTAGTTTTTCAAACATGGCAGCCTAAGGTTTAGCTTTCCTGCACATGTATCCTATACAGTCTGCGGAAATAAAGTCCAAAAAGAGTTGTTAACCCGGCGATCACCCCACCGAAGACCATTCCTTTTACCAAGCGGATTTCTGTCCGTTTGACCGGAAATCTCGGTGAATCAATTATTTGAATCAATGGAGAATTATTTCGGTGATTGACCCTGGCAATTTCGAGGTTTTTCACCATTTCCTGATAGACTCCGGAAGATGCTTGAACATCAATTTGACGCTTTCTGGTTTCTATGGTGCCGGAGGAAAGTAGTGGATTAGCATTTGGAACTTGATCCTGAGCTGAAGCAAATGCGCCAATTCTTTCATCCAGAATCGCCCGTATTGAGTCGGCCTGGGTCTGAAGTATGCGGAGATTCTCTCCAGTTTTTTTGGTTTTGGTTTCGAGATAAAAAGTATTGACTTTGTTGACTAAAGTCTCATTAAAAATCTTTGCGAATGATTCATCCTTGGAGGAAATTATCACTTGGATTATGCTAAGTTTTCGGTCGGGTTTAGCCACAGAAAGCTGTCGCTCACGGATTAGTTTAGAAACCTCCAAGACAACAGAGTCCTGAGTTACTGAAAACTTTTCTCTAGGGATTGAAAAATCAAGGGAGGTAAAATCAACTTTTGAGGCCCATTTTTCATCCAGCTTTTCAAATTGAACAAAACGGTCGATCAGTAATAAATCCGCAGAAAAAGGGCTTAGCAATGTCTCTCCGATCATTCGGTCGGACCGATACAATTCCATAATATTGTCTCCCTGAAAAAGTCCGCTAGTACTTCCTATAGAACCGAGATTCACCCCAACAAGCGAGGCTAATCCTGACATTTGACCCAAACTTGCCCCACTACCTTCTTCGAGAACGAAGGATGTTTCTGCATGGAAAACGGGCTTTTTAAAAACTGAAATCAAAGCTCCTCCGGCTACGCCGATAAATCCAGCGATAAAAAAAATCTTCCATTGTGCTAAAAAAAAGAAAATCCAGCTCCTTAGGTTACGGATAACTTCAGCAAGTGTAAACTGATCCTTAGAAAAATGAGAGTGATCTGCCATTACGGATTCAAGTTGATTTGAGATAGTACCAAGACCAAAGTCGCTAGACCTGTCGTTACGCCGACAACATCTCCTACTCTAAACGGAATTTTAGGCCCTCTGGAGGGGACAATAACTTCCGCGCCGGGTTCAACATTTGGATAAACCCGCATTCCCAAAAACCCATGCGTGCGCTTCACTGCCCCATTGGCATAGACCGCATAGGTCATTCTCTTGTTGGCACGACGTTCAAATCCCCCTGCACTGTTGATGTAATACTTTAGTCCTTTCCCTTGTTCGTGTCTTAGGGTGGTTGGATAAACTACATCTCCACGCATTCGAACAGTTTGTAGGAGTTTGGGAACATTCAGGATGTCTCCTTCTTCAAGGACTAAATCCTCTTCAGAACCAGGATTGGTTAAGATTTTTTCCAAATTGATTGCTACGGCTTCGGACTCTTTGATTTTTACATCAAAACCTGGGGTTTCAGTTGCGATCTGATCGAGAGATTCACGCTTGGCATTTGTCATCAGGCTGTCTCCGTCCTTCACTTTTTCTTTTGGAAGTTCTTTGAGCAGGCGTAGCAAAAGCTCAGCTTGGGTTTCAGAATTGTTGGAATCCTCGATCAGTTTCAATTTCAAAGCTTCAAGGTTACGCTGTCGTCGAATTTGCTCAGATTCAGTATTGAAAAACTCTGTTTTACGGATCAGCGTGGCTCCCTTGGCGTAGGCAAATTGGTTGAGCCCTCCGGCGCGTTTGACTAAGTCAGAAACTCGTTCAACACTGGTTTGAATCGCAAAAATCCCCGGAGAATTAACTTGCCCTTCAACGGATACAAGGCGCTGCATGGTAAAATTAGCCCGCTTTCGCACAATTACTTGGTCAAATGGGGCAAGGGAAAGAGCGTTTGGATTGAAGGAAAGATCCTTGCTCACGCTGGTGATTAGTATATCTGCCAAGGTCCCTAAATCCGAATCCTCTAGTCTTCTCGCAATTTCTATTTCATTCGTATTTGCAGATTCCTGTAGTCCACCAGCCATGAGAATCAACTCTTCTGCAGTCATCCCTTCCGAAAATGGATAAGTGCCCGGACGCTTGACCTCACCCAAAATCTGAATATATCGTTCATTCTGAATTTCGTAAATGCTGGAAATCCGTACGACATCTTCTCGCTTAAGTACCAAGTCCGGTTGTGTTCCAGCCATTACTTCCTTCAAATTCACCTCTATCACTTCGGAACTTAAATCTTCCTTGGTTCTCAGTACGCTAGCTCGCTGAAGATATGCATCACCCTTAAGTCCCTCTGCACTTTTGATCAATTGGCTAAGAGTCATACCCTCTGATAAGGCGAAAGTACCCTGACGATAAACAGCCCCTTTGATCAACACCCTATTGGTAAACCGATTGAGAATTCTACCGACCGAAATCTCGTCTCCACCTTTGAGAATAAACATGCCAAACTGGTTTTGGTACACATCCGAGACTGAACGTTGATTACCGGTGATTCTTGAGATGGAGATTCTGTCTTTGAATGCTAAATCGGTGAAACCTCCCGCATATCGCAACAAATCTTCCAAGTTGTCCCCTCCCTTTACTTCAAAGGTAAGCGGTCGCTTTACCTCCCCGTTGACTTTTGCACGGGCTAAAAACGGCTGTACCAACAGCACATCCTGATCCTGTAATTGCACATCTAGGTTGGCGCTTCCATTGATTAGCAAATCGTAGACATCGATTTCGGCGATTTGCTTATTGTTGCGCATCAATTTAATGGCTCGAAGGGTACCGTTGTCATTCGGCCCTCCTGCTGCATAGAGTGCATTAAAAACCGTAGAAAAAGCACTCAGCGTGAATGTACCAGGAAGCCTCACTTCACCTAAAATATGGACTTTGATTGTCCGTACATTTCCCAAAGTCACTTGGAGAAAGGTATTCGGGTTAGAACCCTGCAGGCCGGAATAAAATTTGGCCAAACGATTTTTTATTATTCCTGCGGATTCTTCCAGGGTTTTTCCAGAAACAGTTATGGGCCCTACATTATCCAAAAGCACAAAGCCCTCGGGATTTACGCTGGCTTCAAAATATTTTTCGGACTGTCCGTAGATATCCACATAAATTAAGTCTCCAGGTCCCAAAACATAGCTTTTTGGAGTTGCTTGGTTCAGACTCGGTTCAAAGCTGAGCTTTCTGTTTTTTTGAAAAAATAAGTTGCTGCCAAAAATCTGACTGTCCACAGTCTGAGTTTCCACTAGCTCCTGCGTTTCTGTCAATCCCCGTGTAATGTCATTTAGGTCTATTTGAGCTCTCAGATTCCTTTTGGAAACAATGGAAGATCGTGCATTGGATGAATCCAGTTTGAGTGTTTCAAGCCGAGTTCTTAGTTTTTCCACTTCTATTGAGGGCATACCTCGCATCTGTGCCATTTGAAGAAAGTCGCTGGTGCTCAGACCGGCTTCTTGCGCCCGCTTGATCAATTCTTCCACTTGATCATCGCTGAGCTGATCTACTTTTATGGTGGTAATGTCGGTTTGTTGCGCATACACAAAAGGCTCGTTAATGGTCAATAAAACCAAAAGGAGCAAAAAATACCGTATTCTTTTACAAATCATCATAAGCAAGTATGCTTCAGAGGGACCTAGTGGAAATAAGCCGGATAAAAATCCACCTATTTATTAATAAATCCAAACCAGGGTTTACAAGTTCAAATTTGCCCTATTCGGTACAATTCCGGCAAATATCAATTTGGCTTCTGTCGAGAAGCAGCTGAGTTCTGAAGCCCCGGTAAGTCTCTGACCGCCAAATTTCATGTATCAGGTCGCGCTGTAAGTCTCCCATGGTATGCTTGGCATCTTTGTCAAAGCAGCAGGGAACCATTTTTCCATCCCAGGTTACCACGGCGCCCTGCCACATTCGCCAGCATTTGTTTTCGATTTTTTTTTTGAGTTTCCACTTACCTTTTCCGTCGGGAATGTATCGAGAATATCCCAAATCAGATGGAATAAGCTCAGAACCATTTTCGAAGTCATAAATTTGAGTGGTTTTTAGCTGGAGCTCATCAATTCCGATTTCTTCACCCCAATTTTTTATTGCAGGTATCTGATGTTCATTTTGTCCCGTGACCAGAAATTGAAGGATAATCCGGGGAAAGGTTTTTCGATGTTTTTTTTTCTCCTGGATTAGCAGGTTCAATCCTTTTTTTACTTTTTCTAGGTTTCCCCCCAGCCGATACTTTTCATAGATGTCCTGAGAAATTCCATCCATGGAAACAATAAGTTGCTTCAATCCTGAATTTAACACCTCCTGAATATTTTTTTCAGTCAGGTAATGAGCGTTAGTGGAGGTAGAAGTAAATACCCCCTTGGTATCTGCATAGTTTATCAAACCCAAAAAATGGGGATGAAGAAAAGGCTCTCCCTGAAAATATAGATGCAACCAGGTAAGATCACCGGTAGCTTGATCGATTACCTTTTCGAACAAATCTTTTTGCAACATTCCTGTTGGCCTGGTTAACGACCTCAGCCCTGAGAAACATTCTGGGCATCGAAGATTGCAACTCGTGGTCGGTTCAATGCTCAAAGTCGCAGGCATTCCCCAGATTAATGGTTTTTTCAAAAGCCGGCTCCAATGAAAGGATAGCCATAGCTTGGATAAATTCAATACTTTTCGAAGATTGAGTTTACCCAAAAATAAAAATGCAGTGACCCATTGGTTTTTCACACTGAAAATTAATGGTAAATTTTAAAGGGTTTGATAGGCATTTGACATCAATCTGATCAAATTTTCGTTTGCTTCGAGAGCCTTTCACTATTTTGCCCTAAAATTTCTACCTATGCACCGTTTTTTTCCGTTTTTGCTGTCGGTTTTATTTCTCGGATTCTATTCCTGCGGAAAAAAAGATACGACCTGCAAACTTGATCAGGAAATCTTGAATCAGGAACCTGATCTTAAAATCATTCGCTTGGAGGATGAGTTTTTTAAAGCTAAATCAAGGGAAGAGCTAAATCATTTGATTGAAAAGTACCCTGACTTTGCCAATAGATTTTTGGAAAGACCCCTTTACCCAAGTCAAGACTCCTTGGTTTCAACACTTTTGCAAGCCAATGCAGATTCAGCCATGCAAGTGCTTTACGATTCCGTAAGCATGGAATTTACAGATATTTCGGATATCAAAATAGACCTTAGCAATGCTTTTGCATACATCCGCCATTATTTTCCTGACTTCAAAACGCCGAAAGTGTACACCTTCGTTTCCGGTTTTAATACTGATTTGCTCATTGAAGAAGACATGATCGTGATTGGTTTGGATTATTTTTTACCGGCTGATAATACCTTTCAGCCTGATCTTCCCAGGTACCTAGCCGCCCGATATGAACGGAAATATCTTGTTCCAATGATTGTTTTGGCCATTTCATCTCGATACAATCAGGTAAATCCTGCGGATAATACCCTGCTTTCAGAAATGATTTATTATGGGAAGGCCTATCATTTCGTTAAAGCAATTATGCCTTGTACATCCGATCAGTTTATAATAGGCTTCAGTCCCGAAGAAATTGAGGCATGCTGGGCTAACGAGGAATTGATCTGGTCACATTTTGTGGAAAATGAGCTGCTCTATGAGACCAATCCCTTTGAAATCCGCAAATACATTGGAGAGGCGCCGTTTACGGATGCCATCAGTACCGATGCTCCAGGCCGACTCGGAAGATGGCTGGGATGGAATATTGTGGATGATTATCAGGATAAGCAAGCCTTGGACCTCCCGGTAGTAATGGGAGAGTCAGATGCAGAAAAAATTTTCAGGCAATCCGGATATCGACCACGTCGGCCGGAGTAGGTGATGAGTTGGGCTTAATGATATCAAGGAGGCGAGCTACTTCGATTTCCTGGGCAAATTGGGTTTCGGCCAATTTTCTCGCTCGCCGTCCCATCGTCTCCATTTCTATTCGGTCATAGGCTAGTGCCTCAAGTCTGCACCAAGCCTTTTCCCATTTTCTTGGAAGAAATGAAATACCCAAATCATGAGTTTTGACCAAATCATGAACCCAACCTTTTTGGTTCACGAGTATTGCTTTTCCGGCAGAAATGGCATCAAAAAACTTATTTGGGCTATTGGTTTTCAGTACAGGAAAATGAGCAAACGAAATCCAGGCAAAGTCAGCCAAGCTCAACACCGAATTGACTTGCTCTTTGGATCCAAATGGGATAAATTGAACATTGGAAAGCCCAAATTCCCAAGCTTGTTTCTTTAGTCTGTTTTCATTACTTCCCTCTCCCATGATCAAAAAATTCCAATTCTTCCCCCGGTCTAGGGCGATTTTGGCCAATTCTAGTAGTTCCTCTACCGCATTCACTTTGCCCAATGCTCCTGTGTAAGCGATAGTCAAACTGGGGTTCAGGTTGAAAGTATTGAATAGGAAATTATCTTTTTCTTTTGGGTAAAACTGCTGAAGATTAGAGAAATTGGGAATCAAAGCCACTCTTCGGTTGGGACTCTGCTTTTGTAGATGAGAAGCAATTCCCGGGGATAAGGCAACCAGATTGAGCGATTGATCATAGATTTTTCTTTCCATTTTTTTCAGAAAACGGATTAAAAATGGATTTCGGATGGCTCCCACCTGTATCGGAGCTTCCGGCCAAAGATCCCTCACTTCAAAAATATAGGGGATAGCTAGTGTTCTTTTTGCCCAAAGTCCAATCCAACCCGTGGTCAAAGGCGTGGAGGTTATGTAGAGCAAATCAGGCCGGGTAAGTTTTTTCAGCAAGGTTTTACTAAGTCTTACAAATCGGAAAAAAGACCAAATCCGCCGTAAAAAACCAAAATGTTGACTGTAGTTTACGGGAAGGTAATGTACTTTAATCCCGTCAATCCAGCGTTGGTCGTAAGATCTGCCCGGATACCCTGTGATCAACTCTACTTCAATACCATATTCAACCAATCCCTTTGCCAAATGGTATGAGCGTACAGCTCCCCCTTGTTCAGGTGTACGGAAATATTGGTGGATGTATATTAGTTTCATTTATACTGCAATTTCAGCCATTCGGCAAAAAGAAAGAGATTGTAAATTACTAAAAAGTGGGCTTTCACATAATTTTTAGGATTTAGGGATATCTCAAGTGCAGCTGTGGGAAGCTCTTTTTTGTAGGTATTACCAAACACATGGAGTGTTGAAAATACTTTTTGTGCAAAAGGACCATTCTCTTCAAACCATTCCAAAAGCGGCAGTCCAAATCCTGTTTTTCTCCGTTGGTTGATCCACTCGAGGTTCAAGTCTTTGAGCCAGGCACCTATCCAGGGTTTTCCCAAAAGTAGTCTCGGATCCTCTGTTTTTTTCCAAAGCTCAATCAAAGGATGATGGAGAAAAGGGCTACGTCCTTCAATGCTGTGTGCCATAAGTGCATTGTCCTGGATTTTAAGGACATCCTGAACTAGATATACCTTTCGGTCAAAGTCCAAAGCAGCTTTGTATCGAGTCAAATGAGGATCTATGAGCTTCAAGTAATCTGCATTTAGCCCAATGTTGGGATTGCCGAGTGCTGAAAAGTTCAGAAAGGTCTCCCGGGCACTCTCACGGATACCGGAGTTGAATTTTTGCCAAGCTCTTCCCAGAGGAAGTTTTTGTAAAAAAGGAGCAAAATTTTTCCAAAAGGATTGGTTTTGAAGGTAATGATGAAATGCCCGATGTCGTTGATAACCTCCCCAGAGTTCGTCGGCTCCTGCTCCGGAAACCAGAACTTTTACGTGTTCCTTAGCCTTTTTCCCAATCATCCAAGTCAATAATCCTGCTGAATCCCCAATGGGTTGGTCTAGGCTGTGGATGTAGTCTTCCCAATCGTTCAGGACGGTTTGTTGGTCAATTTCCAAGAGTTGATGATGTGCAGGATAAGCTTTGACAACTCTTGTGGCGGAGTCCGCGTCTGAATACTTTTTCTGGTACTTTTTTTCTACTTGGATGGTGTAAACAGGAAGTGGGGTTCCGCTTTGCTGATACCAGAGTGCATACAATAGGCTGCTGTCCATTCCTCCGCTTAGCATAATTCCGACAGGAACATCGGCATGAAATTGATTTCGAACGGCTTCTTGCAAGGTGCTGCGAAAAAGTTCCTGGGTGATTATTACCGCTTTGGATTTTGTCTGCGAAAGTGAACCCCAATACCAGGCGGAGTGATGATCGATAAGGCTATATGAACCGGGTTTCCATTCATTTATTCCCTTGAAAAATGTCTTTTCTGGACTTGGAAATCTAAAGTAAACGTACTGTTCGAGTTGCCCCAGATCTACAGGTGCTTGATGAAGCTGAGCTATTCCCCGGGTTTCGGAGGAAATAATCAGGGTATCGGGACTTTTGGAATAGTAAAGTGGCTTTTCTCCGTTAGGATCTCGAGCTACTAGGACTGATTTTTTTTCCAAATCCACATAAATGAGGGCAAACATGCCCTGCATTTTTTGGAGACCATCTGTTCCAAAAAATTTCAAGCAGTACATCAAAACTTCTGTATCCGATTGGGTGATGCAATTCACGCCCATCGATTGGAGTTCAATTCGCAACTCTTGGAAGTTGTAAATTTCCCCGTTCCAAATCAGTAAGCAAGCCTTATCCTGTGTCCAAAAGGGTTGATCAGCTTCGCTATTCGTATGGACAATCCGTAAGCGATTTACCCCTATCCACAATCCTGACCAAGGGGAATATATTGCTTCTTGCTCTGGTCCACGGTGTCTTGAGGCCTCCACCATGGTTTGAATGGAGGATGGATTGGCTCCTTTTCCCCAAATCAGATGGATTCCGCACATTAGCCCACGGTTTCGTCATTGGCCATTTTGCCCTGATTTTTTTCAAAAAACTTACACAGATGCGTAATATTGCATTCCTCGCACTTAGGTTTTCGGGCCAGGCAGGTATAGCGTCCATGCAAAATCAACCAATGATGCGCCTTGTGGATGTACTGTTTGGGAATATGCTTGACCAATTGCTTCTCCACTTCTAAAGGGGTTTTGGCAGTCAAGGGGACCAGTCCCAATCTTCTGGAGACCCGAAATACATGCGTATCCACCGCCATATTGGGCTGCTGCCAGACAACTGAGGTGATCACATTGGCAGTTTTGCGGCCAACGCCCGGCAGTTTGACCAAATCTTCTACCGTGGAGGGTACTTCCCCACCAAAGTCTTCCATGAGCATTTTTCCCAAACCAATCAGGTGTTTGGTCTTATTGTTGGGATAGGAAATGGATCGGATATATGGAAAGAGCTCTTCAAAGTGGGTTGCTGCTAAATGTGCTGGTCTTGGAAAGTGCTTAAAGAGTTCTCGGGTGACGATATTCACCCGCTTGTCGGTACATTGGGCAGAAAGAACGACTGCAACAAGGAGCTGGAATGGATTTTCGTATTCCAGTTCGGTCTCCGCCACAGGCATGTTTTCAGAAAAATGGTGGATAAACCCCTCGTACCGTTGTTTTTTGAGCATTTCTTGGAGAGTCTTTGAAAAGGGAGGTAAGATAAGTATTATTGAAAGATTGCAAGATTGGAAAATTGAAAAATTAGCGTCAGCCAAATGAAATCTCGAGGTGGAATTAGTTTAATTGTTTTTATAAATTTTATGATTTGTTCTCAAAGTGTCGCCCAAACCCGCCCCCGCGATCTTGGAGTACCGTTTGGCATCTTGCCTACGGGCATCTTCAACGCCATCACGGATGTACCCGGAGTCAAGGTCGGCCAATTAATCAAAATAGAAGGACAGGATGTTCGTACGGGTGTGACGGCCATTTTACCTCATGGAGGAAATCTCTTCCAAGAAAAGGTCCCTGCTGCCATTTTTGTGGGAAATGGATTTGGGAAGCTCGCCGGTGTCACGCAAGTTCAGGAGTTAGGTAATCTGGAATCACCGATCATCTTGACCAATACCTTAAGTGTCGCCGCAGGGATTGAAGGAATAGTCCGTTACACACTTTCTCGATCTGGAAATGAAGCGGTTCAATCGGTCAATGCTGTTGTTGGTGAAACCAATGACGGTTACCTGAATGACATCAGGGGAATGCATATTACACCGGAAGAGGTATTCCAAGCAATCCAGTTTGCGAGGGATGGTGAGGTAAGCGAAGGAAATGTCGGAGCAGGAACAGGCACGGTTTGTTTTGGATGGAAAGGGGGTATTGGTACGGCCTCCCGAAAATTACCTGAATCCCTTGGGGGACATACTGTCGGGGTATTGGTACAGACCAATTTTGGAGGCAATCTGCAAATTGCCGGAGTGCCAGTAGGAGAAAAGTTGGGGAAATATCCATTCAAGGATGCCTTGGAAAAATCGGACGGGAGCTGCATGATTGTCGTTGCGACAGATGCGCCTGTTTTGGAGCGAAATCTGGAGCGATTGGCGCAGCGTGCCATGATGGGCTTAGCTAAAACGGGTGGTATTGCTTCCAACGGTTCGGGAGATTACGTGATCGCCTTTTCCACAAATCAGGGTTTACGGATTCCCCATTCGATTCCGTCACAGCAACTCCAGAAGGCCGAATTTTTAGGAAACGAGGACATGACAGCGCTTTTTTTGGCAGTTATAGAGGCAACAGAGGAAGCAATTGTTAATTCTCTTTTTGCTGCAGAGACTATGGTTGGAAAAAATGGGCGAAAAGTTGAGGCCTTGCCCAAAGAGAAGGTGATCAAATGGGTAAAAAAAGCCAAGGATTAGGATGTAATCCTAATCCGCCATTCCTTGGGATAGTAATTATTTAGCCGGTTTCCGAGATTTTTTCCCCAACCCAGAGGCAAGTTTTGGTAGGTAAAAAGAATCCAGCCTTTTGGAAGTAGATCGACGTCTTGTTCATTTTTTCGAAGAAAATCCTGGGCTTCCTTCTGCGACAGCTCAACCTGTGTAAACCCGTTTTTAGGCAAAATTGAAAGTGCCCACTCGTGACTGGGAATCCATTCGTTTTTTTGCTTTTTCCCCAACTCAACTCCAAAGTAACGAAGGCTTAGTGCGAGGGCAATTTTTTCAAAATGGCGGTAAAAAGTTCTGTTTATTCGAAAATAGGAATCATTCAGCAGGTAGTATTTTCCCTTTCCGTCAAAGCCCAATTCATTTTCCAATAGCTCACATTCCCGATCACCAAGTGCTTTCAACACTGGATGCTTGAAGTCTTTGATCCGTCCGGGCTCTTGGGTGGAGGCCGAATCAGGCCTCTTTAGGACAGTGATGAAAAAACCCTCCCCTTCTACCTTGTGTGGGAAAAAGCGATATCCATAAAACGTTCCGTCCTCGGTATCCACTACTGATTCCACGATTCCCCAACTTTCTTCAAGAGGAATACGAATAGGCTCAAAGGCAAATTCCGCTGTGAGGAACCGAATCATATCTTCGTTTTCTTGTTCGTTAAAGGTACAGGTAGAATAGATTAAATAACCACCACCTTTGACCAATGCCCCTGCCTGATCCATGATGCGTTTCTGACGAGACGAGCAGAGGGCTATGTGGTCAAGAGACCATTCCTCACGGGCCTGAGGATCTTTGCGAAACATTCCCTCACCCGAGCAGGGTGCATCTACCAAGACCAAATCAAAGACACCCTCCAAGGGTGTGAAGTGGTCTGGATCATTATTGGTCACAACGACATTTCCCAGACCCCATTTGATCACATTTTCTTTAAGAATTTGGGCACGTGATTGGATGACTTCATTTGCAAGCAGCAACCCTTCATTTCCCAAATAGCTGGATAATAGCGTACTTTTCCCTCCCGGTGCTCCTGCCAAATCAAGATAAACGCCTTTGGGGATTTCCAGGCTTTTTAAGATATGTTCAATAAACATGGAGGATGCCTCCTGCACATAATATGCACCTGCATGAATGGCCGGATCCAGCGTAAAACTGGGTCTTTCTTCTAAAAAACAGCCATTTGATGACCAGGGAATAGGGGTTTTTGGCCAATCGGGTAAAAAAGATTTGGCTGGGTTAAGGCGTATGGAAGTTTTTGGTGTCCGGTTGATTGCTAATTTGAATCGTTCAAACTCTTCCTTCCCCAACAAGGAAATCATTTGGGATTCAAACTCTGGAGGAAGCTGGATTTCGGACATGGGGCAAAGATAGGTGATCAATAGGCGGTAGTTTCTTATTGTTCGGATTTTTGGAGCATTTAAGGAGATTAAAAAAAAATTTACCGCCGAGACGCAAAGAGAAATTGAAGGATTTAATTCTACTTCAACTCTGAAAAATTTTAGTTACCGTGTTGTCAAATTTTTAGCTGTTTTTAAACACATTTTTTATGACAGAAAACGAAATTTCATCTCAAATTATTGGAGCAGCAATTGAGGTCCATAAACATTTAGGGCCTGGACTTCTAGAAAGTAGCTATGAGGTATGCCTAATCCATGAGTTAAAACAAATAGGATTAAGTGTAAAATCTCAGTTACCATTAGCTGTACATTACAAAGGGCTTAAATTAAATGCAGGGTATAAATTGGATATTCTTGTTGAAGATAAGGTAATAATTGAAGTCAAAACTGTAGAAGAATTTGCAGATATTCATCTTGCTCAGACTCTCACGTACCTCAAACTTACCAATCTTAGATTGGGCTTATTAATAAATTTTAATACTGTAAAATTAGTAAATGGTCTAAAACGGGTGGTTAACAACCTCTAATTTTTTCTGCGTTCCTTGCGACTCTGCGGTAAATCAAAAAAGAGGCTTTCGCCTCCTTTTTTAATTATCATCTTCATCTAAGTCATCCTCTTCATCTCCTGGGCTCATATCAAACATGGAACTGAACAGATCCTTAAACTGAAGTCCTGTATCCAGCAGTTTTTTGCTCAACTGGGAATATTCGGCGAGTCCGTGAAGCGCAAATTCCATAAAAAATTCTTTCTCCTTCTCTGGAAGATTTTTCACTAGCTGAGTGACTACTTCCTCCAATCCGGGTACCGAATGAAGAAGGCTCTTGTATTCTTTGTCTGAGTGTGAGGCTAAAATATCCAGCTCATTTCCTTCCCCAAACCAAGCCAATGGAATCACATAGGGATTACCGCTTTTGTCTTTTTTCTTTTGCTCAGGGGATGGAAAGTAGTTCACAAACTGGGTTCGGATGGCCTTCCCGATCAGGTTATAGGCGACCAATCCGGCACCTTCCTGCTCACCCTCATAGACTAACTCAACCTTACCGGTAATCGCTGGAATCACGCCGATCAAGTCTGCAATTCGGACCACTGTGTTGCTTTCTCCATTAATATACAACCTTCTTTCTGCAGCAGAAATCAGGTTTTCATAGGCAGAAATGGTCAAGCGGGCCGATACTCCGCTTTTCTCATCCACAAACTCGGAACCTCGAGCCTCGATGGCGATTTGCTCAATGAGGTCTTTCATTAGCTCGGGCACATGGATATGATCCACTGGCTTGCCGGCCATGTTGGCTTCCTGAGCGGTAATTTTTTTGCCGATCTCGATGGATTTGGGATAGTGCGTGATGATCTGGCTTTCGATTCTGTCCTTGAGTGGAGTCACGATGCTGCCTCGATTGGTGTAGTCCTCTGGGTTTGCCGTGAATACAAACTGGATATCTAGCGGTAATCTCAACTTGAATCCCCGAATTTGAATATCTCCTTCCTGCAAAATATTGAATAAGGCTACTTGGATTCTTGCCTGTAAGTCGGGCAATTCGTTGATGACAAAAATGCACCGATGGGAACGTGGCACCAGTCCGTAGTGAATCACCCGCTCGTCATTATAGCTGAGTTTCATCGTGGCAGCTTTGATCGGATCCACGTCGCCAATAAGATCTGCTACGGACACATCCGGTGTAGCTAATTTTTCTGCGTACCGGTCTTCTCGGTGAAGCCAGGTGATAGGCGTATTGTCCCCTTTTTCTTCGATCAGGTTTTTCGCAAAAGAGGAAAGCGGATGCATCGGGTCATCATTGAGTTCCGAGCCTACCACTACAGGTACATATTCATCCAATAGATGCGTCATCATCCGTGCGATTCTGGTTTTGGCCTGTCCGCGAAGTCCCAGTAAGTTGATGTTGTGGCGGGAAAGAATAGCGCGCTCGATATCGGGAATGACTGTATCCTCATATCCCCAAATCCCGTCGAAGACATTTTCTTTGGATTTGATCTTTTTGATCAGGTTATCCCGAAGTTCTTCCTTAATGGATTTTGGGATATATCCCGAGACTTTGAGCTGTCCCAAAGTTTTAATCTGCAAAAGTTGGTGTGTGGTAAGTTGGTGGTAGTCCATGCTTAGAAGCGTTTGGTTCGGTTACGTCTATAATCTTCAAAAATGAGATCCCCAAGTCCCTTCAGGCTGCTGTAGTAGGCATTTCCGTTGTTGACTTTGGTAAACTCTTTTACAAATTCTTTGAGATAGGGATCCGAGGCGATCATAAAAGTCGTCACGGGAATTTTAAGTTTGCGGCATTGGGCAGCGAGCTTGAGGGTTTCTGCCAGGATTTTGCTGTCGATGCCAAAGGCATTTTTGTAATATTTGATTCCGACTTTGAGGCATGTAGGTTTTCCGTCGGTGATCATAAATATCTGCTTATTCGGATTTTTTCTTCTTCTCAGCAAATCCATGGCTAACTCCAATCCTGCAACGGTGTTGGTGTGGTAAGGACCAACTTGAAGGTAGGGCAAATCCTTGATTTCGATCTGCCAAGCATCATTTCCGAAGACGATAATATCCAAGGTGTCCTTAGGATACCGGGTTTTGATCAGTTCGGCTAAAGCCATGGCCACCTTTTTCGCCGGGGTGATTCTGTCCTCCCCATAAAGGATCATGGAGTGGGAAATATCGATCATCAGCACGGTGGAGGTTTGGGAGCGGAATTCATTTTCCACCACCTCCAAGTCATCCTCAGTCAGCAAATAATCTCCCGAAATTCCGTGGTTGGCTTGTGCGTTTCTAAGTGAGTCTGTCAGTGCGATTTGGTCTAAGTTGTCTCCAAATTCATAAGCCCTACGGTCAGTGCCTCGCTCCTCTCCTTGACCGGAATGAGTGGTTTTATGTTGCCCGGATTTGCCTCGTTTGAGTTTGCCGAAGATTTCCTCAAGGGCGGATTTCCTGATTGTTTGCTCTGCTTTTCCAGTTATTTTAAATTCGCCTTTTTGGTTTTCTTCAGTCAGGTAGCCTTTGGATTTGAGATCTTCGATAAAGTCGCCTATCCCGTAATTCGGATTGGTGAGGTTGTAGCGCTTGTCTAGATTGGTCAGCCAACTGAGCGCTTCGGCCACATCTCCC
The DNA here is from genome assembly GCA_964574365.1 of uncultured Limnohabitans sp. GTDB lineage: Bacteria > Bacteroidota > Bacteroidia > Cytophagales > Cyclobacteriaceae > Algoriphagus. Next base: position 64,661 of record CAZNND010000006.1, read on the forward strand.
CCGGTCATCGTGACAAGCTGAAGAAAAATGTTCAGCAGGTTATCGAAGGCATTTTTCTCCGGATCTAGGGGTGGTACGTATTGGGAAAATCGAAAGCCTTTCATAGCAGAGAGTTAGAAGCAAGACTCAAGAAGCAAGAATTTAGAATTAAGTATCTAGTATTAGGTATCAAGTACCAAGAACCAAGTATAAAGAATGAGGTATTTGGTATAAAGATGTAAGATTCCAAAGAAATGACTGAATCAGGAAATAAGATATGTTGGAGGGGTAACAAATTGGGAGGCTTGTGAGTTTAGCAATCCTTACAAATTCTAAGGAAAAGATGAAAAACTATCACAGCGCTGTAGGAATCGTGACAGGGGTATTGATCCTTTTTGTAACCTTGATCCAATTCAATATCGCTCAGGTGCTGATTTGGGGGATATTTTTGGCGGGGCCGTTTTTGATTTTATGGATGGTGTGGGCGGTATTGGCCGCTCCAGTAAAGATTGAGGAGACGTTTGAGGAGCAGTGGTATCAGGATCGGGAGGATTTGAGAAGAAACGGATGAAAATGTCAAAAGGCAAGCCGCTTTCAACCTTGATTTTTCAATAGCGTTCCTTATTTTTAGTATTATGACTGAAAAAGAGAGAGCAAACCTTACCAAAAAGATTAAAAGAGCTTCCGTTGGTATGGGGGTTTTTTGGCTGGTGATTTTTTTCCCCATGAGCATGTATTTGCGTGATTCCTCGTTCAGCGCTGCCCTAATTGGTTCCTTAGTGGGTTCCTTTGTGGGTGCATACCTCTATTTTCTGATTGTAAAAAAGACAACTTTTTTTATGGTTGAAGAAATAGAAAAAGGCCTAAAACACACCATAATTCCGGATTCAAAATTTGAGTGTTATGTTGAGTTAGGGGAATTTATCAATAAAAAGGGGGGTAAAATTTTTATAACAGACGATAGTTTAGTGTTTAAACCCCATAGATTTAATCATTCTGCCGATCAGCACTTTGATACCATTTTGCTAGAGGATATTTCCTCTATTTCGATACAAGGAAGTTTGTTTGGGAATGAAAAAATCAGGTTGTCCACGAATCTAGGTAAATTCTTGATTACTCCTTTGAAAGAAAGCTCGGAAGTGTTAAAACATTTAAAGTCAGCCTGATCCAATCCTTTCTACCCGCCTTTTTTTGAAAAAGTGGTGCTTAATCATGCCATTACCGGAGTTTTACTGGTTTACTACTCTAGAATTGTTTTGGTTCCATAGGAAGAGCCTAATCGGGTAAAAAATCAACTTTTCAAGAATCAGGTGGAAGGAAATTATCATCAACATTCAGCCAATATTTTTGAATCTGGAATGATCGGTTGTACATATCTCAGTTTCTGACTTGGGAGATTTTTTGCTGGGTCATTTTGGTTTAATGGATTTTCTGGTCGGTGCTGGCTACGCCTTTTACTTTTGAGGAAGCCTTTGAGGGGTAGTGGTATTAGGATCGGGAGGATTTGGGGAAAGAGCAGAATTAATCAATTCCTAAAGAATTCTTTTGGGGTAAGGATTGGAACTTTCCCTTCAGCTCTTTTAAAACCATTTTTATCCCTTGTTATGAAAAAGTCCATCTGGTTTTCGATTGCTGTAAAATACTGAATACCATCTTCTTTATCTTGGAAATCTGAATTTAAAGAATTCAAGAAAGCCTCCTTTCCTCCTGAGACCACTTGGCAAAAATCAAAGAATTGAATAAATTTTTCTTGGGCATTATCCAGCTTTAGGCGATCAAAAGACATATAAACGATCGTTCCGATTGAAACTTCAGAAATAAAAAGACGGGCATCCCCGTTTTTCACAAGCGCTAAAAAAGGAAGAACTTCCTGAACAAAAGGAGCCCTATTTGCAATCAAATCGAGCGCAACATTGGTGTCCAAAAAAATCCTAAACATATTTTTTATCTCGATGCTCTCGTACTAATTCCTTGTCTGACTTATCCAGTGCTTTAATGGGAGTCTCTTTCTTAAGTCTTTCCAGAAATTTTGCGGCAGCAAGTTGTTCCGGTGTTTTTTCCAATCCTGGCTCTTCTTTTTCGAAAATATCCTCAATCATCTTGGATAGGGAAATTCCCTGACTTGATGCTTTCCTCTTGGCCTTCTCAACAATTTCTTTTTTGATGGTCAAGGTTAGTTTTGTTTTCATGGGCATACGTGTTAGTTGTAAATATACGTGTCTTTTTCTAGATGTTTTCAATTTCCTCATTAAAATGATTTGAGCTACTTTTCGGTTCTTATGACCCCTGCTGAAAAATACGCTCAACTTCTCAAATCCACCGCCAAGCGATTGGGATTTGACTTTTGTGGGATTGCCAAGGCGGAGTTTTTGGAATCGGAGGCCCCTCACTTGGAAGAATGGCTGAATCGGAACTATCAGGGAAAAATGGCCTACCTGGCCAATAACTTTGAAAAGCGACTCGACCCCACTAAACTTGTGGAAGGTGCGAAAACCATTGTATCACTGATCTACAATTACTACCCTGAGCAGCAGCTTCCCCAACAGTCTGATGATTTCAAACTAGCGAAATATGCTTACGGAGCAGATTACCATGATGTAATTCGCATTAAGCTGACTGAATTTTTGGAAGTATTACGAGAAGAAATCGGAGAAATCAACGGTCGTACTTTTGTGGATTCGGCGCCGGTCATGGAGAGGCAATGGGCACAGCGTAGTGGTTTGGGCTGGATTGGGAAAAATAGTCTTCTCCTCAATCGTCAAATGGGTAGTTTTTTCTTTTTAGCTGAACTAATCATTGACTTGGAAGCTACACCGGATACGCCCTTGGCAAAAGACTACTGTGGCACCTGTACAGCCTGCATTGATGCCTGCCCGACAGATGCGATTGTACAGCCCGAAGTTATTGATGCATCCAAGTGCGTTTCCTATTTGACGATTGAGTTAAAAGAAGCTATTCCGGATGAATTTGCCGGAAAAATGGAAAATTGGGTTTTTGGCTGTGATATTTGTCAGGATGTTTGTCCATGGAACCGTTTTTCTCGACCGCATCAAGAACCTTCTTTCCGACCAAACACTGAACTTTCCCAATTCACCAACCGGGAATGGACAGAATTGACAGAAGAAACGTTTAAACGAGTCTTTGACAAATCTGCCGTAAAGCGAACCAAATTTTCTGGAATTAAGCGAAATCTGGATTTTTTTTCAATTAAAAAGCCTTAAGGCTGATGTCCAAGCTACTTACAGTATGCGTTAAAGCGCCCATAGAAATAAAATCAACCCCGCATTCAGCCACTGCTACGAGAGTTTCTTCTGTAATCCCTCCTGAGGCTTCGGTGCTATATCGACCGTCGATCAATCTTACTGCTTCCCGCATGGTCTCAAAGTCCATGTTATCGAGCATGATGTAATCAACGCCACCCACTTCCATGACTTGACTGACTTCTTTCAAGTTGCGCGTTTCGATTTCGATTTTTAGGTTCAGTCCTTTTTCCTCAAGGTATTTCTTCGTTCGAAAAATTGCTTCAGGAATTCCACCCGCAAAATCCACATGGTTATCCTTCAACATCACCATATCATACAAGGCAAAACGGTGATTCACACCACCTCCGATATGAACTGCCCATTTTTCCATTAACCGAAAATTTGGTGTAGTTTTTCGGGTATCCATCAATTTTGCTTTGGTATGGGCAATAAGATTGCTTAGCCGGTATGTTTTGGTAGAAATTGCACTCATTCGCTGAATACAATTGAGGACTAAGCGTTCGGCAGATAAAATCGAGACAGCTGAGCCAGAGACGTAAAAACCTATTTCACCCGAATTGACGTAATCCCCATCTTTTTTTAAGAATTCTATGTGAAGCAAAGAATCAACAGCATTAAAAATCAGCCCTGCCAATTCCACCCCGGCAAGTACGCCTTCATCTTTTATGATGAGTTTAGCATTTCCTTGCTTTCCTTCCGGAATTGATGCCAGTGAAGAAAAATCACCAGACCCAATATCTTCTATAAGAGCCGATTGGATAAAATGCTGTAGAGCCTCAGCAGTTAAATAAGCTGGTTTCATCGCTTGAAAATAACTAAATTGAACAGGAATGTGCAAAAATTTTTGAGTAATCAGCTTTTAATAAAATCAAGGCTGTAGATTAAAAAGCTGCTATTTGAATGGGAAATTTTGATAAAAATTTGAAAATTATCTTTACCTGAAGAGTATTTCCCTATATAAGAACTTATGTTATTGTGGTTTTCATTTTTGAAAACTAGAGAAAACTCAAGTGGGGGATATTTTTTGAAAAAGTCTTTTAATACAATTTCAGCCTGTGTTTTGGAATAATCTCCTTGTTTTCCGCTGATATTTAGGGCAATACTTTCGTTTAAATGCCTGGCAAGCTCACTGCTTGAACCTCCCTGTATGGCAGAAATTATTGGAGTGATACGGGAGCTGTTTTCTTGATCCACAAAAGGTACCATCCATAAGATAAGGCTAATAAAAAAACAAATCATTCTAATAAATACACAAATTTCAGACCAGTTTGTGATGTTAACTAATCTTTTTAAAAACAAAATAGTTTTTAAAGACATTTGGTTTCAATCGCTAAAGCAAAACAATGTATCCAATTGTGATATATTTGTGCCATGAATAAACGTGTTTTACTAATGATTTTAGACGGATGGGGTATAGCAACCAATCCGGAAGTTTCTGCGATCAATAAGGCTAAAACTCCTTTTGTTGATAGCCTGTATAGTAAGTATCCCCATTCTCGATTGGAAGCCTCAGGGCTTTCTGTCGGACTTCCAGAAGGGCAGATGGGTAATTCTGAAGTGGGCCATATGAATATTGGCGCGGGTAGAGTTGTCTATCAGGATTTGGTTAAAATAAATCAGGCGGTAAAGCACGGGGAACTGAATTCGCATCCAGTGTTGGCGGCTGCTTTCGAAAAAACTAAATTTGCCGGAAAAAAAGCACACTTTATCGGTTTAGTTTCCGATGGGGGAGTTCATGCACATATTGATCACTTAAAAGGGCTATGTGATGCTGCCAAGCATCATGGCATGGAGAAAGTATTCATCCATGCCTTTACTGATGGCCGGGACACCGATCCAAAAGGAGGAATAAACTATCTGTCTGATCTTCAGGACTATCTTAAATCTTCAGCTGGTAAAATTGCCTCAGTAATTGGAAGGTATTATGCGATGGATCGTGATAACCGCTGGGAACGTGTGAAGCTCGCCTATGATGCCATGGTATCTGGAGAAGGAGAACGCTCAAAAGATATTTTAGCTTCTATTAAAAAATCGTATGACAATAACGTAACAGACGAATTTATCCGCCCTATTATACAGGCAGGCTCAAATAACAAACCTATTGCTGTGATAGAAGAAGGTGATTTGGTAGTTTGTTTCAACTTCCGAACTGATCGAGGTCGGGAAATAACGCAGGTATTGACCCAGCGAGATTTTGAAGATTACAAAATGAAAAAACTTAACCTAGACTATATCACGTTCACCAATTACGATGATACATTCAAGGGGATTCAAGTTCTATTTGAAAAAGACAATTTGAACATGACCTTAGGGCAGGTTTTGGAAGCGGCAGGCAAAAAGCAAATCCGGATTGCTGAAACCGAGAAATACCCCCACGTCACCTTCTTTTTTTCTGGTGGTCGGGAAAAGGAATTTGAAGGAGAAAGTAGAATTTTATGTCCCTCTCCCAAAGTGGCTACCTACGATCTAAAACCAGAAATGAGTGCCTTTGAAATCGTCGCAAAAATTAACCCAGAACTAAAGAAGAAAAGCTCAGATTTCATTTGCCTTAATTTTGCCAATGCCGATATGGTGGGGCATACAGGAGATTTTGACGCCGCAGTAAAAGCATGCGAAGCCGTAGATACCTGCGCTCAAAGTGTTGTATCCACCGCGCTTGATAGTGGCTATACCGTGATCTTAATCGCAGACCATGGAAACTCTGACGTCATGATCAATGAAGACGGTACGCCCAATACGGCACATACAACCAATTTAGTGCCGTTTATCTTGATTGACGAGAAAGATAGAATTCCAGTTAAAGACGGGAAACTGGGAGATTTGGCACCCACCATTCTCCATCTTATGGGAATTTCTATACCAACTGAAATGACGGGGGAAATCCTTTTAAATTCATGAGATTCTTTAAAACAGCTTTTCTTTGGCTGTTCCTTGGGGCAGCCTTTTCCTGCGTTACTTCCAGTGAAAAAGATAAACTAGAAAAACTACCCTATTTTGATATAAAGGGTTTTTTGGATCTTGAATTAGGGAAGCTCGACAGTACAAGCGTATTAAAAACTTCGCGAATTAATGGTGAAGAACGAACGGAGGAAGTAACCTACACCATCCAGGATTGGAAGGAAGAGTTGGATTATTTTTACCGGGCAGATATCAATATCCCTTCTCTATCCCTTTCCTATTCTACTGAAACGAAATCAGATTACTTGATCCACAAGTTGTTGCCTGATTCCCAAGGAAAAGTCAAAGAAATTGCCATCCGGTATTTTCAGAACTATCCAGCTTCCATTTCCTTCAAAATGAAAGAGGAAAATATGTTCTTTTTCTATTCCACCTCGGGAGAGTTCTACATGAATCAATCCACTGGAAAGCTGGACCACTATGCTATTGAAACAACCCAAAAAGTACTTTTCTTAAAGCCTAAAAACATCAAAATTTCAGGTCTGTTGAAATAAAAAAGTGACTAATCCTACTTTGTCAGATTCTGATGACCTGGTAAAAATCTGATCGGTTTTACACTTGAACGTAAGGAATTAAAATAAGTACAACATAAGTAGAGCCTGCCAATAACCTTTTTCCGACATACTTGTCCGTCGAAGGAGGATTAGCACAAATTTTATTTGATTTTCTCACACTAATATCATAGGAGGCAAAAAATCTGTAGGGAACATTGAAATTGCTATTGTGCCTTATATTTTCAATTGTGACAAAGTAGGGACTAAGAGAACAATCGTAAGTCTTGATTTCAATCTCTAAAATGAATCCGATAACCAAATGAAGCATTTTAGATCATTTGAATTTTATTTTTTCTGGATTTTAGCCTTTCGATCTATTGGTTCAGACCTAGAATTCCTTTGAAAGGACTATCCATTAGACTAATCCTGGCTCTGAACCTCCGCAATTTGAGGGAAATTTTTTCTGAAGCAGGTATCCAAATGATCATTTATCAAGCCCGTCGCTTGCATATGGGCATACATGATGGTGCTTCCCAAAAATTTAAATCCCCTTTTTTTGAGGTCTTTTGCTAAAAGATCAGATGCTATGGAAGTTGCGGGCAGGGCATTTGGGAAAGGGATTGAATTAATCTTTGGTTTCCCCCCTACAAATTGCCAGATATAGGAGGAAAAGGAACCAAATTCCTGTTGAACCTCCATAAACCGCTGGGCATTGTTGATTGCAGCACGTATTTTTTGCTCATTTCGGATGATACCTTTGTTCATAAGCAATTCTTGCACATCGCCTTCCGTAAACTCCGCCACCAGTCGGTAATCAAAATCAGCAAATGCCTTGCGGTACGCCTCCCGTTTTTTCAACACAGTAGCCCAACTAAGCCCAGCTTGTGCACTTTCCAGTACTAAAAATTCAAAGTGAATCACATCCTCATAGACAGGAACTCCCCATTCTTGGTCATGGTAGGTCATGTATTCTGGAAAGCCCAAGCACCAGGGACAACGGATAGGTTCGCTTTGTTGCATGATAGGTTATGTAAAATGGTGTTTTTAAAAATGCAATCAGACAAAATTTAATTGATTAAAAAAAGGAAAACGTTATGAGAAATTCTCATCCTGACATTTAAAATCACTCAAGAATTCCAAATTTTCCAAGCTGCTTCCGCCTGAAGTTCAAGCATATCCTGCCCGTTTTTCACTTTACCGCCCCTATCCATACAGGCTTTCATCAATTGGGTTATTGCAGGATTATATACCAAGTCATAAACCAGGTGAATCGAATTCAGCTGATCGAGTGGAATATCCGGAAGCCCCTCGACTTTGGGGTAGGTGCCTAGCGGAGTGGTATTGATAATAAGAGGATACTCGCTTAAATACCTTGAATTTTCCTTTAAATCTTGATAGGTAATCTGCTGTTTATCTTTTGACCTGGAGACAGAGAGAAAGGGAACACCAAGATCTTTGAGCGCCTGTTTCACTGCTTTGGATGCTCCACCAGTACCCAGAACCAAAGCATTTGGAATAACCTCACCTAGCCAATGCTGAAGGGAATTTCTGAAACCCATGTAATCGGTATTAAATCCAGTTTTCTTTCCTGATGTAATCCGAATGCAATTCACAGCACCAATAGATTCACAGGCGGGATCAAGTTCATCCAAAAATGGAATCACTTGTTCTTTGTATGGGATGGTCACTGCCATTCCTTCCAATTCCGGATTTTCATTTAAAACCTGCGGGAAATCACTGATTTTGGGGATTTCATAGAGGTCAAATTGACAATTTTCAATTTCTTCCCGTTCAAACTTTGCACTGAAGTACTTTTTCGAGAAGGAATGACTCAAGGGATAGCCGATTAATCCAAATTTTCTCATGATTTTAAAAGTTTGGTGGCAAACCATTCGATACCGAGAACGAGCATTATTCCAAAAGCGAATGCCAAAAATGCATGAAATAGTTGAGGTTCCTTTCCTACTGCTGTCAAATAATCCATGGGAAGGATATTCTCATCGAGAAAAGGTTTTTGCTCCCCACTGGAGGAAGTTCTCCAGGCGGTCACGATTTTCCACGGCCAAAGCTCATTTACAGATCCAAGCATAAACCCTGAGAGCAAACCAATAGTCGTGGCATGATATTTTTTGAAAAGCCATGAGACCACCCTGCTGAAGGAAAGAATACCGGCAGCACATCCGATTGCAAAAACGAAGAGTTTTAAAAAATTACGGTCACTTACAGCTTGAAGAATCGGTTCGTATTGCCCTAGGATCAACAGAATAAAACTACCGCTGATTCCCGGGAGAATCATGGCACAGATGGCAATAGCACCGGAAATAAATGTGAACCAGATGGCGTCGGGTGTCGTCGTGGGCGGAAGATTTGTTACCCACCAGGCAATAGCTGTGCCTATGAAGACAGCCAAAATCACCCCTAGATCCCATCGTTTTATTTCTTTGAGAATTAAAAATGCGCTGATCAAAATCAATCCTGTAAAAAATGACCAGAGTGGAATCGGATGGTTGTTCATCAGGTAAGTGATAAAACTTGAGAGCAAAAAGATGCTCGTCATGATTCCCAAAAGAAGACTTAGCAAAAAGGATCCATTGACTGCCTTATAAAATTCCAAAAACTTGAATTTGGTAAGGAGTTTTAGGTTTTGCAGTTTAAAGGCATTGATGCTGCCCAACAATTCCTGATAGATTCCGGCGATCAGAGCGATGGAACCACCCGAGACGCCGGGAACTATGTCCGCCGCTCCCATGGACATGCCCTTCAGGTAGGTGAGTAGGTATTTTTTTAAGGTATTCATACAGAAAAAGGCTGACCGATAAACGACCAGCCTTGAAGGTTATGCGAAAGATTAAAGTTTTATTTCTCCAAGAAAGTGATCAAAGGTGTCTCCTCGTAGCCCTAAGCGAATGGTTTCCAGCGGGATCACTTCTGAGGGGCTTATATTTCCTAGATTTACATTTGCCCCTAAAAGTTTGATAAACCATACCTGCTGCGATTTCTGTGGGGCCTCCCAAATAATTCGTTCCTCTGGAACCTGGGTAAGAATTTCTTCCACAAGACCTTGACGAACTTCGCCTGAATCCCGGAAAAGACCGACGTTCCCACCTTCGCGCGCTTCACCAATCACTTTCCAGGCTCCTGCATTCAGTTCGGTTTGCATTTGCTCTATCCATTTGTAAGGGGGAATAATCTTGGCAGCATCTTTTGATCCAACTTCTGACAGGACGGTCACCTGTTGAGCAAGCGTACGAATATACTCACACTTTCTTTCATGGTTAAGAGAAATGGAGCCATCGGAAACTTCTGCATATTCTAAACCATACGTGTCCAGAACTTTTCTATAGTCATCGAATTGACCTCTTACGATAAATGCTTCAAAAAGAGTACCCCCGAAATAAACCGGAATGCCTGCATTTCTATAAGCCGAAATTTTTTCAGTCAGCTTTTTGGTAACAAAAGAGGTGGCCCAACCCAATTTGACGATATCCACAAAATCTGAGCAACTTTCTACAAAATCTTCGGTTTCTCTTAGGCTGAGACCTTTGTCCATTGCCATAGTAAATCCCGTGCTACGAGGCTTTTCAGTCCGTACAGGGAGATTCTTCAGCTCGTAATTCATTAGGCAGGTGTTATTGGTTAAGGGAGGAATTTGTTATCCCGGAATTGTTCTATGATCTTGTAAATAGCCTTTTGTTTTTTCAACTCGGGCATCAACTCATACAAAATGGTATGCCGATCGAAGTCCAAAGTTAAAGCATTTTCTAAATAAGTGAAGGCATCTTTGTATTTCCCTATTCTTATGAGATAGACTACAGAGCGATAATATAATTCAGCTTCTTCAGGTAGTTCTTCTATGCCCTCTGTGATTACATCTATGGCTTCTTCAAATCGATTTTGTTCAAAATAAATCAAAGAAAGATTCACATAAGTCTCCATAATCCCGGATTCGAGATTAATGGCTTCCTCATAGGCTTCCGAACTAGCCTGTAAATTACCTAAATTAAATTCAGCATCTGCAAGTCCTACCCAATAATTGGCATTCTCCTTGTCCAGGTTAATCGCTTTTCTAAAATAGTGAATCGCCTCAAAGTATTTGTCCTTTTTGAGCATGCACATGCCCAGTCCAAACCATGCATCATCATATTCTTCATCCAGTTTGGCAGATTTCTTAAAATAGATGAAGGCATCGTCAATTTTACCCAGTTTTTCATAAGCAGCCCCCATGTAACAACAGTTTTCGGCATTGGCTCCTTCACAATTGATGGTATTTTGATATGCTTCCAGGGCCGCTTCGTACTGATGGGTATTCATCAATGAGTTGCCCATATTGAAATAGGCAGAAGCGAATGAATCATCAATCAAAAGCGCATATTCATAGGCTTTGATCGCTTCTTCGAATTTCCCCAGCCTGTTGTACACAACGCCTAAATTATACCAAGCACCTGCCGAGTAGGGGTCTTGATCAATGAATTCCTGGTAAAATTCCAGAATTTCATCAAAAGAACCCTCTTCCTCTGTGATCATGGCCAACTGGAAAAGCGCATCCTCATGGTTGATCCGATTTTTGACCGCCTCTTTAAAATAGTCACTGGCTTTGTGATTCTCCCCTTTTGCACGATAAAGATTCCCCAAAGAATAATAAACTTCCGCCTTATCCTCAGCCATTGGCAAATAGGCTTCCAAAAGGTCTATCCCTTCCTGAAAGTTTCCAGCTATAATAAAGGCGTTGCTCAATGCAAGAATAATCTCCTCATTGTTTGGAGACAGATTGTTCAAGTGCTCCAAAATATCCAATCCCTCCTCTAGCTCATCGTTGAAAATTAGGCATTGGGCTTTTAATAACCTGATTTCAACAGAAAAAGGAAATTTTTCCAACGCATACTCAGAAGCCCTCAAAGCTTTAAGGAACTTTTGCTGTTCAAAGTAAAACCGGACGATATCCTCCAGTTCTTCTTCTTCGAAATACAGGTCTAGGTTGGACTTCAGGGAATCTTCAAACCGCTCTACAAGCTTTTTGTCCTCTTCCCAGTCCTGATCATGATCTTCGGTCATTCGATAATTTAAGGTTTTTTTAAAATACCAATTATTTAAGTATCCTGACACTTCACTTGTTCAAATTTTAGTAAGACTGAAAAATATTTTTCAGATTTTTTGAGATAACACCCAAAACAAGCATTTGCTTGAGCTCAATCTTTTCAGAATGAAAGCATGTTAACTGCTTGCTGCCCAAGTCAAGGTTTCCTCTAAAGTACGGTAATTGAATCTTAAATGGGAATGAATCTTTGAATTTGAATAATAAATTCTTTTTTGTGTAGAAAGTATTACCTTTTTGGATATCAGGGTTTTAGAAAAACCCAATAGTTTAAGTAATCGAAAGAAGGGAAAAACAAGTTGAACTATCCAGTCAAAAAGGGGAAGTTTAGGCGAATGGGTTCCGAAGCTTTTTGCCACTGCTGCAATAAAATCTTTGTAGGGTTTGCTCTCTTTGTTTAAAATAAAACGTTCCCCCCAGGCATTTTTTTCAACAAGCAGTTTGGTTAGTTGGGCAGCATCTCGGATATCAATGTAGTTAAGATTCCCTTTTGGAAAAAAAGGATTGCTACTTGTGGCCAGTCTATAAATTGAAGCACTGCTTTTCCCATACGCTGCTTTTCCTAAGAGAATGGATGGATTGACAATCAGAATTTCCAAACCCTCTTGCTCACCTCTCCATACTTCAAGTTCAGCCCAATATTTGGAAAGCGCATAATCTGTATTCATGGAGGAGTCAATCCATTTAAAATCCTCATCAAAGTGATCAACCTCAGCGCAATGACCAAAGGCAGCCACGGAACTTACATAGACCAACCGTTTCAAACCCGAAGATAACATGGCGTTTACCACGTTTGCAGTTCCATGACTATTGATCTGGTAGAGATTTTCTTCTTTCTTGGGATCAAAAGAAACCAAGCCGGCAGCATGTATGACTAAGTCTATGTCGGCCATTGCAGCCACTAAGGAATCAATGTTTAGGATATCCCCTTCAAACCACTTGATCGGAAATTCTACCCCTTGCAACAATTCTGTTGAGGAGGAGGCTCTTTTTATTCCGTGAATTCGCCCCAATTCGCTGAATTCACGGGCAAGTTGACTCCCAAAATAACCAGTGATTCCAGTGATTAATATGTTCATTGGCAGAATTAAAGATTATGGTTGATCAGCTGGAGATTTTTCATTTTTTCGTAGCTCTTCACATTTTTGGGAAGAGTTTCCAGCATATCCAAATACCTAGTGTTGTGGCAATCAGTGCCTAAGAATGCGATCAGATTTCTTTCCAAAAGCATCTCTGAAAGGTCTTTGACTTGTTTGGAATAAAAGCCGGTAAAAGAGAGGAGATTTACTTGGAATAAAAGCTTCCGTTCTATCAATTCTTCCAGCAACCTCTTGTCAGTAATCAGGTATTGGTAACGTTCTGGATGTGCCAATACAGGTCGATAACCCATGGTTTCCAAATTAAAAATAATATCCAAAAACATTTGTGGTTTATTGATAAAACCCGTTTCTACAAGAATGAAGCCTTTTCCAAAAGTAAGTAACTGCTCACCGCCCTTAATTTTTTCCAAAAAAATCTCATCCATGTAATACTCCGCCGCTGCTTGTACCTCGATGTTGAGACCGAGAGACTTGAGTGACTTCCTGAGCTCTACAAGACCTTTTAAGATAGTTTCAGGAGTATTCCGGTAATACTCTGACATAATGTGGGGTGTGGTGATGATCTTCCTCAATCCAAGATTTGAAAGTCTGGTCAAGAGTTCAAGCGATTCCCCCATGGTTTTTGATCCATCATCGATTCCAGGAATCAGGTGAGAGTGCATATCCACCTGCAACCAGGAAAGATCCAAAAGCTCCACTTCCTCCGGCTTTTTCTTAAAAAATTCTAACCAACCCATTACAAGCCTCCTCCAGTTTGATTTTTGAATTCCTTTAATGTCGGGCAAACTTTATCCTTTTCCGAAATGATCGGTTGATCTACCATCCAGTATATTGCTAACTCAGGATCTGACCAAAGAACTCCCCCTTCTGAAGATTTATTGTAGTAATTCGAACATTTATAGACGAAAATGGCGTCCTCAAGAACCGAAAACCCATGTCCAAAACCTTCTGGAATATATAGCAAATTGTTTTTTTCACAATCCAAAATGGTACAATAGGATTTTCCGAAAGTTGGAGACCCTTTTCTCAAATCCACTGCCACGTCGAGAACCTTGCCTAATAATACACGAACTAATTTCGCCTGTGCAAAGGGAGCTTTTTGAAAGTGAATGCCCCGTATGGTGCCTTTTTGTGAAAAACTTTGATTGTCTTGCACCCAATCTACTGTTATACCCAATTTTTCCAGCCAATCCTGACGAAAGGACTCAAAAAAATACCCCCTATTGTCAGAAAAAACTTTTGGAAAAATCTCAATTACACCGGGTAGTGTCGTCGTTTTTAATTCTGCCATTTTGGCCTAAGTTCGGAATTTTATGCAAAATAACCACTGAATAGGCGAGTATCCTAATCTATTCTCGGGAATTATGGCCAATTTTGCAGAAATAGTCCTGAAAATCAGCCATCGGGAAAAGTCCCATATCTTTTTTAACCCTAAATAACAATCTGATACTTTCGTTTTTGCTTTAAAAATTTCGCCAAGCCATGAGTAAAATTTCAAGAAAACTCCAAAAACTTCATGAAACAGCAGAAAAAACCGAAACGGCAGTTTTGGTTACCTTGATTCGTCAGCATCAGGGAGATCAGGAAGTGGAGGAGCATCTGGATGAACTCGCTTTTTTGACGGAGACGCTCGGTGCAAAGACGGTTTATCGGTTTACCCAAAAAATGGATAAGCCCGATATACGAACCTTTGTTGGCAAAGGAAAGCTGGAGGAGATTCATGCCTATGTCGAGCATTTTGGGGTGGATATGGTCATCTTTGACGATGACCTTAGTCCTTCGCAAATGCGAAATCTGGAGAATGAACTCAAAGTGAAAATTTACGATCGTTCGCTCTTGATTTTGGATATTTTTCTTCAACGCGCCCAAACAGCCCAGGCCAAAACCCAGGTTGAACTGGCAAGATTCCAATACCTGCTTCCAAGACTGACCCGGATGTGGACTCACTTGGAGCGACAAAGAGGAGGAACTGGCACACGTGGAGGTGCAGGGGAAAAGGAAATCGAAACCGATAAGCGGGATATCCGCAACAAAATAGCCTTACTGAAGGATAAACTGCAGGATATTGAAAAACAAGGACTTACGCAAAGAAAAGGACGGAAAGGAATTGTTCGGGTTGCCTTGGTGGGATATACCAACGTGGGCAAATCCACGCTGATGAACCTGATCACGAAAACAGATATTCTGGCAGAAAACAAACTCTTTGCGACGGTTGATTCTACGGTAAGAAAGGTGGTTTTGGAACATATTCCTTTTTTGCTTTCCGATACGGTGGGATTTATCCGAAAGCTGCCGACGCATTTGATCGAGTCATTTAAGTCCACTTTGGATGAGATACGGGAAGCCGATCTGCTGGTGCATGTGGTGGATATTTCCCATCATGCCTTTGAGGATCATATTGCGGTGGTGACACAGACCCTTCAGGAAATCAAAGCAGGTGACAAGCCGATCCTTTTGGTTTTCAACAAAATCGATCAAGTGTTGCAGATGCCTTCCGAGGAGGAGGCCCAGCATATCAGTGAACACGAGATGCAGGAGACCCGCTATGTGGATTTCAAGGCCCTAAGTGACTTTTACGAAAAGAAAAACGGGATCAAGCCGGTCTTTATGGCTGCAGGACTGGGAGAAAATGTGGAAGGATTCCGGGAGGCTTTGGTTGCCGAGGTAAAGAAGCAACACCGAAAGATTTACCCCCACTACCTGGAGAATGAAGTAGTGGATTGGAGTGGGAAATTTGATTTTGAAGAATAAGGGGGGAGGAAAAAGATTTTTTTTAGCCACGAAGGCGCTAAGGCGCAGAAGGAATTATAAGTTTGAGTTTTATTGTCAAAAGATTTTTTTTGCCACGACGCTCAAATGAGAATAGTTTCAAAAATAAAAACCACATAGCCACATAGGATTTACATAGGGAGCGAATAAGGCCAAAACTATGTACTTCTATGTACCTATGTGGTTTCAAAAAAAAATCAGCAACCAAGAAAATTCTGTGTTCACCGTTCTAGTCAAAAACATTTTTGTGTCTTCGTGTCTTAGTGGCAAAAGATTTTATAATTATCCGTCTATATACAAGTTAGGTGAAATGCTCGCAATAACCAGCCTGTCAAATAGTTTTTTGCCAAAGTTTCTTCTGTTGAGCTTGTAACAAAACTTGTTGAGATAGCTCTGGAGATACTTTTCGGAGACCATATGGTACTTCTGCAGATCC